>NZ_VSWH01000001.1:1316666-1975000 GCF_009602705.1 Chryseobacterium vaccae | reverse complement strand
TTTCAGTATCAGTGCCGGAGTAGGATTTATTGCGCTTTTCGGAGTAGCTGTACTGAACGGAATTGTTTTAATATCTGAGTTTAACCGTCTTTACAAAAGCGGAATGAGAAATATTGTAAGAATTGTTATTGACGGAGGAGAATCACGTCTCCGCCCGGTCCTTATGACTGCCTTTGTTGCTTCGCTGGGCTTTATCCCGATGGCATTGAGTAACGGGGCCGGAGCCGAAGTACAGCGGCCACTGGCTACAGTTGTTATCGGAGGATTAATAGTGGCAACTTTCCTTACTCTGTTTGTTTTACCATTGCTTTATGTAAATATTGAAAAAGGAATCAAAATGAAAAAAATGAAAAACAGAAATATAGCTTCCGTATTGGTATTTTTATTCTGTTTTATTGGACTTGAAGTAAAATCCCAAACCCCTGTTACTTTGGAGGAAGCCGTTGATGTAGCTTTGAAAAATAACCGGATTATTAAAAATGAAAAATTAAAATCTGAGTATTCAAAGGAACTTATCAGATCATCATCAGATATTCCTCAGACAGGAGTTACGATGGATTATGGCCAAATCAACAGTGCCCTGACAGATATGAAATTCGGTATTTCTCAGAATATAGCATTTCCTACTGTATATAAAAAACAAAAGAATCTTTATACGGAAGAATGGAAAAAGTCTCTGCTGAATGTTTCCCTTAAAGAATATGAGCTAAAGAAAGCCGTAAGCCTTACTTTTTATAATATTCTCTACTGGAAAGAAAAAGAAAAGCTTCTGCAGGAAACATTAAAGCTGTATACCGACTTTCTGGATAAAGCAAGCATTCGTCTGAAAGCAGGAGAAAGTAATATTTTAGAAAAAACAACTGCTTCCAACCAGAAATCTGCTATTGAAATCCAGCTGAAGCAATTGAATCAGGAGCTTTCAGTTTTGAAATATCAGCTGCAATGGCTTTTGAATACTGAAACAGATTTTGTTCCTGAAGATAAAAAGTTATTTAGCGGAGGACTTAAAGAAGAGCTTAATTCACATCCTGTAATCCAGGTATTGCAGCAGCAGAAAAAAGTTTCCGAACAGCAGACAGCTCTTGAAAAAGCTAAGCTGCTTCCGGGGTTGCAGCTTGCTTACAATCTTAACAGTTTTAAAGGAACGGGTGCGGATGACAAAGTGTACGGCTCTGCACCACAATTTCATTCCGTACAGCTGGGTGTTTCGGTTCCTGTTTTTTCAGGCGGACAGAAAGCCAGAATTCAGGCTGCTAAAATTGCAGAATCTGTTGCTGAAAATGATATTTCCAATATGGAATTCAACCTGCAGAATCAGCGTAAAAAAGCATCCGGGATTTATCAGGCTAATCTTGACATTGTTTCCCGCTATGAAAGCGCAGAACTTAAAAACGCTGATGTTATCACTGAAACAGCTAAAAAACAGTTTCTTGCCGGAGAGATCAACTACCTCGAATTTGTAATATTGGTCAACCAGGCAGTCACCTTAAAAAACAGTTATACCGATGCAGTCTGGAAACTGAATCAGAGTGCTATAGAATTGGAATATCTTACTTTAAACCCATAATAATGAAACGTAAATTTAAAATCATATCATATTCTCTGCCAATAATAGGACTGCTCATGTTTTATGAGTGTAAAGACCATGGAAAAACGGAGCCGGTACCAGCAGCAGTCTCTTCCAAAGATGAAAACGTAGTAACGCTTACTGAAGCCCAATTAAAAAATGCTCCTATAGCAACTACAACCCTTTCTTTACAGAAGATATCTTCGCTTTTAAAGCTTAATGGAATGATTGATGTTCCTCCGCAAAACCTGGTTTCAGTAAGTATTCCACTGGGCGGATATCTCAAATCCAGCAGTCTGTTGCCAGGAAAGCCGGTTTCAAAAGGACAGGTGATTGCCGTTATTGAAAACCCGCAGTTTATCCAGCTTCAGCAGGATTATTTAATGGCAAGGTCTAAAATGCATTTTGCCGAACTGGACTACAACCGTCAGAAAACCCTTAATCAAAGTCAGGCTACCAGTGATAAAGTTATGCAACAAGCCCAGTCTGAAATGAACAGCCAGAAAATCCTGATGAACTCCCTGGCACAGCAGCTCCGCCTTATCAATATTAACCCAGCATCGCTGAATTCCGGGAATATTAAAAAAAGCGTTCCGGTTTACAGCAGCATCAATGGGTTTGTGAGTAAAGTAAATGTGAATATCGGAAAATATGTAAATCCTTCGGATGTCCTTTTTGAACTCATCAATCCGGATGATATACATCTTAACCTTAAAGTATATGAAAAAGATCTTGGAAACCTCAAAATGGGACAACGGTTTACGGCCTACACGAATGCAGCTCCTGATAAGAAATATTACGGAGAGATTATTCTGATCAGTAAGGATGTTAACCCGGGAGGTATGGCTGAAGTACACTGTCATTTTGAAAAATATGACCAGAGCCTTGTACCGGGAATGTATATGAATGCAGAAATAGAAACAAGTACCTCTTTTTCCAATGCGGTTCCTGAAGAAAGCATTGTCAATTTTGAAGGAAAAAGCTTTGTTTTTGTGGAAGAGAAAACACGTACCTACCGCCTGACACCTGTAACATTGGGTGAAACAGAGAACGGGTTCATACAGATACTTAATACCGATGATTTTAAAAATAAGAAAATTGTCACCAAGAATGCTTATACCCTTCTTATGAAACTTAAGAACACTGCAGATGAATAATAAAAGAACTTATAGATAAATACAAATTATGAAAACATCATCTTTAATAAAAATAGGAGCAGGCTTTATAGTTCTGTTTCTCATCGTTATCCAATTTTTTGATACTGATAAGAATATATCAGCCACTCCTTCTGAAAATGCAATTGAAAAACATTATCAGGTGTCATCCCACGTACAGGGCTTATTAAAAACAAGCTGTTACGATTGTCATTCTAATAATACGGCATATCCCTGGTATAGTAATATACAGCCGGTAAAATGGTGGTTGGCAGATCACGTCAATTCAGGGAAGAGGCATTTGAATTTTGATGAATTTAATACCTATACTAAAGAAAAAAAATTGAAGAAATTAGATGAAATTGTCGAAACCGTTAAAGAGGGAGAAATGCCACTTAGTTCGTATACAATAATCCATCATAATGCAAAATTATCTTCTACGGATAAATCGGAAATAGAAAAATGGGTGATTCAGGTTAAAAAGGAGATCAATTAATAATTAAAATCATCTAATAATTAAAATCATCAATATTATTCTGTTATGACAAAAACATTCAGTAATTTTAATACTACATCCATTTCACATGAATTACAATATCCCTGAAAATCTCAAAGGTCTTACAGAAGCGGAAGTGGAAGCTTCCCGAAAAAAATACGGATATAACCGGCTGGAAGCGGTTAAAAAAGAAACATGGGCAGATATGCTTATTGATATTCTGAAAGAACCCATGCTTATTTTATTGATATGTGTTTCACTTATCTATGTAATCATAGGTGACTATGGTGAGGCTTTATTTATGTTGGTTGCGATAATAGGAGTTACGGCTATCTCTTTCTATCAGGATAGCCGAAGTAAAAAGGCCCTGGAAGAACTTGAAAAATTGAACGAGCCTTTAAGTACGGTCATAAGAAATTCAAAGATTATTAAAATACCCACTTTTGAAATTGCTGTGGGAGATCTCTGTATTACCGAAGAAGGAAATCTGATCAATGCAGATGGTACTATTGTACATAGCAATGATTTTTCCGTTAATCAGTCTTCACTTACAGGGGAGAGCTTCTCTGTTTTTAAAGACAGCAAATCAGAAGATAATAAAGTATATAGCGGAACAATTACTGTTTCCGGACTTGCAGTTTTTGAGGTAGAGCAAATAGGAAAAGAAACCAAAGTAGGAAAAATAGGGCAGTCTATACTGGGGATAAAGGAAGAAATATCTCCTTTACAGCTCCAGATCCGGAATTTTGTAAAAGGTATGGCGATTATTGGATTGATGATCTTTATGGCGGTATGTGTTTTCAGCTATATTAAAACAGAAGACTTTGTGACCAGCTTATTAAGTGGTTTGACTTTGGCAATGTCTGTACTTCCTGAGGAAATTCCTGTAGCTTTTACCACCTTTATGGCTTTGGGAGCCTGGAAGCTGATGCGGGAAGGAATTATTATCAAACGAAGCAGTATTGTTGAAACGTTGGGAAGTGTTACAGTGATATGTACGGATAAAACGGGAACAATTACCGAAAACTCAATGCAGCTAAAGCATCTTTATGATTATAAGTCTGATACGATTTATGAACAAGAGAATTTCAAGACAAAAGAGCTTGATGAACTTATTGATTATGCGATGTGGAGCAGTGAGCCAGTTCCGTTTGATCCGATGGAAATAACCTTACATAAGATTTATGAGCAGACTCAGGATTCTGACGACAGAAAAAATTATCAGTTATTTCATGAATATCCGTTGGAAGGAAAACCTCCTATGATGACCCATCTTTTTGAAAATGAACAAAAAGAGAGAATTATTGCGGCAAAAGGTGCTCCTGAAGCAATCCTTACTGTTTCTGAGCTTTCAGAAGATGAAAAAAATAAAATCAGAAATATCGTAAAAGAGTTTGGTGAACAGGGATATAGGGTTCTTGGAGTTGCCAAATCTCATTTCGAAGGAAATAATTTCCCTGAAAACCAGCAGGATTTTAGTTTTGAATTTTTAGGACTGACAGCATTTTATGACCCTCCTAAAAAAGAAATAAAAGAAGTGCTTCAGCATATTTATAATGCAGGGATTAAGGTAAAGGTAATTACGGGGGATAATGCGGATACCACAAAGGCTATTGCATTGCAGGCCGGGATTATCAATAATGCTCCTGCAGTTAATGGGAGTGACGTCACCGCAAGTTCAGAAGAGGATTTAATGAAGCTTTCTGAAAAAACGACTCTGTTTACAAGAATGTTTCCTGAAGCAAAGCTTGAAGTGGTGAATGCGCTGAAAGCACAGGGTAACGTAGTGGCCATGTTGGGAGATGGAGTGAACGACGGACCTGCATTAAAAGCGGCCCATATAGGAGTCGCAATGGGAAATAAAGGAACCGAAATTGCCAAATCAGCAGCAGCACTCGTCATTACGAATGATGATCTTGAAAAGCTGGTAGTAGGAATTGCTGCGGGAAGGAGAATTTATGCCAATATCAAAAAAGCTGTTCAATATATTATTTCTATTCATATTCCCATTATCCTTACAGTTTCTTTGCCTTTATTCCTGGGATGGGTATTCCCTCACATATTTACCCCGGTTCACGTTATTTTTCTTGAATTGGTAATGGGACCTACCTGTTCTATTGTATATGAAAATGAGCCTATTGAAAAAGATGCAATGCAAAGGCCTCCAAGAGTGCTTACAGATACATTTCTGAACTGGGGAGAGCTTATGGTAAGTATTATTCAGGGATTGGTTATCACAGCAGGAATACTATGGATATATCAACATTCTGTCCACCTGGGGAATGATGAGCCTACAACAAGAGCTTGGGTGTTCAGTACTTTAATATTTGCGAATATTTTACTGAGTTTGGTAAATCGATCTTTCCATTACAGTATTTTTGAAAGTTTTAAAAATCGCAATTATTTATTAGCAGGGATTTCCGCGTTGGTTCTTGTATTATTGTTTGTTATTCTATATGTGAAGCCGGTATCAGGATTCTTTAGTGTAGCGCCTCTTACAGTAAAAGAATTAGGATTAACATTCCTTACTGCTGCAGTTTCTGTGCTTTGGTTTGAGATCTATAAGCTTCTAAAAAGGCTTTTGGAAAGGAAATAAAAAATAATCATTCTTAATAAAATATTTTATAATTTTGATTTGTGAAAAAATTGATTTCCATACTGTTATTGTCACTGTATTTAATTTCAACAACTGAAGTATATCAGCTGTTGAAAATTCCGACTTTGATAGAACATTATTGGGAACATAAAAAGTTGAATCCGGAAATGTCTCTTACAGCGTTTCTGAAAACCCATTATGAAAATCCTGTTAAAGATGGAGATTATGGTAAAGATCAGAAACTGCCGTTTGTAATTCATTCTGCACCATTAACTTTGATATTCACGATTCACCCAGGCTTTTATTTTGAAGCAAAAGCTGAAAGTTTCAGACCATTACAATCTCATAAAATTCCTTCAAAAGATGAAGATTTTTGTTACAAAGGATTTACAGGATCGGTCTGGGAACCACCGAAATCTTTGTCTATATAATCTATTTAATTTGATTGATCTACAATCAAGCAACATCATTATTCTCTAAAATCATTATAAAAATTAAATAATGAAAACACTATTTTCAGCCATATTAATGGTTGTATTCGCTGTTGGCATTCACGCACAGAGTCGTTTGGAAAGTGCCAAAAAACTGGCGTCCCAAAATAAAGAACTTATTTTACTGAACTTTTCAGGTTCAGATTGGTGTATTCCATGCATCAAACTTCATAAAAATATCATTGAAACCGATGAATTTAAAAAGCTGGAAACAGAAAATATCGCTGTTTACATCAATGCAGATTTTCCAAGAAACAAAAAGAATCAGCTTTCTCCGGAATTGAAAAAAGAAAATGCATCGCTTGCTGATCAATATAATCCGAAAGGACTTTTTCCTTACACCCTTTTATTGAATTCAGAGGGAAAGGTTTTGAAAAGCTGGGAGGGACTTCCATCTGAAAATGCTTTAGCTTTCATTAAAGAAGTACGGGATATTAAAGAAAACCAAAATAAATAAGATCATATGTTGAGAGAGTTCAAAAGATCTCAGAAATTAATGGGGAACGCTTTTGAAATTACCGTTGTAAGTGACAATGAAAATTTGGCTAATCAGCATATTGATGCAGCTATTGACGAAATTCGGAGGATTGAAAGACTTTTAACTACTTTCAACGACGAAAGCCAAACCCATTTTATCAATAAAAACGCAGGGATAAAGCCTGTGAAAGTAGATGGGGAAATCTTTGGTTTAATTGAAAGAAGTTTGAGAATCAGTAAAATTACAGACGGATATTTTGATATTTCTTACGGTGGAATCGACAAAAGCTTCTGGAATTTTGACCGGCAGATGCAACAGCTTCCTGATCCTGAACTGATCAAAAAACATCTGAAATTGGTTAATTATCATAACATCATTCTTGACCATCACAATCAAACAGTTTTCCTGAAAGAAAAAGGAATGAGAATAGGTTTTGGGGGAATTGGGAAAGGCTATGCAGCGGAGATGGCAAAAAGACTTCTTCAGAATAGAGGTGTAGAATCAGGAATTGTAAATGCATCAGGGGATTTAACAGCCTGGGGAAATCAGGCAGACGGAAAACCTTGGACGGTTGGAATTGCTGATCCTGATAACGCCGGAAAGCCATTTTCTTACATGAATATTACTGATATGGCGGTAGCAACATCTGGGAATTACGAAAAATTCGTGGTCATCAATGGGAAAAAATATTCTCATACCATTAATCCCAAAACAGGAATGCCTGTTTCGGGGGTGAAAAGTGTTACCATCTTTTGTCCTAATGCAGAAATTGCTGATGCAATGGCAACTCCTGTAAGCATTATGGGAATTGATGCGTCACTTAATATGGTAAACCAGATCAATCATCTGGAATGCATCATTATCGATGATCAGGACAATATATATTCCTCTCAAAATATTAATTTAAAATGAAGTTAGATTTCATTTTATAACTAAAACAAATTCAATTCAAATGAAAAATTTTATAAAAATAATAATAACAGGCTTTTTTATTTTCCTGGTTGGTTCGATGCATTCTTGCACAACCGTAAAAGAATATGAAAAAAATAAACTTAATGATGCTGAAATGGTGTTGGGAAACAGAACCATTGAAAAAACAGAACTCAGCTTTCAATCTTACAGAGAAGGTTCTTCGGGAGCTAATGCAGGGAAAGTAGGAGGCGGATGCGGCTGTAATTAAAGTAAAATTTAAGTGTGATTTAAAATGAAAAAAATTATAATAAGCATTTTCGCTCTTTTCGGAATTTTCAACGCAAAAGCACAGGAAAACTCAAATAATGAACAGCCTAAAAAGCTTAGTTTTGATGAAGCTAATTTGGTGTCCAGTTATTATAAGCAGGATGGAAATAACTCGGCGGTTACGGGCGGAATAGGAACAGAAAAATTAACTGACATTTCTAATACCATTGATGTAACAATGGTAAAATATGATAAAAAAGCCAGAAAAAATAAATTTAATTTCAGCGTGGGGATAGATCATTATACATCTGCTTCTTCCGATATGATAGATTTAAAGGCCAATTCATCCGCTTCCCGTGCAGACAATAGAATTTATCCTGCTCTTAGCTGGAGTCGGGAAAATGATACGAAGGGAACCACTTTAATGGCTGGAGTTTCGTTTTCAACAGAGTTTGATTATCAGTCTTATGGCGCCAATATCGGCTTTTCGCAAAAAACAAAAAATAGAATGGGAGAGTTTACAGCGAAATTTCAGGCTTATCTCGATCAGGTAAAACTGATTGCCCCGATTGAGCTTAGAACAAATGGAAGCACAGGAGGGGAACACGAAAACTACGGAACCAGCGGAAGAAATACTTTTGCACTGTCCCTGTCTTATTCACAGATCATTAACCAGAATTTTCAGGTTGAATTTTTGGCGGATGGAGTTCAGCAGACAGGATATTTAAGTTTGCCTTTCCATCGTGTTTACTTTGCGGACAATTCAGTTCATCAGGAAGCTTTGCCTGATAAACGATTTAAAATTCCTTTGGGGGTAAGAGCGAATTATTTCCTGGGGGATAAAGTTATTCTGAGAGCGTATTATCGTTATTATACCGACGATTGGGGGTTGAAGTCCAATACATTCAGCCTGGAAACACCGGTGAAAATTTCGCCTTTTGTTTCGGTAAGTCCGTTTTACAGATATTATTCTCAGACAGCAGCTAAATATTTTGCGCCTTATCAGCAGCATACTGCTTTTGATGACTTTTATACGAGTAATTACGATCTTTCAAAATTTGACAGTCACTTTTATGGAGCAGGAATCAGAATCAGTCCGAAAAATGGTTTATTTGGAGTGGAAAGGCTGAATATGCTGGAAATCAGATATGGGCATTATACAAAATCTGTTGGAATGAAATCAGATATTATTTCATTAAACCTGAGATTCAAATAAAATCTTTTCTGGTTATAATAATCAAGATTAAACTCCTATTAAGATGTGTATTGAAAAAGGCGCTACTTAAAACAAGTGGCGCCTTTTGGCTATTTGTTACCTTGACTAGGCGATTGGGTAAAAAAATGTAAAGTAAAATCTATATAGTTACCAAATTTTATTTCAAAAATAGGGTAAATCTCTTTTCGTTGATGGCTTAAATAATACTAAAAGCAGATAGTCTTTTAAAAATTGGCAATACGGACTAATTGTTCAATATTGATTAAACGAATTTTACGTCCTTCAATTTTGATTAGTTTTTCCTGCTTGAAATCATTGAGAATACGGGCTAATGTTTCTCTTGCAGTTCCCACCATATTGGCTAGATCAATTCGGGATAGCGTGATAAAAACATTTTCCTTGGACTCGTTAGATGTATATTTATCATGAAGGATCAATAAGCTGAGAGCGGCCCGTTCTCTAACGGTTCGATGTGATAATACAGCCATGAGGTTGGCCATGACACTAAACTCGTGACTAAGGGACTTTAGTAATAGTCTTGAAAAAACTGATGACTGATCAAGGATGTGTAAGAAATCCTCTTTTGAAATAAATGAGATTACAGAATTTTCAAGGGTTAATGTGGTATCTCCATAAGTCTCATTACTTAAAATAGCAGAATATCCGAAAAATTCCCCCGAACTGTAAATGTAAATAATTTGCTCTCTGCCATCATTATCTACCTTGTACTTCTTTATTTTACCTTCATTTAAATAGTAAATACCGGTGGGTTTTGTACCGTCTGTAAATATAGCTTCATGATTACGGTAGTTTTTACTTTTCATCGCAGTGACGAGTAAATTTTTATCATACTCAGGAAGCTCGTTAAAAAGATATTGATTATTAAAAATAAATTTTGAAATCATAATTTTTTACTTCTTAAATATTGAAAAAGAACTCAAAATTTAACCTAAATCACATTTTAAGCCTACTTAAATCACCAAGTTTTCTTTCTAAACAGATTATTTTTGCAAAAGTAAGAAAATTGCTCTTGAAATGGGAAAGAAAGTCTTTTTTAAGAAATGAACCAAATATAATGAAGAATCTAGAGATAAATTATTATATAACGACTTTTCAAATATACTGGATAAATAATAAACATGTACTCTTCATATACATACTGATATAGCTAAATTTTTTTAATCTTTTATTTATCCAGTTGTTTTTTATTGAAAATAACAAATAATGAGTAATGTTTACGATAATATCCTTGGCCTAATAGGAAACACTCCTATGGTGAAGCTTAATACTGTTACAAAAGATATTCCTGCAACCGTTTATGCCAAGTTAGAATCATATAATCCTGGACATTCCACTAAAGATAGAATTGCACTTCACATTATAGAAAACGCTGAGAAAAAAGGCTTATTAAAAGAAGATTCTGTAGTTGTAGAAACTACTTCCGGAAATACAGGTTTTTCTATTGCAATGGTCTGCATCATTAAAGGATATAAATGTATACTTGCTGTAAGTGATAAGATAAAGCCGGAAAAAATAGCTTATCTGAAAGCACTTGGAGCTACAGTTTATATATGTCCTGCCAATGTTCCAGCAGATGATCCAAGATCTTATTATGAAGTTGCTAAAAGAATCGCTTCAGAAACACCAAATTCAGTTTACATCAATCAGTATTTTAATGAGCTAAATATTGATGCCCATTACCAAACTACCGGACCTGAAATTTGGGAGCAGACAGGAGGTAAGATCACTCACCTTTTTGCCTGCACTGGAACTGGTGGAACTTTATCGGGATCAGCAAAATTCTTGAAAGAGAAAAACCCTGATATCAAGGTGATCGGTGTTGATGCCGATGGTTCTATTCTCAAAAGCTATCATGAGACAGGTGAGATTCATAAAGAAGATGTTCACCCTTATCAGATCGAAGGAATGGGAAAAAATTTAATCCCTTCTGCCCTGCTTTTTGATAAAATAGATGAATTTGTAAGAGTAAACGATGAAATGTCTGCTTACAGAACCCGTGAAATAGCTTTAAAAGAGGCAATTATGGGAGGTTATACTACAGGAGCAGTTACTCAGGCATTAATGCAATATGCACAATCTCATGAGTTTTCTGAAAACGATATCGTTGTTTTAATATATCCTGATCATGGTTCAAGATACATTACCAAAGTGTATAGCGACAAATGGATGGCAGAACAGGGATTCGTCAACAACTGTGTTCATAATTATAACGAAGTATCGAAAATAGAATTCATTAAATAAAAGGAAAGTTTACGATTTTTTGAGAGAATCCTGTAACAGATATTGAAGTATTTATTGTAACTGTTAAAATTAGGGTAGATATGTTTAGACATAGAGGAAAAAACAGAACTTATTTTCATAATCTTAAATTAGCATCACTTCTTTCATTTGTTGCAGGGACAGTTAATATTGTTGGAGTATTATCAATTAAAGTATTAACAACGAATATTACTGGGCATTTTGCTTTTTTTTCTGAAGAAGTAGTGCTGAAAGATTATTATGCAGCTGTTGTCTACCTATTATTTATTGCATGTTTTTTGCTAGGAGCTTTCTGTTCGAGCCTTCTGGTAGAATTTGTATCCGGGTTCAGAAAAATACGATCTCATCTTATTCCTTTACTGATAGAAATTTTTATTTTGTGCTTCATTGGACTATCAGCTGATTTAAAAATAGCAATCAGTCCGAATACAATTGCTTGTCTTTTACTTTTTGCAATGGGATTGCAGAATTCTTTAGTTACAAGAGTATCTCAATCAGTTGTAAGAACGACACATCTTACAGGTATTTTCACTGACTTAGGGATTGAAATGTCGAAATTGTTTTTTTACCGTAAGGGAATTGTATACAACCACCTAAAAAAAAGTATTATGTTAAAAATTGTAATTGTACTATGTTTCTTTTCAGGAGGTGTAACAGGAGGTTTTATTTACGAAGCCTTTCGTTTAAATACATTATTGTTTTCTGTAGGCGTACTTTTTTTCGTCATCTGGTACGATAGAATATTATATAGATATTATGTGCTAAAAAGAAAATTAAGATGAATGAGCTCCTTTGAAAGCTAGTTTTGGCTAATTTTCATATTGAAAGAAGTTAATATATCAGTACTGTTTTCTGAGGTTTCAGCTGTATTTTTTATTCTATTATTGAGAGCTAATGATGCATCAAGAATTAAGGATTCAATTGTTGTATAAACTGCAGAAATAAAGAGTTTTTTATTTTTACTTTGAAAATTGAAAAGTCGGTCTATCAATGAATATCTTATCATATTTTTGGGTGCATGAGCATATGGGAAAATAAAAATATTGCTTCTTGAATTGAAAAATAAGATCGAATATAAACAAACAGGGTTATTAGAATAATGTTCATAAAAAAGAGAGGAAAAAGAAACCATATAAATTTCTTGTCTTTTATAATCATTAAATGAGAGCGTCTTATGAGGTCCCATAAAAACAACACTGTTTCCTTTTACATAATAAGTTTGATCTTCAATAGTAATGGTAAGGTCATCAAGTACAAATAAAATACAAAAATATTCTAATGTATTAAAATCTGATTTTCCTTGTTTCTTTTTAATAATATGGCTTAACGGATTAATACTGAATCCTGTTTGTGCAAGTTCTTCTTTTATATGTATCATTGATCTTAATTCGAGATTAATCTAGTGAAAAATTCTTATTAAAGTACGTTATTTTGATTATCTGAAAGTTTGACTTAAATCAAATTTTGGAAAGATGTAGATCATTAAATTTTGTTCACAAAGAGACTACTTTTGCCTGAAAGTAAAAAGGTGATCTTGAAATGAATCATTTGGAAAGTTTAAAGGAAATCGGAATTTTATACTCAAAAGAGATCTTTTGGAATCTATCAGAAGCCCAGTTAATTTCGCAAACCTTAAGAAAAGGGCAGGGTATTACAACAGAATCAGGGGCACTGGCTTGTGATACTGGTGAGTTTACGGGGCGTTCCCCAAAAGATAAATATGTAGTCTTAGATGAAAATACCCAAAACTCGATTTGGTGGGGAGAAGTAAATCATCCGTTTTTGCCTGAAGATTTCGACCGATTATATAATCGTGTAGTTGCTCATCTTTCAGAAAGTGAAATTTATGTTAAAGATGTTTATGCTTGTGCAAAACCTGAATATCGTTTAAATATCAGGGTTATTACTGAAAATCCATGGCAAAGCTTATTTGCCAACAACTTATTTTTAAGGCTTAATGAAAAAGAGCTTGAAGTATTTAAACACGAATGGCTCATCCTTGCAGTACCAAGTTTCAAAGCTGTTCCTGAAACTGATAAAACCCGTCAGCATAATTTTACGATTATCAATTTCACAAAAAAAATCATTCTTATCGGAGGAAGTGCATACACCGGTGAAATTAAAAAAGGCATTTTTACGGTATTGAATTATATTCTTCCACATGAGAAACAAGTCTTATCAATGCACTGTTCAGCCAATGTTGGCCAGGATGGAGATACCTCTGTGTTTTTTGGACTTTCCGGAACAGGAAAAACGACACTTTCAGCAGATCCGGCCAGAAAATTAATAGGAGATGATGAGCATGGATGGGATAACGACAATGTTTTTAATTTTGAAGGGGGATGTTATGCTAAATGTGTGAATTTAAGTCAAGAGAAAGAACCTCAGATTTTCGCTGCGATTCGTCCAGGTACTTTGCTTGAAAATGTACGGTTTTTTGAGGGAACAGACATTGTTAATTATGATGATACTTCTGTCACTGAAAACACCAGAGCTGCTTATCCGATCGACTTTATTGATAATGCAATCCATCCTTCTGTTGGAGGTATTCCCAATAATATTTTCTTTTTGACCTGTGATGCTTTTGGTGTACTGCCTCCGATTTCAAAACTAACAACTGGGCAGGCGATGTATCATTTTATTTCGGGATATACGGCAAAAGTAGCCGGAACCGAAGATGGAATTACTGAACCACAGACCACATTTTCAGCATGCTTCGGAAAACCTTTTCTTCCCCTTCATCCTACAAAATACGCTGAACTTTTAGGGAAAAAGCTGAATGAAAATAATGTAAACGTTTGGTTGATTAATACAGGTTGGTCAGGAGGCTCTTACGGAGTAGGAGAACGTATAAAACTGTCTTACACGAGAGCTATGATTACTGCTGCATTAGAAAACAAATTCGAAAATGTAAGTTTTATAAGTGATGCTGTTTTTGGTCTTCAAATGCCTGTACAGTGTGAAGGTGTTCCTTCTGAAATCCTGAATCCTAAAAATACTTGGGCAGACCCATCTCAATATGATAAAAAAGCCCTACATCTAGCTAATCAATTTACGGAGAACTTTAAAGAGTTTGAATCTTTTGCCAGTAATAAAATTATAGAAGGGGGGCCTATTCAAAAAAAAATCAATTAAAATAAAGAGCAAATAGAAATGGAAATTCCTAAAAACCTTTTGTATACTGAAGACCATGAATGGGTGAAAATAGAAAATGATATTGCATATATTGGAATAACTGATTTTGCACAACGTGAATTGGGGGATATTGTATATGTTGAAATTGAAACTCTTGGAGAGAATTTACAACAACATGCTATATTTGGGACAGTTGAAGCAGTGAAAACAGTATCAGATCTTTTTTTGCCGCTCGCAGGTGAAGTACTAGAAATCAATCCGAAATTGGAATCAAATCCTGAATTTGTAAATTCTGACCCTTATGGAGAGGGATGGATGATTAAAATAAAGATTAATAATATGTCTGATTCAGAGGGACTCTTGAAAGCTGAATCATATGTTTCCTTAATTGGTTTATAACAGGATGGAAACAGTAAAAATTAAGAAAACAGCATTTAATGCAACGCATCATCTGCTTGGAGCAAAAATGGTCGATTTTGCAGGCTATGAAATGCCTGTTCAATACAGGGGTATAAACCATGAACATGAAATTGTAAGAAATAATGTGGGAGTATTTGATGTCTCTCATATGGGGGAAATTCTGATACAGGGAAAAGAAGCCTTGTCATTAATCCAGAAAATTACTTCCAATGATGCAGCAAAACTTTTTCCGGGAAAAGTACAGTACAGTTGTATGCCTAATGATACCGGAGGAATAATTGATGATCTTTTAGTATATATGATCAGTAAGGATGACTACTTATTGGTCGTTAATGCATCAAATATAAAAAAAGACCTGAACTGGATTCATGGACAGAATTCCTTTGATGCACAAGTTAGCAATATTTCAGATTCTATTTCATTATCGGCGGTTCAGGGACCAAAAGCAGAGAAGGTTTTACAAAAATTGACAGATATCAGTTTAAAAGACATGGAATATTATACCTTTACCATCGGTGAACTGGCTCGTGTTCCTAATGCTTTAGTATCTTCCACAGGATATACAGGGGCAGGAGGATTTGAAATATACATGGAAAATAAATATGCTGCCCATGTATGGGGAGCTCTTTTTGAAGCTGGAAAAGAAGAAGGAATAGAACCTATAGGTTTAGGAGCCAGAGATACATTACGTTTGGAAATGGGCTACTGTTTGTATGGGAATGATATTGATGATTATACTTCTCCTTTAGAAGCTGGACTAGGCTGGATTACTAAATTTAATAAAGACTTTGTTCATAGTGGATTTTTAAAAATCCAAAAAGAAAAAGGAGTATCCAAAAAGTTGGTAGGGTTTGAAATGGCTGATAAAGGAATTCCTCGTCATGGCTACGAAATTTGGAATGAGAGCCATGAGATCATAGGAACAGTTACTTCCGGAACAATGTCACCAACCCTTAAGAAAGCAATTGGGATGGGATACATCTCCGTTGAAAATTCAGCTGCAGGAAATGAAATTTTTATTAATATTAGAAATAAACCGACTAAAGCAATAATAGTGGCTCTTCCTTTTATTAATGTAAAATAGCTTAATCCGATTGTATCAATTTTTTTAATTGTTGGATTTTGTTTTATTTACCCGTGATTGGTAAAAATAAATTCTTAACCTGTGAAGAGTATAACGAAATGATAGGATGATTTTTGAATACCTTAAATTAAATATGGATATTGATGATAATACTTTTAATGAGATCTATCCAGAACATATAAAAGCTTTGTCACAACGTCATTGGACTCCTGTTGATGTTGCTAAGATGGCTGCTAAATACTTAGTTGATGATACCGATAGAAAAGTTTTGGATATAGGATCCGGAGCAGGTAAATTTTGTCTCGTAGGGGCAGCTTCTACAGATGGGATATTCTACGGAGTTGAACAAAGGGCATCCCTAACTAAAATATCAAAAAAAATAGCCGATAAACATAATATATCTAATGTTGATTTTATTAATTTAAACATAAAAGAAATCTCCTTTTTAGAGTACGAAGCATTCTATTTTTTTAATTCTTTTTATGAAAATATAGATACGTCATGCTCAATTGATGATACAATTATTCATGATAGAGATTTATACTACGATTATTCAGCATATGTGAGAGAACAGCTTGATGCAACACCCATAGGAACTCGGTTGGTTACCTATTGGAGTAAGTGGGATGAAATTCCCAATAGCTTTAATTTAATCGATACCGCCTGTGATAAATTATTGAATTTTTGGGAAAAAGTAATGTAAAAATGAAATACTCCTGAACAATATTTAGTGTATCAAAGAAAAATAAAATGGCAATATTGAGAAATCTTATTTGCCGGCAGAATACATAGGTCTGAATATTATGTATTTTTTTTAGTATTACTGTAATCTTTTGCAGTAATACTTTTTCCAGTTTGTATAGTTACGGTATTATATTCCTTCGTATAAGTGCTAGAAGCTATATTTAAATATATCAGTTGGAAGGCAAAAAAACTATTATCCTGACAGTAGATGAAGTACTTTTCGTTCCGACACGAAAAAATCATTTCGCAAAAAATATTGGCAAGGTTAGAGCTTCCGAACTTGCTACCTATATTGTAAAAAAAGATAAACCATTACTTGTATGCAAAAGGTAATAGTACCTGGTCAATGGTGTGTAAATGAGCAATGTTACAGTGAAATAATCTATTTAATGTCCATTAATTGGCTGGATGTAAACTAAAACATCTTGCATTGTTGAGTAAACACGAAATACTATCGCATTTTTGATATTTTATTATCTATTTTTACAGCAGAGTTTTTGACTAAAGATATCTACATAATAATCTTTTAAATCATTAAATGATAAAAGAATTTTCATATAAGAAATTTGGTAAGCTGGAATTCAGCAAAACCTCGGCTCAGAACGATTCCCTGAATAAAATACACGAGCATATTAAAGTCCTGTTTATCCCAAAAAATGCAATCATCCAGGTCGACTTTCAGGAGATAGCCATGAAAACCGATGCCTTATTGTTTATTAATCCACATGTGATTTTAAAGCCCTGTGAAACTATAGGTGGACAGCTGATGCATTTTAACAAAGATTTTTATTGTGTAGAAATTCACGATCATGAAGTTGCCTGCGATGGTATTTTATACAATAATGTATTTGAGATTCCTTTTATCAGTTTAAACGAAGAGCAGTCTGTTGAGATCCAAAAGATCATAAGCGATATTCAGTCCGAACTGGGGAACGAAGATTCTAGTACTGAAGAGATGCTGAGAACATTGTTAAAACTGATTATATTAAAATCGACAAGGATCTGGAAGCAACAGCACCAATTATCTGACAGCGTGCAACAGGCTGACGTACAGTTTTTGCGGAAATTCAGCAAATTGGTTGAACAGCATTTTAAAACGCATCACACTGTGGCCGACTATGCTGACATGCTCTGTATTACACCAAAGAACCTCAGCAAAAAAATAAGCATGGTCAGTAAAGAAACGCCAAATGATATTATAAAAAACCGGATAATTCTGGAAAGCAAGCGCCTTTTAGCACATACCACCATGAATGTGAAAGAAGTTGCCTACAGCCTGAATTATGAGGACGATGCGTACTTTGTCCGTTTTTTCACAAAACATACCGGAATATCACCAACGAACTTTAGAAAACAGTTTAAATAGAGCGTTATCAAATAATGCAAAAAGCACAACCTGTTGGGTTGTGCTTTTTGCATTATTATACCCTTTCGAACTGTAGATAATGCTATCTAACACCAAATAACCTTCGTCGGGGGAAAAAGTGCAATTCAAAGCGAAAACCATCCATTGATAGGCCCCTGAATTTACCCCAACTTTGCAATGTCAAAATAAAACAACATTAAATAGTAAAGACATGAACAAGTTTACAGTAAAAGACGGAACAGAAATTTATTTCAAAGATTTAGGTGAAGGACAGCCGATATTTTTTCACCATGGATGGCCATTATCATCCGATGACTGGGATGCTCAGATGATGTTTTTCCTTGAAAAAGGATTTAGAGTAATCTCCCATGATAGAAGAGGTCACGGAAGATCCACTCAAACCTATAAGGGAAATGACATGGATACTTATGCAGCTGATGTTGCAGAACTGGTAGAGTTCCTGGATCTAAGGGATGTTATCCATGTAGGGCATTCAACAGGTGGTGGCGAGGCGATCAGGTATGCCGCCCAAAACGGAAAAGACCGGGTATCCAAAGTGGTTTTGATCAGCGCAATTACACCTTATATGATTGCTGATACCAATAATCCGGAAGGGGTGCCACTTGCAGTTTTTGACGATATCCGCCATAATACACGTCATAACAGACAACAGTTCTACCAGGATCTTACAGTTCCGTTCTATGGTTACAATAGGGAAGATGCGGTTATTAAAAAAGGAATACAGGACAACTGGTGGAGACAGGGAATGATGGGTGGTATCAAGGCGCAGTATGATTGTATCAAAGTATTTTCGGAGACCGATTTTACTGAAGATCTAAAAAGTGTAGAAATACCTGTGTTGGTATTGCATGGTGACGATGATCAAATTGTGCCTTATGCAACCACAGCTGTTAAAGCCGCTGAGCTTTTGAAAAACAGCAAGCTGATCATATATCCGGGCTTCTCCCACGGCATGCCTACCATCAATGCTGATGTAATCAATAAGGATATCCTATCATTTATAAAAGAATAGAAATCAAGAGAGGCAAAAAGTACAATTCAAAGCGAAAGCCGTCCATTGGAAGGCCTGAGGAATAAGAGCAACTTTGTAGTGTCAAAATAACAACAATAATAAATATTTAAAGAAACATGAAAAATTTAATTTTAGCAGTCGTATTATTTACAACATTAATTTCAAATACAGTTTTATCACAAACGAAGAGAACGCCTGCATCTTATGGCAGAGAAGAATATATTGAAGTAGAGAAAAATGTGAAACTACATGTGACCGACCTTGGTGAGGGAGAACCTATTGTCTTGATCCACGGATGGCCCTTGAGTGATGCCATGTACGAATATCAGTATGCCGATTTTATTCAAAAAGGATATCGTGTGATTGGTATCACCTTAAGAGGATTCGGGTTATCTGATAAGCCGGGAGGCAAATATAATTATGATGTATTTGCAGATGATATCAAGGTTGTTTTGGACAAATTGAATATTAAAAATGCGACTATCGGCGGATTTTCCATGGGTGGCGCTACAGTGATTCACTATGTGGCCAAATACAATGCTGCCCACGTTTCCAAGATGGCATTATTTGGAGCGGCAGCACCGATCTGGACAAAACGTGCAGACTTTAATTATGGCCTGTGGACTAAAGAAGATGTTAATGGTTTGATCAATCTGAACAACACTAACCGTCCAGAATTATTTGCTACATTCGGTAAGATATTTCCAGCCAATGAGACCAGCGTTTCTCAAGGTCATGGCGCTTGGTTGGGAGGCATTCAGGCTCAGGCATCACCTTATGCAATGGCTGAAGGATTAAAAACTCTGAGAGATAGCGATTTGCGTAATGATTTGAAGAAAATAACAATTCCTACTTTAATCTTACACGGTAAGTTAGATAAAATCTGTTCTTATGATCTTGCGGAACAAATGAATATTTTGCTTAAAAACTCAACTTTAGTTCCTTTTGAAAAAAGCGGTCATGCCTTGTTCATCGAAGAGTTGGATAAATTTAATACCGAATTATTAAACTTCATCAAAAAATAGGATAATTATAGTATGAGGTTAGTCTAAAAAGCTAACCTCTTTTTTAATATTAAATGAATTAAAATGCACAGATTTATATTACTTTTCTTAGCCCTGACATTGTTGTCATGCAGTACAAATAAACAGATTGTAGCAGTAAAACATACGGATTTACCAAAAGCCATAGGTCCCTACAGCCATTCAACCAGCTATGAAAATTTAGTGTTTGTATCGGGCCAGATAGGAATAGATCCAAAAACAAACCGCTTAAAAGAAGGTTTTGAAGAACAAATAGTACAGATTTTTGAAAACTTAAAAACTATTCTCAAGGACAATCATTCCGATTTTGATCATATTGTCAAAACCACCATATTCATTACTGATATGAAACAGTTTGAAACAGTAAATAAGATATATAATCATTATTTCAAAAACCGCTTTCCGGCACGCAGTACAGTTGAGATAAAGTCATTACCAAGAAATGCAAGCATCGAAATAGAATGCATTGCCACTCAGAAAAACTAATTGTTTTGATAGATTTATGAGATTTATATTAAGATTATGTTTATAGTTATAAAATAACTAGTGAACCCCCGACAATAAGATGTTAATGGAAAAAAATAATATCGTCATATCAGAAGATAATTACTTGTTTAAAGGTGGGTTTTGATAAAAGCTTCTTCCGATCCAGACTTTGGGTCAGAAAGAATAATAATTGCTGTCTTTTTCATTGTATAAAAATTTAATTTACACTGCAAAGATGTGGGAATAAAGTACGCTAAAGAATGGATCATTTCTACTTTGTAATGGAGATTTTTTTTAGTTGGTCCTTTAATATTCATAGAAAAGCGAACTTTAGTTAAAAAGTTCGCTCAAAGTAAAATTCAAATTTATTATGATCCGGGTTTTACAAAAGTTTGCCAGCCTCGCATCGTTTCAATAAAACGTTCACTCAGTCCGCCTTCACGAAGAAAACCGGCTGTTACAGGCAACTGTGGACTGTCATACAACGGATTCGCTTTTACCTGAAGCGGAAAATCCCTCTGAAGGATTCCAGCTCTGGCAATCAACACAAAATCACAACCTTCATCCAGTAATTCTCCGGCCCGCTGTGCGCTCATAATTTTTCCGGCTGCACCCAGGCGAACGCCTTTTCTTGGAAGCTCTGTAAAAACACTCAACATCGTTTTGCCTTTAAAACTTCCTTCCCTTACAAGCTGAGCCGAATCCCAAAGTGCCAAATCCAGATAATCAATCAATTCTTTATCAAAAATTTCGGTGGTAATTTCACGTAATTCTTCCAAACGAAGTCCGTATCGTTCAATCGACAAGCGCCATCCAATCTGAAAATCATTTCCACAAGCTTTGCGAATTCCTTCAATCACTTCAATGGTGAATCGTGCCCGGTTTTCTATACTTCCTCCATATTTATCGGTTCGGTCATTCAGGTTTGGTGAGAGAAATTCAGACAAAATCCAACCAAAAGCACCGTGAACAGAAACGCCATCAAAACCAGATAATTGCGCCCTTTTTGCCGCTTCAATAAAACTGTCACGAATTCTTTCCACGTCTTCGGTTGAGATTGCTTTAATATCTTTCAATGTTTTGCTTGATGCAGGAGCCGGAATTCCTCCAAACTCTGGTTTGGCTCGGTGTCCAGCGTGATGAAGCTGTACAGCCGATAAAGCTCCCCCTCCACGAATAGCTGTTGCCATTTTCGTTAATCCAGGTAAATGTTTATCACTGTGAATTCCCAACTGCCGTTCAAATGCAATGGCTCCGGGTTCTACTGTAGATGCGCTGGTTTGGATTAATCAGTAGCCGCCCTTTGCCAATTGTTCCATCCATATTTGGTCGTATTTGGAGGCTGTACCATCAAAATCACTTTGCTGACTGGTCAGGGGAGCCAACATAAAACGGTTTCTCATCGGCGAACCGTGCAGAAAAGTGAGGGATTTAAATAAATCAGAAACAGACATTTTGTATAAATTTTATGGTTTTACTTATCAATTTTATCTGTTACAAAGTTGGATCTTTACAAGGTCTTTAAAAATGGATTATTTTTACGTTGTAATGGATGTTTCTATAAGATTGGTTTATTAACACACTAGTTATACTTTAAATTAAATTCTTTTAATAATAATATCTACAGATCGAATCTAAAGGATGCAAATTTTACTAAATTATCTAATGAAAATAGTTGTATTTTTATAGAGAGTATGTAAAACTATTTTATATTTTTGTTAATAGATTTTGGAAGTCTGTTTCATTTTTACTGGATTTTCCTGTTTGGCAATGTAACTTTCTTCTATCTAAATAAAAGACATTAACATCTTTATATCTTATTAAATGAATATTATGAAAAACAAATTCACAAGACTTACAGAACAACAGTTGGCCAGCAAATGCAATTTCATTGAAAACTATTTGGCATCTCAAAATGCCGCAAGTGGAGCAATATTTGACTCGAACGCGAATGTTTCCACCAAAAATATTGCAACCATGGAAGCAGAATTGAACAAAGATATCAACATCCAGATCAATCGCAATCTTATTGGTAATAAGATAGAAGAACTCTTTGGAGCAAGCCTTGCCAAAGAATATATAAGACAGTTGGAAGAACATGAAATCTATGTTCATGATGAAACAAGTCTAAAACCATACTGTGTAAGTGTATCCATGTATCCGTTGCTTTTGGACGGATTGACAAAGCTTGGTGGTGAGTCTAAAGCCCCCAAACATTTGGGCAGTTTCTGTGGCTCCTTTGTGAATTTTCTTTTTTCAGTATCTTCACAATTCGCAGGTGCTGTGGCGACCGTGGAATTTCTGCTGTATTTCGATCACTTTGCAAGAAAAGATTTTGGTGAAAATTATATTCAAACACATGCCGAAATGATTGAAAATGAGCTTCAACACGTTGTATACGCTATCAATCAGCCGGCTGCAGCCCGCGGTTACCAGTCCGTTTTCTGGAATATTTCCTTGTACGACAGACCTTACTTCGATTCAATGTTCGGAACATTCTTTTTTCCTGATGGAAGCAAGCCTGATTATTTCTTTTTGGACAGACTTCAGCAATTTTTCATGCAATGGTTCAATAAAGAACGTTGCAAAGCAGTACTCACATTCCCTGTAATTACGGCAGCAATGCTCACTAGGGACAAAAAAGTCTATGATGAGGCCTTTGCAGATTTCTGTTCAAAAGAGTTGAGCGAAGGAAATTCATTCTTCATTTATCAGTCCGAAAACGCTGATTCTCTGGCAAGTTGTTGCAGACTGAGAAACGAAATATCAGACAATACATTCAGCTATTCTTTGGGGGCAGGAGGAGTATCTACAGGAAGCATCAATGTAATCACCATCAATATGAATCGTCTTTATCAGAAAGAAATTCCGTTAGAGACAATGATTGATAATATTCATAAATATCAAGTGGCTTTCAGAAGTCTTATTCAGGATTATAAGAATGCGGGAATGCTTCCGGTATACGATGCGAGTTTCATTTCTCTTGACAAACAGTTCCTTACCATTGGGATCAACGGAATGGTGGAAGCTGCAGAATTTCTGGGCATTGAAATTTCAGATAATGAGCGCTACAAAAACTTCATCAATGAAAATCTTAAACTGATTTTTACGAAAAATAAAGAAGCCAAAGAAAAATATGGATATATGTTCAATACAGAATTTGTTCCTGCCGAAAACCTGGGTGTAAAAAATGCCAAATGGGATAAAGAAGACTGGCTGTACGTTCCGAGAGACTGCTACAATTCTTACTTCTATATTGTTGAAGATGAAAGCCAAAACCTAATCGATAAATTCTTCCTTCACGGAAACGAGTATATACAGTATCTTGACGGAGGCTCTGCTTATCATTGCAATCTTGAAGAATATCCTACCCAGGAAGGTTTTAAAAAACTATTGAATGTGGCTGCGTATACAGGATGTAATTATTTCTGCTTCAATATAAAAGTGACGGTTTGCAATAGTTGCGGTTATATCAACAAAAAAACGATGGATCACTGTACAGAATGTCAATCTGATGATATTGATTACGCTACACGTGTGATCGGTTATCTGAAAAAAGTCACCAACTTCTCTAAAGATCGCCAGAAAGAAGAAAAAAGAAGATATTACGGGAATGCTGAAGTATGATAGCTATGATATTGTTCTGCAGGAAATTCCTGATGAGGTTTCACTATGTCTTACCATTACAGGCTGTCAATTAGCGTGTGAAGGTTGCCATTCAGAACATCTGTGGAATCCTGAAAACGGAACAGAGCTTACTCATGATATTTTTCGGAATTTAATCACGAAATATAAAAAAACGATTACCTGTGTTCTTTTTATGGGTGGGGAATGGGCAGATTCTGAACTCATTGCTCTGATTTCCATGACAAAAAGAGAAAAGCTAAAAGTCGGTCTTTATACCGGATTGAACGAAAAACAAATGAAAAGGAAACATCCGATTTTACTGGAAAATCTGGATTACTTAAAAACAGGGAAGTGGATCGCAGACTTGGGAGGACTTAACAGCATAAGCACCAATCAGGTATTAAAAGATCTCACCACGGGAAGGATTTTGAATGGCTATTTCCTTAACAATAAATAAATCGAAAAAGTACTGTTTTACAGTACTTTTTTATGGATCTAGATTGGATTTTAGATCTATGATGTAAATCATGTTTGTATTAAATATTTGATTTTCAGTTGAATATGGTGTGTATTCTTCAAAAATTATTTTGAATGAATTAAAATAAGATATTTTTGTCTTATTTTAATATCTGATTACTGTATCTTTGTTACAGAGATTAATTCTGCATGCAACTAAGTGAATGACCATTAAAAACTTATACAGATGTTCAGCATTTTCACAAAGATCAATAAAAAAGCATTTATTAATGCCATCATTGCCACATTAGTGGTCATTGCCGTTACGGTAATAGGATCGGTAAATCTACAGAATTTTGATGCCGCTTTGATCATTTATTTCTTCGGAACGATCAGCATGACTTTCGGAGTTGTCTATCATCATTCGGTATGGAAACAGCGTCCGGCAACACAGAAATACTGGAAGCGTACCTGGGAATTTATTTTCAGTAAAGATTACCCGGTTTATGTAAAAGAAGTGATCCGTTTATCTGTTCGTAACATCATTTTTCAGAAATTCATCGCTCCAAGAGGTAAAACGCGTTGGTTAGGACATTTCCTTTTAGCTACAGGATGTCTAATCTCATTTATGGTCACATTCGGACTTACATTTGGATGGCTGCACTTCACCTTAAAACCAGGAACCATAGATCAGTATGAAACCCATATGATGGGCTTTATTGTGATGACATTTCCTCTCGATACTGCCATAGCCGTTTTCTTTTTCCATATTCTGGTTTGGACCTCGATCATGGTTATCGTGGGTTGTCTCATTATGATGCACAGAAGATTCGTGGATGAAGGTCTTATCGCTACCCAATGGTTTGAAAGAGACTGGCTTCCTTTGATCTTATTGGTAGCTGTTTCTGTGACAGGATTGGGAATTTGGTTTGATTATACCTATCTCGAAGGAAAAATGAGTCAGTTTATGGCTATTACCCATGCCATTACGGTAGCTATGTTCCTTATGTGGATCCCTTTTGGAAAGTTCTTTCACATCTTTCAGCGACCAGCACAAGTGGGAGCAAATATCTATAAAATTGAAGGAAAACGAAGGGGAATGCAGGTTTGTCCGCATACAGGCGACGAATACACCACAAAAATGCATATTGATGACCTGAAGGAAATCACAAAAAAAATGGGCTTTGATTTAGTACGCGAAGATGGCAAAAGCTATTTGGATTACAGCCCCGAAGGAAAAAGAGCAATGCTAGCCAAAGCGCACCTTAAAGCAAGACAAGAATCAGGAAAATATTTTGGTTAAAATAGAATAAAATGGCAAAATTACCCGTATCAGCTGACGAGATCATCAATATATTTGGCCCACATCAACACTATCCTAACAAAGGAACTGTACGATCAAATCCACAAAATCCCGATGCATTGATAAAAACGCATTGTTGTTTTTGCGGTTTGCAGTGTGGAATTCAACTAAAAGTAAAAGACAAAAAAGTTGTTGGCTTTGAACCCTGGAATGATTTTCCGTTCAATGAAGGAAGACTTTGTCCGAAAGGAGTTCAGCGATATATGCAGGACAATCACCCCGATCGTTTGCTTTCACCTTACAAAAGAGTGGATGGAAAAGGTTTTGTTCCGATCGAATGGGATGAAGCGTATGACGTAGTGGTGAAAGAGATTAGAAGAATCCAGGAACAATACGGAAAAAATTCTTTTGCTATGCTTTCCGGGGTATCCCTTACCAACGAGAAAAGCTATATGATAGGGAAATTTGCCCGTGTCGCTCTGAAAACTGCCAACCTTGATTATAATGGCCGCCTTTGTATGGTAAGTGCCGGAGCAGGAAATAAAAAAGCTTTTGGGATGGATAGATCTTCCAACAGTTGGGCTGATCTGGCTCATGCAGAAGTAATCATCATTACTGGAGCCAATGTAAGCGAATGTTTTCCTGTTTTAACACATAAAATCTGGGAAGCCCGCGATAACGGAGCAAAATTAATAGTGATAGATCCGCGTCAGATCCCGATTGCAAGAACTGCAGATATCCATTTGCCAATTAAACCGGGAACAGATTCAGCACTTACCAATACTATGCTGAAAGTTTTAATTGATAACAATTGGCTCGACCATGATTTTATCAATAATCACACTTCAGGATTTGAAGAAGCTGCCGAAGCCGTGAAAGACTGTACTCTGGAATGGGGAGAAGAAGTAACCGGTGTTCCTGCAGAACTGATCTACAAAGCTGCAGAAATGTGGGGAAAAGCTAAAACCAGTTTTTTGATGCATGCCCGTGGGATAGAACATCACTCTAAAGGTGTTCAGAATGTTTCCAGCTGTATCAATCTGGTGTTGGCAACCGGAAGGATCGGGAAACCGTATTGCGGTTACGGAACGATTACAGGACAGGGAAATGGGCAGGGCGGAAGAGAGCATGGTCATAAATGTGATCAGCTTCCCGGAAACAGAGACATTGAAAATCCAGAACACAGAAGATTTGTTGCTGATATTTGGGGCATCAAAGAAGAAGATATGCCGGGAAAAGGCCTGAGTGCTTATGAGATCATTGAAGCCATCAATCGTGGAGAGATCAAAGGTTTATTATCGATATGTTTCAATCCATTGGTTTCCTTACCGAATAACAATAACGTTCGTGCAGCACTGGAAAAACTGGAATTCTATGCAGGAATCGATTTCTTTTTATCAGAAACCTTACGTCACGCCAATATAATTCTTGCAGGCTCCTTGCAGGAAGAAGAAGAAGGAACCACTACATCGGCAGAAGGAAGAGTGATTAGAATTAGAGCTGTGGTAGATCCTCCGGGAAAAGCTAAGCGTGACAGCGAAATCATTATGGAACTGGCACGAAGATTAGGTGAAGGCGATAAATTCAGCTATAAAAACAGCGAAGAAACCTTCAATGAACTTAGAAGAGCTTCCAAAGGCAGTGCGGCAGACTATTACGGAATCACGTATGGAAGAATAGAAAGAAATCTGGGGATTTTCTGGCCTTGCCCTAGTGAAGAACATCCCGGAACTCCAAGACTTTGGGAAGATAGACAATTCAATACAAATGATAAAAAAGCACATTTTAATCCGACTCCATACAAAAAACCAATGGAGGAGCCGGATGAAGAATATCCGATTGTATTGACAACAGGAAGAGTAGTAAGTCAGTATTTAAGTGGTTCACAGACAAGAAGAATTGGAAAGCTGGTAGATATTTATCCAGAACCATTACTTGAGATCCATCCTAAATTGGCTGCACAATATGGCATTCAGGAAAATGACCTGATCAAAGTGTCTACCCGAAGAGGAAGTGCCTTGTTCCCTGCAAATGTGGTGGAAACAATCAGGGAAGATACTGTTTTCATCCCCTATCACTGGGGCGGTGTGAATTCTGTCAATCAGTTGACCATTGATGCTTTAGATCCTGTTTCAAAGATACCGGAATTTAAAGTTTGTGCCTGCAAATTGGAGAAAACAGGGCGTAAAAAAGGAGAAAATTCAAAAGAATTGGCTAACCAAAGTAGAGATATTCAATATTAAATTTTAAAAAGATTATGGCGGAACAGTTTGAAAAATTTAATGATATGGAATTCTTCGTTGATATGCAGCGCTGCATCGGCTGTCACTCGTGTGAGATGGCTTGTGCAGAATGTGAGACTAACGGAGAAACCTCGATGATTCATATTCATTATGTAGACAGGGCAGAAACTGTTCAGACCACCGTGCAGGTGTGTATGCATTGTGAAGATCCCATTTGTGCGAATGTATGTCCCGCAGATGCTATTACAAAAGATGAATATGGTATTGTGCATACCGCAGATACATCAAAATGTATCGGATGTGCGAATTGTGTTATTGGTTGTCCGTTCGGAGTTCCGCAGATTCCGGATCAAAGTGCGATGCTAATGATGAAGTGCAATATGTGCTACGACAGGACCAGTACGGGTCTTAAACCTATGTGTGCAACAGTTTGTCCCAGTGGGGCCTTAACCTTTGATACCAGAGAGAATGTAGCGAAGAAAAGACCGAACAGCACACCTGTGAACCGCTTTATTTTCGGGAAAGAAGTCGTAAATACAAAAGTAAATATAATGATGCCGAAAGGCAGCGAAGAATTAAAAGTTTTTTAATCATACTAACATGTCAGAAAATCATAAAAAAATCCCCGCCTGGAAAGCCGATTTTCCTATTAAAAAACGTGAGGCAGCATATGTTTCCAGAAAAGAATTCATCAAACTGATCACTTTTTTCTCAGGCACTTTGGCATTTGCCAATGTAGCCGTTCCATTGTTTAATTTTTTCAGAAAAGAGAAAGAAATAAAACCCTATTTTATAGGATTAACGACCGATCTACAGGTGGGAGGAATGAGAACGTTCTATATCAATGAAGATCATCGTAATCCCTATATGCTTATCCGTCTCGCAGAAGATACATGGAAAGTTTTTGAACAAAAATGTACCCATTTGTCATGTTCTGTGCTATACAATCATAATGAACAGCTGATCGAATGCCCTTGTCACCACGGGTTTTTCAATCCGGATGACGGATCTGTTATTCAGGGACCGCCACCGAGACCGCTTCCGCAGTTAAAGGTCGTGATCAAAGAGGATAAAATATATGTGACGGATTTTGAAAAAGAAACCGAAGAAAGCCACGGATAAGTTCAACACAAAAAATTACCGAGATGTCAGTACGAAAGAAACCTATTAAAAAAGTAACATTCAGAATCAATGAAATGCTTGTTGCCATTATCAGCGTCTATATTCTGCTGGTAAGTCTGCAAATGTGGCTTTTGTTTGGAACGATCAACAAGGCTTTGGATAAAGAAAACCTGGACTTTGCAGCCTATTCGGCAATTGGATCAATGATTATATTTCTGTGTACACTTTTCTTTTTGAGATATGTACCGGATATTCCTACAGGACAGATTAAAAAATCAGAAGAGGAGAATGACAATGCCTATTGATTTGCTTGATTCTTTTGGCAGAAAACACGATTACTTGAGGCTTTCCATTACGGACAACTGTAATTTCAGATGTCTATACTGTATGCCCGATGAACCGTTCAAAAGTACATCATCCGTAGAACTGATGAGCAGCCGCGAAATTTTCGAAATTGCAAGGGTTTTTGTTCATCATTATGGGATTAACAAGATCAGAATCACAGGGGGAGAACCTTTGGTAAGACATGATTTTGAAAATATCATCCGACAGATTTCCAAGTTAAATGTCAATACAGGAGTTACAACCAATGGGGTTTTGCTTCATAAGTATTTTGATGCGCTGGAAGAATGTAACGTTAAAAATCTCAATATCAGTATTGATTCTCTGGATCGCGAAAAGTTTAAATACATTACCAAAAGAGACCTGTTTCAACCCGTTTGGGACAATATCAAAGAAAGCATCAGAAGAGGGTTTAATGTAAAACTGAATATGGTGGTAATGCGGGGTTTCAATGATGATGAGATCCCGGAATTCATTGCCTTATCCCATCATTATCCGATAGAGTTGAGGTTTATAGAATTTATGCCATTCACCGGAAATTCTTGGGAAAAAGCAAAAGTGATTCCGGTCGCGGAAATGCTTGATTTGGTTTCACAGCACTTTACGTTTGAAAAAATAACGGATCAGAAAAATGATACATCCAGAAAATACCGGATTAGTGAAGAAAGCAAAGGAGTTTTCGGACTGATCTCTACCATGAGCAATGCTTTCTGTGCTGGCTGTAACCGAATCAGGATCACTTCAGATGGGAAAATGAAAAACTGTCTTTTCGGAGCGGATGAATTTGATTTGCTGAAGGCTTTCAGAAACGAAGAAGACCTTCTGGAACTGATTCAATTAGGCATCACCAGAAAGCATAAAGAGAAAGGTGGACAGTTTTCTGAAATGGGAAGTGTAAAAAATCAATCAATTGTTAATCGGAGTATGATAAAAATCGGCGGGTAGTTTTATATTTGGAAAAAAATAAAAACAAAAATTAATAATAACTAAAAAACTGTAATCATTTTAAACACTAATAAATCAAACCGTGAGAAAATTTTTAAAATTCATTTGGGTGGTAGCGATGACCTACCCAATGTTGCAATGCAGTAAACCTGAAGCAGCAAAACCTGAAGTGCAAAGTATGGCTCATATTTCAGAAAACATTTCGGAAAAAGAAAATCATAAGCACGATGATGATGACTGGATCTATGTAAACAAAGAGATAACCGTAATGGGAGATGTCGTTAAGCCCTTGACACTCACTGTAGATTCTTTGAAAAAAATGAATGTAAAGGAAATTAAAGATTTTGATATTGTCTGTCAGTCGGGGATATCCAAAAGTCATATAGAATCTACTAAAGGTGTTCTGCTTACAGAAATTGTGGAAAAGGCAAAAATTGCACAGAAGGATCACACAGACAGGAATTTCTACATTGTTGCAAGAGCTTCAGATGATTACAAAGCTACCTTTTCATGGGCAGAATTGTTCAATAACCCTACTGGAGATAAAGTGTATGTAGTATTTGAACAGAACGGAAACCCCCTGAAAGAAAAAGGCGAAATGATCCTCGTGAGTCTGTCTGATACCAAAACGGGTCCTCGTCACGTAAAATGGCTGAAAAGCATAGAAGTAACAAGAGTGCAATAGCAAGGCATGATCAGAATGAATCAATACATAAGTGTTTCTGAAGCCAGAGAAATCATAGAGAACCATATTTTCCCGACAGAGAATATGATATTGCCTCTGTTGGAAGCTTTGGGTTTTTATACGGCAGAACCTATCATGGCGACCTTAGATGTGCCGTCTTTCGATAATTCTGCGATGGATGGGTATGGATTTCGTTTTGATGATTTGAAAGATTCTACCAAATTAAAAGTTACCAATACAATTCCTGCAGGAATTTCAACAAATGACCCTATTTTAGGTAAAGGAGAAGCTGTACGGATCTTTACTGGGGCAAAGGTTCCGGAAAGTATAGATACTGTGGTGATGCAGGAAAAAGTAGTCCGCAACGGAGATTATATCCAATGTAATACAGATGAAATTAAAAAAGGGGACCATATCCGTCTCAAAGCTTCACAAACCGAGAAAGGAACTGTGATTGTGGAAAAGAACACATTTATCAATCATTCAGTGATCGGATTTCTGGCAGGATTTGGAATAGAAAAAGTTAAGGTTTATAAACGGTTAAAGATCGGTCTTGTTTTTACCGGCAATGAACTGGTGGAAGTTGGGAAAACTTTATCCGATGGAGAAATTTACAATTCCAATACATACACTTTACAGGCTGCTTTAGCGGAGATCAATCATCAATTTTCCTTCATAAAACATGCCGAAGACAGACAAGAAACAACTTTTTCTGCGATTAAAGAAGCCTTTGAAAATGCAGATATTGTACTGATTACAGGCGGAATTTCCGTGGGAGATTATGATTATGTAAAACCTGCTCTGGAAAAACTGGGTGTTACGGAATTGTTTTATAAAGTAAGACAAAAGCCAGGAAAACCTTTATTCTTCGGGAAATTTAACGAAAAATTTGTTTTTGCGTTACCGGGAAATCCAGCATCTGTATTTTCCTGTTACCATCAGTATGTAAAACCGTTTGTACTGGGATGTTTCGGAAGAAAGAACCTTAATGAAAGTCAGGATGTGGCGGTTTCAGAATCTTTCGTAATGAAAAAAAGCAGTGAGCAGACACAGTTTTTAAAAGCTTGGTATTCCCAGGGAAAAGTGCATATCCTCAATGGTCAGGAATCATACAAAATGAATTCTGTGGCACAGGCAAACTGTCTGGTTGAATTTCCTGAAAATATAACCAAAATAAATCCTGGTGAAAAAATAAAGATCTGGAGGATTTGAAAATGATCAGAAATGAAAGCAGTTGTTTTAGCGGGTGGTAAAAGTTCCCGAATGGGACAGGATAAAGCCCTCATGAAGATGAGTGGAAAAACGATGATACAACATGTTGTGGATAATTTGGCGAAAGTATTCGATGAGGTTTTTATTTCCGGAAACCGTTCAGGTGATCCTGTTCCAATGAATGTGATTAAGGATCGATATGAGCAAAAAGGTCCTATGGAAGGAATTCGGTCTGCTTTAGAGCACTGTCAGGAAGATATTTTCGTATGTAGCTGCGATATGCCTTTTGTTTCTACGGAATTGATGAAAGATATTCTTCAAAGAAGAGCAGAAAATAAGATCAGTATCGCGGAATGTGAAGGTAAAGTATATCCGGTTTTAGGCATTTATCCTTATGTGGTTCTTGATGTTTTAGCAAATTCAATTAAGAATGACCGCCTGAGAATGACCCGATTTCTGGAACAGCAAGATGCTCATTATATTCAGTATGATGAATCCTTTAGACCACAGTTTTTGAATATCAATACACCGGAAAGCTTTTGGGAGGCAGAACGTATGATAAATAAATTAGAATTACTTAAAATCAGGACAGATGAAACTTAAAATATTTGGCAAACTCACAGACATCTTTAAAGTAGAAGAATATGATCTTCCATTGCACAATACAGCCAGTGTTGCTGAACTCAGATCGCAATTGTTCGAAAAATTTCCTGAATTGGGGAAAACTACTTTTTTAGTCGTTGTGAATGGAGTGAAAGCAGAAAACCAGCACTTGATTTCAGGTGAAGCAGAAATTGCATTATTACCTCCCTACTCAGGAGGTTAAAAAAATACATTACCATGAATATAAACAGATATAGCAGACAGATTATACTTCCGAATTTTGGGGTTGAAGCACAGGAAAAGCTTGCCCGTTCATCAGTTTTAGTGGTTGGAGCAGGCGGATTGGGATGCCCTGTTCTCCAGATTTTGGTCTCTTCAGGAATCGGAGTGATAGGAATAGCAGATTCTGATAAAGTAGATCTGCACAATCTTCACCGTCAGCTTTTATATGACGAGCAAGATGTGGGAACTCCAAAAGTCGTTGCAGCCTTCGAACATTTGAATACCATGAATTCTGAAACCGAAATAGTCGCTTTTCAGGAGTTGGTCACCACACAAAATGTTCTATCATTGATCCATAATTTTGATGTGATCGTAGATTGTACCGATAATTTTACGACAAGATACTTATTGAATGATGCCTGTTTTCTTTTGAAAAAACCTTTGGTGTATGCTTCTATCTTCAGATATGAAGGTCAAGTGGCGGTTTTCAATGTTGAAAAAGTAAATTCGGTGACACAATACCGGGATCTTTTTCCGATACCGCCAAATCCTAATGAAGTTCCGAACTGTAATGAAGCAGGAGTTTTGCCGTCCCATTCATCCGTTATTGGTACTTTTCAGGCTAATGAAGTCATCAAATTGCTGATCGGCTCAGATGAGGTTTTGGTACATGAGTTACTGATCTTTAATACCAAAAATTACCAGTCTCTGAAAATGACTTTTACTGAAAATAAAGAAAGATCAGGACCGAAAACCATAGAGGAATTCAAAAATTTCAATTATGATGTATTCTGTAATATCCATAAAGGTGATGACATCAGCTCGCATTCAGCTTTAGAAGAATTTCTGAATCAGAAAAACAGTGTTCTTATTGATGTAAGAGAAACTGAAGAACAACCGAGATTGAAAGCTTTAAACGCTCTGGAAATTCCATTGGCATCACTTGAACAACATTTACAATCATTAAAATCCTATCAAAACATCTGTTTCATTTGCGCCTCAGGAATCCGAAGCAAAAAAGCGGTGGAGATCACAAAAACTTATTTTCCGGAAAAAGAGATCAGGCATTTTCCGACCGGAGCAAAATCAGTTTATCATGAAAAAAATTAAGAATATATTTATAAAAGGTCCTATTGATCCTGCATTCGTTGCCGAAAGTATTGCTAAACACACGGTAAAAACAAGTATTGGTGGTCATAGCATATTCCTGGGTCAGGTTCGGGAAGACAAAATCAATGATAAGAAAGTTGAATCTATAGAATTCACAGCTTATCAGGAGATGGCAGTGGAAAAAGCCCATGAAATCCGTGAAGAGATCATAACCAAATACGGACTTACCTGCACTCACATCTATCATTCATTGGGAAACATCAAAGTGGGGGAGATCTGTCTTTTTGTGTTTACTTCAGCTCCACATCGTAAGGAAGCCATCAATGCATGTGACGAAATGGTGGACAGGATCAAAAAGGAAGTTCCGTTGTGGGGAAAAGAAATTTTGGAGGATAAATCTCACTCCTGGAAAGAAAATAAACAATAAAGTATGGTTAATATCACACATAAAACAAATACACTCAGGAAAGCTATTGCAGAAGCCGTTGTCAGCGTCAGTTCACAGGTGACGATCGATGCTATTGTGAATCAAAAAGTTCCGAAAGGAAATGTTTTTGAAATGTCCAAAACAGCAGGCTTATTCGCAGCCAAAAAAACGAGTGATGTTATTCCGGACTGTCATCCGCTTCCTATAGAATATACCTCTATTCAGTTTGAGATCATGGATTTGGATATTCATATCACTTCAGAAATTCATACGATCTATAAAACCGGGGTAGAAGTGGAGGCGATGCATTCCGCTTCAATCGTTGCCCTTACCATGTATGATATGCTGAAACCGATCGATAAAAACATTGAGATCAAAAACATCAGGCTGCTTGAGAAAAAAGGCGGAAAATCCGATATCAAAGATTCCGGTGAAGGGATCATAGCATCTGTAATTGTGTGTTCGGACAGTATTTTTGAAGGTAAAAAAGAAGATAAAGCAGGAAAAGCCATTATTTCATCCCTTGAGAAAAATAAGGTAAACATTAATGATTATGTGGTTATTCCTGATGAAATTGCTGAGATCCAGAGCAAGATCAGGCTGTATGCAGAAGACGGAATCTCGTTGGTAATGATTACAGGCGGAACCGGGCTTTCGAAACGAGATGTCACTCCCGAAGCTGTTCGTCCGTTGTTGGACAGAGAAATTCCCGGAGTTGCCGAAGCGATCAGAAATTATGGTCAGCAAAGAACTCCTTATTCGATGTTATCGAGAAGTCTTGCCGGGATGATCGGTGATACTCTGGTGATCGCACTTCCAGGCTCAACAAAAGGAGCCGAAGAGTCGATGGATTCTATATTCCCGGGGATTCTGCACATCTATAAAATACTGAACGGCGGAAAGCATTAAAGATTGCTGATAAAAATCAGTATAATAAAAGATAAAAAACTCTTTTAATTGAAGTTGAAATCTTACCTTTGTTCTATAAAAGATAAAAAGGTATTAATATTCTATTAAAACTAAAATGGATAAAAATCAATTAAAAGCAGGACATCCCGTTCACACTTATCTGGTGGAAGAGGAGCTGATCGATACATTACTGGAAGAATTGCTTCAAACAGATCCGAAGGAAGAATTTCAGAAATTTTATAACCTTTTCAACCACTTGTCAACCGTTGAGAGGAGATTTGAGCGAAAAGAAAATCAACTGTTTCCTTTTCTGGAGCAAAAAAGGTGGACCGGACCTTCCAGAAATATGTGGTCTTTCCATGATACGATCCGGGATATTTTCAGGATCATCAGAAAAAATATTGAAGAAAAAGATCTGGATTCCGCAAAACAAAACATAGAATATGCGGGTCAGAACTTAAGAAATCTGATGCAGGTGGAAAAAATGGTTCTCTTCCCGAATGCAATGGAGATCCTTACCGATGAAGAATGGATAAAAATGAGAGAAGGCGAAGATGAAATCGGCTGGATGCTGAGTCAGCCACCCGCAAAATATCCGGAAGAAGAGCAGTATGTACATCCTTCCGAAGATAAAACCATAAGAACCGATGTTAGTTTTGATGAAAATGCATCACACTTTGATGAAGGATATATGACAGTGGAACAGGTGAATCTTTTATTCAGAACATTGCCGCTGGATCTTACCTATGTGGATGAAAACGACAGAGTGATTTTCTATAACCGTGGAGACATTCGTGTTTTCCCGAGAAGTGCAGGAATTATCGGAAGAGAAGTGCGTTTTTGCCATCCTCCGAAAAGTGTGGATACCGTTCTGAAAATATTGGAAGCTTTCAGAAAAGGAGAGCAAAATGAAGCATCGTTCTGGTTCAATTATCGTGACAAGCTAATCTATGTACGATATTTTGCCGTAAGAGACGCACAGAAGAACTATCGAGGGGTTATCGAAATGTCTCAGGATATTTCGGGGATCAAAAAGATCGAGGGAGAAAGAAGACTTTTGGAATGGGAGTGATAATTATCATGAAAAATAAAATACCAAAAACTCTTTTATATAAATTCGAATATATATCTTTGTAATATAAAAATAACAAATGTTTTCTAAAACCTGTGAATACGCCATTCGTGCACTGATCTTCATCGCGCAGAAGTCCAAGGACGGAAGCAGAGTAGGGATCAAAGATATTTCATCAGGAATAGATTCCCCGGAGTATTTCATTGCCAAAATACTACAGGAACTCAGCAGAAAAGGTTTTGTACAATCTGCAAAAGGACCCAACGGTGGTTTTTATATGGATGAAAATAACTTCGAGCAATCTATAGCAGATATTGTAAGAGAGATAGACGGAGACAAACTTTTTTCAGGTTGTGGTTTAGGACTCAGAGAATGCTCGGAAGATCATCCTTGTCCTATCCATAATGATTTCAAACATATCCGTAAAGAAATAAGAGATATGCTGGAAAACTCCAAGATCAGAATGTTTGTCAAGAACTTAGATTTGAAACTGACTTTTTTAAAAAAATAAAATATTTATCAGAATCAATTAAAATCAAGTTTTAAGCAGTGACAAATAAAACACTAAAAGGTATTTATATCTTGTTAAATTGAATAAAATTATTTTAAGCCAAAAAACGTAAACCAATCAAAATGAAAAAATCCATCTTCATCACTGCCGTTTTGTCTGCGTTCATCAGTATGAATTCATGCAAACAAAATCCATCCGCTGCCACAGATAAAACAGCGGATGCCGAAAAAATAGCTACAGACGGTTCATCAGAAGAACAAAAACTGGTTGCTCCGCCTTATGTACCTGCTCCTGTAGGAGAGAGAGCTGCCAAAAAAGTCATTGTAAGACTGGAAATTATTGAAAAAGTCGGTGAATTGGCAGATGGAACGCAATATAACTTCTGGACATTCAACGGAACAGTTCCCGGTAGTTTTATCCGCGCAAGAGTAGGAGATGAGATCGAGCTTCACCTTAAAAACAATGAAAACAGCAATTTTCCTCATAACATAGACCTTCATGCCGTGAACGGTCCCGGAGGAGGAGCAGAAGCCACATTTGTAGCACCAGGAACAGAGAAAGTATTCAATTTTAAAGCCTTAAATCCCGGACTGTATGTCTATCATTGTGCAACAGCACCTGTAGGAATGCATATCGCCAACGGAATGTACGGTTTGATCCTTATCGAACCGGAAGGAGGTTTACCGAAAGTAGACAAGGAGTTTTACATCATGCAAGGAGATTTCTACACCAAAGGAAAATTCGGGGATAAAGGATTACAGGAATTTGATATGGACAAAGCCATTGCAGAACATCCTGAATATGTAGTGTTCAACGGACATACAGGTGCTTTGCTAGGTAAAGGGGAACTTCAGGCTAAAGTTGGAGAAACAGTTCGTTTTTATGTAGGAAACGGAGGACCCAACCTTACCTCTTCTTTCCACGTTATCGGTGAGATCTTTGACAAAGTATACATAGAAGGAGGAAGCAAGATCAATGAAGATGTACAAACTACTTTGATTCCACCGGGAGGAGCTACAATCGTAGAATTTAAAGCAACCGTTCCGGGAGAATATGTGATCGTAGACCATGCCATTTTCAGAGCATTCAATAAAGGAGCTTTGGGAAAAATAAAAGTGACGGGTCCTGAAAATCCGGCCATTTATAAGAAAAATTAAATTAAAGTAAATATATAGTTGAAAGGGTGTTATTACTTAGGTCTCATTGGGGATTATAAAAAGGGAAATCATGAAAGGTGTATTAGTAATATTTTTTATAATTGTTATCAGTCAGGTTTCCTGTTCCGGTCACCGCGATGTTTCTGATACGAAGCCCCACGTTCAACACCATCCGAACAAAGTCTCCAGCTCAAAAAAAATGGTAAAAATAGATGGGGGAACGTATAAAGCCTTTATTGGTAAAGATTCAGGGAGAATCGTAAAAGTTAAAACATTTTATCTTGACGAAAGTCCTATTACCAATGGAGAATATCTCGAATTCCTGAAGAAAAATCCCCAATGGGCCAAAAGTAAGATCCTAAGACTATATGCAGATACAACCTATCTGAAAAACTGGAAGAGCGATTTTGAAATTCCTGAAAACTTAGGTCCGGAAACGCCTGTCACCAATGTTTCCTGGTATGCCGCAAAAGCGTATGCCGAAAGTGTAGGGAAAAGACTTCCGACAATAGATGAATGGGAATATACAGCACTTGCGGACAGAGATTCCAAAGATGCTTCCCAAAAGCCGGAGTTTACAGAATTTATATTGAAATCCTATCAGAAAAAAGAAAAAAGCAAACAGCCTGTAAAGCATTCACAACCTAATTATTACGGTGTTTATGATATGTACGGAATGGTGTGGGAATGGACCTATGATTTCAATTCGGTGATGATGAGCGGGGAATCCAGAAAAGATAATACCACCAACGAATCTATGTTCTGTGCAGGCGCGGCAGTTACATCAGCGGATCTCAGAAATTATGCGGCATTTGTCCGGTATGCACTCAGAGGAAGCTTGAAAGCCGATTACTGTCTCAACAACCTTGGATTTAGATGTGCGAAAGATTAATTAAAGTTTAAATAAAATGAAAAGTCTATTATATTTTTTGTTGGCACTGGTTTTATTCTCCTGCAGCAAAAAAAACGAACCTTTGAAACCTGATTCCATATACAATCTGGCTTCTGAATGGGAAAAACAGGACGGAAGTAAAATAACCTTCTCCGACTTCCAGGGAAAAGTAATTGTTACCACCATGATCTTTACCTCATGCAAAACGGCTTGCCCCAGACTGGCTGATGAAATGAGAAACATTTCTAAAATGGTAGGAAAAGTAGACAGTGATGACATCCAATATGTTTTGATCTCTATCGATCCTGAAACAGACACGCCGGAAGTTATGAAAGCCTATATGGAAATCAATAAATTTAAGGATGATGAATGGACTTTCATCCGAAGTACAGAAGCAGAAACAAGGGAATTGGCTAATATCATGGCTGTGAAGTATAAAGAAATTTCACCGATAGAATTTTCTCACTCCAATATCATCAGTGTCTATTCTAAAGAAGGAATACTCGCTTTCCAGAAAGAGGGCTTAGGAAATGATAATGAAGCCCTTGTAAAAGAAATCAAAAAACAATTAGAATTATAATCCGAAAAGTATTTAACAATGAAAAAATTATTATTAGCAGCATTACTGTTATCACTTAGCATCACCGCTTGTTCAGACAAAAAAGAAACAGTAGCAACAGATACAACAAACGCTACAGAATCCAATATAATGCTTGATGAACCTAAACCGGCAGACTCTTCAGAGATTACATCCACAGCTGCAGCAAGCGGTCCTGAAGCTGAAATTGCAGAAGGAAAATCATTGGTGGAAGGTACAGACTGCCTTGGTTGTCATAAGCTAGACTCAAAGTTAGTAGGTCCTGCTTATCAGGAAGTGGCTGCTAAATATACAGAAGCAGATATTGATCGGCTTGCACAGAAAATCATTGACGGAGGTAAAGGCGTTTGGGGAGATATTCCTATGACACCACATGCCGGAATGAGTAAAGAAAATGCACAGAAAATGGTAAAATATATTCTTTCATTAAAAAAATCATAAGAATATAAATCCTTAAAAAAAACAAAAAAATTTTAAAACAATAAAAGATAAAAAAGTATTAAATTATGAATATAAAGACAGATTTTATAGGCGAAATAGTGGCGGAAGATTTTAGAACTGCTGCAATATTCAAAAAGTACGGAATCGATTTCTGCTGCAAAGGAGGCAGAACCATCGAAGAAGCCTGCGAAAACAGAAAGATCGATACAGAACCCATCTACGAAGAAATAGAAAACCTTTCAAAAAGAGATGACAATTCTATTGATTTCAACAGTTGGCCATTAGATTTACTCGCAGATTATGTAGAGAAGACACATCACCGCTACGTGGAAGAGAAAACACCTGTTCTTCAGGCATTTTTAGACAAGCTTTGTAAGGTACATGGTGGAAGTCATCCCGAACTGTTTGAGATCAGAGAGCTGTTTGATGCTTCTGCACAGGATCTGGGAGCACACATGAAGAAAGAAGAACTTATGCTTTTCCCATTCATTAAAAACATGGTTAAAGCACAGATTGACGGAAGTGCAATTCCACAGCCGCCATTCGGAACAGTGGAAAATCCGGTGAACATGATGAAGCATGAACACACCGTAGAAGGGGAAAGACTGAGAAAGATTGCAGAACTTACTGATGAATACACTCCTCCGGCTGATGCCTGCAACACATATAGAGTAACTTTCTCAATGCTTCAGGATTTTGAAAATGATCTTCACAAGCACATTCATCTGGAAAATAACATCCTTTTCCCGAAAGCAATTAAACTGGAAAAAGAATTTCAGTAAAGTACAACATTAAAAATTGAGTATATGACACCTAAAAAATTATGGATCTGGCTCACGGCGGTCATTCTGGGTTCCTTTGCGGTACTTATTTTCTATGGCGTGGAGATCTACAGAAAGATTCCGCCGGTTCCCGACAAAATTGTAACTACAGATGGTACCATTATAGCAACCGGACAGGACATCAAAGACGGACAAAATGTTTGGCAATCTATCGGGGGACAGACCGTTGGAAGTATATGGGGACACGGAGCATACATCGCGCCTGACTGGAGTGCCGACTATCTTCACCGCGAATCACTTCTTCTTCTGGAAGAACTGGCTAAAAAAGATGGAAAAGTTTATAAAGATTTATCCGACGATGAACAGGCGAAATACAAGGTTCTTCTGAAAAAAGAAATCCGCAAAAATACGTTGGACGAAGCCACAAACACCATTGTGATCAGTCCGGAACGTGCTAAAGTACAGGCAGAACTGGCTAAGTATTATGCAAAAATATTCATGGATGATCCGGAAATGGCAAAGCTGAGAGATCAATACGCTATTCCGAAAAATACAGTGAAGACTCCCGAAAGAATGGCAAAAATGAATGCCTTCTTCTCATGGGCAGCGTGGGTTTGTATCACAGATCGTCCCGGCGATGAGGTTTCATATACCAATAACTGGCCTCATGATGAGATGATCGGTAATATTCCGCCGCCTTCATTGCACTTATGGTCAGGTTTCAGTGTCCTGATGCTGTTGGGTTGTGTAGGTTTACTTGTATTTTATCATGCCCGTCATAAAGAAGAAGAACTCAGCGAGAAACTTCCGTTGGAAGATCCTTTAAGAAATATGAAGCCAACTCCTTCCATGAGGGCTACGTTAAAATATATCTGGGTTGTTGCTCTTCTGATCCTGGTTCAGATGCTTGCAGGGGTAGTTACCGCACATTACGGGGTAGAAGGAAGTGCTTTCTATGGATTTCCGCTGGATGAGATCCTGCCACAATCCATTTCCCGAAGCTGGCATGTTCAGCTGGCTATTTTCTGGATTGCAACCTCATGGTTGGCAACAGGATTATATATTGCACCTGCCGTTTCAGGATACGAACCAAAATATCAGGTACTTGGGGTGAATGTTTTATTCGGGGCATTGCTGATCGTGGTTTTAGGTTCATTGGCAGGACAATGGTTCGGAGTAATGCAGAAATTAGGTTATGTTGATAATTTCCTTTGGGGACATTCCGGATACGAATATGTAGAATTGGGTAGAGTATGGCAGATTTTACTATTGGTTGGGCTTATTTTGTGGTTGGTATTGATGATCAGAGCCTTATTACCTGCCTTGAAGAAAAAAGATGCCAACAGACATTTACTACTTTTATTCACGCTTTCTGCAGTAGCGATCGCATTGTTCTATGGAGCAGGATTAATGTACGGAAGACAAACACACATGGCAATTGCCGAATATTGGAGATGGTGGGTCGTACACCTTTGGGTAGAAGGTTTCTTTGAAGTATTTGCAACCGTTGTAGCAGCATTCTTATTTACAAGATTGGGATTATTAGGATTAAAATCCGCTACCAATGCCGTATTGTTCTCTACCATTATTTTCCTTGCAGGGGGTATCTTAGGAACATTCCACCACTTGTATTTCAGTGCTACACCTACCGCAGTATTGGCTTTAGGAGCTACATTCAGTGCATTGGAAATTGTTCCGTTGGTATTGATTGGGTTTGAAGCATGGCAGAATTATAAGATCAGTAAATCCACAAAATGGATCAGAGCTTACAAATGGCCGATCTACTGCTTCATTGCTATGTGTTTCTGGAATTTCTTAGGAGCAGGGATCTTTGGATTTGCGATTAATCCGCCGATTGCGCTATACTATATTCAGGGCTTGAATACAACAGCTGTACATGGTCATGCTGCATTATTCGGAGTGTACGGAATTTTAGGAATCGGATTGATGATGTTTGTATTGCGTGGATTGTATCCGGACAGGCACTGGAATGATAAACTCATTGGATGGGCATTCTGGCTTACCAACATCGGCTTATTGGTCATGGTTACCATCAGTTTACTTCCTATCGGCATCATGCAGTCTGTTGCATCTATTAAAGAAGGATATTGGTATGCCCGTTCCGCAGAATTCATGCAAACCGATATGATGCATACCTTACGCTGGCTGCGCGTTCCCGGGGATGTGTTGCTTGCTGTGGGAGAACTGTTGATCGTCATTTTCATTATCGGACTTAAAACAGGATGGTCATTAAAAGAAAAGAGATAATATAATCAACTTGAGCTGCTGCTGAAAGGCGGCAGTTCTTTTTAAAATTTGAAGATATGAAAAGGAATGAAAATTTAGTACCACTATCAAGAGATCATCATTTCGGATTGTTGTGCAGCTGGAAGATCCGTGAAGGGGTTAGAAAGAATATTACTTACGACAGGATCAAAAAATATATCAACTATTTTTGGCAGGAAAGCCTGAGCAAACATTTTGAAATAGAGGATACCGTATTGCCGGAACCGGAAAATGAAAGCCTTCAGTTTCAGATGCAGAAAGAACATTCTGAAATAAGAAAGCTGATTAATACTGTGAATCAATCTCAGAATCCCAGACTTTTAGAAGATTTTGCAGATGCTTTGAGCGGGCATATACGTTTTGAAGAACGAATGTATTTTCCACATCTGGAAAACCATTTATCAGATGATGAAATGACGGAAATAGGAAACAAACTGAGCCTTATCCATCAGAAAGAGCAGGACAACTATCCGGATCAGTTCTGGAAATGATTTTTATCATTAATTTTAAACAGTATGACTACTTATAAACAGGCAGGAATAGGCGAGTACCTCTATTTGGCAATGGGGATCTGCAACGGCCATAAAGTGGTGATGGGAGTAGGGTATACCTACGAATATGCTGATAAAAAGGCAAAAGAGTTTGAATTGGCAAGCAAACGATTGGTAAAATATGTTGACATTTCTGTGATAAAAACAGGAGAAAAAGAAAAATGCATGACCCTGAAAAAACTGGATTAATCTTCATTTTTCACGAAATGTTATTTGAATAATTCAACTTATACCCTTATCTTTGAAAAGAGATAAGAAAGTCTTATTATAAATCTTTCTTTTCGTGCTACTTATGGACAGATTGATTCGATTCGGACATTTATTTTTTACCATTTTCACTTTGTTACTTTTTTTTGGCTGTAAAAAAGAATCTGGCCATCAGAAAAATAGCACACAAAATTCATTTGTTTCTGTTGCAGCAGCGGCTAACCTCAGAGATGTTCTGGAAGAATTAAAAAAACTTTATATAACGGAAAATCCCGGTAAAAAAATAGAACTTACCTTCGGATCTTCAGGATTATTGACTCAGCAGATCGTCAATGGAGCACCCTTTGATCTCTTTCTCTCCGCAGATTCCTCTTTCATAGAGAAAATTAAAAACGAAAACAGGAATTTCGGTAAAGCCGAAATATATGCATTAGGAAAAGTAGCGATGTGGAGCTCGGCATTTGATCTTTCAGAAGGTTTGCAAACATCATTGAACCCCGAAATAAAAAAAATCGCAATTGCTGATCCTGAATTGGCTCCATATGGGAAAAATACCGTTCAGGCTTTGAAAAATACAGGAATCTATCCAAAGATCGAACACAAAATAGTCTGGGCGGAAAACATTGGTCAGGCTGCACAATTTGCCGCTACAGGGAATGCTGATCTCGCTTTTATAGCCCTTTCTACAGCTATGAGCAAAGAAATGAAAGCTAAAGGGAATTATTATCTCTTGTCGGAGAACGAAGCAGCTTCAATCCCACAAAGCGGCATCCTGCTGAAAGGAAAAAAACAGACAGAAGCCAAGCAGTTCTTTGATTTTATAAGAAGCCGAAAAACAGCACAGATCTGGCAAAAATACGGATACCAAACTGAAATACGACACTAAATGCTAGATCAGGAATTTATCTACACATTATTCCTAACAGGAAAATTAGCATTGGTGACCACTTTGATACTGATCATCATAGGAATTCCTGTGGCATATTGGCTCACCTATTCCCGTTTCAAGCTGAAATTTGTTCTGGAAACTCTTATTTGTATGCCAATGGTACTGCCTCCTACCGTAATGGGATATTATCTTTTGGTGGCTTTCAGTCCGGAAAATGCGTTCGGGAAATATCTTCAGGAATGTTTCGATGTCCGGTTGGCTTTTTCGTTCAATGGAATTGTTGTGTCGAGTATTATTGCTAACCTTCCGTTTATGATCCAGCCTTTACAGAATGGATTTTCAGCGTTGCCTGATGAACTTAGACAAGCTTCCTACACGATGGGAAAATCAAAATTGGTTACCCTTTTCCGCGTGCTTATCCCCAATATAAAGACTTCCGTTATTACAGCTATTGCGCTCACTTTTGCGCATTGTATAGGGGAATTCGGGATTGTGATCATGGTGGGAGGAAATATTCCGAAGGAAACAAGAATTGCCTCAGTGGCTATTTACGATCAGGTTCAGGCACTTAATTTTGAAGCAGCCAATAAGTATGCATTTGTCCTTTTCATACTGTCTTTTTTAATCTTGCTTCTGATTTACAGTATTAACCGCAAAATTAACTTTACAACTTTCCGATGATTGAGATCCACCTAAAACATCAGATTTTTACCTCTTCGGGAAGTAAAATGTTAGAGGTTAATGAACAGCTGGAAACAGGTGGGATTATACACGTTTCCGGAGATTCGGGGATTGGAAAGACTGTGTTTTTTAAGATCATGGCAGGATTGCTTACTCCGAATTTTGGGGTGATTAACATCAACAACGAAACGGTATTGGATACTGAAAACCGGATTTTTCTTCCTCCGCAAAAACGTAATACAGCATTGATGTTTCAGAATTATGCTTTGTTTCCGAATATGACGGTAAGACAGAATATTACTTTTGCACAGAAGGAAAAAAACACTGAAAAAATCGATCGTTTACTGGAAAAATTTAACCTTAAAAACTTTGAAAATGTTTTCCCATCAAAACTTTCAGGAGGGCAACAGCAGAGGATTGCATTGGCAAGAGCTTTGGTTCAGGATGCTGAGATCATTCTCCTTGATGAACCGCTTTCCGCAGTGGATCCTTTAATGAGAAAAATAATGATGACGGAGATCGTTGAACATCAAAATAATGGAGCGACGGTTTTTATGACCAATCATAGCGAAGAGGAACTCAGTGCTTTTCCGTGTAGAAAATTGATGATTAAATGAAAATAATGTAGTAATGAAAAACTTTAATTTCTGGCTGAAGCTTTGCCTGTTCAATTTCTTCATAGTATCGGTGGTCGGTGTTATGATGAGGTATAATCTCGCATTTTCACTTCCGGGATTTTCTCATAAATTCATGCAGGAATCGCATTCTCATTTTGCATTTTACGGATGGGTTTCGGCAGCGATTTATCTTTTTGTTACGAAATACCTGACTGAAAGTGATGCTGGAATTGCCGTTTCAAAGTATCAGTTTTTGCAGATTTTTAATCAGATCGGTTCATACGGAATGCTGATTACTTTTCTTTATGGAGGGTATTTCTGGCTTTCCATCGTGTTTTCTTCAGTAGCTTTATTTACCGGTTTTGCTTATTATCTATTTTTACTGATTGATCTTAGGAAAAATAAGAATCCTGAAACCATTTGGCTGAAGTCAGGAGCATTCTTTGCTACATTGTCGGCGATCGGAATTTTCGGGTTGGGATATTTTTCGGCAAGGAAAGACGAGTTCGATGTGCTGTTCAGAGCTTCTACCTATTTTTATCTTCATTTTCAGTATAACGGATTTTTCCTGTTTTCCTCCATAGGTTTGTTTTTGATCTCCCTGAAAAAATACGGCGTTCAAATTCAGGAAAAACTGAATAAAACCATTTTCCGCTTATTGGCTGTTGGATGTTTTTTCGGATATGGACTTTCCATTTTATGGATAGATATGCCGGAGCTCCTTCACATCTTTTTCGGTGTGATTTCTATCCTTCAGATTATAGGAGCAATTAAACTTTGGAGATGGTTCGAGCAAACCAAACTATTCAAAAAACAGCATGTCATACAAAAATGGCTTCTTGTGGTTGTAGGCTTTGCATTTTTAGGAAAATTCATTCTTCAGATCTTATCGGCAATTCCTGAACTGGGAATTTACGCTTTCAGCAATATCAATATCGTGATCGGGTATTTGCACTTAGTTTTACTGATGGGAGTGAGTCTTTTCCTGATCTGGAAAATGCTGCATCTGGAAAATATCAAGATCAACAAATTCCTTCAGACCAGTATTGTGATCATGATCTTCGGGATCATATGTAATGAGGTTATTTTGGGACTTTCGGGATTCTTTTCCATCGTTTACATTCCATTTTTAAGTGCAAAATACTGGCTGCTTTTTGCTTCGGTGGTCATTATGATCTCGATCGGGATGTTTATCAGAGCTTTAAGAATAAAGAATTACATCAATAAAGAATTTAAAAATACCAATCTAAACCAATTTAATAAATAATGAACAAAAAACCAGTACACAATTTTCATATTCCTGTAATGGGACTGGCTTATACCATAGACAGTCCGATCCGTGTTGCCCAGTTTGGAATTTCTTCCGTAGTGTCTATTATCGATGATGAGATCGTGGAAAGAATGAGAGATTTTTACAGTAAGAAATTCAATTTTGATTATTCTGCCATTTCCATAAAATCGGAAGATCACAGAGCGAGAAGAATCACGGCATATCTGGATATGATGGATGATATTGTTACGAAAAAATGTAAAGATTTTAAAGAAGAAATTACCAAAAACACAGAAAGCTTAAAACAGTTTATCGGAATGTTGCCGAGTACTTCCGATTTCAAAAAAGGATTACAGAACATTCTCGATAAGAAAAACGATCTCGCAGCAGACATTAAAAAATTCATTGATGAAAACCTTTTTCCGGGCGAAATTGATGTCAACATCATGACCAAAGTAGATAAGGACAACTTCGTGAAGGATGTACAGCTTCCTACGATTTATAATGATGCCCATGCTTCTCTGCGTGGTTTTGCGAAGAGTAAACTGTCTTCATCTGTAGTGTTTTCAGCAGGGATGAATCCCAGATTATACAGCTATCTGGAGGAATTTGAACACTTTTTTCCTAATGAAAACGGAGAACTGAAAAAGAAGATCATCATCAAGGTAAGTGATTTCCGTTCAGCGATGATCCAGGGAAATTTTCTTGCAAAAAAAGGACTTTGGGTTTCGGAATACAGAATAGAATCCGGTTTGAATTGTGGTGGTCATGCTTTTGCTACGGACGGACTTTTGATGGGTCCAATCATGGAGGAATTCAAACAAAAAAAGAGTGAACTCCAGTTTTCGGCATATTCTTTATGGAGCGAAGCATTGAAACAAAAGAGTAAAACGGCTCCTTCCGAGCCTTTAGACATTAAAATTTCTGTACAAGGCGGTGTAGGAACTTCTGAAGAACACGAATTTCTTCTCTCAAATTATAATGCAGACAGTGTAGGATGGGGTTCTCCGTTTTTGTTGGTTCCGGAAGCTACTTCTCTCGATCAGGAAACAAGAGATCTTCTGGTGAAAGGAAAAGAAGAAGACTTCTATCTGAGCAACATATCACCATTGGGAGTTCCGTTCAATACAATCAAAGGAACAAGCAATGAGATCATCAAGGAAAAAAATATAGCAAAAAGTAAGTTCGGGAGTTCATGTCCTAAAAAACTTTTGGCTTTAAGCAAAGAATTTGATCCGAAAGGAACCTGTACCGCTTCAAAAAAATATCAGGATATCAAAATGGATGAGCTGGAAAATAACAGAGCAAATCTTACAGATAAACAATACGAAAAAAGCAGAAAAAATATCACCGATAAATCCTGCCTTTGTGTAGGTCTTGTCAATTCCGCTTATCTGGAACACGGATTGCCGACAAAAGGTGAGAAACAGGGAGTTGTTATTTGCCCGGGACCTAATCTTAGCTTTTTCGACAGAGAACTTTCACTTTCGGAAATGGTTCGCCATATTTACGGATACGAAAATGTTTTGCCGGATGAACGCCGTCCAAATGTCTTTATCAACGAATTGAAACTGTATGTGGATCATCTTAAAAACGAAATAGCCGATTTTTCTGAAGAGATCACCAAATCTCAGGTGAAAAAATGGGAGAGCTTCAAAGCTAATTTACTGAAAGGAATTGCTTATTATGAAGATCTTTTTGCCCATACAAATTATTTCAGATCAAAAGTAGACCGTATTTTTTCTGAACTGAAATCATACAGATCAAAAATTGATCAGATCCAGATTCCGCAGTTATAAGCTGTAGAATTTAAAATACTCCTGGTTCATTCATCAGCTTCATTACACTTCCAAGATCTTTCAGATCTTTGATCTTATATTGGAACATGATCATCACTTTTTCCTTTACAGCAACAGCAAGGTGATGAATGGGACAGGGATTTTCCCCATTACATAAGGATAACCCTAAAAGACATGAGGTAAGAACTTCCTTACCTTCAAAATTTTCATAGATGTCTTTGATTGTCAGATTCTCAAATTGTTCATCATCGAGATAAAAACCACCACCTTTTCCTTTTCCTGAAGAAATCAGTTTTTTTCTGGTCATATGCTGTAAAATTTTGGAAGTGAAAGGGGTAGGGGTGCCTATTTTTTCCGAAATATCTGCGATCCCAATCTTCCGCCTTTCAATGGCAAGTATAATACATGCTTTTATTGCATACTGACATGTATTCGAAAATATCAACATTTATTCTTATTAATGATTAAACTACTAACTTGGTTGTAAAAATACAAAAACCTCGCCGAAACCATAGATTTTAGGAGATTCATATTTGGTATAAAGTTGAAGTGAAGCTTAAAAAAATGAAAGCCACTAAAATTCTAATGACTTTCATCGATCAAGACAAATTATTTCAGTTTGAAATTAGGCGCAATTTTCAGAGCAAGCCACGTCCACGTTTGCAGATCTTTTGGTTCTGAAACATTTTTAAGGACTTTCATACTGTCACTTGCAAACATAAAGGAATGACCTAGGTTTACCGTGATCACTTTCCAGAATTTTTGGATGAGAACCAGATCCAGTTCGCTTCCTAAATAAGATGAATATTTTTTTTCCAGATTATTCTCACCCAGTTTTCCGTTTGTAGTGAAAATGTGCAGGTTACCCGTAATTATGGAGTTAGAATTAAACTTAAAAGTAGATTTAAGATAATAATCATTCAACCCGAAACCGTTAAAATGGCTCGTTCCAAAATAAAAATAATCCATAAACCCATTATGCAGGTGATTGGTTCCATACAAAGGGCTGAACGATCTGTTTTCTCCGGAATAAGTATCATAACTCCTACCGGAAAGCCATTCCGTCCCGGCAACAATATTAATCTTTGGATGAATCAGAAAATCTGAATTGATTGAAAACTGATAAGCAGACTTGATCTGAGCGCTTGTGTTTTTACCCGTTTGATAATATGCTGAACCGAAAAAACCGATGTTTTCGAAATATTTTTTCGCATTGATTCCCATTGTCAACATATCATAATGGGTACCTGATGGATTTTGCAAAATATTATTCAGAGCGATGGCTGAGAATAGGAATTTGTTGTTTCCGGTAAATTGATAATGCAAAACCTGAAGTGATTTTGTGATTTCTCCACCCTCCGAAATGCTGTAAATCTCTTTTTCGGACAAATCATTGGTATCATTATCATCATTGTTGTAGGTGATTGCAGCTTCGATTTTAGAATTCGGACTTAGGGTATAAATACCTTTCAAAGTTTCAAAACTTCGTCCCTGCATCATCCAATCCAATGTCCCAAGTAAACGTTCGTTGTCGTAGGAAAGAATCTGTTTCCCTAGTTTCAAAGAAAATTGGCCTGAAAACTGATATTTTGCCCAGGCTTCATGAATGGTGAAGTTCTGATTTTTTCCTGTATTAGAAGCTGTTTCTCCCCATGTTCTTACATCCTGTGCACTGAGGTAAACTTCCAGGTTTTTATAATAATAATCTATTCCGACTCGAGCACGGGAAAGAACAGTTGTCTCTGCAGATTTCCCTTTTGGAATGAGGGTTCTTGCTCCATTATCCAGTTCTGCTCGTGTTCGCAGATCAATGTTCATTTTCAGACTATCCATTTGTGCATTGGCCAATCCGAAAGCGAGGCTTAAAATGCCTAAAGTAATTTTGTTCTTAAACATTTCATTAAGGTTCAGCGGTTATTTTATAAGTTTGATGACAAGCAACACAGTTGTTGAGAAGTTCATTCATTTTCACCTGAATTTCCTGTCTGTCGTATTTTTGCTTGGCCATTTTTGACATTACATCAAAAAGTTCATGGGTATGAAAGCCCATTTGTTTGAACTCATAGGGTAAAGATCTTACCAGTCCCTGAGGAATGGTATTTATCTTACAGGCTCCGGATTGCTGACCAACACCGGCGACCATATTGGGATCGTTTTTAGCAATTCCGTCATTGATCTTTTGTACACTTTCCAAGAAACCCCGCATTTCTGCCATCACATATTCACGGTTTTCTTTGGTCATTTTTATCTCGGATCTGCTGTCTTTTTTAATGATCACTTTTTCGCCCTGATAAAAGAATTTATAGACCAGAACAACATTCAGGATGATGGATATCATCATCATCATCAGTAACATGAGGTTTTTTTTCATTTTTTTTTTAAGTTTTTATTATTAACAAGGTCTTTCACATCCCGATTTGGTATAGAAATGCCAGTTGACAGCTGTAGCCATTACGCAACCCACTACCAAAAACCAGAAAAAGAGCCTTGAATCACCTGTCATCATTCTGGATTGTGTGATCAAAACATTGAACACAAAAGGTCCGAAAGCGGCCACTGCTGCAGTCCAGCCTATAACTCCGGCTGCTTTTCTCGGAGAATCTGAGAAAATGACTGGGAATTGCTTGAACGTTGCTGCATTTCCAATTCCTGTGAAGAAAAAGATGGCTAAAACGATAAATAGGAAACCCTCGAACTGATCGGGAGAAGTAGGTGTTAAATATCCTCCGAGAATCAATCTGCAAATCAGGATGATCAATGCTATTCCGGTAACCTGTGTAAGTAATGCACCTCCGATCTTATCAGCAACTTTTCCAAAGATCACTCTGGATGCTGAACCAATAAGCGGTCCGTAAAATGCAAACTGTAGCGGATCAAGGTTTTTGTCTAAAGGAACATACAGGTTTTTGATCATCATAGGGAAGGATGCCGAAAACCCTGCAAAAATCCCGAAGGTCATGATATAGGTCATTGTACAGTACAGGGTATGTTTATCCTTGAAGATGTCCAATTGCTCTTTGAAAGATGCCTTTACCGGAATACTTTTTAATGAGAACCATGCCCAGATTCCAATGATAAATAGTGGAATAACATAGATGAACGCAATATTTTCCAAGTAGATGGTTTTACCTGTTTCCACAATGATCTCGCCACCCCCCATGAATGAAAAGATACTTAAACTGATCACAAGTGGTGAAAGCAACTGTACCAGGCTTACTCCAAAATTACCGATTCCAGCCTGAATACCGAGTGCGGTTCCGGCTTCTTTTTTCGGGAAAAATAAGGATGTTGAAGGCATAAAAGATGAAAAGTCTCCACCACCGATTCCCAACAAGAATCCAATCACCATAAAATAAGTGAAGGATGTCTCAGGATTCATAACGGCAAATCCAAGCATGACCACAGGAATGATCTTGATGAGTGAACTGACAGAAACTACCTTTCTGGTACCATAGATAGGAATTAGAAATGTATTGACAATTCTTAGAAGCCCTCCCGCTAATCCGGGCATTGCTCCCATCCAGAATAGCTGGTCATCTGTGAACTGAAAGCCAATGTGAGGAAGTTTGATAACGATGACGCTGTATAAAAACCAGGTCGCGAAAGATAAGGTGAGAGCCGCAGTCGTAATGGTCAATGTTTTCCATGCTGTTTTTTTGCCGCTGCGTTTCCAGAATTCTTCGTTGGAAGAGTCATAGTTGGTGAGCCAATGTGAGTCATTCATCTTTTTAGTTGTTTATTTTTGGGTTTAATGTTAATCTTTGTTGCAATTGACATGTTCAATTCTATCCTTAATGTGTGGTGCTTCTTTATGTGTCATTTTTTTGATTATTGTATTCATCCAGAAAAGAGATATGGCTGAAACCAGGAACACGAAAATCCATGAGCTGGTCCATAATCCTGAAAAATCTAGGAGATAACCAAATAAGATAGGTCCAATGAAGCCTCCTAAACCACCGATAAGCCCTACCATTCCACCAACAACACCCACTTCATTCGGAAAGTATTCAGGGATATGTTTGTAGACGGCCGCTTTACCGATTCCCCACATAATGCCAATAAGAATGACAAGAATGGAGAAAACCCATATATGTGCTTCAAATTTGATGAGGGTAACGCCCTGTGCTAAAAGTTGTTTTTTCTGTACTTTTTCATTGTGTTTTACCAAAACTTCCTGCCATGAAAATGATTTGGGTAATACAGAGGTTTGCTGAGGTATTTCAGGTTTTGAACTGATGCTGAATTCTCCGTTATCAAGAATAATCTTATCTTTTTCAATGGATTGAACTGTTCCTGTTTTTTTTGCAGTGATTCCTTTTCCCGGTGTCAAAATCTCCATTTTAGGAAGCATCAATAATCCGCTTAAGACCAGAGAAGAATAGAGTACCCAGTACATGACTTTTCTGGCCCCGAATTTATCTGAGAGATAGCCTCCAAATGCACGGATCACACCGCTCGGTAAACTGAATGCGGAAGTAAGAAGTCCTGCTAAAACCAATGAAGTTTGGTAAACACTTACATAATAAGGCAATAACCATTGTGAGAAAGCAACAAACAGGCCGAATACCAGAAAATAATACAGACCGAATCGCCAAACCCTGATTTTGCTTAAAGGATTAAGAAGCTGTTTTACTGATTTGTTCTGAACTGCTGCTTTTTTATTTTCAACAAAAAACAGGAATATAAATCCGATGATCGTTAACGTAATTCCGTAGATGATGGGAAGCATTCTCCATCCGTTTTCCGGATCATCAGCAGATAGATAATTGAGCAGAGTAGGAGCAAAAAATGTAGTAAGAGCAGCTCCTGCATTTCCCATTCCGAATATTCCCAATGCACGTCCCTGCCATTCTTTCGGGTACCAAGCAGAAGTGAAGGCAATACCTACGGCAAATGCTGTGCCCACCATTCCGAATAGGACACTTAATAACAAATAGATCCAATAAGAATCTGCAAAATATAATAAAAATAAAGGTATGCTGCAAAGTAAAAGTAAAGTTGAGAATACAGGTTTTCCTCCATATTTATCTGTTAAAATCCCTAAGGGAAGTCTCATGATAGAGCCTGAAAGAATAGGGATTCCCAAAAGCCAGCCTGTTTCTACCACAGACCAGTTGAAAATATTGTTGTCAACAAGATAAGTAACTAAAACACCGTTTAAAGTCCAACAGGCAAAACAGATCGTAAATGCCAAAGTATTCAGAAACAGAATTCTGTGGGCGGAAGATAAATTTGCGTTCATTGTTTCGGTTTTTTTTAATAATCTAGTTTACTTGCACAAAGATATTATAAATAAGACATTTTTGTCTTATTATAGATTTTTTTTCTATTTTTGTGTCATAAATCATGTTATTCTATACATAAAGCGATCAATGGAGTATATGATTCGAGGTTGTATTATCATCATTTCAAGTAATTAAAATATTCATTATGAGGAGTATTACGCGGATGGAAATTATCCTATATGTTCAGAAGCAGAAAAAAAGTACACATTTTTACTCAGCCTTATTCCGGCAGATCCCGGCTCCTAACGTCCCCAATAGGAAGAATGTTTTATTTGGAGATCACTACAGACTTAGATTCATACAACATAATATCAATGAAGATGAATAAATACTACGCGGGCATCTTTCTTTTCATGGTTTTCATCTACGCATTCTACAATAGAGAAATTTATACTGAAAAGGCAGATTACGGTGATTTTAAGCTTTCAGAAAAAGCCTTGAACGGTGAGAGACTGTGGCTGGAAAATAATTGTAATGCTTGTCATCAACTGTATGGTCTGGGGGGATATTTAGGCCCGGATCTTACTAATGTTATGTCCAGGCCTGATAAAAGTGATGAATATCTAAAGGTAATGATGATCAGCGGGATCAAATCCATGCCCAAATTCGATTTTTCGCCTGATCAGCAGGACCAGATCCTACAATTTTTAAAAGAAGTTGATAGAACGGGGTATTATCCAACGCAGAATGCTGTGATCAATTATGGCGGATGGGTAGACTATCCACAAAAAGTAAAAAATGAAAAATAACGCTTATCCTTTCTATTATATACTGATCGGGCTGCTGAGCCTGGTACTGTGTCTTTTTGTTGGTTTTTTATCTGGTGTACAGTATGCGGTTCCGGATTTTGCTAAAACCATATTTCCATTTACTGTTCTTCGGCCGTTACATACTCTTTTTGCCCTTTCATGGATCTTTATGACAGCTATTGGCGGGATCATGTGGTATATCCAGAATGATAAGACAAGCTCAGGGATTATGAAGTGGCAATTTTGGGTCTTTACATTTACGGGTATATTGATAGCGGCTTGTTATATATTCAAGAAATTTGAAGGAAAAGAATACCTTGAATTTCCTCATGGTTTCTATGTACCTATTCTTTTAGGATGGATCTTGTTCGGAATTTATTATTTTCGTGTGATGTGGCGTACTTTTTCCCGTTGGCCTGTATATTACTGGATGTGGGGAACGGGAATCGTATTGATGATTTTTCATTTTACAGAAGCTCACCTCTGGATCCTGCCTTACTTCAGAGAACACTATACTCAAAACCTTACGATGCAGTGGAAAGCAGGCGGTGCCTATGTAGGGGCATGGAATATGTTGGTATACGGTACCTCTATGTATGTAATGGAAAGAAACAGTGGAAAGTCAGGTTACAGCCATTCAAAAACGGGATTCTTTTTTTTCTTCCTCGGTCTTATTAATGTGATGTTCAATTGGGCACATCACATTTATCCCGTTCCGAATGCAGAATGGATCCGTTATTTAGCATATATCATCAGTATGACGGAATGGATCATCCTGCTAAGAATCATCTATCTTTGGAAAAAAGATATTCCGGCACAAAGTAAGAAACAGTTTTCAGTATCTTACCGTATGCTGATGTTATCAGAGTTATGGATCTTTCTGAACCTGTTTTTAGCATTGTTGATTTCCATTCCTGCCATTAATCTTTTTACACATGGAACACACATTACGGTGGCTCATTCTATGGGAACTATCATCGGGATTAATACCACTATTCTGTTGTCTTCTGTAAGTTTTATCCTGGAAATTGTAAAAGGAATGAGACCAAAAGTTAAAAAGACTATTTTTCTGGGAAGCCGGATCTTTAATGCTTCATTCTTAGGATTTTGGCTTATATTGCTGGTGATGGGAGTTAAACGTTCAAAATGGATTTACTTTTCAGATCAGATCTCTTTTGGTATGTTTCAGGATTCTATGCAAGTTTTACATATTATATTTGGCTTATTTGGAACTGGCTTAATCATAGGGATTTGTATTATAATCTATCCAATGATCGGCCACATCATTGTCATACTAGCTAGAAAACTGTATGGCAAACAATTTGAAAATAAATACATTAAATAGACATTTATTAAAATTAGTCAGGTGTGTATTTAGATTAAGTTTAGTTTTATTTTGTTCAGATTTCTTTTGAATGGAAAAAATTATATATTGGATCATTATAACAGCTGTTATTGGGGAAACAGTTCTAGTAATCGCGTGTGGAATAATTTCGCAAAATATTACTGATTGAGATTGTCCTCCTCATTTGAAAATAGCTGTTTCAATCCTCTTTCTTGCTTTAGATTTTGTTTTAGAAAACTTTAGAAATCATACTAATTTTTTCTTATATTATTAGAGGTAGGTTTAAATCGTGAAGAAAGGAGTTTCCTACGGATATAATGCTATTTTATACAGGCCTCTAAAAAAATACTGTAAAAGCTGCTATGAGCGATTTTGTCCAAAATTTTGAATCAACATAATCATATATTAAATACAGGCGGATAATTGAGACGAGATGATTACGTGGCGGAAAAAACAACAAAGAATTGATCTTCAAATGTCGGTTCTTTGACCCTAAAGAGTTCATCTTCAAACACTTTTATCGATGATTTGGTTCTTTTGAGCCAAATTAAACAAGGGATTGACTTAAAGCATATAGTAGACAAGCATTATCAATAAAAATATAATTGATTAACATCCAATATATCCTTAAAATAAAAAGCTATAAACGTTAAAAGAATTTTTGGAACCATATTGACAGTTCTTGGCATCGTTGGTTTAATATACTCGGGGTATGAGCTCATCAATAAAAGCCAGGCTACACTACTTTGGGTGTCGTTGGTTTTCTTGGCTTAATTTTCTTTTCTGGGAGCATTGGTCTAGTGAAAAATACCAAAGATGAAGCGTAAGGATAATAAGGGAATGAGTAGACTACGATGATGAAAGCCTGTTGGAAATCGCTGCCGGAATACTATCTTCTATATCGATGTTTCCGCAACTGATAAAAGTTATCGAGGATAAGAATGCCGAAAGCTGTCTCGGGTGATGATTCTTGTTCTGATATATAGACTTTCATTATGGTATGGTACGGATTGCTAAACGATTAGACGGATCATTTTCACAAAGGCATTGGCCATACCGGTGAAATTTAGCCTTTTTATTTGCTGTTTCCTGTATAATGATAATTCCAAATAAATTGGAAGCCGAAATGAAAGGCTGTGGAAAGCATAGTTTTACTCAAATTTTTGTAATTTCGCCAGGAAATCGAACCATAGGAAAAGATTTTCATCCATTCATTCGATTATTGTTATTAGTTGATCGACAAGATAGGCATCTTGTCGATTTTGAGTTTGCAATATACCCAAATGAGTGGTTGAACCTTGCAGTCTTATTTATCCACTAATGTAATCCTTCTCCGGGTTAGGTTTTGGGAATAGATATTTCGTTCCCTCGTCATTTGGTTGATCAATTCGTTCTTTTCCTATACGCCTAACGATAAAACATCGTCGAAAGCCGTAAAATAAATGCAATTGCTTCCGCCCTCTTTGTTTAATTGTTCCGGGGAAATCTCCAGTATTTTCTTTTCAATTCTTCCTAATCTTTCATTGTACAAAAGTAAGTATAAATTTAGATTTGTACAATAAATTTGAACTGGTTGGAAAAAAGGTCAATCAGTTGAAAGCAAGTGTTGCCGTGTATAGAGGCACTTGGTGGCGGTTGGGATAAGAGTCTACCGGCTTTATTAGATGTTACTTCTCACTAATACTTTATAGTTATTTTAAATTAAGGAGCTTATCGAAAGATAACTCCTTTTTTTATTAAGAGAAGTCTAGATAAATACTGAAAATAATTAAAGATATCTTTTTTTAGTAATTTCGGATGCTACATCTTTTGCCTTGGCAATCCAATCTCATGTTCCTGTGGATATGGCTTGCGCCACGTCATACTGACATCCTCATGCAAATTACGTTGGGCTTCCAATGACTTCTCTTTATCCATTGAATATCTTGAATCCGGAATAAAAGGCATTTTGGCCATTTTATGAATGGTAACAGTAGGAAAATGAAAATCGACCTCTACGGTTCCCAATAGAAGATAACAGCCACCGCCCTGAAAAGGGTATTCTTCAAGGCAATTTGGAAAATGAGCGGTATCAAAATATTGTCCTTCAGCATCAATCCAGGTTCCGAAGTACATTGTACCTTTCTTGGTAGGAACATGCTTCCTTGAAATCAGATAGGCCAGCATTTTAACCTGATGTTTATGAAACTTCAATAAATCTTTTACCAAAACAGAACCTCTGTATCGGGTTTGTAATAAATCAAAAGGGCTGAAAGAAACAGGAAATCCTAATATTTCTATTTCATCAAAAGCATCTTCAAATGGATTTCTTTCTATTGTGGGAAGTTGATAATCTTTCTGAGGTTCGTCCAGTAAAGTCAAATGCCTGAAAGCAACTTTATTATTTCCAAGAAGAAATCTTGATTCAATGAGCAGCTCATGCTTCTGTTTTCCGGTAAAGCGGAATGCTCCGATAAAGATTAGAATCTGCAATGTTTCGATGCCGATAGGAATCCTTTTAACAAAGTTTTCAAGAGAGGTATACTCTCCATTCTGGGTTCTTTCTTCAGGGACCAGTTGTGCTAACCTTGTTTCCAGTCTTTCAATATGCATCAATCCCAAATAAACGTCCGAACCATAGACTGTTGTCTGATAATTACTTAAATTGACGCAGGGATTATGAATTGCAGCTCCCGACATCCTGGCCTCATGAATGTAGACTTCGGTTCTGTAGAAACCTCCACCGTTATTGATAGCGGAAACCATAAATTCGATGGGATAGTAGACTTTGAGGTATAAGCTCTGATAGCTTTCAACGGCATAGGAAGCAGAATGGGCTTTACAGAATGAATAGCCTGCAAAGGATTCTATCTGGCGGTATACTTCCATAGACAATTGTTCAGGATGTCCCAGCTTTTTACAGGACTCAAAGAAATTATCTTTTACTTTCTGTAATGCAGATAAAGAACGGCCTTTGCCGCTCATGGCTCTTCTTAGCACATCACCATCGGGAGCGGATAATCCTCCGAAGTGCAGGGCAATTTTAATAACATCTTCCTGATAGACCATAATGCCATAGGTTTCTCCTAATTCCTTTTCAAAAACCTCATGGAAGTATTCAAACTTTGTGGGATTGTTATGCCTGAAAATATATTCCCGCATCATCCCGCTTTGGGCAACACCCGGGCGTATAATAGAGGAGGCGGCTACCAGGACTTTGTAATTGTCACATTTCAGCCTGCGGAGTAATCCCCGCATGGCTGGAGATTCAATATAAAAACAGCCGATGGTTTTTCCAGAGCTTAAGAATTCATTGCACTTGGCTTCATCTTTTGACAGAGAAGTATCGCGGATATCGATATCGATTCCTCTTTTTTCCTTAACCAGTTTTACAGTGTCGTTAATGGTACCTAAACCTCTCTGTGAGAGGATATCAAATTTTTCGAGGCCAATTTCTTCGGCGGTATACATATCGAACTGTACAATTGGAAAACCTTTGGGTGGCATTTCGAGAGCGGAATAGTTAGTGATAGACTCTTCTGAGATCAAAATTCCGCAGGAATGCATGCTTCTCTGATTAGGAAACTTTTCCAGCAATTTTCCGTAGTAATGAACCTGCCTGGATACCGAATTAGTATCATGTTCCTGAATCGGTTTTGTTGCAAGCATATCCAGTTCCTCTTTCGGAAGTCCGAAAACTTTTCCTACTTCCCGGAAAATAGAACGGTATTTAAATTCAACATTGGTCCCGCAGAAGGCAACATAGTCTTTTCCGTATTTATCAAAAATATATTCCAATATGATATCTCTGGTCTGCCAACTCCAGTCTATGTCAAAGTCTGGAGGTGTTTTACGGTTGAGGTTTAAAAATCTCTCAAAATATAGGTCCAGTTCGAGAGGACATATATCAGTAATACCGATGCAGTAACTAACAATGGAATTGGCACCGCTGCCTCTTCCTACATGCATAAATCCCATCCGGTTGCTATACTGGATAATATCCCAGGTGATGAGAAAATAAGCACAGAAATTAAGCTGTTCAATAACCATTAACTCTTTATCCACTCTTGCTTTTGCCTGCAGGTTATCCTCGGAGTATCTTTTTGAAAGTCCCTGGTAGGCTAACTGTTTTAAAAGCTCAAAATCATTTTCCCTGCTGTCAGTGAAATGCTTTTTGTTTTTAGGTGTTGAAAAATCAAAATCAAAATGACAGCTATTAACAATATACTTTGTATTTTCAATAATCTGTGGCTCATGGTAAAATTGAGCCAGAAGCTCTTTTTTATCAGTAAACATTTCGTTGTCCTTACAGCAATCAGCTTCTGTAAGCTTACTGATCAAGGTATTGTGATCAATAGCCCTTAGTATTTTATGAAGCTCATATTCTTCAGAGGTTGTAAAGGTAACCGGATGAAGAATAACCATTTTATGAATGAATTGTTTTAATTCCGGTTGAATCAAAAGGTTGAGCTGGTTCTGTCTGATGCCTATAAATTCATGATCTGCTAATTTTTCAGGAATATTCTCCAGTGGGTAAATAACAAAAGTATCTGTAAAATCAGGATTGGCTTTAGGAATTTCAATGTCTTCACAGTTGTATGCGGTTAAAAGCCTGTTGACTTCTGCAATGCTTTTTTGATTTTTCGCCAGGCAGATATAATACAGTTCATTCTGAACCCGTATTTCCACTCCGATGATCGGTTTGATCTTATGATCCTGACAAAGCTTATAGAAATCATAGATCCCGGTAATGGTATTGATGTCTGTAAGAGCCAGGGTTTTAATATTAAAACGAACAGCCTGATCAACCAGTTCTTTAATAGAAATGGTTCCATACCGAAGGCTGTGATAAGAATGACAATTCAGAAACATGTTGTAATTATTTTAATAAACCTGAGGCTCTTCCTACACTTGAAGTTCCAAACCTGTTCTTGATTTTATCCATTGTCTGATACAGAGATATCAACTCTTCCGTATCTTCAAAAAGATCCATTTGATGGCACCCGTGAACCAGTCCGGTAAACTTTATTCCAACTAACCTGATTCTCATACGTCTGGTATATACTTTTTTAAAGAGTTCTAAAACATACCTGAGCAGGGTATGGTCAGCTGAGGTGTAAGGAATTCTGCATTGTTTGGTTTCGGTATCAAAATTGGAATACCGGAGTTTTACCACCACTACCGATACCAGCCATTTCTCTGCCCGGAGCTGATAACAGAGTTTTTCAACCATTCCTGAGAGTATACTTTGAATACCCTGAATATCGATGCTATCCTGAGCAAAAGTATCTTCTGTAGAAATGGATTTTCGTTCTGAATAAGGAACTACAGGGGTTTCATCAATTCCGTGTGCTTTTTTCCAGAGTTCATTTCCATTTTTGCCAATTAGCTGCCTAAGCACATCAACAGGCATTTCTGAAAGCGTTTGTATCGTTCTGATCCCCAGTCTAGAGAGCAGCTGAAAGGTCACATCGCCGACCATAGGAATTTTCTTTACCGAAAGCGGGTTTAAGAATGATTGAATGTCATGCTGTTTGACTTCAAACCTTCCGGTTGGCTTTGATTCCCCGGTTCCGATTTTGGATACGGTCTTATTGGTAGATAAAGCAAAACTTATCGGTAATCCTGTGTTTTTCTGTACGCTTTCTGCGATTTCATGGGTCCATTTATAGCATCCGAAAAACTGGTCCATTCCGGAAAGGTCAAGATAAAATTCATCAATACTTGCTTTTTCAAGAACAGGAACTTTTTCCTGGATAATCTCTGTTACCATATGGGACATTTTGGAATACATTTCCATATCTCCCTTAATTACTTTGGCTTCGGGGCACAGCCGCAGAGCCATTTTAATCGGCATCGCACTTCTGACTCCGAAAAAGCGGGTTTCATAAGAGCAGGACGCCACTACACCACGATCTCCACCTCCTATGATGATAGGCTTTTTCTCCAGTTCAGAGTTTTTCAGCCTTTCACAGGAAACAAAGAACGTATCCAGATCCATATGTACAATTGCTCTTTCCATGTGATAAAATTAGTCACGTTTTGAAACTAATTTTGTATTTTTGTTGTCTAAAATTGTAACAATGTCAAAATTCTCTGATAACATCGTGTTTTTGAGAGGAAAGAAAAATATGACTCAGCAAGAACTGGCAGATCTATTATTTCTTACCCGATCCAGATATGTCGCCTATGAATATGGCAGAACAGAACCTCCTATTGAAATATTGCTTAGAATTTCAAAATTCTATAACATAAGCATCGACTTATTGTTGACTGTAGATGTCAGAAAATTTTCTATAGAGGAACTCATGGAGCTTCCTGACAATCGAATCGTTCTGCCTATAAAGATTGATCAGGATGGAAACAATCAGATTGAGATTATTCCCCAAAAAGCTTCTATGGGCTACCTGAATGGCTATGGAGATCCGGAATACATAGAAAGTCTGGAGACCATATCATTACCTTTTCTAAAAGGGGGTAAGTTCAGGGCATTTCCGGCTGACGGAGATTCAATGCCCCCCTATAAGAACGGAACCTATATCGTGGGAAAATATGTAGAAAACCTTTCGGACCTGAAAACGGACAGAACGTATGTGTTCATTACCACCAATGATGGTATCAGTTATAAAAGGTTTCAGTTTCATGAAGCAGATGGTATATGGGTGAAGGCTGACAATCAATTTTATGAGCCTTATAAAATACCATTATCTGAAATTAAAGAGATCTGGGAATTTGCCTGTAGTATTAATACTAAAGAATATGAGCCTGATGAATTTGCGGAACACCATATTCAAAACTTTATTACAGAAATTAAAACCGATATCAAACAGATCAAAGAAAAAATGGGAGATAAGAATTGAATTTATTTTGAGTACATAGCATAATCAAAAAACTTCCCCGAAGGGAAGCTCAAAAAACACAAATGATGAAAAAAATCCCATAATGTGGGATACTGCTAATATAAATATTTTAATTTAAAGTTAAATAATCCCGTTAAGTTTACCTGATGTTCAGGAAAGAAGCTGATGTACTTAAAAATAAAATTTAATAGGCTATTGCACTTAAACATGATGTTTAGAAATCATTTTTTTCCATTTTGTAACTGTATTTCGGCTTAATCCAAAATGATGTGCCAGTTGGCTATTATTATATTTGTATCTCTTCTGATAATCAAGAATTTTTTGAATTGAAGCGAGATCATAAGAACGAAGTCTCTGATTAAATTTTTCTATTTCTTTATCCTGCTTCTCAAAAATTATATTGTTGAGTTCTATAATATCTATTTGGGATAAATCAGCTTTATTAAGCAGGGAAATGCATTTTTCCTTTTTTTCCGGAAACTTAATCTTGATTATATCAGTATAAATCTGTTTATAATTTGGAGTAGTTTTTTTTGAAATCATAATTTGGATTTTATTTTTCATTACTGGATTTATATTTATTAATCCATTTAAATAAAGTTGTTTTGGGAATTCTATACCTTTCAATTACGTGATTTCTTGTTATTTCTCCAGCCTCTATCTGCTCAATAATAAAATCTATTATTTCTTTGGTATAAATATTTTTCCGGAATTTTGGAAGGGAAGATTTTGTTGTTAATGTTTTTACTTTCCCTTTAGATGAGGGAGAATACAGAATCAAATGCTGGGAGTATATTCTAAAAAAATCATATTCCAAAAGCTTGCTCCACTTCAAAAGGATTTCGCAGTCCAAACTTTGGGCTTCGTACATTTTTTCAATTTCTCCTGCCGAAAATTTGAAAAAGTTACAGATACGAGATATATCTATCTCATTTTCTATAACTTTTTCTTTAATCATTTTCCCTATGTATATCTTTTTAAAATTCATTATTTACAGTTATTTATTAACTAATAAAACATGCCTGACATCCACATTTCAATTAATTTTAATTGTGAGCATATCTAAATTTTCCCGTTTCTATCAAATAAATCTATCCTATGCTCTCATTTTACCTTTCATTCTAATTAAAATATGTTTGATTGAAACGATTTCATTAATCCACACTCTATTTCCAGGGCTAATGCAAATAATGAATGAATTTTAGGTCTGTTTACATATTATTTATGATTAATTTGTGTTTTTAAGATTCCAAAGGAAAATTGTAATGATTAAGATTATTTTAAAAATGTTTTCTTACAGTTATACTGGAAACAGTGGCTGTAGACAATGTACTTGAGTTATCTGCTCTCATTCTGTATTGGACCTGAATTTGGTCCCCGGCGGTTAAGTTACCCATCCAATACAATGGCATATCTCCTTGTGCACCTCCTGCCCCTGTTCCATAATATGAAATAGCCAATACTGTAGAGGTTGTACTGTTAAAAATCCGGGCCCCAAATGCCTTAGAGTTACCATTAGTACTTGATAATCGTAAAGAGACATCTCCAAAAAATGAGTACAGGCCCGTTGCTGGCACTGTAAATGTTCCACCACTATGAATATTTCCTATGTCCACATTTTCTGTTGTAAAATTCATTGTAGTCCAGGCTGAATAGTTAGGCATTGTATAGGTTGCAGCGACCACTGCCGGTTTTCCGGCAAATAAAACCTTGGTCAGATTATTATTGTTTATTTCTGTATGAACATCGGCGGTCTCTCCAATGCTTTCCCATTGGGTGCCTGTCCAAATATAAAATGTATCCTGGAATACATTATTGGGAGAGGTACCACTGTTCAAAAGATTATATACCAAAGTGCCTTGTTCCGGCGAGTTTGTTGAGGATGTTACAGAAATTGTAGTGATATCATCGGTTCCCAGTAATTGGACTCTTGGAATTAGTAATCCTTTATTGGTACTATATACATCCAGTATTGTGCTGGTATCAGGATTGTTTAATCCTATGCCTACCTGAGACTTTATCGATATGCTGCAAGAAATAAACAGCAGGTATAATATATAGATAATTTGTTTTTTCATAATTACTGATATTTATAAATGTTGATTGTTCCGGATTCAATTCTGTAGTTATTGGCGGTATAGATATATTTAAAAGTCATAAGGTCATTTAAAGTTAAGTTCTGGGTGCTGATTATGGTAGTGTACATCCTGTTGTTGATTAAGTTATCCCTTCCAAATGCGCTGACAAGTGAAGTAGTCCCTTTTAATATATCATGAATAGTAGTTCCTCCAATGTTTCCTGTATTCGACATTTCAGAAATAAACTCAAGCATATATATTCCATTCGATGGGATTTTATATTGGCTTGTGGCAGTAATCCATCCGGAATATTTATCGAAGACAATTTCTGAAGGAATGAGGGTAAGAGTGGTATAGGCTCCTCCTCCGGAAGACCCTACAGGGACAGTGGCTTTTTGACCAACAGCAGCACTGAAGATTAGCAAAGGAATATTTGCAGTTGCGATAATATCATCAGTTGATGTTGCATTTGCCTGATGGTGATATTTATTATCACTTCCCCAATAGGTTATTCCTTTAATGATATCGCTGGCAGTATTTGAATTGGAATTATAAAACATTACGCCTGTTGACGGAGAAGCAATAGGACTTGCTGCATCAGCATTATCCGTCACAGATAAACTTGGAACCCTTAGTGCTTTATTGTTGGAGTCGAGTTTTAAAATGGCTGATTGTGAAACATTGGCTGATCCTATCACCATCTGGGCATTATTCATAATGGCCATTAATCCCAGAAATAAGATGAGAAGTTTTGATTTCATAAGATTGATTTAGTTATTTGATATTTTGGAAATGGAAACATTAGGGTTTGTAATCTGATATGCGGCATTAGAAGACTGTACCCTGAATGTTATAAGGTCATTGGCTACCAGTTTTACACTGCAGGTACTTGATACACCTCCGAACTGATATCGTTTATCTGTTCCATAGCTGCATATATTGACTCCGTTTTTTTGTACATAAACCATAGCCCCTCCATTGGTGTCCCCGGAGACATTTCTTATATCCACATTAAAGGAAATTACATATCCACCTGCAGTTTGTACCCTGTATCCTGTATAAGCCGGGCTACCCTGAGCACCAACCGGAAAATCCTTGTATAAAGTATTAAATGTGAGATTTGTAATTGTACCGGCTGCTATACTTCCTGAGGCTGCTATATTACTTGCCGCAAAAACAGGGGTTATAAATGGAATTTTTGCAACTTCGGTTTTTACCTCCTGTTTCGACCACATTTTTTCCCATACCGTTCCATTATAGGCATACAGGCCTTTGGTAACAGAAGTATTCCCTGTCCCGGCTGCAGCTGTGTTGTAAACAATAAATCCTGTTTTAGGATTGGCAACTGTTGTTATGTCTAGAGTAGAAGTGAGTGCAACGAGTGGAAGTTGAATCCCTTTATTGGCAGCAGTTATATCCAGAGCAGCGGATGGGTCCGGGTTTGTAGTCCCAATGCCAACTCCTCCTTGCTGTGCGCTAATACTGAGGCTATTAATAGCCAAGATTAAAATAAGTTTTTTTTTCATAATCCTATTTTTATAAAAGATTGATTTTGTTACATAATGTGCCATTCACATATAAAAAATAAGCCCCTTTCTTTCTCATCACCTGTGTATTGTGATAGTGGCATATTTGAGGGAAACCAGAAGGGGCTTAAATATTATATTAAATCACTTTTTTGGGAAATTTTATAAATTGTATGTTATTAATACGTTTTCATTATTTCTAAAAATTGGCGGGCAAAAGCTGTAGAGCAACGCACCCGCCACAGTAAAAACTTATAAATAATATTTATTAAGTGAATGAAGCGTGTCGGTAAGTGTGTATGTATTTAGCTAATACTGTCCCAAATAAGCTTATACTTTTTTTTCATCCAAATAAGATTTGGAATGGAGACATTCATTTCAGTTTGAGAAGACTCTATCGGGCAGAGTCGGGGATTTAATAATAAAAATTTTTCCATTTTTTTAGGTTGTTGTGTTAATTTCATGTGTGTTTACATAAAGTAGTCCTGTTTAGACTTTTTTTTATGATATATATCTGCATATGAGTTTATTCATAAATGAGTAATTGTTGTAATTGAATTATGTTAGTTATTTGTGATAATGTGTAATTTTTAACAAAAAACATTCTTAATCCAGTTAAAATATTAATAAGCAAAAAGTTAATTTTGTTTGCCTAGTAAAATATTTATTATATATTTGTAAGTGAAAGGTAGTCTAAACAGGACTACCTTTTGATTTATATTAGCTGGAAATTAACCTAATATTTCTAGCAATGACTTTTAAATTTTTCATTTCTGATCGTGGATTGGCAAAAGAATCTATTCATTTAAAAATTGAAAATCAATCGGGTCAGCCGCTCTTCAATTTCAAAACTCCGCTGAGAATCTGCCAGGAAGATTGGGACAGTAAAAAACAACGTCCCAATAATATTTACCTGAAGTGCTATAAAAAAATTAATACTAAGCTAGATGCTCTGAAAATACGGTTAGCAGAGTGTATTGAAGAAGATCGGTCTAAGGGAAAACTTTCTTCACAAAGATATCTGTTCAAAGAAATAAAAAATCTCTGCAGTAAAGAGAAAGAGGATTATCCAAAAGATTCACTGCTTTGTTTTATCAATATGTATATTTCCTCAAAACAAGAATACATTTGCCAGTCAACTTACAAAAGATACAAGGTATTTTTTAACCTTATTGAGAGGTTTGAAGGTTTTACAGCTAAGAGACTGTACGTAAATAGTATGGATGGAGATTTTATCAGAAGATTTATTTCTTTTGGAAAGGAAGAGGCTTACAGTGAGAACACTATATACAGAACTATTCATTTTATTAAAACAATTCTAAACTTCGCTGAAAGAAAGGGTATAAGAACTGCTGTCAGGGAATTGGATATAAGACGGGAGAGGCAAAACAGAATCGTCATAAATCTTACTGAAAAGGAAGTGATGAAAATAGGAAAGGTTAAAGTCCCAAGGGAGCTGCAGGCTGCCAAAGACTGGCTTCTTATAAGTTGCTATACCGGTCAGAGAGTCTCAGATTTTATGAAATTTAATTCAGATCAAATGAAGAAAGTGAATGACCGGGTGTGTATCTCCTTCATCCAGCAAAAAACAAAAAAAGAGATCCTGCTGCCCATACATCCTGTTGTTTTAGAAATTATTAAACGGTATAAAAATAATTTTCCTATAAAACTTTCCGCTACAAAATACAATAACCATATTAAACAAATTGGCCGGATTGCTCAGCTCAATGAGTCTGTAAATGCGGTAAAACGTGTAGGGCACAGGGTAAAAAAATTAATAGTTGAAAAATGGGAAGCACTCACCAGTCATATTGGGCGAAGAAGTTTTGCAACTAACTTTTATGGGAAAATTCCCACTCCTTTACTAATGCAGGCAACCGGACATACTACAGAGCAGATGTTTATGAAATATATTAATCCTGTAGATGAAAGCCATACTATCAGTTTGGGTAACTATTTTGACAAAACATATAAGGAAAGTTATTTTGGAGGCATGGCCGCCAGTTAACTCAATAATTGGAGGAAGCAATCTTCTTTAATTTAATATTTACAGCAATCTAATCAGCATTTTACTTGCAGACGGCTGAAAATGTCTTATTGATTACTGATTTTTCAATAGTATCATTCCTGATTCACAGGTGTATATAAATTGAGAAGAATAAAACTATAACCCCACATGAAATTTCATGCTGGGGACTGATAGGCTATCATATTTTTTTAACCACTCTTAAGTCTTTTTCAAAACCTTCTTTTTCTTGTCTATCCACGAGGCTTTCATTGTCATATAATTAGATTCTGGAAATAAATTTTAACATTAAAAAAACAAAATCTTTTCGTTACTACGAAAAACTAGTGATTTTATATGATTTCTCTTGTTCAATTTTACATCACCAATAATCATAAAAATCACCATTATGAATATCGAAAGAACAGAATTTATAGCCTGGATGGAGAGAATTATGGAAAGATTTGACCTACTGAAAGAACAGATGCTTAAGAACCAATCCAGATTTATAGAAGTAGACGGAGAGCAGCTTCTGGATAACCAGGATGTTTTACAGCTTTTAAAAATAAGTTCCCGATCATTACAGCGGTACCGGACTGATAAAAAGCTGCCTTACTATACTATCAGCGGAAAGCTGTATTATAAGCTTTCTGATGTCCATCAATTGATCCGGGAGTGTTTAAACTCTTGATAGTAGCAAGACATCCACCGCCAAATCATTCATCACCATTCCAATCTTTACGAGTCACTTAATTAAGCCTATACCTTCGTTCCATTAAGTAAAATACAATGGAAGATGAATTGATAAATTCACAGGAATCTGGTGGATTCAAACCATCAACAGACACTTTGATAGTGCTGAACATTCATACCAACCAGGTTGAAATGGTTAAAGGAATTGATCAGGATGGGAATCTGCAAAAGGTTCCTCTACAAGAAAAAAAGGATAATGAGCAGTTGATCAGGGTTGATAAACACGGCGATCTGTTCTCCAATTTCTTTTCCAACTTTTACCGGCAGCTTAAAAACCCCACGCATTTCAACTTTTTCAAGGTTTCAGAATATGATGCTGTCAATACCGCCAAGGATCTTCAGAAGTATGTTGATCAGGCATCCCCCGAAGAAAAAGAAAAGCTGAAAGACTACGAAGTTTTACCTCAACACAATAATAATCCCAAAAATCAAAATACAATGGACAACAACACAGACAATCAGGAATATCGTTTTCAGCCTGAACAGATCGACTGGAAAACGATGGAGAAATTCGGCCTTAATCAGGAGAAGCTTGAAAAGATGAACGCTATGGATTCATTACTCAGAGGTTTTAAAACCAATACATTAATTCCCATCACCATTAATCTGGGAACGGCAGTGAGCAAGATGGATGTCAGGCTTTCCCTTCAGACAGGAGATACAGGACAGGTTGCTGTTCATTTGCATGGCATCCGCAAAGAGCCGAACCTCAATAATAAATTCTTAGGTCATCAGTTCAGTGATGAAGACAAAAAGAACCTGAAAGAAACCGGGAATATGGGCAGGGTAGTGGATCTGGTCAATCCTAAAACCGATGAAATCATTCCATCAGTCATCAGCCGTGATCGTCTCACCAATGAACTGGTTGCCTATCGAGCGGAATACATGAAAATTCCTGATGAAATTAAAGGAATTAGGCTCAATGAACATCAGAAACAAATCTTACTGGAAGGAAAACCTTTATATCTTGAAGGCATGACCTCTAAAAAAGGTGAGCTTTTCGATGCCACCGTACAATTCAACGCGGATAAGCGCTATGTGGAATTTCTGTTCAATAATAATCAGAATCAACAACAAAGTCAATATCATCATAACCAACAGCAAACTCAGCATACAGATAAAGAAGCACCTAAAGTATTCAGAGGAAAAGAACTGGACGATTCCCAGTATGAAAAGTTCAAAGCCGGGCAAACCATTTATATTGACGGCCTTACGGATGCCAAAGGCAAAGCCTATCAGGGGTATATTACCTTCAACAAAGAAACCTCCAAAACCGAATTCTCCTTTACCCATCCTAATAAACTTAAAGAGGCAAAACCTACAGAGGATCACAACACCCAAACCGCGGTTAACACCCAGGGTAAAACCAATGAAGCTACTAAAAATGTAAAGGAGCCTTTAGAATCAAAACAGCAGCAGCCTGCCAATCAACAGCAGGAAGATCAGCAAAAAAAGGTTAGAAAACCAAGGGGACAAAAACTATAATAATCATTTAAATCCATGATATGAAAGCAATCATCGCAGAAAAACCGAGCGTCGCAAGAGAAATTGCACATTTGTTAGGAGCTCATGAAAAAAAAGACGGTTACTTGTCCGGTAACGGATATTGTGTCACCTGGGCATTGGGACATCTGATCGCATTGGGAATGCCGGAAGATTATGGTATAAAAGGCTTTAACAAAACCTCTTTGCCTATCTTTCCAGACCCTTTTATTCTGACTCCTAAAAAACTAAAGAAAGCAAACGGCTATGAGCCTGATCCTTTCGCTTTAAAACAACTCAACACCATAAAACAAGTCATCAATCAATGCAGCAGTATTATTGTGGCAACAGATGCAGGAAGGGAAGGAGAGCTGATCTTCCGCTATATCTATCACTACATACAATGCAACAAACCTTTTGAGAGACTATGGATCAGTTCCCTTACAGAAAAAGCAATACAGGACGGATTTAAAAACCTTCAGCCAGGCGATGCCTTTGATGGATTGTATCAGGCCGCAAAAGCAAGAAGTGAAGCGGACTGGCTCGTAGGAATCAATGCTACCCAGGCATTAACTATCGCCGGAAACCAAGACGTTTATTCATTAGGCAGAGTGCAGACACCAACGCTTGCTCTCATCTGTCATAGATTCCTGCAACATCAAAACTTCACCAAGCAAAAGTATTTTCAAATCCAGCTGAGCCATAGAAAAGAATATACGGACTTCACCAGTATTTCACAATTACAGTGGGAAGAAAAAAAGCAGACAGAACAAATCCAAAAATCCATAGAACGGGAGGGAAGAGCTTTTGTAGAAGATGTATCTATTACAACAGTACAGGAGCAATCTCCCTTACTTTTTGATCTCACAGAATTACAGAAAGAAGCCAACAGAAAGCTTGGCCTTTCTGCCGATGAGGTTTTACAGATTGCCCAAAGCTTGTATGAAAAGAAATTTATTACCTATCCCAGAACCGGCAGCAAGTATATTCCTGAAGATTTATGGCCTGAAATTCCTGAGCTGGTCAGAATCCTTAATACATCCGACCCATTCAAAACGGCTGTATCGACTTTAAAATTCGGGAACTTCAACAAGCGGATCGTCAATGATGTAAAAGTGACGGATCATCACGGTTTGCTTATCACTACGAAAGTTCCATCCGCACTTACTGCTACTGAAAAAGCCATTTATGAGATGATTGCTTACCGCTTATTGGAATCCCTATCCCATGCCTGTACAAAGCAAGTCAGCCACATCACCATCAAAGTACATCATTATGAATTCCAAATCAAGGGATCAAAAATACTCAGCAAAGGCTGGCGAGCCATCAAAGGAATTCTATCTGACAATGAAAATTCCAATAATAAAAATGAAGCCCTTACTGAACTTCCGGAATTCAAAGTCGGAGATGAGCTGAAAATATCTAAAACAGAATTATTGGAAAAAGTAACGCAACCTCCCAAGCTTTATACAGAAGCGGACCTTTTATCAGCGATGGAAAACGCAGGCAGATCTATTGAAAATAAAGAAGAACAAAAAGCACTCTCCAATATCGGCATCGGAACTCCAGCCACCAGAGCTTCCATTATTGAAACTCTGCTCAGCAGAAACTATATTATCAGGAAAAGCAAAACGTTGCATCCTACAGATAAAGGTTTACAGGTTTACAACCTTGTCAAAGACAAAAAAATAGCCAATGTCCAAATGACCGCAGAATGGGAAATGGCATTAGATAAAATTGAAAAAGGTGAACTCAACAAAGACCAATTCATGAACGACATCCAAGACTACACAACAGAAATAACCAGCGAACTTTTATCACTTCATATTCCCCAAGAAAACATCCCACAACTCAATTGCCCCAAATGCCAACAACATCATCTTATTATCAAGGATAAAATCGTTAAATGCCCCGATGAACAATGCAATTGGATTCTCTTTAGAATGATATGCGGAGTACAAATTAGTATTACAGATATAACTTTACTATTAACTCAAAACAAAACATCACTCATCAAGAATATGAAGAGCAAAAGCGGTAAAAAGTTTGATGCTTTTATCATTCTAAAAAATGATTTTAATACATCATTTGAATTTGGAAACACTAATTAATTTAAAGAAAATAATAATGTGAAGAAGCAGCCAATGAGCTGCTTCTTCATTTTACATTTTATCCAAGTCTAATCCCCTTTTTCGTGTTCGTGAGGTTTTAGCTTTGGATGCTTCGGTTGATTGGGAGGTGTTACCCTTCTTCTTCTGTCAGGTTCTCCATCCGGTTTTTTAGGCTTAGGCCCAGGCTTGATTGCTTCGATTGCATTCATAGTACAATAAAGATTAATTAATAATTATTTTGATATCAAAACAGATTAATACCAGATCAAAAGTAAATTTTTGGTCATCATTTTCATTACGGAAAGCCGTAAATGGCATTATTCCGGATAGAGAAAAAAAATTTGATGAAAGACTTTACAAAAGAACATTCATTATTAATAGGATTAATGCATAGGTAGACAGCTTTAATCCAGTATAAAACTAAACAAAAGCATTGGATGGATTGGATTTATTATCTTTTTGCTGCATCCTTATCAGGAAGTTTTTAACAATTTCATTTTCTCATTTTATTCATAAAATATTTCTTGCGTTAATTTTGCTAATCAATTTACCTATTTCTTTGTATAGAAATGATTCAAAATGTAAGTCAATAATATCTAATGGCTATGACATGGAATAAATGATCAAAGTTTTATTTATTATCAAGTATTGACGTTTCCTATTTCGGTTGCTAGTTGTATATTTGAAAGTTAAAACGTTTACTCAGATTAAATAAACATGACCAAAGAACAACATATTGAAGATGATTTAATTAAGCAATTAACTGAGCAGAAATATACTTATCGTCCGGATATTAGGAATCGAGAAAGTCTGGAAAGAAACTTCAAAGAAAAGTTTGAAGCACTTAACCGTGTAAAATTAAACGATAGTGAATTCAATCGCTTAAAAGAAGAAATTATACAGCCTGATGAATTTAAGGCTGCTAAATTGTTACGTAATCGTAATACCTTTTATAGAGAAGATGGTACACCTTTGCAATATACTTTAGTCAATATCAAGGATTGGTGTAAAAATGATTTTGAAGTCATCAATCAATTACGGATGAATACCGAAGATAGCAACCACCGTTATGATGTTATTTTACTATTAAATGGATTGCCGTTAGTACAGATAGAACTTAAAACTTTTGAGATTAGCCCGCGAAGAGCTATGCAACAAATCGTGGATTATAAAAACGATGCTGGTAACGGATATAAAAACTCGTTGCTGTGTTTTATGCAATTATTTATCGTGAGTAATCGCAGTAATACGTATTACTTTGCTAATAATCGCAATCAGCATTTTATTTTTAATGCTGATGAGCAATTCTTGCCTATTTATCAATATGCCAATGATAAGAATAAAAAAATAACGGCTTTAGATAAATTTACATCTAAGTTCTTAGCGAAGTGTACGCTTGGTGAAATGATTAGTCGCTATATGGTATTGGTTGAAACGGAGCAAAAGATATTGGTAATGCGTCCTTATCAGATTTATGCAGTTGAAGCCATTGTAAATTGTATTGATGAAAACCGTGGTAATGGATACATATGGCATACCACAGGCTCTGGTAAAACATTAACTTCATTTAAAACATCTACACTATTAAAGAGTAATCCAAACATAGAAAAATGTTTATTTGTGGTAGATCGTAAAGATTTAGACAGACAAACAAGATTGGAGTTTAACAAATTCCAAGAAGGAAGCGTTGAGGAAAATACCAATACAGAAAGTTTAGTCCGTCGTTTATTATCTACCGATTATGCCGATAAAGTTATTGTAACTACTATTCAAAAATTAGGTATTGCTCTCGATCCTAAGAATAAAAATAATTACGCTGAGCGTTTAGCTCCGCTTAAAGAAAAACGTGTAGTATTTATTTTTGATGAATGTCACCGTTCGCAGTTCGGAGATAATCATAAAGCTATAAAAGAGTTTTTCCCAAATGCTCAATTATTTGGGTTTACCGGTACGCCGATTTTTGAAGATAATGCAAGTTATAAAAAAATTGATGGTGGAGAGGGACGTTATCAGATTACCGAAGATATATTCGAGAAGCAATTACACGCATATACCATTACCCATGCTATTGATGATAAGAACGTTTTACGCTTTCATATTGATTATTTTAAAGCAGATGGCGTTGCAAAAGAATTGATTACCGAAGCGGGCGCTCGTAAAGCGGTAGCTGATGCTATTCTTGAAAAACATGATGGGGCAACCAACCAACGTAAATTTAATGCGGTATTGGCAACGGCTTCAATTAATAATGCCATTGCCTACTATCAATTGTTTAAAGAACTACAAGCAGAACGTAAGGCATTAGATGAAGATTACCGTCCTTTAAATATTGCATGCGTTTTTTCGCCTCCAGCACAAGCAATTGCCCAGAGTGGAGAGGCTAATTCACAGAAGAATGCAGCAGATATTAAGCAGTTGCAAGAAGACTTAATACAAGAAGCGGCAGACAACAAAGTCGATCCTGATGAAAAAAAAGAGGCTTTAAAATCGATTATAGCAGATTACAACCATCAATATGGGACTAATCATAGCATTAACGAGTTCGATTTGTATTACCAAGATGTACAAGCGCGTATCAAAAGTCAAAAATACAGTAACCAAGATGTACCGCATAAAGATAAGATTGATATTGTTATCGTGGTAGATATGTTATTGACAGGCTTTGACTCACAGTATTTAAATACGTTATATGTAGATAAAAATTTAAAATACCACGGCCTAATACAAGCATTTTCTAGAACCAACCGTGTATTGAATGATACCAAGCCGTATGGTAATATCATGGATTTTCGAAATCAAAAGGATTCGGTTGATACTGCAATTGTAAGGTTCTCAGACGGTGATCTAAAACAAGCCCGCGAAATATGGTTGGTGGATGAAGCCCCTGTGGTCATTGAAAAATACGAAGATGCTGTAAGTAAATTAAGCGATTTTATGGCGTTGCATGGTTTAGCTTGTAAACCCGATGAAGTAAGTAACCTGCGAGGTGAAGCTGCGCGTGTGGAATTCTTGCAAAAGTTTAAAGAAGTACAACGATTAAAAACACAGTTGGAACAGTATACTGATTTAGATGAAGCTCAAACGCAACAGATAGAAACGGTATTGCCCGAAGATACCTTGCGTGGTTTTAAGGGAATGTACTTGGAAACGGCTCAGCAATTACGCGAAGCCCAAAAGGGAAAAAATAAGCCAGAGGAATCACCAGCTGAGCAATTGGATTTTGAATTTGTATTATTTTCGTCTTCTTTGATTGATTATGACTATATCATGAGCTTGATTGCCGAATACACACAACGCGATCCTAAAAAGCAAAAAATGTCTAAGGAGAAGCTGATAAGTTTATTGAGCTCTAGCGCGAATTTATTAGAAGAGCGTGATTTGATGATTGCTTATATTAATCAATTACCTTTGGATGAAGCCCTCGATGAGCAAGAGATTCGAGAAGGGTACCAAGCGTTTAAGCAACAACAGCAAGATGCCCAATTAATTGCTGTGGCAACAAAACACGAAATTCCTTTAGAGCTTTTAAAACCTTTTGTAGAATTAATTATGCTAAGAAAGGTATTTGATGGTGAAAAATTAAACGACCTTACCGAACACTTGGATTTAGGATGGAAGGCCCGTGCACAAAAAGAATTGGCATTAATGGAAGATTTAGTGCCCTATTTAAAACAACTGGCCGAAGGGCAAGAAATAGCAGGATTGAAAGCATATGAATAGCAAGAATAATTTAATACCTCAATATAGATTTCCAGAGTTTGAAAATGATGGGAGTTGGGAAAAATATAAAATTGGAGACTTAATGCAATCGTATACGGGATTATCGGGGAAATCAGGAAATGATTTCGGAGCTGGTAAACCTTATATAACTTATAAGCAAGTTTTTGATGGTGGCAATATATCGATTGAAGATTGTCCTCTGGTAAACATTAATGCTAGTGAAAATCAAAATAAAGTTGAATATGGTGATATTTTGATTACAACATCTTCAGAAACAGCTAATGAAGTTGGTTACACAAATGTAATTGATAAAAAGCCGCATAACGATACTTATTTAAACAGTTTTTGTTTCGGTTTAAGGCCTTTAGATTTAAAATTCCCTAACATTTTATTCTCAAAATATTTATTTAAGAATAATGAATATCGAAATGCAGTTGTTCTATTAGCACAAGGTGTCACAAGATACAATATATCTAAAACTAAAGTTGTAGAGCTCAAGTTATCAATTCCAAAAAATATAGCTGAACAAAAAAAAATAGCTGCTTGTTTAAGTAGTTTAGATGATGTGATTGAAGGGTACGAGGAAAAGCTTACTACCTTGAAGGAACATAAAAAAGGCTTAATGCAAAACCTCTTTCCGAAAGAAAAAGAAACACAACCGAAATACCGTTTTCCTGAGTTTGAGAATAATAGTGATTGGAGAGAGAAGAAACTTGGGGATTTTGCCGATGTTTCTAAACTAGCTGGTTATGAATTTACAAAACATATTAAGTATGAAAACAAAGGTAGCATTATAGCGTTACGAGGATTAAATATTAAAAATAATAGTTTAAGCCTTGACGATGTTAAATATATTGACAATAGTGATTTATCTATGCTTAGTAGAAGTAAACTATATATTGATGACTTAATGTTTACTTATATTGGTACAATAGGAGAAGTAGCGTTGATACCTGAAAATGATAAATTTTATTTGGCACCGAATGTTGCACGTATAAGAATCAATAAAATTATTGCTTTACCACAGTTTATTCTACAGTATTTTAATAATGATACATTTAAAAAAAATGAAATAGCAGGTTATATTTCTTCAAGTTCTCAACCTGCTTTAACAATGGAAAATATTAGAAAATTTATTGTTAAAATACCAGAAATACAAGAACAAAAAAAAATAGCCGAAGTATTATCATCAGTTGATGAATTGATTGTAGCACAACGCGAAAAAATAGAAACATTGAAAGAACATAAAAAAGGCTTAATGCAAGGCTTGTTCCCTAAAATAGAGAGTTAAATGAGTGCAACGAAATATTACCATTATAAAACCTTCAGAGAAATGGTTGTCCGTTTGAGAGATGACTTAAACAATCATGATTTTGTTTTGCTGTACGCTTACAATGGTACAGGAAAAACACGCCTTTCCATGGAGTTTAAAGATTACGCAAAAACAAGGAAGAAAACCCCCGGTGCGGATACGCTATATTTTAATGCCTATACGGAAGATCTATTTTCATGGGACAATGATTTAGATAACGACACAGAGCGAGTACTTAAAATAAATGCTGAATCTAAATTTTTCTCTGGATTAAAAGATCTAGCCTTAGAGGAAAGAATTTTCGCTTATCTAGAACGTTATGCAAGTTTTGACTTCAAAATAGATTATGACAAGTGGAATGTTGTCTTTAGTAAAGAAGTTAAAAATCCTAATTACAAAAATCCTGATTCTGGCGAACCTGAATTAATAAAAATAGATCACATCAAAGTTTCCCGCGGAGAGGAAAATATTTTTATTTGGTGTCTTTTTTTGGCAATTTGTGAATTGGTAATTGAAGGGCACGAATCTTATAATTGGGTAAAAAATATTTATATTGATGATCCTATTTCTTCATTAGACGACAACAATGCTATTGCTGTTGCTAGTGACTTGGCTCATTTAATAAAAAAAGCAAAAGACAAGGTAAATGTTGTTATTTCATCGCATCACGCATTGTTTTTTAATGTGATGAGCAATGAATTGAGACAGCATAAAACAGCTAAACATTTTTTACATAAAAATGGTGAAGAAGGTCATACTATGAGAGCTACAGATGATACGCCTTTCTTTCATCATGTTGCCATATTATCAGAATTAAAGCAAGTGGTAGATTCAGGCAAAATTAATACTTATCATTTCAATATGCTAAGAAGTGTTTTAGAAAAAACGGCTACATTTTTTGGATATGATGATTTTTCAAAATGTATATATGGTGTCGATGATGATGTTTTGTTTGCACGTGCCTTAAATTTGTTGAGCCATGGTAAGTATTCTATTTACGAACCTAGGGAAATGGGTGATGATAACAGGGATTTATTCAAAAGAATATTTAACGCGTTTTACGACAAATATCAATTTGAACTTCCAGAATTATTAATTGAGCAGCCCGTTGCAGAAATAGCAACTGGAAAATAAAAAAGAGATGACACAAAAAGAACAACAAGAACTGGGTAAAACCCTTTGGAATATAGCAGACGACTTACGCGGTGCGATGAATGCAGATGACTTTAGAGATTACATGCTTTCGTTTTTATTTTTGCGCTATTTATCGGCTAATTACGAGCAAGCTGCTGCTAAGGAATTACGTGGGGATTATCCACAATTAGCAAAAGGCGATAATCGTACCCCTTTAGCCGTGTGGTACGATGAAAATGCAGAAGATGTCGCTTTCTTTGAGAAAACGATGCGTAAAAAAATGCATTATGTGATTCAGCCTAATTACTTATGGAATAGTATTTATGAGTTGGCACGTACACAAAGCAATGATTTACTAAATGAACTTGAAGACGGTTTTAAACATATCGAGAACGAAAGTTTTAGCGGTGAATTTCAAGGTTTATTCTCAGAAATTAATCTTAATTCAGATAAATTAGGCAAAACTTACGAAGCTCGTAACGAACAACTATGTAAAATCATTACTAAAATTGCCGAAGGTATTGCCGGCTTTAGCACTGATAGTGACGCTTTAGGCGATGCCTATGAGTATTTGATTGGGCAGTTTGCCGCAGGCTCTGGCAAAAAAGCGGGAGAATTCTATACGCCACAACGTTTGTCAGATATCTTATCAGAGATTGTTACTTTAGACAGCCAAGAGCCAAGTCTAGGACGTAAAAAGAATTTGGATCGAGTGATTGATTTTGCATGTGGCTCTGGTTCTTTGTTGTTGAACGTGCGTAAAAATATTGTAAACGAAGGCGGTACGATTGGACAAATTTACGGACAAGAGAAAAATATCACTACCTATAACTTAGCTCGCATGAATATGCTTCTGCATGGCGTTAAGACAAATGAGTTTGAGATTTTTCATGGTGATACGTTAAAGAATGATTGGAATATTTTAAGCGAACCCAATCCAGCAAAAAAAATAGAGTTTGATGCCGTTGTTGCTAACCCTCCTTTTAGTCTAAAATGGGATGCTTCAGAAGCTATGGCTGAAGATTTTCGCTTTAAAGGTTATGGTTTAGCTCCAAAATCAGCCGCAGATTTTGCTTTCTTGTTACATGGTTTTCATTATTTAAACAGACAAGGCACAATGGCTATCATCTTGCCTCATGGTGTTTTATTCCGTGGTGGTGCTGAGGAACGCATCCGTAAGAAGCTTGTGAAAGATAATAACATTGATGCGATTATTGGTTTGCCAAGTAATCTGTTTTATTCTACAGGAATACCAGTTTGTATTATTGTGTTGAAGAAATGTAAAAAGCAAGATGATGTCTTAATAATAAATGCTAGTGAACATTACGGAAAAGGTAAACGTCAAAATTTCTTAAGAGATATAAAGAATCATGGTGTCGATGATGTTCAAAAAATTGTTGATACTTTTAGAGATCGATTGGAAGAAGATCGCTATTCAAGACGAGTATCTTTGGAAGAAATCGCTAAAAATGATTACAATCTAAATATTACACGATATGTGAGTACATCGGAAGCAGAAAAGCAAATTGATTTGAAAGAGGTTAATAAAAAACTAAACGGACCAAATGGAATCAATTCAAAAATTAAAAAAGCTACCGACTTGCATAATTCTTTTCTCAGAGAATTAGGCCTAGATGAAATATGATGAAATAATTCCTACTATTTTGTCTTTCGTTAGTTTGTAGTATTGAGGCACAGATAATTAGTTCTTTCAGCCTCTTCTATTATATACAATAAATTTTTGCTCTGATTTTATTTTGAATGTAATACGATAATAGTAAAGAAAAATAGAAAAATCCTGACAATGTCAGGATTTTTCTATTTTTCTTTAAAGTCCAACCATTTCAAAGAATTTGGATATCTTAATATTTTTGGCTTCGCATATTCTCATTATAGTAACTAAACTAATTTGATAATTTTCATCTTCTCTGATTCTTCTAACAGTTTTCTCGTCAATATTATTTTCAGTAGCAAATTGACTATTATTGTTCATAGGAATAACCCATTTATCCCTTATAAACTCAACAATCTTTCTATTTGCAATTTTCATAATAACAAATAAAAACGATATTATTTGAAATAATTCGGACTTAAATCCGAATTGTAGGTATTTTTTATTATATTTGTAAAATAGGTTACAGAAAATGTAACTTTGCGATACTTCAAAGAATATAGAAGCTATTGCTTAGAATCTCGATTCGAAAACTGGTAATTTTTAACATGCGAGATGATAAGTACTAAGCTCACGACCTAGGCGTGGGCTCTCTTATCTGCATGTAAGGTATACCAGTACCCCGGATCGGATAATGTAGAGTACCCACGCCGTCTTTTTTCAATGCAGTTCGCCCATCTCTACATAAAAATCTAAGCCCGCTTTCAAAAATAGTATCAGACTACACGATACAATAGGAGTGTACAACCTATTGCGGCTTTAAAAAGCTTACACGGGAACACAGATTCATTTATATTAAATTCTTTCCGGTGCCCTAAGGTCACTGCTATAGAACCTCACCAGTCCTTTTTCATACCAAAGGGCATCAGGAAAGTCTTTATCTACAAAATGAATCAAAAAAACTACTCAACTTAAAATCAGAAGAAAGGAAAAAGCCCCTTCCCATACAGTTTGGAGACCAACGGGAAAGAGCGTAGTTCAGTAATTAATCTTTTAAAAAATTAAAAACCTTTACAAATCTATGAAAAATTCCTATTACCATATAGGAGGTATTTTCTTTGGGCTCATGTTTACCGCTGTAAACATCACCACAAAAGCCCAAACACGCACCATTTCCGGTACCGTTACATCATTAGGTAAACCACTCTCAGGAGTCGTAATTTCCCAAGAGGGTAGTGACCAGGTAACCATGACCGGCAACAACGGGACCTATACAGTACAGGTTTCAGCAGAAAATACCATCCTATTGTTCAGACATCCTGATTATGCAGAAGAGAAATTTACACTCACTAATCAGACCGTCGTCAATATCAGTCTAGAACACAAAGTAAAGGGAATCGAAGAAGTTATTCTCAACGCTGGCTACTACAAGGTTAAAGACAAAGAAAGAACCGGTAGTATCGTCAAAGTTTCAGCAAAAGATATAGAAAATCAGCCTGTGACCAATGTATTGTCAGCAGCACAGGGAAGAATGGCAGGAGTCAGTATCACCCAAAATTCAGGAACTCCCGGGGGTGGATTTGATATTCAGATCAGAGGCAGAAATAGCCTTCGAACTCGAAGCAATTCTGTAATCGATGGCAATCAGCCACTTTATATTATTGATGGTGTTCCCGTGGGTACGGGAATCAGTTCCTCCTATGCTGGAAGTATCCTTCCCAATGCAGACATCAATCCGCTGAATAGTATCAATCCTAACGATATTGAAAGTTTCGAGATCCTGAAAGATGCGGACGCTACTGCTATCTATGGCTCACGGGGTGCTAACGGAGTGGTACTGGTGACCACCAAAAAAGGGAAAAGGGGAAAGGTAAAACTGACCCTGAACTCTTCATATGGCCTGAGCCATGCCATTTCAAACCTTAAAATGATGAATACTGCTCAGTATCTTGATATGAGAAAGCAGGCATTCGCCAACAGCAATATCTCTGTCTACCCCGCTAATGCCTATGACATCAATGGAACCTGGGATTCCAACCGTTATACGGATTGGAGAAAAGAACTGATTGGTCATTATGCCGCCCTGTCTAATACCCAGTTGTCACTCAGTGGGGGAGGCGAAAATACCAATTTCCTGCTCAGTCTTGGTCATAACGAACAAACCACGGTGTTCGGCAGGGATTTCAGGTACAGAACCAATACCATTTCAGGAAATATCAGCCATAGGTCTGCTGACAGGAAGTTCAGTTTCAACTCATCGAATATTTTTACAGCAACAGACAATAACCTGATTACTTCTGATGCAACAAGACAGTCGTATATTCTGGCTCCCAATGCTCCTGCTCTCTATGATTCAGAAGGTAACCTTAACTGGGAGAACAATACGTTTACGAATCCCGCAGCTGCCTTTGAGAACTCTTATTCCAATAACAATCTGCAATTCCTTAACAACATCAGCATGGAATATGAAGCTTTTAAAAACTTTAAGCTTAAGCTCAACGGTGGCTTGACTTATCAGACTTTTGAAGAATGGTCACTTCGTCCGAGTACGGCGTATAGTCCTTCTGCAGGAGCAACATCCCTCAATTCGATGTCTTCAAAATCCAATCAGAACAGACTGTCTATGGTGATAGAGCCACAGATAAGCTGGATGTACAAAACAGGTAACCATAAATTTGATGTACTGGTGGGAGGGACCTATCAGAGAGATGTTTCAGACCGGGGTGAAATTCAGGGATCAGGTTTTGAAAGTAATGCATTAATCTATAATATAGGGGCTGCAATCAATAAAGTCGTCCTTGACCAGATCAGTACTGAATACCGATACGGTGCTTTTTTCGGCAGAATCAACTATCAGTACGATAAAAAATATATCCTTAATCTTACAGGAAGAAGAGACGGCAGCAGCAGATTCGGTCCGAATAATAAATATGCAATATTCGGTGCCATTGGGACAGCATGGCTGTTTTCGGAAGAAGACTTTATGAAGAACATCTCATGGCTCAGTTTTGGAAAGCTGAGAGCAAGTTATGGTTCATCGGGAAGTGATAATATCGGGGATTACCAATACCTGGATACGTTTGCCACCGCCAACCTCATCTATAATGGCAGCACCGGATTGGCTCCAACAAAACTTTACAATCCTGATTTCAGCTGGGAAAGAACCGTTAAAACAGAAGTCGCTCTTGAATTGGGGCTATTTAACAACAGGCTTAATCTAAGCGCTGCGTATTACCGAAACCGTTCCGGAAATCAACTGGTAGGCTACCAGCTTTCCTCGGTAACGGGATTCAGCAGTGTACTGGCTAATCTGGATGCAGTCATTCAGAATACAGGACTTGAATTTGAGGCCAGTGGCAAAATTATCAGTAAAGGAAATTTTTCATGGAGTAGCTCATTCAATATCACTATTCCACGAAACAAGCTGATTTCCTTTCCGGGACTTGAAGGTTCATCCTATGCCAATACCTATGTTATCGGACAGCCTGTGAACATTGTTAAACTCTACCAGCTTCAGGGGGTAAACCCCAATACCTTGGTCTATGATTTTACCGATTTCAATGGCGATGGAAAGATCGCATCACCGGATGACAGGCAGGTAATCAGAAACCTTGGACAGCAGTTTTACGGAGGACTAAGCAATGAATTACGTTACCGAAACTGGAACTTGTCTTTTTTGCTGCAGTTTGTAAAGCAACAGAGCCGAAACTATAATTCAGCAATGTCTTCTCCGGGCATCATGGCGAATCTCCCAGTAGAGGCATTGAATGTATGGTCGCCTACGAATCCCAACGGACTTTATATGCCGTACCGCTCCACGTCTAATTCTTCGCACAGCCTGTTTCAAAATAGTGATGCCAGTGTTTCTGACGCTTCATTTATAAGACTTAAAAATGTGCAGCTTATCTATAATCTTTCTTTGGATTCAGGTGTTTTCAGGGAAGTCAAGCTTTATTTTCAGGGGCAGAACCTTTTGACGTGGACGAAGTTCTTTGGAATTGATCCCGAGATGACCACATTTGGATTCCTGCCTCCCTTGAAAACGTACTCATTTGGTATTCAGCTTACGCTGTGATGAATACTTAACGGAAACCGAAGACCGTCACATTATTTAATCCAATATAAAAGCAATGAAATCAATATTCAATATTATAATAATGGCAGCGCTCATTTATCTGATGAGCATCGCCGTATCGTGTGAAAAAATTCTTGAAGTGGAATTACCTGACAACCAAATACTGTCAGAAACCGTCTTCAGTGATACCCAGACTGCCAACGCAGTATTATCAGGATTGTATGCCGGATTGTGGGAATCATCGCCTGTTACGGGTGATCAAAGCGGAAGGCTTTTGGGTCTCTACACTGATGACCTGACCTACTATGCAGTCAGTGCCACCAATGGATTGCCTGAACTGTCCAATAATACACAGATTGATTCCAATCAGTTTGTAAGTTCGTTCTGGAATAATGCGTATCAGAAAATATATGTCAGCAATTCCATACTCGAAGGGCTGGAAGGGGCGCATCATATTCCGGAAGCTGATAAAGCAAGGATAAAAGGGGAGACCCTGGTCATCCGTTCTTTACTCTTTTTCTACGTTCAGCAGGTTTACGGGGATATTCCGTATCCTGTGACAACCAATTACATGATCAATCAGAGCATTTCAAAAACATCTTCTGCAGAAGTGTTGATGAGAATTGAATCTGATATAAAAGAAGCTATTGAACTGCTTTCCGATACCTACCGTCATAATGAACGCATCTATATCAATAAAAAAGCAGCGCAGCTTCTTCTCGGCAAGGTTCAGATGCAGCAGCTGAAATGGATGGAGGCAGAAGCCACCTTGAAAACAGTTGTTCAGAGTCCGCTCTATCAGTTTCAAAATGATATTACTAAGGTCTTTCTTAAAAATGGCAGCCATATTATCTGGCAGCTCAGACCTAAAAACAATGGGGATGCGGTAAGGGAAGCAACGATTTACTATTTTGCTAATGTTGCTCCGACCTCTATGGCGCTTTCCGCATCTTTGGTCAGCTCATTTCAGAATGGAGACCTTCGCAAGCAATATTGGATGGGAGTGGTTACTGTAGGGGGTAACACCTGGTACAGAGCAGAAAAATACAAAGCAAGATCTGCCAACTCCACAGAAAATTCCATTGTCTTCAGACTTGAAGAAGCTTATTTGCTTTTGGCAGAGGCTCTGACACAGCAAAATAAAACGACGGAGGCTTTACCGTTTATTAATCCGATCAAACAAAGAGCGGGACAGCCATTGCTTGGCAGTGCTGTTACACAACAGCAGCTTCTTGAAGAAATCCTTAATGAAAACAGAAAAGAGTTTTTTACAGAAATGGGACATCGCTTTCTTGATTTGAAAAGAGCAGAAAAGCTTAATGAACTACAGCAGACTAAGCCCAACTGGAAAGATAAGCATAAAGTATGGCCTCTTCCACAACAGGAACTGCTGCTCAATACCCATCTGAATCCTCAAAATTTAGGTTATTAATGAGAGTGTATTGTTTTATTATTCTGCTGTGTTCTCTGCATTGCTATAAAGCGCAGAGAACGATTAAGGAATTGGACCAGTGGATGTCACGGTTCTCAACAATGATTGGTCAGATGAAAGTATCCGATGATCAGCGATTCGTTTTGCTGACCAAAATGTACGCGAATAATTCTGATTCAGTTTTTGTGTTTGACCGTCAATCAGCAGTAAGCCCATCCGATACCATTTTAAAAAAGAGCAACATCAGTTTTCTGAATAATCATGCTGTTTTTGCTTCAGGACCGGGCAGGGCTGAATTCATTGATCTGAAGTCAAAAAAAAGAGAAATTTATGGTAGTGTACAGCGCTGCAACGCCAATGAACCCCTGAAGCAATATGTAATATTGGGTACTGATAAAAACCTGAAAATTTATAATTCCCAAGGAAAAGTGCGTCACGATGAGGCAGGAACATTGAACTATACTATTTCGGAGCAAGGACAGGTTTATATTCTTGCTAAAAGTGGAGGATTTCATAAAATATTGAAATGGAATGGCAGCGCTATGAAACTGCTTTATTCTACTGCAGCTAACATTGTTGCGATGGATCTTTTAGAATCAGAGAGATTTATTGTCCTAAAGGAAAAAGAAAAAACAGATTCCAATGGAAAGATCAGGGCAAGATTGTTAAGAATATCAGACGGACAACTGTTTTATAACGACCAGATCAGCCTAGGAGAAGCCCAAAGCATTAAAGTAACTGAAGCAGGTCATTCCGAAACTTTTTTGATTGATATTTCCGTCAAGAAAACTCCTGAGAAAATAGAAAAACTAGAAATATGGTATGGGGGAGACAAGTATCTGCGTAATAAGGACCAAGAATGGACCGATCATCAGTATAGCCTATGGAATGTTAAAAACAATCAAATTCATTCAATCTCTCCCAAATCAATGCAGGTCTATATAGCGACAGACAATCCACGCTATTTTTGGACGTATAATGCCAAAGAGGATAATGATTACCGGGGATTCCGAAGCCTGAATATATACCGATATGACCTTTTCGAAAATAAATTTGAACTTGTTTTTGAGAATGCTTCAGAAATGGTAATAGGAAAGGGTGGTCGTTACACCATTGGATTTCTGATGTATAAGAATCAATGGATGGTATACGATCATCAATTAGAGCAGAAAAAAATTATTGATTATAATACAACACTGAGCTATCCGATCTTTCTGCCCGATGGCAGCTTACTCTTTACAGGAGGAGGCCGACTGATCAGCTATCATCTGGAAACAGGTGTGGTAAAAACAGTTTTCAAGCAAGAGAACAGCAAAATCAGCTTTCATGAATACACTGGAAAAATGATTCATCAGATGGAATCTTTTAAGATAACACAACGAACTATTGAAATGTCTCAACCGTTGATGCTTCATATCAGGAGAGAAGACCATAATGATTCCGGATATTATTCTTATGATAAAGGTAAACTCAAAGAAATGCTGCCGTACAGCAGCAACAGGATCAAAATGTTCTCGTATAAGGATAGGCATGATTTAATGTATTCGATCGAAGAAAACTACAACCTTTCTCCAAAGCTGTACAGCAAAAGCAAGTCATCAGGTCAAAAGAAGATACTTTATGCAACCAACCTTCATGATAAAGAAGCTATAGACCTACAGCAGGATGTTATTTCATATACCAATAGTGAAGGTAAGTATCTGAAAGGGGTTCTATATTATCCCATTAAATTCGACAAGACAAAAAAATATCCTTTGGTGGTACAGGTATACAGTATTCAGCATGATGAGTTCAACAAATACCTGTATCCCGCCTGGGGACCCAGTGGATTCAATATCCGCCTATTGCTTGAGAACGATTACATGGTTTTTCGGCCAGATATTGTTTCAGATGACAGGGGTCCGGGAATTTCGGCGCTTGATTGTGTTCATTCCGGACTGGATGCGATTCAGGGAAATGTCAATATTGATTTCAGGCGTATTGGTTTAACAGGACACTCATTCGGTGGTTATGAGACCAACTTTATCGCTACCCATTCAGAAAGGTTTGCAACCTATATCTCGGGGGCAGGTCTAAGTGACATTATGAATACTTACTTTTCATTTAATGAACTGTTTAAAATAGCAGACTATTCAAGATTTGAAACCGGGCAGTTTTCAATGGGAATTCCTTTTTCAGAAGATAAGGATCTGTATTACAGAAATAATCCTATCAATTTTATTGAGAAAGTGAATGCACCGGTATTGCTATGGGCGGGGAAGAAGGATACGAATATTCCGCCAACGCAAACCATGGGCTTTTATATGGGACTATTAAGAAACAGAAAAAAGGTGGTGGTGCTGATGTATGAAAAGCAGGAACACACGATCAGGAAAAATTCCGATGACATCAAGGATCTTAATACTAAAATCATAGAGTGGTGGGACTATCACCTGAAAAGCCGGAAAGATATAGGATGGATTGATAAAGAAATGAAAAGGGACACTGAATAGCGTCCCTGATCTAATACTTAATACAATAAAGCACTAAGGAATTTTATAAAGCGGTGTTCCGCACATCGTGCCTGAACCGATTCTATGCAGTTCAACACTGTCGTCCAATGCCCATTCACAGACATCACCGGAAACGATATTGCTGCATTCCTGATCAGCATCCTCACATTGGAACTGACCACCGCCCAAGCTAACAATTCTGTAAGCCGGCTCTAAAGCTCGTGTACTCTTCTTTGCCAACATGGTGGCAAAAGCTGACCCTGTTCCCAGTGCTACCAGGATAACAGGAAAAAGAATTTTTTTCATAATAAAAAAATATTTGATTTGCTGCCTACTCTGAAACACGGTTTTCGGCTTCCCCGTTTTTGAAATGTTTTTTCAGCGGCTGGGTAAGTTTATATTGTACCAGCTGATTTCCAACAATTGCGTATAAATGCTCGTCGGTAACTCTAAAATCTGACATGCTGTTATTTTTAATATTGTCGATGTACATACTGCCAATATATTCCTGAGATGCAGTATTATAGATGTCGATGACTTTGCTTTCCTGCCATCTGTTTAAAGATTCATGCCTTCCTCTTAATTGAGCAGGGTTAAATAGGAGTCCTCTGTATACGATTGCATGTCCATTGACTTTTAATGCAGGTTTAGACATTTTAGATTTTCCATTGGAGAGCGGAGTTACTTTAATCTGTGCGATTTTAGTCGTATCAACAGTTCTCCATCTGTGAATAAGCTGCATGGAATGGTTCATTACAAGAAACTGGTTTCTATAACTGTAAATATAGCTGACAGTCGGTTTTATAGGATCGGCTGAAAGATAACCGTCAGAATCAAAAACACCGTCTATTTGCTTTTCAAGCAGATTAGGATACAGTTTCACAAAATTTTTACCATTGTTATTGATTAAAATGGTTCCCAGCATTAAACTTTTGGTTTGAGATGAAAGAGTACGTATGACAATTTTATTACTATCAATAATTTCAAGCTGGCTAAAGAATGCATCATTCAAACTGATGACTTTATTTTGTGTATCACCTAATTTGCCTTTTAATATGATGGGAACATTTCCATCATAGATATAATAATTATGATCTTTAACTTTAATCTCTATTTTTTTAAATGGATATTTGCTGAGCTCCAGATCAATCTTAGTATTTACAGCTTTCTTTAAAAGTGAATCAACTGCTAATATATTTTGAGGTAAGCTTCGGTTAGCTAAGTAAAGCTCCTCATTTTTAGCACCGGCAAAATAAAATGAATGGTTCTCCAGATCCATACTTTTTATTTTTAAAATAGGATGCATCAGAAACCTTCTGGTAAAATTGTTTTCCTGTTTTATGATGTGTTCTGACTTGAAAAACAAGACAATGACGAGGATACAACTCAACATATTGGAAATTCCTAAGATTAATGCTGTTTTACGGGTAGTCTTGTGATTTGCTCTTTCGGTGGTGAGAACTGATAAACCTCCCATAATTACACAAAGAATATTAAAAATCAGATGTTCAGTCCATCCCATTTTTTCTAAGATTCCTCCACATGAGCACGGAACAAATTCACTGTAATTTAAAATGAGAAATATATAGATCGTAAATGCTGACATTAAAGCAGTTGATAAGTATAATCCAATCAATCTACTGCTTGGAAAAATTAATAACAGTACAATAATTAATTCTACAATAATAACAGCATAAGAAATAACACCTGCATAAGCACTAAGTAATGGTGACTGAGCAATTTGAACTTGGAAGTTTTCAAAATCTAACAATTTGCTCACACTTGCATAAACAAACAATAGAATAAAAAAGCAGGAAACAGTTTTGATAAAGATAGTTTGGAAGTTTTTCATGGCTTGTTATTATTGGGTTTAACAGACCTGAACCAGTCTCCATCTGATTTTCCATCCGCAATATTCAGGCATCGGTTCACCCTTAAATAGGGCTACGGTTGTTTTGAAATTCCCCACACTTTCCCAGATGCCACTCTTTGGACATGGTACGCCAGTAGTAACTGATATGGAAGTATGGGAAATCATAGTTTTTTGCTTTTTAATCCTGAGTAAGCCGCCAATTATCACCGTCCCTGACAGGAGGGTCTTTTGTTCCAGGATCTTCAATTACTTCTATAGATTTAGCAGAATCCTGTTTCATTACTAAGCCATTTATTGTGGACTCTGATTTTTCAATATATTCACTATTTGAGATCATATCTTCATCTCGATGGGTACAGTTTTGTAGACAAACTGTTGCGATCATTATGCTAAAAAATGGGATAAACTTTTTCATTTTGATAATTTTAATTTGGTTATCCCGGCCGGATTATATTAGAATTCTGTTGTCAAAATTATCCGGCTTTTAAGCTAAAAAAAACTGTTATATGGCTCTATTTTAAAATTGTTACGTCTCAATTTTAAAATTAATACATTAGAATATCTGAGTTTAAGTGGTTGTATTTGCATGTTTTACAGGATTTTTGTCTTTCTGTTATTTAATTCATTGAATTTTGATTTATTTAAAACATAAATGTTTATTTTTGAGATAGTGAGGTTCTAAATATCAGGCTATGAAAAAGTTTTATTACTTTCTCATCATATTTCCTACTTTTTCACAATTTTTATTTTCACAAAACAAAGAGGAAAAAACTTTCAGTGAAATTAGAAAGCATTATGAAAAAATGGAAATAGATGACGTTCATGCAATGCCCTATGTAAAACTGTACATTGAGAAAGCAAAAAACGAAAATAATTTTTCAAAGCTGATTCAAGGGTATAGAGATGCGAGACAATTTGACTTTAAAAACAAAATGAAGTATGCTGATAGTGCGCTTACTGCCAGCTTAAAGCATGGAACCCAAGATGATATCAGTAAAGAGTATCTAAGTAAGGGAATCATCTATTATTTTTATCAAAAAAAATTTAAGCTAGCTTTAAATGAGTATATTAAAGCCTATACCCACTCAAAAGGTTCAAAAGATGAGTACCATCGGTATAAAGTTCTCTATCATTTAGGAATTGTAAAAAGTCATTTGGGCTATTATGATGACGCAATGAAACATTTTCTTGAATGTATTTCATTTTACAGGCCAAAGTTGAATGAAAACCATCATGAAAATGAAAAGTTTAATTATGGGAAGGCGTATCTCAACTGCTTACATCAACTGACCGTACTTAACAGATATCTGAATAACTTTAACAAGAGCGACAGTTTAAGTATGTTGGGTTATCGGTTAACCGCCAATAATAGCGATTTTGCATTGGAAAAAAGCTATTTTCTCAAATGCATCGGAATTTCCAGATTTCATAATAAAGATTATGTTGGTGCTCGGGATTACTTGCAAAAATCTTTACCCACTATTCTTAACAGAAACGATTTCGCCTGGGCTTCTGTAGTATATTATTACCTGGGTAAAACTTATGAAGCGCAGGATAATATAAATAGGGCTACAGGATGTTATAACAAAATAGACTCTATTTTCAACAAACATGATTTTATACTTCCTGAGGTGTATAAGAGTTATCACTATCTTATTGATCATTATAAAGATAAGAATGTCGAAAAGCAGCTGTACTATACCAATCAGCTTTTAAAAGCAGATAGTTTAATCAGTAAAGATTTTCCATATTTATCTTTGAAACTTCATAAAGATTTTGACCGACGTACATTGATGGATGCAAAAGAAGAAATCGAGAGATCCAGTACCAAAAAAATAGTATTTGCTCAGATGCTGATTGCTTCAGGAAGTGTAATTCTTGGCTTTTTTGTTGTCCGGCATCGAAGAGATCAAAAGATTAAAAAGCAATATCAGCTTCTCCAAAAGAGAATTACTGAAGGAAAATATAATATCAATGATGTTTTAAGAGAAGAAATGATAGAGCTCCCTGTAAGAAAGACTTCTCTTACCCCGGAAATGGCCTTAGAAATAAAAGAAAAGCTTCAGAAGTTTGAGCAGGAACAGTATTTCAGAAAGAAAGGGATTACGCAGAAAAGTATTGCTTTAAAGCTGGGAACCAATTCCCAATATCTTTCGGTTTATATCAATGAACAAAAAGGGATGAATTTTAATAAATACATGGCCGAACTGAGAATCAATTATATCACTAACTTACTTAATACCAACAGTAAATATTTAAACTATACTATCGAAGCATTGGCCGAAGAATGCGGTATAGCTGCACGTCAGAACTTTTCAAATCTGTTCTTTGATATCAATGGGATAAGACCTACTGATTATATAAAGAATCGGAAAAAGGAGCTGGGTATTAGTTGATTATGTAATGCTTTAGGTAATTTTTGTAAATTTCTGAAAAAAGGACATGGTAACAAAAACTATTTTTAAAAGAACTTCACAATTATTAGAGGATCTGGATCTAAAGATTAACGAAGTCAACACTGACGGAAATGATCTGATTAAAACTTCGGAAAAGGCATTACTTATTATTGATGAGTCGATAAGGAAATTAAAACTTCTGGTTTCAAACCACCATTTTGATCACATTGCTGAAGAGGTATTGTTTTTTAAAAAACTGAAACCGCAGTTTATCTCAAAATTTATTTATTATTCTGCAGTATTGGATATTGAATCTCATAAACCGGCTGCCGGAAATAAGACTTTAAAAAAATATTATGAAGCAGAACAGGAAAAATTGAAAAACTTTTATTTGGAGCATTCTGAATTTTACAGTTACTATAAACGAGAAGCGACCTATCTTGATCATAAAATATTTGTCCGTAATTCTTATGATTTGAAGATGAAGCTATCATCCGGGTTTTATAACTATGATCCAAGTTTTACAACTTCCCACGATCATATGATCGCCAGATTTATTTCCAATCAGCAATTTGATCAGTATTTAAAAAAGCAAATTGAAAGTTCGAATGATAACTTTACTGCAAAAGTATTTTCTCCTCTTAGCTGGTCGGGATCAAAGGTCGGTCTTATAGAGCTTATCTATGCGCTTTACCAGATGCGTTGTTTTAACGGTGGTAATATCGAGTTAAGCGAGGTCATAAAATTTACAGAAAAGTCATTGGATTGCGATTTGGGTAATTTTCATAAAACCATCTTTGAAATCCGTAACCGAAAACAGGGACCAACCAAATTCCTTCAATTGGTGAGTGATAATTTGAATCAATATTTTATGAACAATGATGCTGAGTAACATAAATACCCAATAAAAACCTCAAATCGTTTGGTATTTGAGGTTTCACTATTTAATCATTTTTCATTAAGTGCTGTAAGCCGGGATCATTTTTTATTCTGTCCATCTCATTGGTGACAATGCTAAGAATATCTGCCTTGACTCCTTTGTAATTTTCTTCAATCTGTTTTTGCATCAGATCATTTCCGTCTATATCAGTGAAAGATCGGATCTTTGGTATTTTCTGAAAGTCTTTCGCCTCCCGAGAAAGCTTAATTGTATCCACAACAATCTCCGAATGAAAGATCTTCTGATCAATCCTTTCATCAAAGTTATCTGATACAGCACCGACAAAAAATCCCTGTGTCAGGGTTGAGATTTTCGAAGCAGGAATCAAACTGTCCAATTGGGTAGAGATGGAGGTTGAAGTATCATTGCGATTGATGGATATACTTTGTCTTTTCTGGAGTACTTTTCCAAAACGTTCAGATAAGGTTTTTGCTGTTTCTCCAACCACTTGCCCACTAAAGATATTTCCTACTGTGTTCTGAATAACCTTACTTTCCTTGTCCCCATAGTCCCTGGCCAATTGGGAAAAATCCTGAAATCCGAGACATACAGAAACTTTGTTACTTCTGGCAGTTGCAATTAAATTATCCAAGCCTCTGAAATAAATAGTGGGAAGCTCATCAATAATCACAGAACTCTTTAACTGTCCTTTTTTATTGATCAGCTTAACAATTCTTGAATTGTACAATCCTAACGCGGCAGAATAAATGTTCTGACGATCCGGATTGTTTCCTACGCACAATATTTTGGGTTCTTCAGGATTATTGATATCTAAAGAAAAATCATCTCCAGTCATTACCCAATACAATTGTGGTGAGATCATTCTTGACAAAGGAATCTTTGCAGACGCGATTTGCCCCTGCAACTGATCCTGTGCACCGCCCTGCCATGCATCCATAAAAGGAGAGAGGTAGTTCTCTAATTCAGAATAAGATGTTAATATCGTAAAAACATCTTTGTATTTTTTGTTCAACAGTTCAATAGCATGTGGAAAAGTGCAGTATTTGCCGTTCTTATAAATTTTAAGAAACCATATGATGGCAGCTAGCAGTATGATAGGACTCTCAACAAAGAAATCGCCCTGTTTTTGTATCCAGCTTCTGTTAAGGTTTAACATGATGGTGTAGGCAGCTTCGTACGCATCCGATATATCCGTCATAAAATTAGGATTTAAGGGATTACAACGATGACTTTTTCTAGGGTCGTCAAAGTTGATGATATAGAATTTCGGCTTTACTGTATAAGCATCGAAATGATTGATAAGATGATTGTAAGTAATAGTAGACAGATCATCAAATTTAAAATCGTAGATGTACATCGAAAATCCTTTTTCGATATGCTGTCTGATATAGTTGTTGACAATGGCGTATGATTTTCCTGAGCCCGGGGTTCCTAAGACAATGGTGGCACGAAACGGATTAACCACATTAATCCATCCCTGATGCCACTTTCCCTGATAATAGAACTTGGTTGGAAGATTAACAGAGTACTCGTTATAGAGTAATTGAGTCTCCTGTTGAAAACTTTCGTTCTCATTGTTAAAAACATCGGTCATCAAATTCGTTTTCAGTAAACGGCCTGTCCAGACTCCTGCCTGCATCAGTAAAATGTATCCGGAGCCGGTAGATAGAATATAAAGTACAGCTGTAAAGCTGGTATCAAGTTGTAAAATAATTGAGTTTAAAAAGAATAGGACAAAACCAATAGAAAAAGCGATACTAATTTTTTTCCGGGTGATTATCTCATTCTTTACGCCTTTTGTACCAAGACAACTCAAACCTAGCAATATAATAGCGAAGAGCTTAGAGTAAATGGCATGAGAAAATAACCCTGCTGTTTTGTTAAAATTATAAAGTATCTTATTGACGAGTTCCAGTGTCCATTGTCGCTGTGCAAAAAATCCGTAACAAAACCAATACAGATGCATTAATACTACAATAATGCTGACCGCTCGCATAAATGCCATGATTTTGGCAAGCCCTCTTAAATCGTCTTCACCCTGCATATCACATTTTAGAGGCATAAATACAGGATTAGGTATTCTCAACTATAAATGCGCCGTTGCAAGCATCTGTTGGCTGGCTTTGGCTCTTAGGACATATTTATAAGGGTAGCATCTTGGAAAAGAATATTATTTTTTTCTTCTTTTTCTTTCTCGCTTTTTCATTTGAGACGCAAAAATTTGCTCTTCGTGATCCTTATCTGTATCTGAGGACAATAAACTGGAAAAGAATCCGTGAACTCCTTCGTAGCTGTTATTGCTGAAGAAATGTTCTGAAGATTTTTCAAATGATATGTCATTATTAGAACTATTGTATGAACTGGCTTCAGGTTTTGTTTCTATCTCATGCCATAGTTTGTTGAATGAGTTGGCTGAAAGCTCTTTACCTAACTGTGAACCATTCCAAACAGATTTGGAGTTATGGTCTATGAATGTAATTCCGTAAATCCTTCCATCATCATTCTTTCGTATGACCGTAGCGGTTCCCTGTTCAAGCAGTTGTTTTTTAAATGCAGTTTCAGTTCTGCTGGTACTGATTGCTGTTTCAATGGTTCTTTTAAGAATGAATTTTAATGGATCATTTTTCATTTTCACTTTAGATTTCTCAATGAGCTCCTGAATATTTTCTACTCCTGCATGCCTACCAAAAAGGGATGATTTAAAAGGATTGCTTATTTTTTTTCCATTTTTATCCGTAGCAAAATAGACCATTCCTTTTCTCATTTTTCCGTGAAGCTCTCCGTTAACTTCTTCAACGGAAATATTGAATTGAGAAAGTAAAGCCCTATAAGCACCTATACTTTGAAAGCTGTAAGTTTGAGGCATATGTCGTAGTATCGAGGATAATTGTGTTTTGATATTCCCCTTAGTATAATCTACAGGTTTAAAAATAGAGCTTTGATTTAAATTTCTATTCGCACCAGTAACTTTCAAGTTGTATTGTTTCTCCAGTTTTCTACAGGCTTCCATCGATCGAGAATGATCATAGCGATCTGATATTTTCTTCCCATCGATCTGGACGCAAGTGGTGACTATGTGAATGTGAGTCCTGTCAATATCCGTATGTTTAAACACTACATAAGGTTGGTTACCGTACCCCATTTCCTGCATATATTGCTGAGCCATTTCTCTATAAATTTTGTCATCAACCTTATCGTTGGGGTCAGGGTTTAGGGAAATATGTCTTACCGGTTTTTCAGTTTTATTATTGGCAATCAGATAGGGTTCAAAGTACTGATGAAAAAATCTGACAGAATAAGGATGGTCCCACAAATCAGGAATCTTATTAGTGAATAAAACCGTTCCATTTTCGTTGTCAACTTTTTGTTGATTGTAGGTAAGGGCACCCCATAGATTTTCACCTTTTCCAATTTTTGCAATCATTTTTCAGAAGTTTTTTGAATATGGTTTTGCTCAAATTCTTTGGTGAGCTCTATAATCTTTTTACAAATTAATGCTAGATCTTTGGTGTGATTTTCCAGTTTAAAGAGATAGAAAGACGCTTTTTTCTCTGTAAAATTTCGATATAAAATTTTTACAATCTGATTATAATTGTTTCCAATCGATTGAAACTGGTAAAAGAATTTAGTGAGTTGGGTATGATAATCCATTGTTGCAATATCCACTGTTACAATCTTTAATTCTTTCTGAAACAAAATTGTTGTAATAAATTTTGCTTTGTTACTCATTCCAGAAGCCTCATATAATTTTAAAAACATTATATTTTCCTCATCAGTAAGTCTAAATACATACCTGTTTTTACTTGGGTTCAGCTTGGGCTTACGTCCTCCTTTATTGTTTTTATTTGGTTCCATATCATCCAATTTAAAGTTAAGAAAATCACGACTTCGGAGTGGTTTTATAGCCCCAGCCAGGGCAAGTAGTTTTGAGGCACAAAAAGGTTATGAGGCACTCAAAACATAACTTGCCCCTTTCGGGTGAAAGGAAATATCTTTAATAGAATAGATTTAAGGCATTATACTATCAGACACTGCCATTTCAAAACACTCCTCAATCTTCTGAAACAAAGTAAACCACAATCAATTAGAGAAACGGTATTGTAGACAAAGCCAAAGAAGGAAGTGTGCTGCCAAGAACTACCATTAGATAAGCACTGAAATAGAAATGTTCTTCATTTGCAACAGATGGAGGGCAGGACATTGATAAGGCAGAGGTGATGGACATCCTGCATTGTTGAAATCCTGCATTCTTGCAGTCCGGCATGCCAGCCGTCTTGATATCATTCGTGAGAGATAGGAGTAAGAAAGCTAATCTGCCAGGATAGAAGTAAAGACAATAATCATTCAGTACTGATGTAATCCAATATATCTGTCAGGAATCTTCGTCAACACTCTTGATAGCAAAGTATACAGCATGCAGTCACTATTGCTTAAGGCTTGCTGTCCTTCATCCTTTCAAATTAGGTTTAACTAAAATTCATTTAAAATGAAAACAAAAAAACAACCCACAGTTATTGCATTTTCCACTCAAAAAGGAGGCGTAGGAAAAAGCACTTTTACATCACTTCTAGCAAGTTTTCTTCATTACCGGTTAGGTTATCAGGTCGCAGTATTTGACTGTGATTTTCCGCAGTACAGTTTACTGCAGATGAGAGAAAGAGATTTGAAAATGGTGATGCAGAATGAGATCTTTAAAAAGATGGCTCACCAACAGTTTACGACGATCAATAAAAAAGCGTATCCCATTTTCCAGAGTAAAACCGATAAGGTTTTAGAAGAAATGGAAGCTTATGTTAACGGCTCAGAGATTGTACCCGATGTCATCTTTTTAGATTTACCCGGCACCGTTAATACGGCAGGTATTCTGAGAACCTTGACGAATGTCAATTACATTTTTTCTCCTATTACCGCGGACCGTGTCGTATTGGAGAGTACCCTAAGTTTCACTGATGTATTGACGAATGTGTTGATGAAAGAAAATCGAACGGGGATTAAAAGTATTCATTTATTTTGGAATCAGGTTGATAGAAGAGAAAAAACGATGTTGTACAAAAATTACAGTAAGGTGGTTACAGATTTAGGGCTGCAGCTTATGGAAACAACGATTGCAGACAGTAAAAGATTTCGGAAAGAAGGTGAGTTGACAGCAAAAACGGTTTTCAGATCAACATTACTGCCTGCAGATCCTAAGCTGTCGACTCAATGCAGGCTGGATAAGTTCATAGAGGAATTTTTAAGAATTGTAAGACTATAAGACTATGGAATATGAAAAAAAAAACAATGATGATAAGGGGATAGATGAACAATATCTAATGTCCATTATGGCAGGAAGTCCTAAGAAGGAAGTTCTTTCAAAAACTGATGATTCTCCAAAGGAGAAAGGTGAAACAAAAAATAAATTAAAGAATAAAAAAACATCAGATTTAAGCTATGTCGAGCAGTTTCTGACCCACCACACAATGACTAAGCGGGGTGATAAAAGTATCTATATCCGTTCGGAGTATCACGAACGTCTCTCACGTATTATTCAGATTATTGCAGACGACCAAATACCTTTGTATGCTTATCTGGATAATATACTGGCGTATCATTTTGAAATGTTTGAAAAGGAAATCACTGATGATTTTAATAATAAATACCGTCCAATCTTTTAATATCATTTTATGGAAAAAATAATCATTATAGGTTTATTAATCACTATCATTCTAATTCTCCTAGACAGAAGATTCCCAGTCAATGTTCGTGCGAAAGATAGTAGCAATACTAAGAAAAGCCCTCCATCGATAATGGGAGCTACCAAGCAAATAAAAAGACAAGGTTGGCCAGTTGAAGCCCTTGAAAGCCACCTTGAATGTACTTCATTAACAGAATATAATTTTGATTCAGAAACCAGAAACGGGAAAGCCGCTGATGTAATTCAGAATAAAAATCTTGATGATATTCTAATCAAGGATGATTGGGAGCAGGAGGAAGAAGATTGGAAATATCAGGACTCCAATGTCGAAAGCGGGCTTGCTACGGGGGTTACCTTTCAGGAATTGAGTACTGCGGGTCAGCTGCTACAGATGGAAATGCTGGAACCTGACTTAGAACAACAAGCAGTTGCTACAATTCAAAAAATTCATGGGACCGAGCTTTTTGATCTTTTGGAAAATTCATTGGGAGGTGCTTCGAAGCGTATTGCTAATTTGTTAAGTCAAAGCATTTCGAATGAGGGTGAAGGAATAGCTTCCAATGACAAAGATGGTGTTGAAGGTTTCGATATTGGGGAGTTTGTTTAGGCAAATTCCCCTTTTGTTATTAAGAAGTTTCAATTAAGATCTGTTATCAAACAATTCGTGCAGCTTTTTCTGCAGAACCTTTTTGTCAGGAAGTTGAGTCTTATATTCAGAAACCATTGTTGGAGATAAGCTTCTGCTGAGAGCATATTCTACCACTTCACTGTCTTTGTCTTTGCACAGCAAGACGCCGATGCTTGGATTTTCATTCTGACGTTTGACATCTCTGTCCAATGCCTCTAAATAGAAATTAAGCTGACCCAAATGTTCCGGTTTGAATTTATCTGCTTTTAGTTCAAAAGCCACCAGACATTGCAGTCCTCTGTGAAAGAATAAAAGATCGATGTAAAAATCCGAATTGCCGACCTGTACTTTGTACTCTTCGCTGATAAAAAGGAAATCCCGTCCTAATTCCAGAATGAAATTTTTCATCTGCTCGATCAGACCTTTTTGGAGATCACTTTCGTTGAATGTTTCTGGTAGATTTAAAAAGTCAAATACATAGCTGTCTTTAAATGTATTGGCGATGTCAGCATTGGTTTCTCTCAACACTGTTGAGAGTTTTGAATTTCCGATCATGGTTCTTTCAAAAAGGCTGCTGGATATTTGTCTCTCTAATTCCCGAAAGCTATAATTTTCCTGTTTGGTCAACTTAATATAAAATTCCTTTTCTTCGATCGATTTACATCGGGAGAATATGGCTAGATTATGAGACCAGCTTATTTCTCTCAACAGTGTTGAGATTTTTGGAATTTCTTTATAGCTTTCATAAAACTGCTTCATCCTCCAAAGATTTTTATCCGAAAATCCTTTGATCTCCGGTTCATTGGTTTGGATATATAGAGACAGTTCTTTGACCACTGATTGTCCCCATTCACTCAGCTCAACCTTTTTGCTGATATACTCACCAATATTCCAATATAGATCGATGAGTTCCTCATTGACTTTTCTTATCGCATTGTTACGAGACTGTTTGATGAGCTCAATAATATCCGTGAACCTTTTATCCATGATTTAATTTTTGAAATTCCTTACAAATTTACAATTAATTATACAGGAATTCTGACCAGCACACGGTTTGTTAACAGCCAAAAGATTCCATCCACTGCCATTCCTGTTATTTAGTACTAAGACCCGGACATCTTTGTCATCAAGCCCGTAAAGTGCGGGTTTCATAATCAAAAAATCTATTCATTATGAAAAGACAAAGAAAAAAAATTCTGGTATTAGGTCTAAGCCTGATGCTTGTAAGTGGTGTCTTTGCCCAGGGTAATGGTTCCGCGGGAATCAATGAGGCAACACAGATGGTCACCTCTTATTTTGAACCCGCTACCCAATTAATTTACGCTATCGGTGCTGTAGTTGGGCTAATCGGAGGTGTAAAGGTTTACAACAAGTTCAGCAGTGGTGATCCAGACACCAGTAAAACTGCTGCAAGCTGGTTTGGAGCATGTATCTTCCTAATTGTTGCAGCGACAATTCTTCGCTCATTCTTCCTTTAAAATGATGATTATGAAAACCTATCATATTAATAAAGGAATAGGGAGGACAGTAGAATTTAAGGGTCTTAAAGCACAGTACCTTTTTATTTTCGCAGGTGGCTTGCTGGGGGTGCTGATCTTTGTCATGATTATGTATATGGCTGGTGTCAATACTTATCTCTGTCTCATTATAGGGGGATCCATTAGTGGACTTCTCATCTGGCAGACTTTTGCGCTGAACAGAAAATACGGAGAACATGGCTTGATGAAATTGGGTGCACGCAGAAAGCATCCTAAGTACATCATTAGCCGTAAGAGTATTTACCGGTATCTAAAAGCTAACCCTAAAAATGCAGGTGTATGAGAAATTCTTCTAAAGCTGCAACTTTGGAAAGTAAATTTCCATTGTTAGCCATTGAAAATGACTGTATCATTTCAAAGGACGCTGACGTTACGGTTTGCTTTAAAGTTAAACTTCCGGAACTGTTTACCGTTGCTTCCGCTGAGTATGAAGCGATGCACTCCGCATGGTTCAAAGCTATCAAGACGCTTCCGGATTTTACCGTGGTTCACAAGCAGGACTGGTTTATCAAAGAGAACTACAATCCTGATCTTTCAAGGGAAGACCAGAGTTTTCTTTCCAAATCATTTGAAAGGCATTTCAATGAGAGAACTTTTTTGAATCACTACTGCTATCTGTTCATTACGAAAACCAGTAAGGAGAGAATGAGGATGCAGAGCAACTTTTCATCTCTGTGCAAAGGTAAGCTGATTCCAAAAGAGATTAAGGACAAGGAAGTTATTCATCGATTTCTAGAAGCTGTGGACCAGTTGGAACGGATAATGAATGACAGCGGTTATATCCATCTCGAAAGAATAAATGAAGATGAGATATCAGGAACTTCAGAAAGCTCAGGTTTACTGGAACAGTATCTCACTTTATCTCGTGAAGCCAATCCCTCATTGCAGGACATTAAGTTGGGATCTGAAGAAATGCGGATTGGTAACAACCGTATTAGTATGCATACGTTGTCTGACACTGAAGATTTGCCAGGCACTGTTTCATCACACAGCCGTTATGAAAAGTTGAGTACGGACCGCAGTGATTGTCTGCTGTCATTTGCTTCCCCTGTGGGACTTCTACTAAACTGCAATCATATATACAACCAGTATCTGTTCATTGACAACAGTGATGAAAATCTTAGGCAGTTTGAAAGATCCGCAAGGAAAATGCATTCACTCGCAAGATACAGCAGAGCCAATCAGATCAATAAAGAGTGGATTGAAAAGTATCTGAATGAAGCCCATTCTTATGGTTTACAGTCTATACGTGCTCATTTCAATGTGATGTCGTGGTCTGACAATCCTCATGAGCTAAAGCAGTTAAAGAATGATACAGGCAGTGCGTTAGCATTGATGGAATGTAAGCCCCGCCATAATACTACCGATACAGCGACATTATATTGGGCTGGAATTCCGGGCAATGCAGGAGATTTTCCAAGTGAAGAAAGTTTCTACACGTTTATTGAACCTGCATTGTGCTTTTTTATCGAGGAAACCAATTATCAGGATTCACCGTCACCATTTGGTATTAAAATGGCAGATCGCCTGACCGGAAAACCGATTCATTTGGATATTTCTGATCTGCCGATGAAGCAAGGGATCATTACCAACCGGAATAAGTTCATCCTCGGACCTTCAGGCAGCGGTAAGTCTTTCTTTACAAACCACATGGTGCGTCAGTATTATGAACAGGGTGCTCATGTTCTTTTGGTTGATACCGGAAATTCCTACCAGGGATTATGTGAATTGATTAAAGGAAAAACCAAAGGAGAGGACGGGGTTTATTTTACCTATACAGAGGATAATCCCATTGCTTTCAATCCATTCTATACTGATGACGGCGTCTTTGATATCGAAAAAAGAGAGAGTATTAAAACCTTGATTTTAACGCTTTGGAAAAGAGATGATGAACCACCGACCCGTTCTGAGGAAGTGGCATTATCCAATGCAGTAAGCGGTTATATCGAAAAGATTAAATCCGACGAACAACAACCCTCTTTCAATGGATTCTATGACTTTGTCAAAGAGGATTATCAGAAAGTACTTGAGCGAAAAAAGGTCAGAGAAAAGGATTTTGATATTGCGAACTTTCTCAATGTGTTGGAACCTTACTACATAGGAGGGGAGTATGACTATTTGCTCAATTCGGAAAAGCAGCTGGACCTCTTATCAAAACGTTTCATTGTCTTTGAAATCGATGCTATTAAAGATCATAAAATTCTCTTTCCAATAGTTACCATTATCATTATGGAGGTCTTCATCAATAAGATGCGAAGACTTAAAGGAATTAGAAAACTAATACTAATTGAAGAAGCATGGAAAGCGATTGCTAAAGAAGGAATGGCGGAGTACATCAAGTATTTATTCAAAACGGTAAGGAAATTCTTCGGGGAAGCCATAGTAGTGACGCAGGAAGTCGATGATATTATCCAGTCACCGATTGTGAAAGAAAGTATCATTAACAATTCGGATTGTAAGATTCTTCTTGACCAAAGGAAGTACATGAACAAGTTCGATGATATCCAGGCAATGCTCGGATTGACTGATAAAGAAAAATCCCAGGTTCTTTCAATTAATATGAACAATGATCCAAAGCGACTGTACAAAGAGGTTTGGATAGGATTAGGCGGAACGCACTCTGCGGTCTATGCCACTGAAGTGTCCAGTGAGGAATATCTGGCTTATACCACCGAAGAAACTGAAAAAATGGAAGTGATGAATCTTGCATCAGAACTTGACGGTAATGTAGAACATGCCATCAGGAGGATATCTCTTAAGAGAATCAAATCGAATACAAAAGACCATTAAATCATTTAAAATTTTATAACAATGAAAAATTTAATCATTAAAACAGTAATGGTAGCATTCTTCGCTACCGTAACATTTGCGAAAGCACAATTTGTAGTGACTGATCCAGCTAATCTGGCATCAGGTATTTTGAACTCTGCCAACGAAATTGTACAGACTTCGTCAACGGTGTCCAACGTTGTTAAGAACTTCAACGAGGTCAAAAAGGTGTACGAGCAGGGTAAAGAGTATTATGATAAGCTCAAAGCTGTCAATAATCTGGTAAAAGATGCCAGAAAGGTCCAGCAAACTGTTCTTTTAGTGGGTGATGTTTCTGAAATGTATGTCAATAATTTCGGCAAAATGCTCAATGACCCCAACTTTAATGCGCAGGAATTAGCATCTATTGCGAATGGTTATTCTGCTCTTTTGACGGAGAGCACGGAGCTGCTGAAAGAACTCAAAGAAATTATCTCATCCAACGGCCTGTCCCTCAACGACAAAGAAAGAATGGATGTTATTGATCGAGTGTACAAAGAAGTGAAAGCATATCATAATCTTGTACGCTACTATACCAATAAGAATATTTCAGTAAGCTATCTGAGGGCAAAAAAACAGAACAACACCCAAAGGGTGTTAGATCTTTACGGAACCTCCAATCAAAAATACTGGTAAGATGGAACCGAACAATTTACACGAAGTACTGCGTTCCGTTTATGAAGAAATGATGCCGATGTGCGCTGATATGGCTGCTGTAGCAAAAGGAGTCGCAGGATTAGGCGCTTTATTCTATGTGGCATTAAAAGTTTGGCAGTCATTGAGCCGTGCGGAATCCATCGATTTGTTTCCAATGCTGAGACCTTTTGCCATTGGCATCTGCATTATTTTTTTTTCAACATTGGTATTAGGAGGATTAAATGGCGTTATGAGTCCGATTGTTCAGGGAAGTCATTCAATGTTGGAAAACCAGGTATTGGATATGAATGAACTACAGCAGAAAAAAGATCTTTTAGAGCGGGAAGCCATGCTCAGAAATCCAGAGATGGCTTATTTGATTTCTAATGAAGAGTTTGACAAAAAACTGGAAGAACTTGGATGGTCACCATCTGATTTGGTCACGATGTCAGGAATGTATATCGAAAGAGAAATGTTTGCGATCAAGAAAGATATCAGAGATGGTTTCCGCGAGTTTCTTGAAATCCTTTTTCAGTCAGCAGCATTGGTTATCGATACCATCAGAACCTTCTTTCTGATCGTTCTTTCAATCCTGGGACCGATAGCCTTTGCGATTTCCGTCTGGGATGGTTTTCAGACCACACTGACCCAATGGCTGACAAGATATATCAGTGTTTATTTGTGGCTTCCTGTTGCCGATATATTCAGTGCCATTCTGGCGAAGATCCAGGCCCTTATTCTGGAACGGGATATAGAGATGCTTGCTGACCCCACTTTTATTCCTGACACTTCAAATACGGTTTATATTATTTATATGGTGATTGGCATCATCGGCTATTTTACAGTACCAACGGTTACAGGCTGGGTGATACAGGCAGGAGGAGCAGGCAATTTCATGCGTAATGTGAACCAGACCGCTACAAAGTCGGGTAATATTGCGGGCGCTGCAGCAGGTTCTGCAACAGGTAATATTTCGGGAAGATTATTAAAATAAAAAATACAGTTCTATGGAATTTAAAACTTTAAGAAATATTGAGAGCAGTTTCAAGCAGATCCGATTATTTACATTTGTTTTTGTGGTGTTGTGTTTTGGTGTTGTAGGCGTGGTGGTATTTAAATCCTACGAGTTTGCCGAAGAGCAGCGTCAGAAGATTTATGTGCTGGATAACGGTAAATCATTGATGGTAGCACTTTCACAGGATATGTCGATCAATAGACCGGTTGAAGCTAGGGAGCATGTGAGAAGATTTCATGAATTGTTCTTCACGATAGCTCCGGATAAGAATGCGATTGAAAGTAATGTGAAAAGGGCTTTTAATTTGGCTGACCAATCCGCATTTAACTACTACAAGGACCTCCAGGAGAAAGGATACTATAACAGAATCATTTCCGGTAATATCCAGCAGAGGATTGAAGTGGACAGTGTTGTTGCCAACTTCGACAGTTATCCCTACGCCGTAAAAACTTATGCCAGACAGTTTATTATCAGATCCAGTAATCTTACCATCAGAAATTTGGTCACGAACTGCTCACTGGTGAACTCCGTACGGTCTGACAGCAATCCACAGGGATTTACGATAGAAAAATTCAACGTGATTGAAAACAAAGATGTAGAAACTGTTGAACGCTAACCTGACCGTAATGAAAAAATTAAGAGATACAATCGAACATTATGTTTTAAAGATGGAAAATCATTGGAAGGTTCTTCCTATAGCGAAGCAAAGATTGTTAACCAAAGTTTTCTTTGGTGGTTATGTTCTTCTAACAATCATTGTCATTATCAACGTCTTTATTTCGACAGGTCAAAGAAGGAATACCATGTCTATCAATCATATTGACGGAATTTCTAAGAAGACTACCGGAAAAGGATCAGGATATTATGATATAGTACACTCACCAACAAAAAAATAGAGCATGAAAGATTCAGATAAAATTAAAATCACAGAAAATGATCTTCCTCAAAATTCCAATGAATTGAGTGACCATCCCAAAGCCCAATGGGAGAAAGTGAAGAAGCCGGTTTTTTATTTCCTGATGGCTGCCATTTGCGCAACTTGCTTTTACCTTATTTTTAAACCAAAATCCAATAATACCCTAGTTGAAGAAGCAGGTTTTAATGCCGTTATTCCACAAGCAAAGGATGGACAGTTGCAGTCGGATAAGCAAAAGGCTTACGAGCAACAACTCTTGGAGCAAAAAAATGAAGAGAAAAGAAATACAATAACCACTTTATCGGACTATTGGAATGACCAGAGTACTTTAAATTCGAATGGGAATACTTCTGCTTTAATATCTAATAAGAGTACTCTTCAACAATCCGATCAGAATGCTATAAACAGTTATCGCAGTGCACAGCAGACATTGAGTTCTTTCTATGGCAGAGATGATCAGGAAGTCAATAATCTAAGGAAAGAAATCTCAAGATTAAAAAATGAGGCGATGCAGAACAACCCTATTCCAGCAGGTCTTGGAATGAACGATCAGTTAGAACTAATGGAAAAATCGTATCAGATGGCAGCCAAATACCTTCCGACAACTCCAAGAGAGGAAGAGTCTGCACCAAAAGAAGAGCCTAACAAATCTACTGAAAAGAAAGTTAAACTGACTTCAGTAAGACCTGCATATTCCAATATTGTTTCCTCATTATACAGAGAGATGTCAGACAGTGCTTTTGTTGCAGGTTTGAATCAAAATAGGTTTTATAATGCTCAAAATGAGACTGTAATTTCAGGTCAATCTAAAAATGCGATACAAGGTATTATCTATGAGACTAAGACCATAGTCAATGAAAGTACACTATCCATAAGACTGATAGAGGCGTTGCAGCTAGGGCGTACAGAACTTCCTCCGGGTAGTTTGCTTATCGCTTCAGGTAAATTTCAGGGTGGGCGACTTCAGTTAACAATATCCTCCATTCAATATAAAGGCAGCGTCTATCCTGTAGAAATCAATATCTACGATAATGATGGGCAATTGGGGTTATATGTTCCGTATTCACCGGAGCAAAATGCGGTCAGCGATGTTGTTGCCAATATGAGCCAGGCTTCCGGTACCAACATTATGATGACCCAATCAGCAGGACAGCAGGTTGCTGCCGATTTAAGCAGGGGTGTTGTACAAGGGTTGTCTGGTTATTTTCAAAAAAGGGTGCGGCAGCTAAAAGTAACTGTAAAAGCAGGCCATCAGGTCTTGCTGGTACCCAAAAATAATTAATCAAAAAATTAAAAAATGAATACACTAAAGAGCCGTTATATTCTCATTATTCTGTTTCTGCTGTTTATAAGCAGAGCATTTGGTCAGGATTCCGTGATGACCTATGTTTCATTGGAAGGGGCAAAGCTGGAACCTTTCAGGATGCAAGTGACTTACAGTAAAACCACTCATGTGATTTTTCCTTCCACAATTAAATACGTTGATCTGGGAAGCGATCTTTTGGTTGCTAATAAAGCAGAACCTATCGGAAATGTTCTTCGGGTTAAGTCGGCCGTCAGGGATTTTGAAGAAGAAACCAATTTTTCAGTCATTACAGAAGATGGAAAATTTTACAGTTTTGATGTCTTTTACAGTGCATATCCTGATATCCTCAGTTACGATCTTGTCAAGATGCAGAGAAGCATTGAAAGGGAATATTCAACCGATGTACTTTTTGAAGATCTCAAAGGAAGCTCTTCATCACTTACAGAATTGATTATGGAAAGCCTGTATCGAAAGAGCCGAAAAACCATTAAACATATTGCGTCAAAGAGCTTCGGTATTCAGTTTTCTGTCCGTGCATTACACGTGAGTGACAATAAATTCTACTTTACCTTACAGGTTGATAACAGCAGCAATATAGCTTATCATATTGATTTAATCAATTTTAAAATTGCAGATAAGAAGAATTTAAAGAGAACCGTTATTCAGGATAAGTTGTTGGAACCAATTAGAGTTTACACTCCTTCTGTGACTGCAACTCGCCATTCCAATCTTATAGGAGTTTATTTACTGGAGCAATTCACTTTGTTAGAGGATCAGGTTTTGGAGATTGAAATTCTTGAAAGAAACGGAGGACGGCACCAAAAAATTCAGCTTGAGAATAAGGAACTGATCCATGCGAAACCGATCAATAGTTTAAATTTTAAAACCAACTAAGATGAACAGATTATTGATAGCAATGCTTTTCGTTTTAACAGTGAGTTCAAAGTCATTTGCACAGCAGATGACTCCGAAGCAAAAAGGATTTGAAATATCCTATTCTATATATCCTAGTTCTCCCAAAAAACAAAATTATGTTTTAACAGCAGGGCTTATTTCTTATGGAAAGAACGGGAATTATTTGTTTGGGCTGGCAGAATATAGCAGAAATTATCATGAGTATGCCAACTACGAAATCCCGATAGAAATGTTTCTGTTCAATGGAGGATACAGTTTTTATATATGGGGGGATATTATGAGAAATGTCAATCTTAATTTGGGAATTGGCGGTCTGGCAGGTTATGAACAGATTAATAAAGGCAATGAATTGCTGTATGACGGTTCAATGCTTACTGTAACAGATAACTTTATTTATGGAGTAAATGGTAAGTTGTCTATTGAAAGCTATCTGACACCGCATTTGGTCTTTCTGGTCAACGGACAACTTCGCTATTTGAAAAATAGTCAGATGGCGCAGTTACATGCTCTATTTGGTGTTGGAATAAGATGTAATTTTTAAAAATAATATGAAATGCAATATATACTTAATCATAAATTTAAATTATTGTTAGGGTGTTTCATCATTCCAGTGATGATCTTATTACTTATACAATCATGTGAGAAGGATAATTTGGAAATTCAGCAGAATTTTCCTTTTGAGGTAGAGGTGATGCCTGTTCAGAAATACATTTCTAAAGGTGAAACTATAGAGATCAGATGCCGTATTATTCCGGGTGGGAATTATGCGGGTACTACTTACTCGATACGATATTTTCAGTCTGAAGGGGTTGGAAGTTTGCGGTTATTTGACAATCCATCCTTTGTCCCTAATGATTTCTATCCACTAAGTAAAAAGGAATTCAGATTATACTATACTTCCGAATCTTCAGTCTCTCAAAGTTTTGATATTTGGATTTCGGATAATATGGGTAATAAGCAGGAAGTGAATTTCCAGTTTAATCCTCAAAGTATAGGAACTTTATAAGAAATCATCATTTAAAATTTCAGGCTATTTCATCAGAAATGGCCTTTTGTTTTTACATATAAGGTTATAGCGGATAACCTTACCATTTACCTGTAACCTTTTTGAGAAAATTGATCTAAGCTAATTTTTCAATAGGGTTACTCCTCAAGATGCGCGAAAAGACTTTTCCGACCAAGGGAAGGAATTGTCTTTTCGTCAAATTTTAAATAAGCGACAATGAAGAATTGTCGCTTATTCTAGTAATTGTAAAACTTATTCAAAGATGTCCTTCATCGGCAAACGACATATAATCTGTTGAAGTTAAAATACAATGATCTAATAATTTAATATTTAAAAATTCTGATGCACTTTTTATGCTCAGAGTAATTTTTAAATCTTCCGCTGAGGGTTTTAAATTTCCTGAGGGGTGATTATGTGCTACTATAATGGCAGTTGCATTGCACAATAGGGCTGCTTGCATAATAATTCTTACATCAACTATTGTTGAGGTAATACCGGATTCAGATATTTTCTTGATACCTAAAACTTTGTTTGCCTGATTTAGGTACAATGCAAAGAATGATTCTCTATAATCTATTTCATCAGAGTCAAAGTATTGACGAAATACATCAACGGCAGCACGTGAACAGCTTATTAATTTCTCAGAATTTCCTTTTCGTGAGTAGATTAATTTTATTTCATTGACAATATTAAAATCCATGTGATTGCTCTTGTACGGCAGAGACTTGAGTTTCCCGTACCTGTTATATTTTAGATATGTTCCCATCCCTTCCCCAGCTTATTCCTTAAAGCCTTTCAGGCTTCGCTGAATATTTTTCAAAAGAAAAACCGGAAAAAAGAAAGCAGATATGAAGTGTTGACAAAGAATAAAAACCAAAAGGAAACGGAATAATTGGAGGGTACCTTCAGGGAGGAAACCGTTTATGCCGTAGTCTTTTGGTGGGATTAGCAGATGGCTGACAACAATACCTTAGCTGCCTTTTTACCGGTTTTATTATGGAAAATATTAAGTCTAATAACAGTCAATAACCTGTTTTTGTATATGAAATAAATGTTTAAGTTAACATTGTTGATTTTATTTGTATTTTAGTTGAATCTAAGAATGATGAATTTCTTTGCATCAATTTTCTCTTGTTGCACTTAAAAAATAAATTTAAACGTAATCACATCTTTTGCAAATAAAATTTTTGTTACCTGATGGTGGATGTTAAGTGTTTCGCTTGATTTTAGGTGTTTTTAAGCGTCACACATTTATATTTAAAAGCCAAATACATCAGATAAGTGTCTGGGTTTACTTTCAGAACAGTTGTCCAATACTTTTATTAAAAAGTATTGGTATGAAGAAGAAAGTTGAAATTAGTAATATAACCGTTGAGGAGATTATCAAAATTTTTAAAGAAGAGGAGGGAACTGAGTTAAGCATTGAAGAGGCGAAAGATATTTTAAGCTTTCTGACGATGATCTTAAAAATTACAATTGAGAATTTTTTAGAACAATAATATTTTCTAAGATTTATATATGAAAAAAGCCGACTTATATATTCGTGTGTCAACTGATGAGCAAGCAGATAAGGGATACTCGCAAAGAGATCAGGAGGAACGATTGAAACGTTACTGTGAAAACAATAGCATTACAATTGGTCAAATCATTTATGAAGATTATTCAGCAAAGACCTTTAATAGACCAGAGTGGATCAAATTATTGGATACACTTAAGAGAAAAAGCTCAAAAACAAATCTGCTGCTTTTTACAAAATGGGATCGCTTCAGCAGGAATGCTGGAGATGCTTATCAAATGATTAATATACTTAGGAAAATTAACGTAGAACCGCAGGCCATTGAACAACCTTTAGATCTTTCAATTCCAGAAAATAAAATGATGTTGGCTATATATCTTGCTGCGCCAGAAGTTGAAAACGACAGGCGCGCTTTGAATACTTATTATGGAATGCGCCGTGCTAAAAAAGAAGGCAGATTAATGGGAAGGGCACCTTACGGCTATGTTAACAGAATAACGGAGAATGGAAAAAAGTATGTAACCCCGAAGGAACCGGAAGCTTCTAACATGCAGTGGGCATTTAACGAAATGTCCAAAGGCGTATATTCAGCGAGCCAGATAATGGATATGATGAACAGAAAGGAAGGAAAGTCAGTTAAGATAAGTGCCTTTCTTGCTAGTTTACGCAATACTGCATATTGTGGGAAAATTTACGTGGAACAATTCAATGAAGAGGAGGCTCATTTTGTTACAAGTATTCATGAGCCTTTGATCAGTGAAGAATTATTCGAAAAAGTTCAATGTATAATGGATGGAAATGTCAATCCAGCCAGACCCAACGTAAAAATATTGTCTGACGATAATTTACCGTTACGAGGTTTTCTAGTTTGTCCAGAATGTGGTCATTTGGTTACCGGTAGTGCATCTACGGGACGTTCGGGAAATAAATATTATTATTACCATTGCAAGTCTCCGTGTTCATACCGTTACAAATCTGAAATTCTAAATTCTAAATTTTTAGAGATATTGCAGTCATTGGAAATGCGTGCATCTATAAAAAATTATTTGAAAAAGGTGCTGGAGCGAAATTTTGAAAAATTAATCAATAATCCCCCAAAAGAAAGGAAAGCAATTCTATTAGATATAGATCGTTTAAACAGCAGATTGAAACAGGCAAGAAATAAACTGATGCAGGAGGTAATTGATGATGAAGATTATCTTGAAATTAAGACCGACTGTAAAAGGCAAATTGAAAAGCTCGAAGCTAAATTAACTAAAGGAAAAGATAATAAGAAAATAGATTTTCAAAAACTACTAGACCAAGCATTATCGAACCTAGTAGACCTCGGGAAAGTGTATACTGATGGGGATATCGAGGTAAAACGTAAAATAATTGGTTCGATATTTCCTGAAAAATTGCAATTTTCAAAAAATCATTATCGAACCACCCGGCCCAATGTTTTGCTCTCTTATATATATCAGATAAACAATGAGTTAGGCACGAAAAAAAACCGGAAAGAAAGTGAATTATCACCTCTTTCCGGTCTTGTACCCAGGACCGGGATCGAACCGGTACTCCTAAGAACTGGTGTTTGAGACCAGCGCGTCTACCAATTCCGCCACCTGGGCTGCTGTAAATCGGTGTGCAAATATAGAAACTTTTTTTAATGTCCGAAAGCTTTTTGGAGGAAAATTTTTAAAATTCAATTTCCAGTCCGTCGTAGGCAAGGTGCATTCCGGATGGAAGCTGCTTATCTTCAACATCATGCAGTCCGAGGTGATGGCTGATGTGGGTTAAAAATAATTGTTTAGGTTTCAGCTCCTCAAACAGATTGATCACGTCCGGAAGGATAAAATGGGCAGGATGCGGATCAAATTTTCTGATACAATTTAGGATCAGCACATCCAGGTTTTTTAACTTTTCCTTTTCTGTCTCTGAAATAAAACCGGCATCTGTAATATAAGCCAGCTTTTTAAATTTATATCCGAAGACCGTAATTTTATAATGAATCACCTCAACAGGAGTGATTTCCGTATCCAGAACATGAAAAGGCTGGTTTTCGATTTCATGAAGCTCAAATGCAGGTGCACCGGGATACCTTACATCAGCAAATGCGTAAGGGAAACGGTTTTTGATTTCGTGGGCTACTCTTGGATAGCAGTAAAGAGGAACATCTTTTCCGCTTTTGAAGATCAGCGGACGCATATCATCAAGCCCGATTACATGGTCATTATGCTCATGGGTGATCAGTGCAATATCCACATGGTTTTCATGGTTAATCAGCATCTGCTGCCTGAAATCCGGACCGCAGTCGATCAGGATTTTTTTATTTTCTTCTGTAGTGATCATCACAGAAGAGCGGAAACGTTGATCTTTGGGATTTTTGGAAGTGCATACTTCGCAGGTACAGCCTATGACGGGCACACCCTGTGAAGTTCCGGTTCCTAAAAATTTCAACTTCATTTTCTTTTGAGGTTGGTTTAATTTTGGTAAATTTACGAAAAATTTGACGTCCTAATGTATCAGAAATTAACTCCTAAGCAAAAAGCATTAACAATTAATCTAGATCCTAGTATTTATGGTACTTTCGCAGAAATTGGAGCAGGACAGGAAACCGTTCGACATTTTTTTAGAGCAGGGGGAGCTTCTGGTACAATTGCTAAAGCGATGTCTGCTTACGACAAAGATTTTAGTGATGCGATCTACGGAAAAGAGGTAAAAAACAGATATGTTACCCAGAACAGACTTCGTAAAATGCTGCGTTATGAAGTAGCATTAATTGAAGAACGTATTTCAAGGGAAAATAATCCCAATAGAAAGTTTTTTTCCTATGCCAATACGGTAACGACGATCAATTTCGATAAAACCATCAAAGGCCACGGCTGGGTAGGAATCCGTTTTCAGGTAAAAGAAAATGAAGATTACAACGAGATCGTGATCCATGTGAAATTCAAGGAAAATGATGCTACTTTACAACAGGAAACTTTAGGGAATCTTGGAGTAAATCTTATTTTTGGTGCCTTCAATTATTTTGATAATCCAAGAACCCTGATCGAGTCTCTATACGACGATATCGCAAAAGATAATCTGGAAATTGACATGATCGATTTCAACGGCCCTGCGTTTGCTTATGTAGACAACAGGCTCATGTCTCTGCAGCTCGTTAAAAACGGGATGACAGATGCTGTGATCTTCAATTCCGAGGGGAATAATATGCTTCCTGCCGATGTGTTGTACAAGAAAAACATATTTGCGGTACGAGGAAGTTTCAGACCCGTTACAAAAGTAAATATCGATATGCTTCAGAACGGTCTGGATATGTTTTTGAAAGATGCCACCTGTACCCATGAAGAAACAGAAGTACTTATTGAAATCACCATTTCAAACCTTAGGGCAGACGGGGATATTGACGAACGGGATTTCCTCGACAGGGTAGATATCCTCGGTAAATTAGGATATACCGTTATTATTTCCAACTTCTCAGAATATTACAGACTGATTGATTACTTTGCTTCTTACACTACAGGAGATATTGGTGTTGCGATGGGCGTAAACAACCTTTTGATGGTATTTGATGAAAAGTATTACAAAGATATGTCGGGTGGAATTCTGGAGGCTTTCGGGAAATTCTTCAGAAACGGAATGAGAGTGTATCTGTATCCGTATAAAGATCCTGAAACCCATGAACTGCTTGATGCATCTAACCTTAAAGTAGAAGAAAACTTAAAAGAACTCTATAAATATTTCAAACATAATAACCGTATCGTAGATATTACCAACTACAATCCGGAATTTTTAGAGATCTATTCAAGAGAAATATTAAGAAAAATTGCATGCTGTGTCAAAGGCTGGGAAAACCAGGTTCCTGATGGCGTTGCAGAAATGATAAAAGACCGTGGAATGTTCGGATACAAAGAAGAACTTTCCCTAAAACAATTCTCTTAAAAACATCAATACAATGTCAGAATTAAAGAAAAGACTTTCGTCCATTCTTGAAAGTCCCAAGCATAATACAGAAGAAAAACTGCAGAAAGTATGTCACCTGCTGGATCAGGAGATTTCCTATTTCAACTGGACCGGATTTTATTTTAAAAACGGAGATAAGGATGAGCTGATCTTAGGACCTTACGTAGGAGCACCTACCGATCATATCATTATTCCTTACGGAAAAGGGATCTGCGGGCAGGTTGCTGTTTCCAATGAAACATTTGTAGTTCCTGATGTTCACCAGGAAAGTAATTACTTAAGCTGTTCAATTGATACAAAAGCAGAAATTGTAGTTCCTATTTTCAAAGACGGGAAAAACATTGGTCAGATCGACATTGATTCTCATAAGATCAATCCGTTTACAGCCGAAGACCGGGAACTCTTAGAATGGCTTTGCAACGAAGTTTCCAAAATTTTGTAAAAACAGAATAAATATCAACATACAGTTCCGGTCCACCAATCGGAACTTTTTTATTGTATGCATAACATGTACTGAGTAAGATCTGCAAAATCTGTGGGAAATAATATTCAACAAAAATCAACATTATAAAATCTTATCTCTGATAAAATCCAGGTGTCTTATACCACAGCAATAAAAAACAATTTGTGGCTTTGCACTTACCAACCATTGAGCTGAAAATCGGAAGCATCCTCAAAAGCTGTGGAAACATAAAAATTTCAGGATAAGTTCTGTACTGTACGGATTTCTTCTATTAATTCTTTAAAATAAGCTTCACACTTAGCGATATGCGTTCCATACCATGAAAAGGCTTCCCCATCTACAATCATAATCTTTTTATCAGGGTAAAATGCTTTCAGCTCCTCAATATGTTTTTCTTTGAATGGAAAAGGCTCTGAAGACAGCATAATCACATCTGCATCTGCCAGATCTTCCGTTCTGATTTCAGGATAGCGGGTTTTATCTTTGAAAATATTTTCAAAACCGATTTCGGACATGATTTTATGAATAAAAGTATCAGAACCAATAGTCATATAAGGGTTTTTCCAGATAAGATAGGCTGCCTTTACCGGAGTATCAAGTTTTGACTGATTGAGAATATCGTAGATTTTAAGATTGAAAAGTTGAGCTCTTTCTTCCTGGTTCAGAAGTTTTCCAAGGTTTTTTAAGAGATAATAATTGTCTTCAATAGTTTCAACATTGGTTACCATTACCTTGAAATCATCCATTAAAGCTTCTACCTGTTCCTTGATATTTTCTTCCTTGTTGGCAAGGATCAGGTCAGGTTGTAAAGATTTTATTTTTTCAATATTGATGTTTTTTGTTCCACCAATGATGGTTACATCTTTTATTTTATCCTGTGGATGAATACAGAATTTAGTTCTGCCAACAACTTCATTTTCGGTGAGGCCCAGATCAAACAATGCTTCTGTGATAGAAGGAACAAGAGAAACAATTTTCATAATCAGACTTTGTCTGCCTAAATTACAAAAGTTTTCCGGTCAGGAAAAGTCCGGCTACAGAAAAATAAATGATAAGCCCCGTTACATCTACTAAAGTTGCCACAAAAGGAGCAGAAGAAGTAGCAGGGTCAAGGTTTAATTTTTTAAGAATAAAAGGAACCATAGAACCGGAAAGTGTTCCCCAAAGTACAATCATCACCAAGGAAACGCCCACGCTTAGTCCTACAAACGGCCAGTATTGCCCATAATTGAAAAATCCTGCTTCATGCCAGACCATAATTCTTAAAAATCCGATGATTCCAAGAATTCCACCCAGGAAAAGTCCGGTAAAGATCTCTTTTTTCATTACATACCACCAATCTTTTAATCCTATTTCCTGAAGCGCCATGGCTCTGATGATCAGGGTAGCTGCCTGAGAACCGGAATTTCCTCCACTGGAAATGATCAACGGAACAAATAAAGCCAATACTACAGCTTTCTGGATCTCATCTTCAAAATATCCCATCGCCGAAGCGGTAAGCATTTCAGAGAAGAAAAGGATAATCAGCCAGGTTCCTCTTTTTTTGACCATTTCTATGAGAGAAGTCTGGGTATAAGGAAGGTCCAAAGCTTCAAGCCCCCCGAATTTCTGGATGTCTTCCGTGTTCTGCTGTTCAATCTGATCGAGGATGTCATCAATAGTTACGATACCTACCAGTACACCGGCTTCCGTAATAATCGGCAATGCAGTTCTGTCGTACTTTTCAAAATAGGTTACGGCATCTTCCTTGGAAGTAGTGGTGGTAATGGCTACAAAATGATTATCGGTGATATCAGAGATCAGGGTATCTTCTTCGGCTAAAAGAAGGCTTCCTAAAGCAATATCGTCAATAAGACGGTTTCTTTCATCTACCACATACAGGTGGTTCATGGTTTCCACTCTTTTTCCTACCTTTTTAATTTGCTGAAGACATCGTTTCACTGTCCATTCCTTACGGATCTGGATGTAATAAGGGGTCATCAGGCGGGCAATGGAATCTGAGTTGTAGCCCAGAAGTTTCAAAGCGATTCTTCTTTCCTGTGGATTAAGATGGTTGATAGAGTACTTGATCAGCTCGTCGGGAAAATCCTCAAAAAGGGAAGTCCTGTCATCCGGCGTCATGGCGTTCAGAATCTCAGAAACATCATCGCTTCCAATACTTCTGATGGTATCTTCTTGAAAGTCCGGATCAAGATGAGAAAAAACTTCTGCTTTATACTCCTTAGGAACCTTCAAAAATGCCAGCAGCCTCTCGTCAGCAGGAAGTCCGCTGAGAGTTTCGGCAATATCGGCAGGATTTAAGATAAGTTCGTCTCTGGAATTCAAAACGTGAAATTTTTGGATATGCAAAAATAATTCAAATTTTTAAAACTGGGCAACAAAGTGATAAAATTAAGGATTAATTAAAGTTCAACATTCGTTATAACAATGTATTGGAAAATAAAAAAACATCCGCGGGAACGGATGTTAAAAAATTAAATTTCAAAATATCTGGTATTATTCCAGTATAGGTCCGCATAAAGGGTAAGGGGAGGGCATACACTGGCCGCCTTCACAGCATTCCCCGAATCCACACTGTGTATGGGTCTGGCATTTCCTGATGGGACCGCCACCATTGATTTGCAGCAGTCCTTTTCTGTTGATTTTTTTAAGATTTTTCATGACTATTCCATTTGAAATGATGAATAATAACAAAAATGTCAGGCTTCAATGCAGATATATGGTTTACATACACTGTTGCAGCACCATCCTACAGTGCAGGGTACGGTTTCACTGCATCTTTTGAGAGCCCCACCGTTGATCTGTTTCTGCTGATCTCTCGTGATTTTCTTTAGGTTTGAATTTTTCATATGATTTAGATTATGGACATACTAAAATAAGAAAAATTACTTTATTATTCACTGTTTTATGAAAATATTTAACTATAAATCAGATGGTTGCGAGTGTTTGTTGGAAAATAAGAGGTCTAACGTAGGATGAACGATGAACTAAAACTAAAAGAATTTTGAATATGAATTGCCAAAGGTGAATAGCGAATAGTGAATTTTTTTATGGTTATAAAATTAACCATTGACCAGCGCAGCTGAATTGACCATTGATACTAATAACGTACTATGAAGGACCGTCCAACTTTAAACATTGAATATAAAACTTTAAACCAATTACAATTCTACTCCCTCAGCGTATTTAAGCTTACGTAATTTTTTAAGGATCCCCTTAATGGCACCATCTGTTCCTATTTTAATGGAGTTTTCAGTAGAACCGAGAAGCCGCATATTTTTACGATAGGTATCATAATCTGTTTCTGTTACAAGATTTCCTACAGCATCAAAAAGCTTCATGCTGACAACAACCTGATTGGAGAATACATATTTACCGATACCGACTTTAAAATATTTTACTTTTGGAACCACCGCAAAATCAGCGTCATTGTTGACACAATAATCCGTGATGGTTTGTTTTTCAATGGTATCAAAAGGGATTTGTACACCGGCTCTTAGCATTTTGTTTTTTCTGTTGCTGAAATTGTCTGAAACAGCGCTGAAAAAAGCCTGATTGGTGGGTTCTTTGATTTCGTCAATGTCAGGTTCTACCTCGGGATTAAAGTATAAAACCTTTTTCGTTTTGTCGTTGTTGCTTTTCTGCGCCTTCACTGAAGTAAAGCCGATTAATAAAAAAGTGCTGACTGCTGTAAAAAATATAATTTTTTTCATCTGTAATTCGTATGCAAAATTACTGCCTTTTAATGGGATGACATAAACTTTATTAAGAAATTTTTAACATTTTTTTCTATCAATTTTGATATATGAAATCAATAATGTTTGCAGAATCGGAAAATAGTCGTAATTTTGCACCCGTTACATAATAATCATTAAACAATATTGGAATGTACTTAACAACAGAAAAAAAGCAGGAAATTTTCGCAAAACACGGAAAATCTGCACAGGACACAGGAAGTGCTGAAGGACAAATTGCACTTTTCACTTTCAGAATTAACCACCTTTCAGGTCACCTAAAAGGTAACCACAAAGATTTTAACACAGAGAAATCTCTTGTTAAATTGGTAGGTAAAAGAAAAAGATTACTAGATTACCTTAAAAATAAAGATATCGCAAGATACAGAGCGATCATCGCTGAACTAGGTTTAAGAAAATAGTCTATAAAGATTTTCAAAAACAAAGCAACTTCGAAAGAGGTTGCTTTTTTGTTTTACAGATCCCTCCTGTTTCAACAATAAAGTGTTCACAAACGTCCGTGTATTTGTGAGATCTGCGGGCACGCAAGAGTTCTTTAAAAATCTACGATTTTTATCTGGTTATCAGCAAAAAGAATCAGCTCAATCAGCAAAATCAAAGAGACTATCTGGTAAAAATCGTTCATGTAACTCTGTAGAATTTATTCAATAGAGGTGAACTTTATCCGCCTAAATCATAAACATTTAATCCTCCGGCTTTAAAAAAACTTAATAAAACAAGTAAAATCCATGAGAAAAAATCATTAGTAAGCACCTAAAAAGAAAGCGAAATCCCTTAAGTATTTCGCTTTCTATATTTATTTATGACTGATTTTCTAATGACCGGATTTTGCTTCCGTACTTTGAACATGACCGAGGTATTTCGTACAGTAAATTCCGAATACCAGAATAACCAGATAACAGAATACCGGAATAATAAATGAATGCTGCACTCCGAACTGATCAGCAAGGTATCCCTGAAGAATTGGAACGATAGCACCTCCCAGAATGGCCATAACCACTAAAGATGATCCCTGGCTGGTATATTTTCCTAATCCTGAAATGGCCAGAGTGTAAATATTGGAAAACATAATGGAGTTGAAAATTCCTATTCCTAAAATACTGTACATCGCCAGCTCACCGTGGTTCACCATGGCAGAGATCAGCAGAAGGACATTCACTGATGCAAATATGGAAAGTGTTCTTGCAGGAGCTGCTTTACCAACAAAGAAAGCAATGAAATTAAGAACAATGAATACCAGGAAGAAACTGATCTGTGCAAAACTCAGATTGACAATACTGAAAATCACCAGGAATACTGCTGCCGCTGCTGCCAGCATATAAAAGGCTTTTTTCTCCTGACTTAATGATTGATTCAAAGAAATAGCGCCAAGAAAACGCCCGATCATGGCACCACCCCAATATAAAGCCAGATAATTTTTACTGACCACTTCATTAAAGCCCATGATTTGAGGCTGTTCCAGAAAGCTGATGATAAAACTTCCAACAGCTACTTCACCGCCAACATAGCAGAACATGGCAAAAACACCAAATTTCAGATGACTGAATTCCAATGCTCCCCAGCCTTTTACAATCTCTTCTTCTCCCATTTGGAAAGAAGGCAGCTTTACTCTGGAGATCAGCAGACCTACCAAAAGCAGTATTCCTGCAAAGATCAGGTAAGGAATTCTTGTGGCTACGGCACTGAATGAACCATCCGGAGCTGAGAAAAACTCAAAGATCAGGTGTCCTCCAAGTACCGGAGCGATCGTTGTTCCGAATGCATTGAAGGCCTGAGTCATATTCAGACGACTGGACGCCGATTCTTCACTTCCTAATAAAGATACATAAGCGTTGGCCGTGATCTGGAGGACTGTAAACCCTAGTCCGAGAATAAATAAAGCCCCAAGAAATAGTGGATAATAGGAAAAAGTAGCGGCCGGATAAAATAATACACAGCCTAAAGCTGCCAGAAGTATCCCGAATAAAATACCTTTTTTATACCCTAACTTGTTAATGGGATCTCCTTTGGAAATGGAAATCAGGAAATAAATCAATGATCCGATAAAATAAGCTCCGAAAAAACAGAACTGTACCAGCATCGATTCGAAAAAGGTAAGTTTAAAAAGCTGCTTTAGATACGGAATGAGAATATCATTCATGCAGGTAATAAATCCCCACATGAAAAAAAGCAGGGTGATGGTGATCAGCGGAACAGTATAATTTCTGTTCTGCGGCTGTACTTCTTTATTGATCATAAACATTTATTTAATATGAAAAGTCTGTTAAACCTGTTCAGTTGATTTTTCGTCTGCAGCATATTTTTGTGAGAAGCAGGGCAAAGATAAGGCTGTCTCCTGTTTTTTTGCAACTTTTCCAGTGTTTTATACTATTACAGACATGGTTTTGGCTTCGTAAAACTATATTTACATTTTTTGAGACAATAATACGAAAACGACCGGATTTTATCATGAATAATCTTTGAAAAAATAGGTTTTCCTGCCCCATAATGATCATTAAGTCTAATTCTTAGCATGAAATTTTTATGTTTTTGAGAAAACTGATCCATGAAATCTTACCATGTAGCATAGGTTTTTTGAAGCTGAAAATTTAATATATCATTATTATATAGTACCTTTGCAGACGAAAATTTAAAGAGTTTAAATATTAATTCATACTCAATACGGAGTATAAAGACGACAAATTTATGAGTATACCTCAAGCGTTTACAGAAACGATTACTCTTGCAGACGGCAGAGAAATCACAATTGAAACAGGGAAACTGGCTAAGCAGGCTGATGGATCTGTGGTAGTAAAAATGGGCGGAACAATGCTTTTAGCAACTGTTGTAGCCAATAAAGAAGCTAATCCCGGAGTAGATTTTTTACCATTAACGGTAGACTATAGAGAGAAATTCTATGCAGGAGGAAGAATTCCTGGAAACTTCTTCCGTAGAGAAGCAAGACCTTCAGATCAGGAAATTTTAACCATGAGATTAGTAGACAGAGTATTACGTCCACTTTTCCCTGAAGATTTCCACGCTGAAGTTCAGGTAATGATTTCTTTAATTTCTTATGACGGAAAAGCGATTCCTGATGATTTGGCAGGTTTAGCAGCTTCTGCAGCAATTGCCATTACTGATATCCCTTTCAACGGACCAATGTCTGAAGTAAGAGTGGTAAGGTTTGATGGGCAGCTTTCTATCAACCCAAGCTATGAAGAATTAAAGAATTCTGAATTGGATATTATGGTTGGAGCTACTAAAGATTCAATCGTAATGGTAGAAGGAGAAATGAAAGAAATTTCTGAGCAGGAAATGTTAGAAGCGATTAATTTTGCTCATGCTGAAATTAAAAAGCAGATTGAAGCTCAGGAGAGATTAGCAGAAAAAGTAGGAAAAGCTTTCCCTAAGAGAGAATATTCTCACGAAGATCACGATGAAGAAATTCGTGAAAAAGTTTGGAAAGAAACTTACGATAAAGTATATGAGGTGGCAAGAACTCCATCTGGTAAAGAAGAGAGAGGTGAGAAATTCAAAGCGGTTCGTGAAGAATTCTTAGCTCAATATGCTGATAATGCAGAAGAGCTGGAAAGAGTAACGCCTTTCGTAAAAGTATATTATCACGACGTAGAGAAAGAAGCAATGCGTCAGATGATCCTTGAAGACAATATCCGTCTTGATGGTCGTGATCCTCAGACGATCCGTCCTATCTGGTCAGAAATTGACTACCTTCCGGGAGCTCACGGTTCAGCCATCTTTACAAGAGGTGAAACTCAGTCTCTGACTGCTGTAACACTGGGTTCTGTGAAAGATGCCAACATGGTAGACAGCGTAATTTCGCAGCACGACGAAAAATTCTTCCTTCACTATAACTTCCCGCCATTCTCTACAGGTGAAGCAAGACCTTTAAGAGGAACTTCAAGAAGAGAAGTAGGACACGGAAACCTTGCTCAAAGAGCATTACAGGCAGTTATTCCTGAAGAAAATCCATACACCATCAGAATTGTTTCTGATATCTTAGAATCAAACGGTTCGTCTTCAATGGCAACAGTTTGTGCAGGAACATTAGCATTAATGGATGCAGGGGTACAGATTACAAAACCTGTTTCAGGTATTGCAATGGGATTGATTACAGATGCAAAATCCGGTAAATTCACTGTACTTTCCGATATCTTAGGAGATGAAGATCACCTTGGAGATATGGACTTTAAAGTAACAGGTACTGCAGACGGGATCACTGCTTGTCAGATGGATATCAAAATTCAGGGACTTTCTATGGATATCATGGAAAAAGCTTTGATGCAGGCCAGAGACGGAAGATTACACATCTTAAATAAAATCACGGAAACTATTTCTGAACCAAGAGCTGATGTGAAGCCTCACGCTCCGAAAATGGTGGTAATGGAGATTTCTAAAGACTTCATTGGTGCTGTAATCGGGCCTGGTGGAAAAATTATCCAGCAGATGCAGAAAGATACAGATACGGTTATCGCTATCGAAGAAATCGGAGAAATCGGACGTATCGAAATTGCAGGTACAGACAGAGAAAAGATCAATGCTGCTGTAGCGAAGATCAACGAAATTACTTTCGTTCCTGTAGTAGGAGAAGTATACAATGGTAAAGTAGTGAAAGTAATGGATTTCGGAGCTTTCGTGGCTATTGCTAAAGGTACGGAAGGGCTTCTTCACATTTCTGAAATTGAATGGGCTCGTTTAGACAAAGTTCCATATGCTGAAGGTGATGAAGTAGAAGTAAAATTCATGGGTTATGATGACCGTAAGAAAATGAAGCTTTCAAGAAAAGTTCTTTTACCAAGACCTCCAAAACCGGAAGGAAAACCAAGACAGGAAGGACAGGGTAGACCAGACGGACAAAGAAGACCGGAAGGACAAAAGCCACAAGCTGAAAGACCTGCGGAAGACCAAAACCCTTCAACAGAAGCTTAAGATTAATTCTATATAAGAAAATCCCTCACACTGAGGGATTTTTTTGTTTTATGATTCCGCAAAATCGGAAATAATCGCTTACCAGATTTTAATTCTTTCTTCCGGATTTTTATACAGCTTATCCCCGGATTTTAACTCAAATGCTTTGTAGAAAGCTTCGGTATTCACTAGAGGTCCGAAAGCTCTGTACATTCCCGGCGTGTGCTCATCGGTCTTGATCTGGTTGATTAAAGCCGGTTCCGTGTAAAGCGTTCTCCAAACCGTAGCCCAGCTCAGAAAGAATCTTTGATCCTGCGTATAGCCGCTGATCTTTTCTATGGCTCCCTTATCTTTAAGATACATCTGAAGAGCATCGTAAGCAATGTTTACCCCTCCCAGATCTGCAATATTTTCGCCATTCGTAAAGGTTCCGTTCACGAAAGTTCCTTTTACCGGTTCATACTTGTCATATTGGGCGGCAAGAGATTTTGTGGCTTTTTCAAAATTGGCTTTATCTTCAGGTGTCCACCAGTCTGTAAGATTTCCTTCCGCATCAAACTGGGCGCCGGAATCATCAAATCCATGGGTGATTTCATGTCCTATCACCGCACCAATACCTCCAAAGTTAATCGCAGGATCTGCTTTCGGATTGAAGAAAGGGGGCTGAAGAATGGCAGCAGGGAAAACAATCTCATTGTTTTGCGGATTATAATATGCATTCACCGTTTGCGGAGACATAGTCCATCTGGATTTGTCAACCGGTTTACCTACTTTATCAAGGGCTTCCTGATACTGCCATCCTGAAATGTTCTGAAGATTTTTGTATAAATTTCCACCCTGGGTTTCAGACAGGATATTGAGTTTGGAATAATCTTTCCATTTGTCTGGATAAGCCACTTTTACAGTGAATTTATTAAGCTTTGTCAATGCCTTTTCCTTCGTAGTGGAAGACATCCAGCTCAGATTGCTGATGTGCTGTGCAAAACTTTTCTTCAGATAACCGATCAGTTCCTCCATCTGAGCTTTCGCTTCGGCAGGGAAGTATTTTTCAACATATAATTTTCCGAAAGCTTCACCCAGGCTGCCATTAATCAGTTCATAACCTCTTTTGTTAAGAGCTCTCTGCTCCTTTTGGCCACGGAGGTACTTATTGTAAAAATTGAATTTTGTTTCATCAAGCTGCTGCGTCAGGAAAGAAGCATTTCCCGACAATAGGTTGAATTTTAAATAATCCTTGATGATATTGATGTTTTGAGGAACAAGAAGCTGATCGAGGTTTTTATAATAATTCAGTTCCCCGATGATCACTTTATCCGTCTGTACCCCTGCTTTTTTAAGATATGCCGGAAGATCTGTATTCTTCACCAGAGCAGAAAGTTCCGCCATGGTTTTCGGGTTATTCTGAAGATTAACATCACGGATCTGCTCATTGGTAAGCAGAGTTTTGGCGATGGATTTTTCAAAATCAACAATTTTTCCGGCTGCCTCAGTAGAATTTTTGTAGCCCAGAACATTCAGCATTGAAGCCACATATTTTGTATACTCCTTTATGGCTTCAGTATTCTTTTCGTTATTTTTCTGATAATAATCCCGACCCAATCCTAATGAACCGCTTCCAAGATAAACCGCATTCATTTTGGAGTCTGCAAGATCAGCGCTTACTCCCCAGCCGTAAAGAGGATTGTTACCCTGTCTTGTTGCTGCAGTCAGGTATTGATTAAGATCTGCAAGGGTTTTAATGGCGTCAATTTTAGATACATCTTCTTTTAAAGGAGAGATTCCGTCTTTATTTCTTTTATCCATATCCATATACGTGAGATACAGGTTCTGGATTTTTTTACCTTCGCTTCCGTCTGCAAATTGGTCTTTTAAAAGCGAATTTAAAATAGAAATAGAATTGTTATCCGTATTCTCTCTGAGCTGGTCAAAGCTTCCCCATCTTGAACGGTCAGAAGGAATTTTGGCTGTTTTCATCCACTTTCCATTCACGAAGTTGTAGAAATCATCCTGTGGACGAACCGACATATCCATGAAGGACATATCCAATCCGGGATCATTGTTTGTAGTTCGTACTGTTGAGGCATTAGGCCCTGATTTTTGGGCGTTGGCCATATCAAAGGCTAAGAATGTTGCCATAGCCAGTAGGGTGATGTTAAGTTTTTTCATAGTGCTGTTTTTTTATCGTTAAATTTTGTTTTTCCTTAGTTGCCTTTAAGTTGTTGATGCTGAATAGAAAATTTTATTCTTTTTATGCTCCGATCCTCTGTTTCAGATCATCCGCACCGCCTGTTTTTCTTGGCTGTCCGTTTTTCGCAGAACCAAAATTGTAGGTGTAGGAAAGCGTTACCACTCGGCTGTCTCTTTTCACTACAAAATTTTCTATGTAATTATTGAAAACCACCTGTGCTTTCGGATTGCTGGTAAAGAATACATCGTTGAAAGCCAGCTTCAGCGTACTGTTATTGCTGAATTTTTTCTGAGCTCCGATATTCAGATACCAGTTAGGCTGAACATCCATATACGCATAAACTTCCCTCGCTCTGTAATTACCTGTAAGCTCAGCTGTAAAGCCGTTTCCTAATTTAAATGAATTGATGCTGTTAAGGTTGAAAGTGAAATTCCCTTTATTGTTAATCTGGGTTCCCGAAACATTTCCGGTGTAAGATCCGTAGTAAAAATTGGCGCTGTTATTCATTTCCCACCATTTCGTTAATTTTACCGGAGCAATCAGATTAAGTCCGTAATAAGAGGCTGAACTTAGGTTTTCATTGGTTTGTACGGTAATATTTTTTCCGTTTTCTACTACCGGTTTTATCACATCCGTAATATTTTCGGAGGTTTTGCTGTAGCTTAAAGTAGCGAAATATTTATTGCTCAGGCTGTAGGTCAGTTCATAATTCATCGTGGTCTGTGGATTCAGATCAGGATTTCCGGCTCTGTAGGTAGTAGGATCAAGATAGAATTTGAAAGGGTTCAGCTGGTTGTAGCTTGGTCTGGTGATCCTTCTGCTGAAATTGACTTCCAGGCTGCTCTTATCCGTCATATTGTAAGAAAATACAGCACTTGGGAAAAGCTGGGTATAATTCTTTTTATTGACCTGATTGGTAGTCAGCTGGGTTCCTTTTACGTTCGTATTTTCTGCTCTCAGTCCAAAAATAGCACTGAATTTCTCCCATTTCTTCGATACATTTCCATAAGCAGCATTGATATTTTCTTCATAAATAAAATGGTTGGTTTTATTTACATCCAAGACAGGAGTTCCTGAGCTGGCATCAAAAAATTTCAGATCATTGTCTGCCTTTACAAAACTTACTTTAGCTCCCGCTTCAATTTTCCAGTCATTTTTCAGGTTTTTGGAAAGATCGGATTTTAAGGAATAAATATTAAGATTCCCGCCAATATCACCCTGTAGAATGTCAAGGCTGTTTCCGCCAGCTGAATAAGTCCTTGTTTCAAAATTCTGAAGAGAAGTGTTGGCGTAATGAATATAATCGAAATCGGTAGTCAGCTCCGAACCTAGTGAATCCAGTGTATACTTATGATTCAGGTTGAAAGAAATATTTTTCCAATGGTCATGAGAACGGTTTTTGGTAGTGAAATTACTTTCAGGGAGATAATTATTGCCCAGCACAATGCTTGAATTATCCCCTTTAGGATCAAATTTATTACTTACAAATCCTGCGGAAAAACCTAAAATATTTTTGTCGTTCAGATAATAATCCATTCCGGCTCTGGCGATATGATTTCTGAAATTAAGTTTCAGGAAATTGTCCTGTACATAGGCTCTTTGAAAAACACCGTCCTCATAAAAATTTCTGTCAAGCTTCAGGTGGTTGTAAAATTCACGATAAGCAAAACTGTAATTCGCAAATATATTCAGCTTTTTATTCCGGTGGTTAAGGCTGATACTGTTATTGTTCTTGATAAATTTTCCGGTTCCTAGAGACGTTGAAACGGTTCCGTTAGTCCCTTTTCTCTGATCTTTTTTAAGCTTGATGTTGATGATGGAAGTACCAGCTGCATCATATTTAGATGAAGGATTGGTAATAAACTCTATTTTTTCCACAGTAGAAGAGGGAATGCCGCGAAGGTAAGCTGCCAGGTCGGTTCCCGTCATGGGAGTATTTTTCCCATCGATCTGTACCAGGAGATTTCCTTTTCCGCGGAGGCTGATATTATCGTTGCTGTCTACATTCACACCCGGAGCTTTTTCCAGGACTTCAAATGCAGAATTTCCGGTGCTGGCAATACTATTTTCAACATTCAGGATCATCTTTCCGTCCTGTCTCTCAATATATGGTTTTGCCTTTGTGATGGTAACGCCTTCAATGGATTTTACATTCAGGTCAATAGAAGAAAGTATTTTGTTCTCAGTTAAAGCAATATCACCGGACTGATAGACTTCGGTACCGTTTTTACTGATCTTTAACTGATAGTTTCCCGCTTTAAGGTCGTTAAAGCTGAATTTTCCGCCGGAATCTGCAATTTCGGTTTTGATCAGTTTATTGTCCGGGCTGAATAAGTTGATTTCCAACTGTTCCGGTTTCTCAGAACTGAGAGTTCCGGAAAGAGAATAATTTTGTAAGGTCTGGGCAGAGAGCAGGGAGCTCATCAATATTATGATCCAGGTTAATAAGAGTAAGAATATTCGGGTCATGGTATTTATTTTTTAGCGTTAAGACAGTTTTCTGAAATTTTGAGCATCGCTGAATTCACTATTTCCATTTCCTCATTGCTAATGCCTTCCAGTGCTTTGGTTCGGTTACCCTCAACAATTTTCTGAACATCTTTAATGATTTTCTTTCCGGAGTCGGTCACCTGCAGATTGGTTTTTCTGCGGTCTTCAGGATGAATGTTACGTACTACATATTCCGATTTTACAAGCAGATCTATAATTCTGGTCACTGAAGCATTATCCTTGAAGACGAGATCACCAATTTCATTCTGGGTAATTCCCGGGTTTTCCAGAACAGCTTTAATAATAAGCCACTGATCGATGGTAATGGTAAATCCGTGGGCTTTCAGCTGGCGTTGCGCGTAATTCCTGTAAGACCTGATTGCTTTATCGATATTGTAGAATATAATTGAATTTAATTTCTCCATGATTTTAAAATTTAAATAAAATGACTTATCAATTATTGATATATCAATTAATTAGTAAAATGTATTTTTATTTTGTTACAGAAACATGAAAATATTTTTTTGTAATAATTGAAAAACCAGCTGTATGATGAGGGTACAGCTGGTTTTTTGTATAATATTTGCATATTTTTCTCTCGAAAATTTCGCAGATTAAGCAGATATTTGTGGAGATTTTTCTGTGATTTTGTAGATAAAGCGAATCTTTTGTTGGTTTCGCGCAATGGCGCAAGAATTTTAATTATTATAATGCTTTTAGGCGCAAGAAAATCAAAGATTTTCGGCAACTTTTCTGGATTACTTTAAGAGTTAAAACAGCCGGAGGCCAATCCACCGCTTCATCGAATCAACAGAGTTGATTCTGGACTTTTGCTTCCTTAAAATCAAAACTGCCTATGCATTGAACTTTGCGTTCCAAAAAATACAGTATCATATTGATGAAATTTGAGTTTCCCACAGATTCCACTCATGTTTGCGGAGATTTTTGTCTCGCAGATTTTTTCATTCATTATATAGTTTTAAATAAAGCATCAATCTTCTTTTTAGTCGCAGCATCAGGAGAAAACTTATAAAATTCATTGAGTAGATCCAGCGAAGAAGGTTTCTTGGGGTACCGATTATTTTGTAAAAAGTTTTTTAACGCAGTATTTACTTTATCTTCACCAATCAGCTCACTCAGTTTTACCATGGCTACAGCACCTTTGGAATAGGAAATATGAGGAGTATCTCCCGTAGCTCTGTAAATTGGCAGGTCTTCAAACAGTCCCTTTTCATTATCATAAATCTGCTGATGTACATTAAGCCTGTCTTTCATTTTTTCCCTGCCGTGCATTTTTTTATAAAGCATCATTTCAGTGTACATAGCCAGAGTTTCTGTAAGCATAACAGAACCTTCTCTTTCGTCGGGGTTAATCTGGCTGTTTCCCCACCATAAATGTGACAGCTCATGTCCGGCAAGTTCATTAATAACATCCTGTTCTTTATCAGCGTGAATATTGGCATGGAAAACCATATCTTCAGGCATGAAAACAGCGGATGGATAAGCAGTTGCGGCAAAACCTTTGGTGAAAGAAGAAATTTCTGCAAAATTCACTGTTTTAAAAGGATATTTTCCAAAATTCTTAATACAGTAATCTAGAGTGAGCTTGGCATTGTTGAGAAGATGATCTGCATTTTCGAAATGTTTTTCATGATAAAAGAGATTGATGGCAATTCCTTTATATTGAATAGTTTTCACACGGTAAAAAGCAGATGAAATGGCAAATCTGAATGGAATCTTGTTGACATGATACTGAAAATAGCTTCTTCCTGAACGCTTCCATTTTTTTACCAGATCCCCTGTGCCGATAGCAGTTTGTCCCGCTTCGGTTGAAATAGTCATATCAAGATCGATAAAATCATTTTTAAAAACTTCGGGAGCTTCCGGTTTTTTCAGAGGAATCAGTTTTCCGAGGTTATTCTTTTTCCGTAAATGCTCATCCTGAATTTCATAGTTTTTTTGATAACCTATCAACGGGTAATATCTGCTGATTCTCATAAAAGAACCATCATCTATGACTGCATTGAAAGATTGGTGGCCATTCACAGCATACCAGCGGTAATTCAGTTGAAAATCGAGAGAAGCTGTACTGCCAGGCTGTAAAGGATGTTTCAGAAGGATTTCCGGTGCTGTATCCATAATTTTTATGGTTTCGGATTCTGTTTTTAAAAGGGCTGATTCTGTTTTCAAATCTGAATTGAAATTGATCAGGATTCTGTTAATGGGTTTTCCGGATAGATTGACAAGTGTATATCTTCCTGTAATCTGATATGAATTTTGAGAAGGATAGAGCTGTATTTCAGTCGTAACATTAGTAATTTCCGGTTGAGGCAGATTTTCGTATGGGTGAAACTTTTTTTCATATTGAACGGAGCTGGCAATATTTTCTTCTTTATTCTCAGGAATATAGCCTTTCATAAAAGTCATCCCGGTCCAGATCCCTGAGATAAGTATTAACGCAGTGAAGATAAACGATAAAGTATTGAGCTTTTTGGTTTTTATCCATTGATTCATGCCCCATAAAACAATGATCATCCCGGCTCCGAATAACAGTCTTTCTGCAAACGAAGCTGCGTAGGGTCCATATCCGTTAAAGTCGCTGTAAGTTCCTTTGAAATCTGAAAAGATCCTGAAAAGAGGATAATGAATGAGTTTCCCGGAAACCGGTCCGGCCAGTATGAAAACTGCCAGAACAGAAATTCCCAGGGCAATAAATTTATTCCGGATCAGGTTATTAACCAGCAGAATGAATGCTGAAAAAAGAATAACCGGAAATGTATTGAACAGGAAAACACCGAGATAAGCATTCCAGTCAACATGCAGATAGTTATAAACGGCCTGGAAAATAATTCCTTCCATAACCAGAACAATGGTAAAAAAGAAGATCAGTACTGAAATAGAAAGAAAATGCCCGGCAAGCCTGTTTTTGGAAAGGAAAGTACTGTTTTCAATCAGTGAAAATCCCGATGAGCTGCTTCGCCAATACAGGTCGTTGATAAAATAAGCTGCTACGATCAGTCCGAAGAGATGAAAGTTTTCTGAAATGGTTGTCGCCATCAGTCCGGATCCTGCATATTTCTGCGGAAGACGGATTCCCTTTTCGATTTCGGCATACATTTCCATTCCGACTGCAAACACCAACAGGATCACAACAGCAGGAACAACGATACTTTTAAAAAGATAGATCAGGTCAATTTTCGCGTAAGAAAGGACAGATTTAAAAGAAGCTGCACGGCCGAAATGCTGTGAAGAAATAACAGGATTAGGAATAAATGTTTTTGATTTTTCCGGTAAAACTGGGGTGATTTTCTTTGATTTTCCATGTTTTGAGGCATTACTAAACGAAAACAGACGATGAGTTAAAAACAGGAATGCCCCGGAAATAAGCATAAATAGGATTCTGTTCCATAACAAGTATCCAGTGAATGGGACAAGCAATGTATTTTTCTGATCAACAGAGAATTTTCCGGCTTCAAAAAAGTAAGAAGACAATCCGAAGGGATCCAGAAGCGCTGAGATTTGCTGGGCTTCCGGCGACTGTGGCAGGCTACCCGCCATAAACGGTGATCTGGAAAAGATCAGGACAACCATATACGACACATACAGCAAAAGTCCTCCTGCTACTGTCATCAGCTTTTTCTTTGAGGTAAACGAGACAAAAAACAGAAAGCTGCAGACCAGAAAGCTGTTCAGCATTCCGAAGATCAGTAATGGATAAAGAGAGTACATCAGATTGAATCCCGGCTGTATTTCACTTCCGGAGCGGGTCATCTGGCCTGCTATAAATCCTATGATCAGGAGCACGAAGCTAAAAAAAGTCTGACCAAAATAACTTGCGAATTTTCCGTTCAGGTAGGTTCTTTCTGTCAAAGGAAATGAAAAAAGTACCTGGTCAAACCTGGAATCCTGATCTTTGAAAAGCATCTGAACAGCATAGATTACCGCAAAAAATATAATGGAAAGACTTAACATTCCAATCATAAAACCTGTTGTATAGGCCGAGTTCAGATAAATTCCTTTTCCGGCAGAGAGGTTGAACTGGCTGCCGCAGAAAATACCCAGAAAGATCAGGATCAGGGATATAAGATAGGCTGGCCAGTGCTTGATGATGCGTCCGGCTTCAAATAAAAATAAGGTGTTCATAGCTAAATTTTTTGAGTGAGGGAATGGAAGTAAACGTGTTCCAGTAAAGGAGTTACAGGGTAGAAGTCCTTAGGTTGTTCCTGGGAGAATACGGTGATGTGCAGTTCTCTTTCTATGAGTTGTCTGCTGATCACTTCGTGGCTGGATTGGTAATTTTCCAGTTCATTTTTACTGATGGGTTTGCTCCAGATCCTGTTTTCCAGTCCGGAAATTAATTCGGAAGGCTTTCCCTGCTTCAGGATTTGCCCATGATTCATGATGGCCATTTCGGAACAGAGGTTTCTTACATCTTCTACCAGATGAGTGGAAAGGATGACGATAACGTCCTGGCTGATATCGTCCAGAAGGGAATTGAAACGGTTGCGTTCTTCAGGATCCAGACCGGCTGTAGGTTCATCAACAATGATAATCTTTGGATTTCCTAAAAGGGCCTGAGCTACCCCGAAACGCTGTTTCATTCCTCCTGAAAAAGTGTGAACCTCCTTTTTCATGAAGTCTGAAAGGTTGACTTTTTCAAGCAGGTTTAAAATCTGATTTTTACGTTCGGAACGGTCTGTAATCCCTTTTAAAACCGCAATATGTTCCAGAAGATCATTCGCGGAAACTTTAGGATATACTCCGAAGTCCTGTGGAAGAAATCCCAGATTCTTCTTGATGTAATCCGGATCTTTGGCAACATCATTTCCGTTGAAAATGATATTTCCGGAAGTCGGTTTCTGAAGTCCTACGATTGTTTTCATTAACGAAGATTTTCCGGCACCGTTCGGACCAAGCAGCCCGAACATTCCGTTCTGTATCTCCAGAGAGATGTCTTTTACTGCCTGAAAACCATTTTTGTAGGTAAGGCTGAGGTGATTGATGGATAAAGTATTCATAAGTTTGAGTTTGGGTAATAGGAGGACAGGCAGGTCTTTTGAGGCTGCTATTTATATGGAGTTGATGATGCAGGAGAACCTGAGGAGTTATTCAGAAAATATTTACATTTTCAATTTCCAATTTCCAGGGTTAGAAATTATTCTTTGTATTCCAGGATATCTCCCGGCTGGCATTCGAGGATTTTACAGATGGCTTCCAGGGTATCGAACCGAACACCTTTCGCTTTTCCTGTTTTCAGGATGGACAGATTCACGGGGGTGATGCCTAATTTTTCTGCCAGTTCTTTACTCTGCATTTTTCTTTTGGCAAGCATTACATCTAAGTTGACTATAATCGGCATGTTATATAAATAGGTCTTGTTCGTTTTGCAAATGTAGCCCTTGCTTAAAGATATTCGCAAGAAACAGGCAGAAAATTCCAAGCATAAAGTGAATAAACACCAGACCCCAGATCATACTTTCCACTTCCACAAAGAAACTCGCGATAATCACTATGGGAAGCGGGACGAAAATATTATACAGGTAAAATCTCTTAAGCTGAAGGATATTTCCCCTTGTAAACAGTTTGTCCTGGAAAAATACCTTAAAAACTTTAGCGGAAAGCCAGAAAAAAATTCCATAGGAAACTAAAACCAGTAAGAAAGAGAAAATAATATAGGAATAATTATTTTCAATATTCAAATAAGGCTGTTCTGTAAAGGGATAATTAATATGAAGAAATTTCCCATCTTTATAAGGAGTAACAGAAAAACCTGTAGACAGGCATAATCCTGAATATACACCTGTAATAAGATACCCACCCGAAAGGATAAGACAGATGTAATACAGAATCTTCGAAATAATTTTAGTCTGGTTCATGGCAATAAACATAAGTTGATATTGCAAATGTATAATTAATTATCGTAAAACAATAATTAATTTAAATAAAATTTTATCCTGAAAAGGAGTTCTAATAAAATAATAGCGAGGAAAGATTGTCCTGAAGGCTGTTTTTAATTAACTTTAAATAAGAAAATAAGAGCATGGCTTATAATATTGAATTGGCAGACAGGGTAAGGGAATGGCTTGCTGCTGTAGAACATATTGAGGTTGAAGAGAAAAAAATGTTCAGTGGTCTGGCTTTTCTGGTCAACGGAAAAATGTGCATCAACATCAGCCATGATAATCTGATGTGCCGCTATAACCCGGAACTGGAAGAGGAGGTTTCAGAGAAAGCAGGTTTTCTCCCCATGATTATGAGAGGAAAGCAGCTTAAAGAGTATTGTTATGTGGAACCGATCGGTTTTCAGAAGCCTGATGATTTTGAATATTGGATGAAAATCTGTCTTGAATATAATCCACTGGCTAAATCTTCAAAGAAAAAGTGAGGAATTTTTTCACTATTTAACCTGGGTTGGGAGAAAGGAAGCTGGGAGTTGGAAGAGGGAAGTTATGAAGGTCATAATGAATGACACTTTTTTAGTTAATTTAATGCCCACCTTTGGTATTATAACCAAAAAGCTGTTTAAACTTTTTTATTAAACCACAAAAGGCACAAAAGTCTTATTTTAAACACTTTAGGAGTTGATTTTTATTCTTTTGAGAACTTTTATCATCTCTAATATCCGTGCAAATAACTTTTGTTCCTTTTGTGGTTAAGCTTAAAATGAGTTTAGCAGACTTATTTTATACTTTTAATGTCCTGCTAAAAAGTTTAAACAAGTTTCAAAAGTAACTTCCAGCCTCCCTCTTCCAGCTTCCAGCTGTTATTGATATAACTTCTCTCTGATTTCTATTAAAATATCCGTTGTTTTTTCCAGATCCGGAAAGTCGGGAAGACCGGATGTTAAATAATAATGTTCAATAGAAGTGATCAGATTTTCTGTTTTCTGCATCACGCTTTCATAGGATTGATTTCCGGCTTTGATGTCCAGGAGCTCATCCCGGTTATCTACCCGGATCTTTACGTTTCCGGTTTTAAAGATATGCTCGCAGGACTGAAGCAGACGGATGGTATGCATCATATTTTTACTGTCGTAATTTTGTCCGTGCTGCTGATTAACGTTGTAACGGTCTTCATTCCGTTCGGAAACCCATTTCCAGTATTCCCTGTAATCTTTGCAGTAAGTAGAGTAGGAGTCCAGATTGCAGAAGAGGTAAGCTTTAGGATTTTCACCTTTCGGAACGGATGAAAGAGAAACCTGGTTGGCTTCTTCATGCTGGATAATTCCTTTATAGTCCAAATTACCGGATTCATCATAGAACAGGGCGTGCATTCCTTTGGTATTTCCGATATTGGTCAGTCCGCAGTTTTCCTGAAGCAGATGGTTTTCCGCAAGCCATTTTTTCAGAGGAACAGAGCCTTCTCCTTCAAGAATGAAGCAGAAATCAAGGATGGATTTTCTTTCTTTTTCAATAGGATTAAGAATCTTTTTATTGAGCCCTTTCGCCTTTTTGATCTGTGAAATAGCGTAACCCGCAAAGGTGTCTTTGCATAATTTAGACAGGAAGTCTTCAGGCTGAAGAAGGTCCATGAGCGGGTCTTTATACAGAATACAATCTTCAGGCGTTGCCAGAATTTCCAGAATATTGGGATTGTTTTTTTGAAGCAGCTCTACAAACCTTCCGATTTCATAATACGTAATATCATTGGTTTCATTGGAAATCTGCGGAATATAATTCAGTCCGAAAAAGTCTTTCTTCGGTAAATAATAAACACCCCGGATGTCTGTATCCGAGTTTTCGGTAGCTAATCCGAAAGCACGGCTTCCGGAAATGGTTTCAAGGAGAATAAGGTTTTTATTTTTCAGATCCTGAATAGTCATGATGGTGTTTAAGGATTTTTTGTTCAAAGAAAACTCTTTGCTCTTTAGGAAGCTCGTAAAGGGCGGAGTTGTTTTTATTAATGATTACTTCTCTGTAAAGAAGGGTATATGCTTCCAATATCGCCATTTCAGGGATCTTTTCAATATTTTTAGCTGTGAATGCTAGTAAATATATCAATTCATCTACTTTTAGACTGTTTGAATAGCTCAGGATATTGGTGATCCAGGTCGTAAGAATTTCATTCAGGTCACCTGTTTGAATATCCTCCTCAATGGTAGCAGAAAGTAAGAAAAATATTTTGAAATGCGGCCTTCTGGTTAATTTTGAATAAATCTCAATTCTTTCTTTTATAGACAGTGATTTTATATAATTCAGATACTCGGAGGTGAATTTCTTTTCTTCTCCGTTCCATAAATCATAAACCAGTTCAAGGATCAGGTACTTATATTCATTTGAGTAGCTGTTGAATTCTAAATCAATGATATGGTTTACAATAGGTTCTGCTTCTGATTTTTTATTGTTTTCAAATAAACTTTTTGCCATTGCTGTTCTCGCCATAACATATTCATGACTCATTATTCCATGTTTTTTGTACATGGTTTCTGTTAATTCAATGGCTTTCTGTAATAATGGGTAATCATCAGTAGTGAAAAATAAGTTGAGCAAAGAATTGGTAAATCCTGTATAATAGTTATATATGCTTGTTGAATTCAAAGCAATAAAAGACTTTTTATTAACGTTAACTTTTCTGAAATAACTGATTGCTTTTTCGTACTTATGGGCGTTGTGTAAATAGATGGCAATAAGGAGGTTCAATTCATCCCTGTTTTCAGACAGGTTGGTAAAATAAACTTCTTCAGCTTTCTTGAAATCTTCTCTCTGAATTAATTCTGCAAGCTCATTAAAAATAGCATCCAGCTTTTCCTGTTTTATATTCAATGCTTTATGAATAGCTTCGATTTCGTATAAAATATTTTTCTGATCTTTTTCATTGCAGTGCTGGAGAAGTTCATTAAACTTTTTGCTCCTTTTGTCAAGCTCTTCAATATTGTAGTAATACGCCAGAAAATCTATAAATAAAGATGTAATTCCCTCTTTATGTTCACCCACTTCAATGCTGATTCTGAGTAAAGGTTCGGTGATGTCATAAAACTTATTGCGCCTGTCAGCTGGATCAGGAATGGCATCAACCAGCTTCTTTCTGGAAAGTTCACTTAGCTGCTTGCTTAACGATTTTTGTTCTATAAAGCAGTTCTTGGATATTTCGGTTCCTTTTTGGGGACGCCGGGATAATGCAATGTACCGTAAAATTTTCTGCTGCTGGGGTGGAAGATACCGGATGTAAGTTTCATAGTAGGGCTTCAGATCATTGATGGTTTTAATGAAATTTTCTGATACTTTGGCCAGGGTGTCAGCTTTAAGGAAATGATAAAAAGTAACCAGCAGACGGTGGTTGCCTTTCACCAGATCAAAGATAGCACGAACCTGAGGCTTTCCTTTTGTTTTTAAATGGTTGATAAGGGGTTCATCCTTTTCTATTTCGGCTAAAGAAAGTAAAAAAGAATAAGTTTCTTCGAAAGACAAGTTTTTAAGATAGTACAAGGTGAAAAAACCGTAAAATGGACGGTCCTCTCTGTCGAAATCATCACTAATGGACTGGCTGGTGGCTATAATATTGATGTTATCATTTTCATAAAGCCATGCTCTTAACCTGCCTTGTTCTTCACTGCCCATCTGTTCCAGAATATCCCCGAAGTTTTCAGCAAGAATAAGAAGTGGCTTTTGAGCTGTAAACGTTTTGATTATATTTTCCAGGTAGCTTAATTGTCTGGAAGCTGCCGTATTCTGTAATATTTCCAGTTCTTTTTGTAAAAAGGTTTGATCTTCCTCATACCATTTAATAAAGGAATTTAAGATTCTCAGCAGAAAGTCAAAAAAATTGTCTACCCCGTATTCTTCTTCGGCAAAATAGGCCGTCTTAAGCTTTCCTTCCTTTACATAATGCTGTATCCTGGAGTGTAAAACGCTCATCAGGTGGGTTTTCCCCATTCCCCGCTGTCCTATAATAAGCCAGAACTGATTATTGTTATTCTTTACAATCGCATCGACTTTATTTTCGAAAAAATCGGCTGCTGCGGCTCTTCCGGTAAGCAGTTGTTCCAGTATTTCAGGATTTACACTTTTCGCTCCGAATGAAAGTACCGTATTTATGCCTTGTTTATTCTCCACCATTCTTTGAAAATTTTATATTTGAAACCGTATTTTCTTCCATCGCTGCCTGCTGTTTTAATAAAGTAGTGATCCTCCGTCAGGATTTCCAGAATATTTTTAATTTTTTCATCTTCAGCATCTATCTGGGTAATAATTTCTGATTCTGGAACCGGATGGTCTGCTCTCGAAATAAGTGAAAGGACTTTGCTCATGAGCTTTGAATCATCTTTGTAATAGATTACAAGACGTTCTGTAAGCTGTTTAAATGCTTTTTGATAGGAAGAGTCATTTAAAATCAGATGATGGGACTTTCGTATATTGTCTTCATTCACCTCAAGATTAAACTCCGACTGAATGATAAGAAACAGATGAGCGATATAAAAAGGAAGTCCATCGCATAATTCATGGATCAACTTAAAGATTTCCGCTTTTTTTCGTGTATCAATCGTATATCCGGACAGAAGATAGCATTCCATTAAGAACGAGGATTCTTCTTCTGAAAAAGGAGTTACGTTGAACTCTCTCATATCATTGGTGGGTTCTCCGGTATAATTCAATGTTCTCCTTAAAGTCTGTAATATAACCTTAATGCCAATGGAGCCGCAGTAAACAAATCTTAAGCCTTTGTTTTCCAATTCCTGTCTTCGTTCTCTGAGAATATCAAGAAATTCAGTAACTTCTGCATGTCTTCCTGCCTGATACCATTCCCACAGCATGATGGGTAATTCATCCAATATCAGAATAAGCTTGCTGTTATCTTTCTGTAAATTTTCCCCCACATTTTCTAAGGTCTGAAAAAAGATTTTCTTCCAGCTTCTTTGATATTCCGGCAGATTAACCGAAAATTCAGCTCCATAAACATCAACTTTGATGGAACTTACCAGTTTGGCTATAAATTCTCCGGTTTTGGCCAGGTCTATCTTATACCATTTTTTGAAACCATTGAAGCCTTGTATCAGTTTATCTATAACCTCGCCCAGATTTTGCTGTCCCTGCAGAGAAAAATAAATGGCTTTGAAGTTTTCCTTTTTAAATTGGTCAGGAACCTTATTGTGGTTACACAGATAAACCAGTTTTTTAAGAAGAAGGGTTTTGCCCATTCTTCTCATTTCCTCCAGAGTGATACTTTGTACACTTAAGGCTCTGAGAATATTATAGATCTCTTTTTCTCTGCCTATAATCTGCTCGTCTTTTAAAGTCCCTGTTGAAGGAGTAAGAGGAAAAAATTCTTTCATGATATGGATGTTTGGTATCAGAAAGGTACGATAAATTTATCATACGACAAAATTATCGTACGATAATTGCATCTTATAATTTTTGAATGAAAATATGAATGGTTATGAGCCGTAGATGACAACTATTCTTCCCTTATTTCTTTTTTATTAATGAGTTTTATTTCACCACTGGCTATTTTTTTACTAATGCTTGTGAAAAAAGGATTTCTTCCTTCCCGCCATCTTTCATCCCGGAATATCAGGCTGAAATATTTATATTCTGCTGTGGTATCAGCATTAAAACTGATGTGTAATGTATCTCTTTCCTGAGCGGTATATTCGAAATCGAAAATATTTTCCGTATTCAACTTTGATATGATATTTTCCGCAGAAATACCATTTTCAAAATCTTTGACAGGTATCATAATTTTTCCCCGCCTCATGGATTCTTTTGATCCTATATACCTGCTCAAAGTCCAGATATAAATGTTTTTTATTTCATCAATACTACCCTCAACACAGGTGCAGAATTTTATTTCATTGCCGGATGCACACATAGCAGTTTAATTTAAAAAATAAGGTGAAAACTCAATTCCCTGGATGCAACCCGCTATAGGAAGCACATTATCACCGTTCATCGTTACTTCATAGTGATCACAGGTTAGCTGTGAAACCTTCTGGTACCAGCTTTTCTGATATTCCTTTCCGATAGCTTCTGTTTTGATGAGGCAGTGCAGTCCGCCATAGGTTTTGATAAATGTAAGACAATCCGCATTGATGACATTTTCTATATCAGCTCTGAATTGATCAATAACCTTCTGATGATCCCCGGTTCTGAAATCAATATCCAGGTCAAAGAAAACCTTCCTTGATGTGGAGGTCTGGATGAGGTTTAAAGACAGGGTATGAGGATTGATGGCATTATCATTACGGATCAGCCTTTCGGAAATTTCCCGCATCAGAAGCAGGGAAGCTTTATGAAGATCCCTTGGATTCGGGGTAATGTATACGGCAAGATTATCCTGTGAAACCCCAACTCCGCCGGATTCATACAGACCGAGAGGAAGTTCAAGCTGCCTGATTTTATGAAGAAGCATTTCTTTGGTTGCTGTAAAACGTTTTAACTGGGCTTTATCAGCTTTCAGTCCTGTTTCCGGATTGTATTTTTTCCGGGCCAGAAGCTGTACATAATAGTGTTCATTAGGTTTCAGATCCGGAAGCCATTCAATGAATTCCTTTAATTTTTCTTCGTTACAGATGATTTTATAGTTCATGAGTTGATTAGTTTTTTGCATAAAGTTTTCACTTAAAAATAGGTAAAGTGCTTCGTGTAAAAAGCTCCGGAAAATCTTAATTTTCCAGAGCCTTAATATAATGAAATACTTTATCACTCCATCCATTGATCTCTGCGGTCCAGTTTCCTGTTTTTATACCGTGGGTATGGGTTGAAATATCAATGATATATGAATTTTTATAAGGTGAGGTGTCCGGCTTTCTGTCCAGTCCGTAATGCGCATCGATATCCTGGCTATCAGAGATCACCACCAGCCTTTCTGCATCTTTTGCATATCCTTTTTCTTTCAGCCATTCACATAACTGATAGGTAAAGATGCCACCTCCGCCTAATTCCTGGTAAATCTGCTGATAGCTGTTGAAAAGTCCAAGACCTTTACCATTGCTCCACAGCATATGCTTTCCTTTTCTATTACCATCGTTTCCGGCGGTGAATACTAGGATCATATCTTCAAAAATATAAGAACCTGCGGCTGCCATGGTAAAAGCAAGATCCATTCTTGAAAATTTAGACTGGGAAGAAGTGACCTGTCCCATACTTCCGGAAACATCAATCGCCAGGATGGTTGTTCCTTGAATTTTTTCCTGGGCAAAACAGTTTTTCATAGCTTCGTCAATATCAGCCGTGAAATCGGGAGCATTTCTCTGGGCAGCCAGGAAATTCAGTGGGGTAAGCCAGTTGCTGCTGACCTGTGAGATCGCTGTTTTGATAGTCTGTCTTGAAACTCCTGTTTCGGTCATATTTCTTAGGTTTCTCAGGATCGCCAGAGAACCCAGACTTTTTTCACCAATCATTCTCTCAAACGTATCCTTTTTATCAGCACCTTGAGACAGAGCTGCTTCCCATGTATTGGCAGGCTGTAAAGTATCTTCGATAAGCGCTTTCAGAGCGTGCTCATTTTGGGCAGTTGGTTTCGGATGTACCAGATTGACAACATCTACCAGAGATAATTCCAGGTTACTTTTTTTATATTTGGCGATCTGGTATTCATCATATTGATCAAAAGCTTTGGCCAGACCTTTTTTAATGGATTTAGACATTTTATATGAACCATTTCTTGCCTTTAGCATCTGAAGAAGATCCATAGTCATATCCGGACGGTTGGCAATTTTAGCCACAGCATCTTTTACGGGAACTCCGTGAATTTCATGAGCAAGAATAAGCAGCCATAGAGGAGTATGTCTCAGTTTCTGTTCGAAACGGCATTCCAGAGCCAGCTCAATGATCTGTTCTCCGTCTACTCTGTAACACAGATCCTCAATCTGATTCATGATCTCATCGGCAGACTGATAATAATCTGATTCGAAAAGCATATTGGCAAGGGTTACTCTTCTCAACAGCTCGTAATCAGAATATTTTCCTGCTGTATCAGTCAGTTTTCCGGCAATAATACCAGATTCGAATCCTGTTTTTCTTGTGTTAAATTTTGACATACCATTAGTTTTTGCATTAATAAAAAAGAAGCGGTTAAACATTGATTAAGGTGTTTTTTTGGGAATCGAAGTAACCTTAATCTCACACCGCTTCATCATCAGGAAGACCGGCCGGATTCGAACCGGCGACCCACGGCTTACGAAGCGAAGTAACTTTATCATCACACCCATTTCACGGGTTAAAATTTAATAAAGTATGTTTACGTTGCTCTACCCAACTGAGCTACGGCCTTCCTTATTGATGATGCAAAGTAAAGAGGGTAATGCGCAATGTTTTTGCGTAATGAAAAATGTTTGAAATTTTTTCAAAAAATATTTGCTTTAACCGAAATTCAATTGATAATTGATAAAAGAAAAATACCTGTTGTTACTAGGATTTGAGGGCAGCTAGCATGGAAACCACCAGTGCATAAAAAAGATCCTGTTGTTTTTAAAAAATAAATTAAGATGCCCGTCTGAAATTCCTTCATGGTCTTCCCTGAGTTGTATCACCTGGAATTTACCTTCTTCATACACATCCAGTGTGCCGATATTTCTGATGGCATTAGGAAAAATGGGCTTCAGATCGTTAAGAGTTGTCCGGGTATCAATTTTAATGCCTTTGTACAGGATATAATTTCCATTAAGAAACCTGAATTCATCTACCGCAACTTTATTTTGAGTGTTTTCAAAACGGGAACCGTTTTTATAGAGATACCGGTCGTTCATATCTTTGCTTCCGTCAGGGTTTTCAAAAATATAGGTGCAGGGTGCTTCTTCAGACATCAGTTTAATGCTGTCTGCCTTTCCAAATACTTTTTCAAAATCATTGAGGGAAAAGAATCTTTTCAGCTTACCGTTGAAGAGAATATCATCTTCCTGCATAACTTCATTCAGGCTGTCTTTTGGAATTTTTGTAGTTGCAGGAACTGCAGATACTGTTGAGTCTTTTTTAGCCACTGTTTTCTGGTGTGGGGCGGTAAGTTGGAGATCTTTTTTATTCCCTTCCTTTCCGATACAGGATAAAAGCAGGGTAAAGATCCATAGAATGGAAAGGTATTTCATATTTATATTTTCCACTAAAATACAAAAGGACCGGATAAAAGGAAACCATTAAGATCATGAATCCGTTAAAAATTAAAATCGCTGCTGTTACAGCATATTTATTGACTTAAAACGTTCATTTCTCTTAATGGTTTTTTCTAATGTTTAATACTGCTTTCCACAATCACCTCCAGGGCTTTTTCTGCATCACAGGCATATAAACCGGAACACCAGGCGGGATTCGCTTCAATGAGAGCCCAGCCTTTTCCCTGAATGATTCCAAAGTCCAGAACAACCGCTTTGGGAAGGGTAGAGGCGTATTGTCTGATGAATTTCTCAAAAAATGAGAACATTTCCTGCTCTTCTGTTTCAGAAAGCGGATTGGTATCAAAAGTATTATTCCTCCAATAGGACGAATGGGTTTTTATTTTCCCGTTCAATACAAAGCATCGCACTTCAAGTTCCCATTCCACCACTTCCGAAATAAAGACGGTACTTTCAGGGTCAACGGTGTCAAAACCCTTGATATCAGTTATTTTATCATAAACCCCTGCTTTAAAGCTTTTAAAATCTGCACATTTGATGAAAATGTTTTCCAGATCTGTAAAGTCTTTCAGCCGGCCGTAGGAAATTTTCCGTTGGGTAAATTCTTCTGAAATATGAACCATCCAGTCATCATCCGGTTTGGTAAGGGTCAGTCCGCACTGCCCGGCAACAATCTCTGCATAAATATCTTCTCCGTATACGCCAATGACATCAGAACGGAATTCTTCCGGAACCTTCCATTGGGCATTAAACCGGTTCAGCTCATAAGGAGAGTTGAGGGATGCTTTTTTCAGATTGTTGCTGTCTTCCGTGTACATGGGAGAAAGCGCGATTATATTTTTCATGGTATTAAGTTTTCTGATTTTAATGATGAAATCAATTCATGGCGGGCATTTTCTGAAAGACTGTCAATGTAAATAGACCATCCTTCGGGAAAAAGCCGGGCATGAACCAGATTCAGACTGTTTTTCCAAAGATAATGATAGCTATCGGAGTATTCTTCAATTTCTTCATAATCTGAAAAATATTCTGAAATCATATGAATGTCACAGGTGATCTCATAGGCCAGAGCTGGAAGATATTTATAATACCTGAATTCCTCCCAAAAAGCCTGATGTTCTATGAGAACTTCAAAGCTGTCTGAGTAAAAAAAGAAATCATAAGATTCACATCCGCAGTCTCTAAATGCAACCTTTCCACTTTCGGAAAGATAGATATCATCACCAATCGCAAATAAGACTTCATCATCCCAATAATAAGTATTCACTCCTTTGTGTTCTTTGATTTGTTTGGAAGTAAAGATACTCATGGTAACTCCTTCAATGGTAACCCCTGAAAAGTTTTCATTAAACCTGAGGATTTCCGAAGGATTTTTAACAGGGTATACTGATAAATGCTTTTCAATCAGCTTTCTGTCAATACAGAGTTCATTTTTCCTTTCGGTCTTCTTCAGAAAATTTAAGGCTCTGTGTGATAATTCTTTCATTATTTTTAATCAAATTAGGAGGTTCCTTCCTGATTCCGGACTTTTCGGATAACTTCTTCAAGCGACTGGTAATCCTGAAGCTCTTCATATCTGATTCCGGCAGTCGTTCTGTATAAGGTATTTAAACCCGGATAATCCTGCCCGACCTGTCCTGTCAGTTCAGTGGTAAGAACAAGATTTTGGAAATCGAAATCAAGCGTAATAATCAGTTCTTCACCAGAATCTTTGAATTCTCTGTAACATTGATTGATGAAACCCGAATCTTGAATAGTGTTATCAAAACAGTCTTCTTTCAGGTTAAATTCATACCTCATCTCATCCAGTAAATCCTGAAGTTGGGCTAAATCTACTTCTCTGCCATGTACTTCCTGATACCGATTTATAACATGTTCAATAAATTTCTCAGTGAAAAATATTTCAAGGTGATCGTTATCAAAATGCCAGAACGGACTGTAATAATAATGATCTTTTGGAAGATTGAAACGTACCAGAGAGTCAATAGCAGATGGAGGAACTACCAATCCGAATTCCTCTTTTAAAACTCTGCATTGTTCAATAAAAGGATGAGGTGGTTCGGATTCTTTTTTTCTCCGGACATTTTGAGTTTCCTCGCTCATATTTTTAAACCATTGAAATAATTTCATTGTTTTTTATTTAATAGGATTGGTTATTCCTGGCAGATGAGTGTTCCTTTATAATGGTTTCACCAACTGTTCCATAATAATTCAGGACTTCATAGGTAATTGTAATGCCATTAATATCCAGATCCTCAGACATACCATGATAGCTTCCTCCTCTATATCCTTTTTTATCACTGGTCATAATCATATATTCAGCACCGCCGCAATCAGCATAGGTTTCGATTCCTATCATAAGGTAGTCCTGGTTTCTTTCCAGTTCTTCATAGCATTGATCGATGAAAGAAATATCCATATGATCTGCTGCAAACCTGTTCTCTTTAAGGATAAATTCATAATGGGCTTCATCCAGAATTTCCTGTAGATGGGCATAATCAGCTTGCTCGCCATGAATTTCCGTATATCTTTTTACAGCATACAAAATAAATTCTTTGGTATAAAATACCCTTTCATAAATCTCATTATCCCAAAGACATTTGTACCTGAAATTGTTTTCTGATACCTTATGCCGGGTAAAAAATGAAATATAAACATCAGGAACAATCAATCCATATTCCTCTCTGAGGTATTTACATCTTTCAATAAAAGGATGTGGTGGTACATTGTCGTTATTTTTTCCTGTCTGAATTCCAGATCCTGTATTGTTATTTTTCATTGCTTTTTCTTTTCTGAACCATTGAAATAGTTTCATGTTACCTTATTTTTAGTATTTCTCTGAAAACCCTTTCCATTTCACTCTTATCTGCTTTTCCTCCAGCCAGGTTTTTGGATCTTTCCTCATTTTCAAGAATTGTTTTTTCCAGAAATCCGAAGAGTTCCCAATCGTTCGGATGGTAATAGGATTCTCCTTTTGTCGCTTTTAAAGAAACAAGATTTTCTATTTTTCTTCGGGTGTGATCGTCAGTGAGAACCAGCAGATTACTGAACAGAACCGGAGGAACCGTTCCTCTTTCTATGATCCATTTTCCTGTAAGCGCAGTTCTCAGACAGTAAAAATAGCTTTTCAGTTTTACTTCATCACTTCTGCACGCTTCCAGATACTTTTTGCTCATGCTCAGGTAATGATAGGAAACCGCTATCGGAGAAAAACAGGCATCGGCCAAAGGTCTGAATAATTCTACAAACTTTCTGTTCTCTTTATACACGATCGGAGAATAAAACCAGCTCAGTAAAGCCGCATTCGACTTCAACAGCAGATGAAATGTCTTTCTGAGGTCCCAGCCGGAACCATCCAGATCATCTTCGGTCATAAATTCTATAGTTTCATCTTTATCCCATGGTGAAAGGTACCAATCTTTTTCATGACGGTAGATAAAGCGGATGTCATAATCGCTGTCCGGAGAGGCAAAACCCCAGGCCCTGCTTCCTGATTCTACAGCCAGAAGTACTTCCACACTGCGTTCTTTCTCTATTTCTTTTATTTTTTCTAGTATTTTAGGTGTCATTATTTTTAATTTTATGGCAAAGTAAAGAGGAGAGTGCGTAGTCTTTTTGCGCAGGCGGAAAATGATAGATAATAGGTAATAGGTAATAGGTAATAGGTAATAGGTGCAGGCAGCCGGTCTATAAAATCTTATCATTTAAATCTTAATGTCTATTATCTATCCATCTATCATCTCTTCGTCTATTATCTTTTCTCTTTTTTCTTTTTTTTCAAAACAAAAGCTCATCATATTTACCCCAAAACCTCCCCAATTTCACTAATATTGCACTTTCACGAATAAATCCAACTTTATACTTATGTTAGCCACCGAACTTCAGCATAAAATAGACTTCAAAACAAAACCATTAGGAGCATTGGGACATCTGGAATCTCTTGCTCATAAAATAGGAATGGTTCAGAAAACTATTTCACCTCAGCTTTTACATCCGCACATGGTTGTTTTTGCTGCGGATCACGGCATTGCTTCGGCAGGAGTGAGTGCCTATCCGCAGGAAGTAACGTATCAGATGGTGATGAATTTTCTGAGCGGCGGGGCTGCTATCAATGTATTTTGCCGACACCAGGGAATAGAGATCAAGATTGTGGATGCCGGAGTGAATTTCGATTTTCCGGAAGGGCTTGAACTGATCGATAAAAAGGTAAGAAAATCCAGCCGTAATATGCTTGAAGAGCCAGCTATGACAAAAGAAGAATATCTCCAGGCTCTGGAAAACGGAAGAGCCGTGGTATTGGAAATTGCTGAAACGGGCTGTAATATCATTGGTTTCGGAGAAATGGGAATAGGGAATACTTCTGCATCTTCATTGATGATGAGCAGGCTTTTTGATCTTCCCGCAGCGGATTGTATAGGAAGAGGAACCGGGCTTGATGATGAACAGCTTCAACGTAAAATCAATATTTTATCCGAAGTTTTACAGCAATATGCTCATATTCAAACGGCTGATGAGGTGGCACAGACTTTTGGCGGACTTGAAATTGTACAGATGATGGGAGCTGTGGAAGAAGCCTTTCAACAGAATATGCTTATCATGGTGGACGGCTTTATCGCCAGTATGGCTGTAGCAGCAGTCTCGAAAAAGAATCCTGAGATCCTGAAAAACTGTATCTTCTGTCATGTCGGCGATGAAAATGCCCATCAGAAGCTTCTTGAACTTTTGGAGCAGAAGGCACTGTTAAATCTTAACCTGCGCCTGGGAGAAGGAACAGGCTGTGCACTGGCTTATCCATTGATACAAAGTGCTGTGAATTTTCTGAATGAAATGTCAAGTTTTGAAGATGCTCATGTTTCAAATAAAGAATAAATGAAAGCGGTAAAAAACGAACTGATCTATTTTGCAACGGCCCTGATGTTCTTTACGAGAATTCCGGTTCCGTTCAAGATTCCGTATTCCGGGGAAATTATGAACCAGTCGCAGAAATATTTTGCCTGGGTAGGGCTGCTGGTCGGGCTTATCAATGCTGTTGTCCTCTATCTTTCCTATCATATTTTTAACCTGGATATTGCCATTGTCCTGATGATGATTTCCAGTGTTCTGCTTACCGGAGCTTTCCATGAAGACGGTTTTACGGATGTCTGTGACAGTTTCGGAGGCGGCTACGGAAAAGAAAAGATCCTCACCATTATGAAAGACAGCAGGGTAGGAGCTTATGGGGCAGTAGGAATTATACTGTTATTTTCTCTGAAGTTTTTTAGTATCAAAGCATTGGGAAACATGGATCTGATCCCGACATTCAGCATTATTGTTCTTGCTCATACGGCCAGCCGCTTTATTTCAGGAACGATGATCTATACCCACCAATATGTGACGGATATTGATGTCAGCAAATCAAAACCGTTGGCCAACAGGCCTTTGAATGGAATATCTTTATTGGTGAGCTTTTTCAGTGTATTAGTGGCTTTTGCCCTGATTCCGGATCCCCGTCTGATTGTGGCATTCGTATTGGCATATATTGGAAAAATCTGTATGGGCTGGTATTTTAAGAAACACATCGGCGGTTATACAGGAGACTGCCTTGGATCTGTACAGCAAGTGAGCGAAGTTTTGTTTTACCTTGGAACAATGATTGTATGGAAATTCATCTGATCCGCCATACCGCAGTAGAAAATCCGTCGAACTTATGTTATGGATTTGCAGAAATGCCTTTAAAGGAAAACTATATTGAAGATTTTAAGAATCTGAAGCTGGAGCGAAACTTTGACAGGGTGATTTCAAGTCCTTCCCAGCGGTGTACCCTTTTAGCAGAGTATCTTCAGATGAATTATACCACAGATGAAAGACTGCGCGAAATGAATTTCGGAACCTGGGAAATGAAACCGTGGACAGAAATTCCGGAAGAAGAGATCAATCCCTGGTATGAAGATTTTATTCACGTAAAAGCTTCACAAGGTGAAAATCTTCTGGAAATGCAGTCCCGTGTTATCAATTTCTGGAATGAACTTGCCGCTGTTGAAGATAGAGATAAGATCCTTTTGATAACCCATGCAGGCGTAATACGGCTCATCCTGCAGGTAATTCTTCTGTTCCCGTTAGATAATATGTTTAAATTGCAGATCGGCTACGGAAAGAGAACCGTTATTGAGGTGAAAGACGGATACTTTTCTGTAAAAGGACTGAATTTGTAGGAGTAAAACAGTCAGGAAAATTTGTAAGAATTTAAGCCTGTAATTAATAAAAATAAAGGGTATTACTTATTGCTCATTATTTCATTACTTATAATTTATACCGTCAGCAGAAAAAAAGAGGCTGTTCAATATATGACAACCTCTTTTCAACAATTTTAAATTTTAACTACCTTTGTTTAAGCAGTAATCTGTTTGGGTTCCTTTGGTTTTTCCCCTTCTTTTTTATCAAATCTCTCTGATATTTTCTTTACAATATATTCTATAGCAATCGGAGCTATAATAGCAATCAGGGCTTTAAATATTCTTGATTTCATAGTGTTATTTTATAGGTAAGTAAATACAATTTCTAAGCCATTTTTTATTTTCCCTGAGATCGGCTTTGTAGGGCAGGGCTTTTATTGGGCTTAATGGTTTCTCACAGATTACCCCAGATGACACAGATCTTAATCCATATTTTATTCGCTCGCTTATTGTGCAGATGGCGTATTTGCTGTAGAAATTTAGGCTAAAGCCAAAGGATTGGGTTTTTATTATTTAGGCGGACTAAAGTCCACCTCTATTGAATATATTCTACAGCTTTTTTCTCTCGCAAATTTTGCAGATTCTTTTGACACAGACTTTTTATGGAGATGAGCACACCGAAAATCTTTGATTTTCTTGCGCCTTAAAAACATCATGATAGTTTAAAAACCTTGCGAAAATCCCAAAAAATAAACCTTACAAATCCTTAAAAGGAACTATAAGGTTTAATAGTAAGGTCAATCCGCTGAGAAAATAATTGCAGATTCAAAGCTTATCCGTTTTAATCCGGAATATCCAGATTTTTATAATTTCCATATCCGGCTTTAAACTTTTCCTCCATTCTCAACCTCAGCTTCCGGGGTTTATGAACAATCAGAGATTCTCCGAAACCCAGCAGCAGTCTTTCCAGCTCAAAGTTAATCTGAACACAAATTTTAAATAATGTGCCCTCTTCTGTTTCGCTGATGATTTCCTGACTCTTGTGCAGAGGCTTGGTCTTTATATAAGGAGAATTGGAAGAGTCGACGAAGAAAATGACGTTTTTAGGAGCCATACCTTCAGAAACCGTCACTCCTACAATATCTTTAAAATATTCATCACCGTCCAGATCTTTATCAATATAAGGCAGATCTTCTTCCGGGGTTATTTTTTCCATTCTGTCCAAAGCAAGGTTATATATTTTGCCTTTATGGATGCAGATGAGGAACCATCGGTTGTTAAACTCTTTCAATAACTGCGGATGTACAAGGTAACTGCTGGATTCCTTTGCTGTGAAACTGCGGTACAGAATATTTAAAACTTTTTTATTGGCAATGCTTTCGTAAAGAATATCAATATGTTCCAGACCTTTCAGCTGTTCATTTTTATCAAGATGGATAATGGATTTCTGGCTGGTGGAATGAATCGAATCTTCCAGTTTCTGAATCACCCCGTTCATCTCTTTGAACATTGAAAAATCTTTGAACTGCTTCAGGATCTGTATGGCATTGTTCATGGCTTTCAGATCACTTTCGTTCACTGAAATATTATGAATACTGTACTCAGGATCGCTGTAACGGTAATATTTCCTTTCATATACCTCAATTGGCGCTTCATATCCGAATTTCTCACTGCGCATATTCTGAAGGTCGAGCTGAACAGTACGTCTGCTTACATAAGATTCTTTCCCCTCAAACTCAAAAAGGGCTTCGGAACATTCGTCGATAAGATCTTCCAGAGTGTATTTCCGGTACTTGTTTTTTAAACATTTATCCAGCGTTTTATAGCGGATCAGTGCGTTTTTATTGGATGACATGGTTGTACGTTTTTAAAAGGGTGAGTGAGAATTTATCTTATCATTACTTCTCTTTCAGGGCTTCTCCTTCAAAGACAATTCCGTCCCATCCATATTCCATAAAGTTTCTGATGTTCTGGTGGTCCGTTCCTTCGGGATTTTTTAAAACATCCTCTTTGTAGAATTCTGCAAAAAGTGGAAGAGTTTGTTCTTTGGATAGTTTCTGAAGTTTTGCAAAACTGAAAACTTTGCACGAACTGTTGTTCTGTCCGGCCTCATTCATTGTGTTTCCGTTTTTAAATGCAGTAGGAGTAAAATCATAATGCTCGTCAATATAAGCGATAACTTCTTTGAACTGAATAGACTCTGGGTTGTTTTTTACTATTTCTGATAACATGCATATTTTTTTTCAAAAATAATTAAATTTTTTCATCTGCGCACAATTATTGCGTACTTGTGTTGTTACTTTGCATCATCAAAATGACCTTGTAGCTTAAAAGGAAAAGCCTACGGAAAAATTTACGTATTCGTAGAGTTTGAGGATATTCCGGTTAGACCTGCGCGGACTAATGGGTAGAGTTTACAGATGCACCGAAATTTTCAGAAAAGTAGGGAAGCGTATTTACAGCCTCAATGCCAATCGGGAATGTGAGTTCGAATCTCACCAGGGTTACATAGAAATGAATAACAATAAATTGTAGCAGCTTTGCCTGAATAGGATAATAAAACCAAAAATGAAGACAGATAAGGCTCTGAAAAATTAAAAACCAAATAAAATGAATACAATTACAGGAAACGAACTGATTGAATTAGGGTATAGACCAGCAAAATGGTTTAAAGAGGCCATTGCTTATATCAATGAAAATAATCTGGATGAAACCCAGACCAAACAATATCTGGAACAGTTTAAGCAGCCAGACCTGATTCCGCTTCATGATGCACCGAAAGATTTTGTGATCAATATCAGAGCAGAACATGAAAGTGAGAACGATAATGTAGAGAAAGTCATCAAAACCATGAACGTCCTGATGAAAACGCCTACATTAACGGCAGGAGCTATTATGCCGGATGCCTGTCCTACAGGACCTGAAGGTCAGATCCCGGTAGGAGGAGTGGTTGTCGCTAAAAACGCGATTCATCCCGGATTCCATAGCGCGGACATCTGTTGTTCTGTAATGCTTACGGATTTTGGTAAAGCTGATCCTAAAGAAGTGCTGGATGCCGCGCATTCCGTGACGCATTTCGGATATGGAGGAAGACCGAGAGGAGAGCAGATGCCAATGTCTCAGGAACTGATGGATGCTTTCAGAGAAAATGAGTTCTTGAATGATGAAAAACTGATTAGTATCGCCCGTTCTCATATGGGAACACAGGGAGACGGAAATCATTTTCTGTTCGTCGGAATTTCTAAAAATACAGGAAATACGATGTTGGTTACCCATCACGGTTCCAGGGCTCCGGGGGCTGCATTATATGATAAAGGAATGAAGGTGGCCAACCGTTTCAGACTGGAAATTTCTCCTGAAACACTAAGAGAAAACGCATGGATTCCTTACGATACCGAAGAAGGTAAGGAATATTGGGAAGCCCTGCAGCTAATCAGAAAATGGACGAAAGAAAACCATACTTCCATTCATGATGCGGTTTTGAACAAACTGGAAACTGAGACAGAAAACAGATATTGGAACGAGCATAATTTCGTTTTCAGGGATGGAGATCTGTTTTATCATGCTAAAGGAGCCACTCCGCTGGATGATAAATTTATGCCGGATATTACAGGACCAAGACTGATTCCGCTGAATATGGCAGAACCGGTACTGATTGTTCAGGGAAAAACCAATGAAAGAAACCTTGGATTTGCCCCGCATGGAGCCGGAAGAAACTTTAGCAGAAGCCAGCATAAAAGATCTCTTGCCCATAAGACAACGGAAGAAATTTTCGAAGAAGAAACCAAAGGACTTGATATCCGTTTCTTCTCCAATGAAATTGATATTTCCGAGCTGCCAAGTGCCTATAAAAGTGCTAAAAATGTAAGAGCACAGATCGAGGAATACGAATTGTGTGAAGTACTGGATGAGGTGATGCCATACGGATGTATCATGGCTGGCGATGTTGGTAAAAATGCACCTTGGAAGAATAAAAAGAAATATAGAAAAGCATAAGCTTGTAGATCTGATTGTAAGTCAGTAAATAATATTACCATGTGAACCTTATGGATCCTTTTAAGGGTTTGTAAGGTTTATTTTTGTTAGATTTTCTCAATGTTTTTAAACTATCATGATGTTTTTAAGGCGCGAGAAAATCAAAGATTTTCAGCAGATCTGAATGAAAATGTTTATCTAGGATTATGCAGATTTTATGAAGATCTGGAGATATTAAATCACATTTTTTAACGTCCGCTTCATCGAATCAACGGAGTTGATTCTGCTCTTTGCTCCCTAAAATCAACAGTATTAATAATAAAGCCTTTGCGATATTTTTTATTCCCCTAATGCCCTAATAAAATAATTCGTGTATCCGTGGCAATGAAATTTTTCATACTTTAGTAAAAATAAGTTTAAAAAACTTTATGCATATAAGTTCACTTAAGCTTTAAAAAAAGCTACGGTTTTTATTAATGTTGAAAATAGATCTGCATAATCTGCGAGACAAAAAAACATCAAAGAGTTTTTAATTAAAAATTTTCATGCTACTCTGTAGAATTTATTCAATACAGCTGGACTTTAGTCCGCCTAATCCATAAAAATATGTGCCATCTGGGGCAATCTGTGGGAAACTATTTATTCCCACAAAAATCAACGCTATGAAATTTTATCGGAGATAAAATCGCTCTTATGTCCATGTAGAATGTAAAAATAATCTTGCGTCCTGGCTCAAATCCAACAAACTAGATCAATCAACGTTAAAAATCATCAGATAAAATCATAAACTCCGTTTTTCCAGCCCAGCACTTTGGAAGAGTCTGCTTTAAGCCAGTTTTTCAGAATGGTAGCATACACTTTTCTGAAATCTTCTGTATAAATCAGATCACCCTGATTCAGCTTTTGAAGATCGGGGAGAGCATTTAAAAGTCCTTTTTTCTTAAGCCCGCCGCTGATAAAAAACATCTGATTGGCGGTTCCGTGATCGGTTCCGTTGCTGGCATTCTGGGCTACACGGCGGCCGAATTCCGAGAAGGTCATCAGAAGAATATCGTTAAAAAGTCCGTTACTTTTCATATCGGCTACAAAAGATTTTACAGCTTCATTGATGTCGATGAACAGCTTTTTTTGTCTTTCATTCTGGTTAACATGGGTATCGAAACTTCCTACAGAAAGGTAATATACCTGGGTGTTGATATCAGATTTGATCAGAGAAGCTACAGTCCGGAAATCTTTTCCTAACTGTGAACCAGGATAGATCTGATCCGTTTTTTTAGCTTTACTTTTTTCAAAAATATAGTCGGCGTTATTGATAGTGGAACCTAGTGTTTGATATAAATAAGAAACCGTTTCATCTTCATGATGGTGGTCATACAAAGCCTTGAAATATTTTTCCTGACTGGTCTGATAGAGCCTTTTGGGATCTTTGAACGCGAAAGCTTTGTTATTTTCGCCTTTCAGGGCCAGGCTCAGCATATCATCTACTTCCAGAGCCTGGGTAGGATGTTCACAGCGGTAACATTCTTCATCCAGAAAACGGCCTATCCATCCGGTTTCCAGAAACTCATCACTCCGGCTTGCGGAATGCCAGATGTCCATACTTCTGAAATGGGACTTATCAGGCTCAGGATAGCCAACATTATTCATTACAGAAAGTTCACCGTTATCAAAAAGTTCTTTAAAATAAGAAAGGGCGGGATTAATTCCCGTTTCATCATTCAGTGTCAGAGAATCTTTGATAGCGATGCTGTTTCTTTCCCTGAAATAAATATCATTTTTTATTGGAATAATAGTGTTCAAACCGTCATTACCGCCTGTGAACTGAAGGACGATCAGGATTTTCTGATTCTGTTCCAATGCACCGTCAAGTGTCATTGCTTTTAAAAAATCAGGCATCATCAGTGAAGCTGCGGCCAGTGAACTTATTTTGAGGAATTCTCTTCTTTTAATTAACATACTTCTTGATTTTGGTTATGAATACCTTACATTAACTGATATTCCGGTGTAGACATCAGGTTGATCACTGTCATTTTTATACTCTTATCTGAAAAATTCTTTACCGAAGCCATATCAAGAGTTCCTGAATTCTGAATCAGATAATCTTCACAATTTTTACCGGCAAAAGCCTTTTCTACACTACTCCAGTCAATCGTAATATTAGGATTTTTAAAGGTTTTATTTAAGGCTGTCTCACGGGATTTCATGCCCATGTCAATATCATCATCCTGTCTTGGACTGTATTCCAGAGGTCTTAATCCTGACCATATCTGGGGAATCTGCAACCGCAGCATAAGGGTAGAACTGTCTATCCATGATTTGCCATTCGGCCATCCGGATACATTGGGAGGGTAGAGCAGCATTTGCCCCAGAAGTTTCTGATAAATGATGAGGTTTTCCGGATTCTGGATATGCATTGGAAGCATCCGCATCATGCCGGCCATAAGCTCTATAGGAGATTTTATTCTGTTCCCGATATTCTTTTTATCATAAAACCACGAGCTTGAAAATATAGCATGCATGAGTTTTTTTATATCATAGCCGGAGTTATAGAAATCATTGCTCAGCGTGTCGATGATCTTATTGTCCGGATTTTCATTCACAAAGAACTTATAGATTTTAGTGGTAATAAAGCGGGCAGTTACCTTTTGCTCAAGAATGATGTTTAAAATGTCTGTACCCCTGAAATTTCCCGTTTTTCCTAAAAAAGTTTTGCTTCCTTCGTCATGAAGCTGCTTTCTTTCTTTAAATTGCCCTTCTTTATCAAATCCCCATCCCGTAAAGGCTCTGGCCCCTTCACGGATGTCCTGCTCGGTATAGTTTCCTCTGCCCATGGTAAAAAGTTCCATTACCTCGCGGGCAAAATTTTCATTGGGATGATCCTTTTTATTCTGCTGATTATTGAGAAAACTCAGCATGGCAGGAGAGCTGCTTACAACAAAAAGAAGATCTTTAAAGCTGCCCAGCGCATTTTTTCTGATTGTATTGAGAAGTTTCTTGTTAAATTTCGGATTATTTACTCTTGTGGCAAAATGTCCGTGCCAGAAAAAAGCCATCTTTTCACGCAGCTGCTCACGACTGTTGACCATTTTATCAAGAAAATTGAGGTTCAACTCGTTGTTCTGCTCCCTGTTGATGCGTTGTAAATCCTTTCTTTTTTCTTCAGGTAGGCGGTTGTCCATATTGGCTGTAAAATCAGGATCAGGCGTATCATAAATTACTTCTGTGAAAGTTTCTTCTTTGAAAAGTTCATCCGTGAGCGTCTTAATACTCTTATTCTTCATATCCTCAATCTGGTTGAGACCGGTTCCGAAGCCTGCGCGCCAGAGAAGATGTTTATGATTTAATAATGGATCAGCCATTTGAGAAAGTTTATGTTTTGATGTTTTTGAAGCAAAAAGGTTAAAATGATAACGGGCGAAAGTGGAGAGTAGTATTTTAGACAGGAAGATGGAAGAAGAAAGTTTTGAGAAGCCTGAAAAACTATGTAGATTAAAGTAGGTTTAAATACTTTATATATTTAACATAAATATCAAGGAATAGGTTCCCATCCTTTATCTTATTCTGTATACACAAAATGCTATGATCAATTTCTCATCATCAGGTTCAAAGAAATCATGATTGTGAAATAAACTTCCATCCTCCTTTTCCGGCATCCATTTCTCTTAAACAATCATTTAATTTTTAAAATAATTTAACACATTGAAATTCATTTAATTAAATTTTTTTTAAGTGTTAAAATAATGAGAAATACTTCCGTTGGCATGATTTTTACATCCTATTGCTTAGTAAAATTTAAAAAAATTAGAGTTATGAAAATGTTAAAACAAGCCATATTGTTAGCTGGAATTTTAACAGCAGGTATCGCAAGCGCGCAGGACTCAAAAATGAATAATATGATTAAAGTAGGAGCCAATGCTGGTTTAGCAGTTCCTGCAGATAATCTTTCCGCAGCTGCTGGTGTGGATGTATCCTACCAAAACCTTATTACTCCAGGATTCGGATTAGGTATTGCCACCGGATATACCCATTACTTTTCAAAAAATAACAACGGGTACGATAATAATGATGTTGGGGTAATTCCTGTGGGAGCTTTAGTAAGAATCTATCCTAAGCAGACTGGTTTCTATTTCGGAACAGATTTAGGGTACGGATTTCTGGTAGGCGATAAGAAAGTGGCTTCCAACAGTAGTGTTGACAGACCTGACGGAGGTTTTTATATCAAACCTGAGATCGGATATCACAACAGAGACTGGAATTTCTTTGTACAATACCAGAAGGTTTTTGTAGGAGATAAAGGCGATCTTGCCGGACAGGACTATAATGTGGGGAATATCGGAGTTGGCTTCGGATACAATATCCCATTAGGAAAGTAGTTAGATTTATATATAAACAATTATTAACCAAACCTTTTCATTTTTGTGAAAAGGTTTTTTTGTTCCATAGAGAATTTACGAAAACTATTATTATATTTGATAAAATTTGAAGTTATGATTTTGAATCCAAAATTTCCGCTTTATTTACCAGGAGTAGAGAACAGTAATAATGATAATGTTTCTATCATTGGAGCCAGCCTCCGTGAAGATATGACCATCTTAGGCTATTTTGTTTCCAGTAACGGAGGTCTTGAGATAAAAATTCAGAATACGTATACAACTAAAGAGTATGCGTCATTTTCCGATATCCTGAGAAAATTTATTCAGGATAATCAGTTAAATAATGTACAGCGTTTGTCAATGGCTGTGCCAGGACCTGTCATCGAAGGAAAGAGCAGCCCGGCAAGATTGGGCTGGGATCTGGATATTGAAGAATACACCAGAGATTTCGGGTTCGAAAAAGGGGATATGCTGAACGATCTTGAAGCTTCTGCCTATGGAATGGGACTTCTTGAAGACAGCGATCTTGAACCTATCTATACCAGCGGACACCTTGAAAAAGGAAATGTTGCCATTTTGGCACCCGGAAACGGACTGGGAGAAGCCGGATATTTTTTTGACGGCCAATTTCTGAGACCGTTTGCTACGGAAGGAGGGCACTCGGAGTTTTCACCAAGAACCAATGTAGAAGTAGAATTCTACCAGTTTTTAAATAATATTTACGGTATCGTAAGCTGGGAAAATGTATTGTCCAAAACAGGTCTTTTCAATATTTACAGATTCCTGAGAGACGTTAAAAGACATCCGGAACCGGAATGGCTGGCTGAACGTCTGGCGGGAGGAAACTTTGTTCAGGAGCTGTATAAAGCTGCAGTAGAAGAAAATGTACTGATCTGCAGAATTGCACTGGATACTTTCCTGGAATTCCTGGCGAGAGAAGCTAATAACCTTGTCCTTAAGCTTAAAGCTACCGGAGGGCTGCTGATCTCAGGAGATATTCCACAGACGGTAAGAGAATACATAGACAAAACCAAGTTCTATGAGAAATTCAAGATCAGTGATAAGATGGAGGCTATGCTTAAAAACACCCCAATCTACCTGATCAAACAGAACCATACGGCATTAAAAGGAGCCGCATTGTACACTGCTTATTATCAAAATTAAAATAGACAACTCCGGATCATTTCCGGAGTTTTTTTATGGGATGATATTATTCATAAAAATAATTGTTCTTATTGATATACATCAATGAAATCTATCAGATAAGTTGGCTACATTTGCAATATTAAATAAGTAAATAACTTTATTCAAATGAAAAAAATATTTTTGTTAGCCGTTTTAGCTGGTGGTTTAGCTTTTGGACAGTCAAAGAAAGTGGTAACTTCTGATATCCACTGGTGGGGATACAAAGTCGCAAAATCTGAGGCAAGCTCTCACGACGGAACCATAAAAGTAAAATCCGGAGAAATGGTGATGAAAGGAAATCAGCTGGTAGGAGGAAGTTTTGTTTTGGATATGACTTCTATCAATGCAACAGACCTTTCCGGAGAATATCAGCAGAAACTGAACGGGCACCTTAAGAACGGTGACTTCTTTGAAGTTGAAAAATTCCCTACAGCTTCTTTCAAAATTACTTCCGTAAAGAAAAACAACGATAAAGTTTACAATTCATTAGTAACAGGAAACCTTACGGTGAAAGGAAAAACAAATGCTGTAAGCTTCCCTGCAAAAATTACCTACAGCAATGGAACAGTAAGTCTTGTTTCCAACAAATTCTCTTTCGACAGACAGAAATTTGATGTAGCGTACAAGTCTTCTATGCAGGATGTTTTTGTGAAAGATGATATTGATATGACCGTAAAGGTAACTGCTAAATAATTTAATCAAAAAAAGATTGTTAAAAGTGTAGAAGTTCTACACTTTTTTTTATTTTTGTTGAATTGTAAATAAAAAAGAATGAAAAGATTACTATTGTTTGCTATGATGTGCGTAAGTGTATCATTTGTTTTTGCCCAGAAGAAATTTGATAAGGTATCGAAAGTAACCTCATCAGAGATCAGATGGTGGGGATATAAAGTTGTAAAAACGGAAACTTCCTCCCATTCAGGAACGGTAAAGCTGAAAAGCGGGAAATTCAATTTCGATAAAACGGTTCTTGTAGACGGAGAGTTTATTATAGATATGAGAAGCATGATGGCGGGAGATGTCTCTGAAGAAGATCAGATCAAACTGACTAATGAGCTTAAAAGCACTAATTTCTTCGAGGTTAAGAAATTCCCGATCGCGAAATTTCACTTGACTAAAATTATTCCTTTAGCAAACAGCGAGTACAATTCAACAGTGTACGGAGATATTACCATTAAAGGGGTAAGAAAGACCATTACTTTCCCTGCCAATGTATATGTAACTCAGTTTACTGTAGTAATAGAATCTGCGAAGTTCTCTTTGAACAGAAGAGATTTCAAAGTATTCTACCAGTCTTCACTGAAAGATTACTTCATCAAGAACGAAATGGATTTCCAGTTCAGAGTTTCTACGGAAAAACTGGATAACGAAAACAGAGTTCCTGTAAAGAAAAAATAAACTTAAGAAATAACGATTGATAATGCAGAAAGAGTGGTTCTATGAACTGCTCTTTTTTTATTTTTGAGATGATCCTGAATGACACGAAATACTATGGCCCGGAATTGGCAGACCTTTGATTTTTTATCATGTTTTTTATAAATTAGCCGTATGAAAATTTACATAGTAAGCGGGCTTGGTGCCGATTTTAAAGTACTGGAAAGGCTGGAATTTCCCAAGCACTGTGAATTGATTTTTATAGACTGGCTCATCCCTGAAAAAAATGAACCTTTTGATTCTTATGTACAGAGAATGGCGGAGAAAGTAGATCCTTCTGAGCCTTTCTGTCTGTTAGGGTATTCCTTCGGGGGAATCATGGTTCAGGAGATCAATAAGCTGAAACCTGCTGAAAAAGTAGTGATCCTGGGAAGCATCAAATCAGATAAAGAAAAGTCCAGGTTTATCAGGACCGGGGAGGTTACAAAGATCCCGAGAATATTGCCGGTAGGTTTATTCAACGATAAAGCGGCCAATGTATATTCTGTGGTGAGAAAGCTTTTTGATCCTAAAAATCCTAAGATCCTTCAGTATTTCAAAGTAAGAGATCCTTACTATTTGAAATGGTCTGTAGAAAAGGTTTCAGAGTGGAAATTTGAAGAAAATCCAGAAGTAATCCAGATTCTGGGTGACAAAGATATTGTTTTTCCGATCCGCTATTCAAAACCGGATTATGTCATCAAAGGCGGAACCCATTTATTTCCTGCCACCAAACCCAAAGATGTTTCTAAAATATTAAATGAAATATTTGATGAAGTGATAGAGAATAATATTCATTAAAAGTCTTTATCGGTTCTCAAAGTTCTTGTTTTATGCATAGTTCATTAATATAAGATCAACTTTATTAGGATTTATCATGTATCTTTGTTTTTCGAGGAAAATGAAGAATCACTTATGGAATCAATATCGGTTTTTGAGATTATTAAAGTAGGAATAGGCCCGTCCAGTTCGCATACGATGGGGCCATGGAATGCGGCGTCTGCATTCATCAGAATTATAAAAAGAGAAAGATCAATAGCAGAAGTTAAAGAAGTTTTTCTTGAATTTTTTGGTTCACTGGCTAAAACAGGGATCGGGCACGGAACAGATATTGCCGGGATGCTTGGGCTAAATGGTGAAGATTTCAAGACCATTGATACTTCAAAAATTGATGAGAAAATAGACCATATCAAGACCACTCAAATCCTTAATCTGGGTGGTGAAAAAGAAATTCCATTTGTTTACGGCTATCATTTGGTTTTAAATATGCATAAATCCCTTGATTTTCATCCGAACGGAATGATCTTCAGGGCTGTTTTTGAAGACGGAACCGAGCTTGTTCAGGATTTTTATTCTGTAGGCGGAGGCTTTATTGCCAGCCAGGAAAAAAACTCAATACAAAAGCAGTGTATACGTACATTATATCCTTGCCATCATGGTTCGGATATTGTTAAGTACTGTGAAAAGCTGGGACTGAAAAGAATTTCGGATCTCATATTCATTAATGAGGAAAGCTGGAGGCCACAGGAGGAAACCAGACAGGAGGCTTTATACATCTGGCAGCAGATTAAAGAATGCATCTACAAAGGTGTGAATAAAGAAGGTATTCTTCCGGGAGGACTTAATGTTACGAGAAGAGCTGCGGGAATCAACAGAAAGCTTTTGGGAGAAGATAAAATCTACAAAAACCTTGATGAATGGTTTAAGCTGGTGGTAGATGCAGAAGAAAACTTTACCAATATCAATAAATGGATTGCCTGCTTTGCCCTTGCCGTGAATGAAGAAAATGCCAGCTTCGGAAGGATCATTACTGCTCCTACCAACGGGGCCAGTGGTGTTATTCCGGCTGTGCTGATGTATTCTCAGGCATTTACAGATTTTATCAGTGAGGATGATATTGTGAGATTTATCCTGGTTGCCGGGGAAATCGGAACATTATTTAAAAAGAATGCAACAATCTCAGCAGCGATGGGAGGTTGTCAGGCTGAAATCGGGGTTTCATCTGCTATGGCGGCCGCAGGACTTACCGAAATTCTGGGAGGAAGTGTGGGACAGGTACTGATGGCGGCAGAAATTGCGATGGAACATCACCTTGGACTTACCTGCGATCCGATCAAAGGTCTGGTGCAGATTCCGTGTATCGAAAGAAATACAATGGGAGCGATTAAAGCCATTACAGCAGCTAATATTGCCCTGGAAAGTGATCCTACGAAAGCAAAAGTTACCCTGGATGAAGTAATCCAGACGATGTGGGAAACCGCCTTATCAATGAGTGACCGTTTTAAGGAAACCTCAGAAGGCGGGCTGGCCATTGCGGTGAATGTACCGGAATGTTAATAGAAAGCATATCGTTTAAAATATAAAATCCTTGGACATGATTTCGTCCAAGGATTTTTTTATTCTGAATAGATTAATATGTATAACCACTATTTAAAAACGTCGGGTTACTTTTTATTAAAGAGATAAGTGTTTTTTCCCTGCATCAGTTTCAGCTGGCTGTTTTCAGGAATGAATACAATCGTAATGCCAGCTTCATCAAACTTGTATTTGTTTTTTTCTGTATAAGTCAGTGGGAACTCTGGTTGCCCGGATCCTTGGGCATATAAAGTTCCGTCTTTGGTGAAGACTTTCAGATCCAGAGGAGCTTCTTTTGAAGTATAGCTGCCTGAATACAGATCTGTTTCCGAGGTCTTTTTATCCTCTTCAAACTGAGGAAACTGATAATCCTGTCCGTAAAGGATATTTAAAATCCCAATATAAAGGTTGTTGTGCACGAAACGCTCTCCATTTATCGTAATGGCGAAAGCAAGCTTATCTGTAGGTTCATAACTCAGCATAGAGTGGCTGCCGTAGGTATCACCGCCATGTCCATAAGAAATAATATTGTAGAACGGCGGCTTCATAATTCCGGTTCCAAACATCAACTCTTTCTTATTGGAGGTCATCATATCCAACGTTTCCTTTTTAATAAACTTTCCATTAAACAGAGCATCGATGAAGGTATTCATATCTTCTGTGGTAGAAACAATATCTCCTACACCAATACAGTTTCTGAAATCAAAATCCGGGATTTCTTCCCAGTTGTCATTGGTGAATTTATAAGGCTTGAAGATATTTTGAGGGTTATCCATTACTGAAAAAGTATATTTCATATCCGCTTTTTCAATAATGTTTTGTTTTAAGATCTCATGATAGGGCTTTCCATTATATAATTTTTCAAGAATCCTGCTTAAAAGGAAATAGGCAGAATTGGAATATTTAATCCCCTTTCCGGGCTGAAAATGAAGTCCCTGATCTTTGATAGCAGTGATAATAGCTTTATCTCCAACAGCTTTTCCTATAAGCCAGCCCTCTGCTCCAGCAGAGATATAATTTCCAAGTCCGCTGGTATGGTTCAGCATCTGACGGATGGTGATGTTTTTGGAATTGGCAATCTCGGGATAGAATTTAGAAAGTTTTTCATTAAGGTCCAGCCTTCCTTTTTCTACAAGCTGCATAAGTAGTACTGACGTGAAAAGTTTACTGATAGAACCGATATGATACTGTGTATTTTTGTCATACGTGATATTTTTTACCTGCTGCTGGCCAAAATCCTTATGATATTCCTGAATCCCATTTCTGAAAATAGACACACTTCCGATTCCCTGATTTTTCTGAGCGATATAATCCAGAAATTTATTAAGCTTTTCAGCATTGATGGCTTTTCCTTTAAGATAAGAGATGTTCTTGCCTTTGGATGAATTAGGATCACGGGAAAAATGTAAAGGGATGGTTTTGCCGTTTTGAATGAAGATGCCCTCAAAAAGATCGTTTTGAAAAGTACCTTTATAAGTAGCATTGATTTTCTTTATTTCAAAGTTCAGTTCATTATTGATGAAAGAAGTACGGTCAACGTTGATGTCATCTTTACTTTGCTGAGGGCTGTTAAGGAGTGAAGTATACCCGTCCGCCGTTTTTTTAATCTTTAAAATAACTGGTAATTTCTTAATCTGAAGATCGACTTCACCATACCAGGTTCCTTCAATTTGGGCATAACAAAGCTGTGCTAAAAAAACAAGCACTAATAATAATTTGGTTTTCATAAGGTTATAAGTATTTAGCAGTTAAGATCTGACAGACAATGATCATGATGAGCGATACCACTCCGAAAAGAACGATGTGCTGCCATTTTTTTAAGTTGGTGGCTGTTTTAAAGCCATTGTAATACACGGTAATGCTGTAGATAAGAACAGCGATGACAAAGGATGCCATAGACATCATGACTATAAAATCGAATACGGGGAATGCTCCTGTAGGATTAGTCTGATAACTGATCATATGTTCCTGAGCCTTATCAATATATGGAATTTGGGAGACAGCCTGTAAAACAACGAGTGCCATCTGGGATATTAAGACCGTATTGACGATGTCTATAAATCGCGTTTTGCCGTTCAGTATTTTACCCAGAATAAAGAGTATCAATATCGCCAAAGCAAAGCTTGTAAGGGTAGGAATGGCTACGGCCTGTAGGGAAGTTTTTTCCAGACTATTGATTTTATAGATGCTGCTGAAGAAACTATCCGTCCAATATCCGGTCAAAATTGCTGCTACCACGGTCAAAATTCCGGCTACGAGAATCTGCTTATCATCAAATCTTTCAAAAGGATTGAAAATGGTTTTCCAGTTCATAACAATCGGTTTAGGAATTAGTTTTTAGCTGTTCGACTTTGGTGATAAGATCATCCATTTTATTTCTCATGGTAGGGTAGGACAATCCGGCTTGTTTGGCCATTTCCTTGATACTTCCGCTGGAAAGAAAAAAGTTGAGGATAAACTCCTGCTCTTCACGGTTGAGTTTAAGTAGTACTGGAAGTTCGTATTCGCCACTTACCTCTGTTTGGCAGCTGGGGCATTTCATCCGGCTTACATTTAAAGTATGCTCGCAACTCGGGCAGATAATAGGGAGCTTCATGAATTATTTTTTTACGAAAGTAATAATAATTTTAATAAAATTAAAGTATTTTTTAACTTTATTAAAATTTAATATTGAAATATAAAAGATTGAAGCCAAAAAATAAAGGACAAATCTTTGAATTTACAAGCTTGCCCTTTAATGATTTTTCCATAGATTATCTCAATATTCCCCTGATTCTGTTGGCGTTACTGATCAGTTCTTCCAGGTATTCATAATTCTCCTTTTCCAATGCAGATTTGAATTTTCTGAGCTGTGTAATGTGTTCATTCAGAACATCCAGAACATTTTCTTTGTTTTGTTTAAAGATCGGAACCCACATTTCAGGATGGGATTTTGCAAGACGTACGGTACTGGAAAATCCTGAACTGGCAAGCTGAAAGATGGTTTCTTCTTCACGTTCTTTTTCAAGCACGGTATTGGCCAGCGCATAAGATGTAATGTGAGAAATATGGGAAATATAAGCGGTATGAATATCGTGGTCTTTTGCATCCATGTAAATCATATGCATATCAAGCGCTTCAACTATTTTCTCAACAGTTTCCAGAGCGTCATTCGCAGATTCTTCTTTATTGCAGATTACTCCGGCTTTGCCTGAAAAACTTTCAGCAATGGCAGATTTCGGACCATTATTTTCGGTACCCCACATTGGGTGGAAGGCTACAAATCTTGAGCGTTTCGGATGATTTTTAACTGCATTCACAATTCCTGCTTTTGTAGAACCTGCATCCATTACCGTCTGATGATCTGAGATGAGGTCCAGAACACCTGGCAGCAGCTTCCGGGCTGCATCCACAGGGACAGCTATAATAATCAGGTCCGAATTTCTAACGCCCTGTTCCAGATCTGCTCCTTCATCAATGATTTTCAGCTCGAGTGCTTCATTAATGTGCTGCTGGTTATGATCAATTCCGTAAATAAAGCTGGCGATTCCTTTTTCTCTTAACTTCAATGCCATTGAACCTCCAATCAGTCCCGCGCCTATAATACTTATTTTCATCGTTTAAATTTTAAAATAAAAAAACCCCGTCCAGGACGAGGTTTTAAGTTATGTTCATAAGAATCCCTATCCCAGATCTGAGGCAAAAATTCTATAATAATATGTTTCGTTGTTGAAATTCACAAAGCGAAGGTATAAAATATTTTTCAAATCTGGAATATTTTTTTATGTATTGCTGTGCAAAAATCTGGGTCATCTGTAAAATCTGTTGAGAAAAAAATACCGTAAACATCTGTGAAATTTGAGGAATCTGTGGGAAATTATTTTAACCACAACAGACACAAAAGATTTTTACACTTTAGTGATTTCTAAGTTTAAAGAAGTTCACATAAGAGTTTTTAAAAATCTGTAGAATGCGAGATGAATATATTCGCAAAGATCTGTGAGATCTGCGGGAAATAATCACATCAAATCAAACTTTATAGATTTTAAAATCAGCATATATTGAAAACCAATAAAAGTTTAGGAGAAGTATAAAATCTGCGCTACCATCATGGAAAATTAGTCTATTCGTGGCAATAAAAAATAATTAAGGCATCCATAGAAATAAATCTTCCGGTTTTACATCTGTTAACTTAGTATATAGCAGAGCAGAAGTTTTTACTAGCTTTGCATAAACCAATACGGGACTTTCTGTATCGAAACACATCAAAATATGAAAAACAGTATTTTCTACGGATTATTGATAACAGCCGGAAGCTTCAGCCTGATGCATGCGGAAGAATATACTGAAAGGGCAGTATGGAAAATGTCAATCCATTCAGATACAGCAAAAATCAAAGAAGCCTTCAACGAAAATGATATTGAACGTAATGAATATTTGAAAGACCGCCTGAAACCTATCCGCTCCAATTTCAAAAGAATTAATTCCATCAAGAAATGGACAACAGTTCAAAAAAGAGATATAGAAGGAGAATCTGCTGAAGGCGGAGAGGCCTTATTTTATGAACAGAAAGGAAAAATTGAAAAGATTACGGCAAGATTATATGGAGAAATGGGGCAGCTATTTATCGAATATTATCTCCTGGATGGAAAACTGTCATTTGTTTTCGAAAAAAATTATCATTACAACCGCCCGCTGTATTATAATGAAAAAGCGATGAAAGAAAATAATGATACGGAAGTCTTTGATTTTAAGAAATCAAAAATAACCGAAAGCCGTAATTATTTTGAAAAGGGTAACCTCATCTATATCATAAACACTGAAAGTCGTGGAACATCGTTCAGCAGTGAATATATTTCTGAAGAACAAAAACGGATTTCTGAGTTATATGAGAAACTTCTGAAACTAAGGGATTAATGTAACAGTCTGAGAATATAACAATGGGTTTTAAGAAGTATCATTCCTGGTTTGAGAAAATCAAAGAATTGGTAAACTGCTACATTGTTAAATTGTTACATTGATTATATCCTTACATTTTTTCAGCAAGTTTTATCCGTTCTTCCACTTCGTGGATCCTTTTAATCCAGTAGTCAATTCCCTCATGATTGCTTACTCCCTGCTTTTCCGCATTGGATTTTACAACGGATAATTGATGCCAGTTTCGTTGGTAGTCTTTTATGCGTTCTTCTTTACTCTCTGGCTCTGTCCTGTTTCTCCAGAAAACCAAAGATTCTTCATAGCCGGAACGAATCTGTTTCAGGTAAGAAATAGTGGTTTCTTTATCATTGGGAATATATCCGGGGCCGGAACATCCACAGGAATGAAAAGTAATTCCTACCGTATACAAACTGCGTATATGCTGCCACTTTTTATCGTCATTTTTTGGAGGAGATTTAAAATCCTTGCCCATACTGGCCATAAGTTCGCCGCATTCCGGGCATCTGGCTTCCGTAGAAGTTTCTGCATCCCTGTCTACATCTTTCAGGAGACGACGTTTAAAGGTTTTCTGACAGCTGAAACATGCGTAATGCGGTTTGTAGGCTATCATGGCATATTGGCACATATTAATCTATTTTATCGGGGTTACTTCTTCATTATAGCTGATTCCCATAATACTGCTGGCACTTCGGGGATCATAAACGGACCAGACATTTCCCCACGAAAAATGAAACGTACACTGCGGGTAAGGTGTTTTGCTTTTGCGGGTAGGGGGTATTTCAAGGATTTTGGACAGGAACTTATTATTCCGGTAGAATACCTGCATTTCTTTTTCTTCAGTCCATTCATCCCAGGTTTTAGCATCCTTCTCTTCCCAGGTATTCATGTGAATACTTTCCAGACGGTCTTCCAGGAAGCAGAGTTGAAAACTGAGTTGGGAGCATTCAACAGAGATGGCATTAAAATAATACCAGAAGTATCCCGTTTTCACATCCCACATATTATGATAGCGGGATTTATAAAAGTCAGTCTGCTGCAGATGTGCCAGCAGCATCCTCCTCTGCAGGAAGGTATTGAATGCTGCCAGCTCTACAGTTCCGTTTTCAGTATTGATCAGCATATATTGTTTTGGAACGATAAATATAGCTGTTTTTAATCACAATACTGAATCCGGAAGATATGGACTAATGAACTGTTCTGTTTTATGGATTGGAAATAATCAATGTTGAAGGAATATCCGACAGCCACAGACTTTTCGTATCAATCAGGTTTTTCCAGCTTTTGCTGCTGATCAGCATCAGGTCCTGGCCATTCAGAAATTCTTTCTCTATCTTTTTTTCGTTGTATAAAGTGATGTGGTTAGGAGCAACCTGTTCAATGCTTCTGATCAGTTCTTTTACCTCGATATTGTTGCGGATCTGCCCTGCAGCATCCAAGATAATGATCTGAGAATTGTTATTGTTGATCAGTCTTTTAGCATATTCCAGAAGGTAAAAATCGCTGAGGTTAAAGATCGGAACAAAAACCTTATCGGCAGAAGTAAAATCTTTTTCTACCATGATTCCCACCGGAATATTGGTTTTGTCCAGAATCTGTAGCGTAAAATCGTCAAAAGGAGAGTTGTTGAAAATATTTCCTTTGCCTTTTACCGTGTTCAGAAGCTTTTCAGGGTTAATGATCTTTGTGGTAAAACCAAGCAGTCTTCCCAGAAGGCTTCCTTCATACATCGATTTGCCCAGCATAATCAGGAGAAGGTCATAATTTCCTTTATTGGAAATACTGGTAAGGTCATGTTCTATATCGGTGGAAGCTTTGAAAAGAGTGGTGACTTCCAGTTTCAGGTCATGTGAGGTTTCAATGACATTTTTGAACTGGGCTTCTTCATATTCATTAATATCATAGGCATGCATTTCGTCAACCGGAGCAATATTCATAGCCGTAATGCTCTTATTGCCGTTCATTTTATGGGTAAAGTCGTGAGCTAATTTCAGAAGAGTGCTTCCGGATTCAGGTTTATCAAATGACAGCAATACGCGGTATTTTGCTTCGTTTTTGTCATGGGTTTCTTCGTCCGTATTTTTTTTAGATTTAAAAACAAAATTGATGAAATCAAGGGCCGGCCCGGTCATAAATGTTGTAAACAAAGCCATAATCACAAGCATGGCAAAGATCTCAGGGCCTAAAACGCCCAGATCATATCCTATGTTCAGGACAATGAGCTCCATCAATCCTCTGGTATTCATCAGGGCACCAATCGTCAAGCTTTCTTTCCAGTTGATCCCTACAAATCTGGCGGTCAGGGCACTTCCTGCAAATTTCCCGACTACGGCAGTCAGAATAATCAATCCTGCCGTCATCCACAGATGGCTGTCGTTCAGAAGCCCAATCTGTGTACGGAGGCCTGTAAATACAAAGAACAGTGGAAGAAGAAGCACTAAGGCCACATCTTCAACTTTATCAATGAAAAGAGTACGGAATTTAGCATTTTCAGGCATAATGGCTCCGGCCATAAAAGCTCCGAATAAAGCATGAATACCAATTACTTCAGTAGCATAGGAAGAAAGAATAAGAGTCAGGAAGAAAATGGCCACCATAGGTTTGCTGATGGTATTTTTTCCGGCTTGAAGATCTCCGACTCTTTTCAGGAAAGGTCTTACAAGTTTAATCATTAAAAATACATAAGCAATGGCCATGATGATCACGTAAATGGAACTCGTAAAAGATCCTGCCTTTACAATGGCTATTACCGCTGCAAGGATACACCATGCTGTAATATCATCTGCCGCGGCACAGGTAATCACAATGGTTCCCAACTTGGTTTTCTGAAGATTTCTCTCCTGAACGATCCTCGCCAGTACCGGAAAAGCGGTAATACTCATTGAAATGGCTATAAATAAGGCAAATGATGTAAACTGAATGCCATCCGGTGAAAATTCCTGGTAAATAAAATAGGAAAGCCCGATCCCCAAAGCAAAAGGAATGATAATACTGGCATGGCTGATGACTACTGCATCATGTGCTTTTTTTCTCAATACGCTCAGGTCCAGTTCCATACCTACAATATACATGAAGAGGATAAGGCCTATCTGACTGAGAAACTGAAGATTACCTAATGATTCTTTAGGAAAAAGAAAAGCTGAGAATTCCGGGAAATACATCCCTAAAAGGGAAGGTCCCAGAACAATTCCGGCAATCATTTCACCGATTACGCTGGGCTGTTTGATCTTCATGCAAATCCATCCGAAAAGTCTTGCTACCATAATAATAGTGACAATCTGGGCAAGAAGAAGAGCCAGCGGATGGTGAAGATTAGCTTTGAAAGACTCCTGGAAATTATCCCATGTAGAGCCTGTGTTTGTTTTCGTAACAATATTTTCCTTGATTTCCAACGTCTGACCTTCTATGATGAAAAAGTACATCAGACAGGAAAAAAAGGCTATAGTTGCGATATAAAAAATTAAATTTCTGTATTTCCCCCAATTCATGATTCCAATATTTTAATGCAAAGTTGATAAGAATATATTGATGTTAGATACGCTTCTTTTGAAAATGTAATGAATGTTCCAAAAAATGTAATAAAATCTATTTGATCTCAGTTCGGGATAAGGATTTCTGATTAATACCGCTTTGAAGCTGGGAGCTGGAAGAGGGAAGTTATGAAGGTTATCAATAATAAATGTTGATCTTTTTTAAGGTAATCTACTTTCCAAAGAGTTCCATTAATGAATTTTTATAGGCTTCTCCAATTGGCAGCTTTAGAAAATGATCTCCCTCAGTAGGAATGGTTGTAATAATTTCGTTGGTGGAAAATACTTTGATAGAAGAGAGTGCAATAATTTCTTTTTTATTGATCTGAGCGAAGTCTTTGGCAGGAAGCATTTCCAGCAGGGTTTTAAAGCTGAGGTTTTTCAGAACGATTGCCGTTCCGTCATTCAGGATGATGTCTTTATCCCGGCTGTCGATCTCAGAGGTTTTGATGTAGGCGATCTGTTCCGTAAAGATGACGGTTTTTCCGATATTGGTATTCCATTCTATAAAATCCTTTTTAAGAGGTACAGAGATGAGTTCTTTTGCTTTTTCAAAGGCCTGGATCAGTCTTTCTTTTTTGATAGGTTTCCTTACGTAATCTACCACATTCAGGTCAAAAGCTTCCGCAGCATATTCCTTGTAAGCGGTGGTGAAAATGATCTTTTTGGAATCGGAAATCAGCTCGGCTACCTGAAGCCCCGTCATTCCGGGCATTTCAATATCCAGAATACAGAGATTGCAGTCGATGCTGCTAATTTCATTTAAAAATACCTTAGGATCAATGAATGCTTTTACCACTTCTACATGATCAATCTGTTCACACAGGAGTTTCAGATAGCTGATGGCCAGCAGTTCATCATCAAGAATAACGCATTTTATCATGGAATTCGCCTAAATTGATTTTTAATTCTGCGGTGAAGATACCATTTTTTGAACTTTTTTCAAGCTGATAAAAATTGCTGTAGATCATTTTCAGCCTTTGATCCAGAGACTGGCTTCCAAAGCCGCTCTTTTCTTTTTCCAATATATTTTTTAAAGATGCTTTATTACTGACTTTCATCGTGAAAATCCGGTTTTCAAGCTCCAGAGAGATCGAAATGAAAGAATCCTGTGCCAGAAAATCAGTATGTTTGAATGCATTTTCAATAAGGTCCACAGAAATCAGCGGGGCAAAAACTTTCTCTTCATATACCGCATCAGACTTGTTGATCCTGGATTTGATCCTGAAATCAAAAAGAGGATTGATTTTGATCTTATTGATCTCAATGAGACTCAATGCGAAATTAAGTTCTTCTTTCGGGCTGACGAATTTGTTGTTGCTTTCGTATAAAATATAATCCAGAACATTCGCCAGTTTATCCAGAGACATATATGTTTGATAGGCATGTGACTGAACGGAATTGAGGATGTTTTTAAACAGATGCGGATTCAGCTTGGTGCCGATATGCTCCAGTTGAACCTCATTCAGCTTCTGTTCAATAAGTTTATTCGTTTCAGAAAGTCTTGTATTTCGCTGTTTGATCTTGCTGTTTTGGCTGAACAGATAAATGCTTACGGTCAGGAAAAAGAAAATAGCAAATACTCCAATGAATATCAGATAATCGTGGATCATGTAGTAATTGCCTTCCATAAATAGTTATTTAGCGTAATGCAAAATTAAAAAAGTTAGGCTTACTATGTGAAAGAATAAAGATGACTTTTTCCTGTCCGGAAGTTGTTTTCTGCCGTTTAAAGAATAGTTATCTAAGTTTTTTCAGACTGTTCAGCGTAGCATTTTCCTCACATTTTTCAAAAGTGATCTCGTATACGGGGTTCTTTTCAGGATAGGTCAGGACATAATCAGGACAGGGTTTTTTCTGTGCGTGGCTTCTGTCAAAATCAACCTTTCCTTTGGTAATGATGCTGTCTTTGATAAACTTTTCGTCAATCTTATAAGTACTCATTTCGGTCTTAAAGTTCTCAGAATAATTGAAATCTTTGGACAGAGTTTCTGCAATAACACGGCTGTTAGGCAGATAGCCGCTGCAGCTTGCTCCTTTTTTGTTTAATATAAAAAATACGATAACGAGCCCCGGAACAAGGCCTATCAGGTAGAATTTCAGTTTTTTCATTAGAAAATTAAAAGATTGATATCGTGGTAAGTCAGTCCGAAACGGTCACAGATGATCTTTTTCGTATGCCTTCCTTTGTACATGTATAAACTCTGCTTCATTTCATTTTTGCGGATCAGCATATTTTCAAAACCGCCTTCTTCATCATAATTAAGAATATAGGAAAGGAAGAAATTGGAGATCGCTTTCGTGGTGGTTCTCGGCATTCTTGAGGTAAGATTCGGAAGTCCGCAGTGGATGACACCGTGTTTGATGATATAAGGATCTTCCATCGTTGTAAGCTCAGAAGTTTCAATGACCTTACCGTTGTCAATAGTAATATCAATAATGACGCTGCCCTTCTTCATATTCATTACCATATCTTCTGTAACAATAGGCGTCATATTCAGTCTTGGAAGGGCCCCGATTACTACATCGGCACGTCTTAAGCTTTTGCTGAGTTCTTTAGGATCAATGATAGAAGTTGGAACGCGGCTGTCAACAAGGGTATGAAGTCTTCTCAGTTTTGAAAGGGAATTATCAAAAACCCTCACGCTGGCGCCGAGTCCGATGGCTGCTTTGGTAGCAAATTCACCCACGATTCCGGCTCCTAAAATAACCACTTCCGCAGGTCTTACTCCAGTAATTCCTCCCAGCATTAAACCGTTTGAAAGGGCAAGCAGTTCCGATGCATATAAAATAGAGACGGTTCCTGCAATTTCGCCAACCAGTCGTACTAAAGCCAGCTGTTTATATTCGTCTACAATAAATTCAAAAGCAATGGCATTGATCTTTTTCTCTGCAAGCTTTAAGAAATAATCTTTATCTCTCAGGTTGATCTGAAGTGCTGAAACCAGATACGTATTAGGTTTCATATAATCAATTTCATCCTCAGTAGGAGGATTGATTTTTAAAATAAGATCCTGTCCGAATGCTTCCTTTGGATCATTGGTAACCCTTGCTCCGGATTCAGAATACTGAAGATCTGTAAAAAAAGAGCCTTCTCCGGCACCGGCTTCTATAATAATTTCGTGGCCGTGTTCTACCAATACCTGTACCGCGTCCGGAGTAATGCAGGTTCTCCTCTCATTAAGACAGGTTTCTTTAGGAATCCCAATACTGAATTGTTTCCCTTTTTTTATAACCTCCAGTTTTTCCTCTTTCGGCATCAGCTCTTCTTCAGTGAAAGGAGTAAAAATATTTGTAGTACTCATTCTTTAAATTAAATTAGGTCTTACAGATCGTTATTTTACCATTGAATTAATAAGCAAAGATACACAATATTTAATCGAATGTGATTTCTCTTTCATCACCTGTATTGATGATGCTCATTGTGTGATAATTAAGCCCGTAAAGCTCTTCTTCATACACTTCCGGCCACTCAATAATGCACAGAAAAGCATTGTCCAGATACTCCTCGATGCCAATATCGTACACTTCTTCAATATTCTTCAGACGGTACAGGTCAAAATGATACACTTTTCCTTTTGGGGTGTTGTATTCATTCACGATGGAGTAGGTTGGAGAATTAACCTCATCATTACTTCCCAGATTTTTAAGCAGAAACTGAGTGAAAGTGGTTTTTCCTGCTCCCAGATTTCCCTTTAAAAGAAAGATGTTATGCTTTAATTCCGGGACAATGGTTTCAACAATTTTCTGCCAGTCTTCAATGGTATGTATGGTGTAATTCATGATGGATTTAAATTTAAAAATACAGGTTAACCCGACACTGCAAATTTAATTCTAAATTACCAGCAAAACAAAAACCGGCCTGAAAATACTTCAGACCGGTTCTCCGATGAAAAGTTGTAAAATTATTTTTTAATCACTTTATGGATTAGTTGCCTCGTGTTACTTTTTGGGAAGTTTTTTTTCTTCAAACTAAATATTTAATTTTACACTATGATTTCCAAGCAGACCATAGATAAAATTTTCTCAACGATACGGGTAGAAGAAATAGTAGGAGAGTATGTTCAGTTGAAGAGAGCTGGGTCTAACTTCAAAGGGCTCAGTCCTTTTCACGATGAAAAGACCCCGAGTTTTGTAGTTTCTGCCAGTAAACAGATCTGGAAAGATTTCTCTACCGGAAAAGGAGGGACAGCTATTTCTTTCCTGATGGAGATCGAAAATTTCACTTATCCTGAAGCGCTTCGCCATGCTGCGAAAAAATACGGAATTGAGATTGAAGAAGATCAGCGTGAATTTTCCGAAGAAGCTAAAAATGCCCAGTCTGAAAGAGACCAGCTGTATAAGATCCATGAAGTGGCCAATGCCTATTTTCAGGATATACTCTGGGATTCTGATGAAGGAAAAAGCATTGGTCTATCTTATTTCAGAGAGCGTGAATTAAAAGATGATACGATCCGGAAATTCCAGCTGGGATATTCACCGGAAAAGAAAAATGCGTTTACGGCCTATGCGCTGGAAAAAGGATATACCAAAGAGATTCTTGAAAAATCCGGACTATCCATTTTTCCGGAAAATACACCCGCAGGGGTTGACCGTTTCCGGGAAAGGGTTATTTTCCCTATTCACAGCTTTTCAGGAAGGGTACTGGGATTTGGCGCCAGGATTTTAAAGAATAACGTTAAAACCGCCAAATACCTCAACTCCCCTGAAACTGAGATTTACCACAAATCCAATGTTCTTTACGGACTGAATCAGAGTAAGCAGGCTATTTCAAGGAAAAACGTCTGCCTTTTGGTGGAAGGATATATGGATGTGATCTCGCTTCATATGTCTGGAATAGAGAATGTAGTGGCAAGTTCCGGAACTTCTCTGACGACTGAGCAGATCAAGCTTATCAAAAGGCTTACGGAAAACGTAACGATCCTCTTTGATGGGGATAATGCCGGGATTAAAGCCAGTTTCCGAAGTATTGATATGCTTCTGACAGAAGGAATGAACATCAGGGTACTTTTGTTTCCGGAAGGAGATGATCCCGATTCTTTTGCCAGAAAGCATCCGCAGGATTATGTAGAAAAGTTCATTGAAAACGAAGCGATGGATTTCATCGATTTCAAAGCTGAGATCCTGCTGAAAGATGCCGGAAATGATCCCATCAAAAAAGCCGAAGCCATCCGGAACATCGTAAAATCAGTTTCCTTTGTACAGAATGCGCTGAAAAGAGAGGTCTATCTGAAAGAGGTTTCCAATAAATTCGGATTATCTGAGCAAAGTTTGTTCAACGAATTGGATGTGCAGAAACAGATTTCCCAGAATCAGAACCAACATGTTCAGCAACAGAAAGAAAAGGTGGTTCCCAAAATGGAGATTGTACCTCTGGATGAAGAAAGAGGTGATCCTTTCCTTTTTGATGTTTTGTTTATGGAAAATAAACTGGTGGATCATATGCTGATGTTTGGTGATATTGTTTTAAAAAGGAAAGACGAAAAAAACGAAGAATATCAGATCACAGTGATTGAAGAAATTCTTCATCATTTCGAAGATGAACACTACGAATTTCTGGTAAAAGGCAATGAGATCATCATTAATCAGGTGAGGGAAGGCATTCAGAAAGACGAGCTGAGAAGCGGAAACTTTTTTGTTTCTTTTATGGATGAAGAAATCACCTCTAAAGTTGTAGATGCCCTGATGCCTCTTGATGATCTTGAAAACTGGGCTTCCAGAAATATTTATCCTCCCAATTACGGCGACAAAATTGCTGATCAGGTAAGAGGTGATATCCTGCTTCACAAATACAGGTACATTGATTATTTAATAAAAGAAACGGCTAATGAACTTGATCATTTCAGCAGTACAGATGAAACAAAATATTTTGAACTCATCAAAAAAATTACTTTACTGAAACAGGCTTCAATGAAGTTAAGTGAAATCATAGAATATTCTCCGATCAAAGGAATTTACGGAAACCGCAGAAAATAATAGGAGTAGCAGATTATAGAATATACAACTGGCATTCTGTGACAAAAAGTCCTATAAATTTTTAGGAATAAAAGTTGTAATTTAAACTTTGAAAAAATAGTATAATAATACATAATAGAAATATGGACATTAAAAAAGAATTCAGAGATTTCTCTGTAAAACATTTAGGAAATAACGGTCTGGTTACCGATCAGTATATGGGAATGTATGGTCCAACCAATCTTACGCCATATATTATGGAAGAAAGAAGATTAAACGTTGCCCAGATGGACGTTTTTTCACGTCTGATGATGGACAGAATTATTTTCCTGGGAACAGGGATTGATGACCAGGTGGCCAACATCGTGACAGCACAGCTTTTATTCCTGGAAAGTGCAGATCCTTCAAAAGATATTCAGATCTATATCAACTCGCCGGGCGGAAGCGTTTATGCAGGGTTAGGAATCTACGATACCATGCAGATCATCAAGCCGGATGTAGCAACAATCTGTACCGGAATGGCTGCTTCTATGGGAGCTGTTCTTCTGGTTGCCGGAGAGAAAGGTAAGCGTTCTGCGCTTAAGCACTCAAGAGTAATGATTCACCAGCCTTCAGGAGGTGCACAGGGAGTAGCTTCTGATATGGAAATCAACCTTAGAGAAATGTTGAAATTAAAGCAGGAGCTTTATGAAATTATCGGTCACCACTCAGGACAAACTTACGAATGGGTAGAGAAATCTTCTGACAGAGATTACTGGATGACTTCTGAAGAAGCTAAAGGCTACGGAATGGTAGATGAGGTTTTACAGAGATCTACAGAGAAAAAATAATTTTCCCTTAAAGGATAAATGAAAACGCACCCATCCGGTGCGTTTTTTTGTTTTATATCGTTGAATTTTGATGTTTTGTGCTGTTTTCTAAACCTAACAGGTCTCCGAGACCTGTTAGGTTTTTGTTAAGCGCACTCACGTTATTTTTTGATAAGCTTATGAACCGTAGTATTTTTTGAAGTTTTAATCTCCATCAAATAAACACCGGATTGCATAGACTGAATATCAATTTTTGAAGCTTTCGAAGTAAGAACTTTCTGTCCGGAAACCGAATAAATATTGATTTCTTTTATATCATCTGCTGTTTCTATCTGAATAAAATCACTTGCCGGATTCGGATAAATTCTGAATGCCTTCTTCTGAGCATCAGAAACACCTAAAACTTCCTGTGATGCTTCGGTAGGGGTAAACGGTAATCTTTGTCCAAAGCTTAAACCTAGCCATTCGTTATTGCTCAGTTGAGTTGGTGACAAAGAAGTCTGGCTTCTCCATGCTGAAAGATCTTTTCCTTTGAAAAGCTTCCAGGTATTTGTTCCTGAAGGTATTCCTGAATGATTGTTTAAAGATAAAGAGGCGATCTGCCCTCCATTTGAAGTGAAATTGAAATAGGAAGCGTGAGCCTGAATTTGTTGAAGAGCCTGTTTAGCAGTAATGCTTCCGTTATATTTGATTCCGAAAACAAAAGAATGGGCAGAACCATTTGAATTGTTGGTACCAAAATCAATAATCACAAGGCTTGAATTGCTTCCTGTTCCGATCCAGTTGGTGATCTGTGAGGTAGTATACCAGGCAGAATTGTAAGCGGCAACAGGAGGGGATGGATGGGAGAGTGGAGGTGTATTATCGGTAAACCCATATCCAAAAGAGGCCCCGTACCATTTACCGTTGACGAGCGGATCTCCGTTCACGCCGTTATTAAGTGTCATATTTTCAGCAGAAGGCCCTGACCATGTAGACCAGTAATCATCCGGACTTGGTACGTGATGGTTATAATTCAGGCTGTAAAGGAATCCGGACGGAATCTCCACTTCTATTTTAGGTTCTGCAGCTGCAATAGCTCCGATGAGGTCTTCCATGGTAAGATCATCCGAGTCAAAACGGTATCCCCAGGCATAGGAGGAAGGATTGTCATCATCATTGAAGTCAGCAATGAAATAGGCTTTTTTAGAACCGGTTCCTACCCAGAATTTAATGTCGTTTTCGGTAAACTGGGCCGACAGGAGCTGCATACAAAGCAGCAGGAAAAAAAAGTAGATTTTTTTCATGATATAATTAAATTAAAAGTTTTATTCCCGAAACTTTCCCTCAGAAAAAAGAAATGAATGACTTCAAATACTCTGTCTCTGATGAATATGGGGTAAGGCAGGTCTCCTGGCTTGCATCAGAAATACGCCTTCCCGGATTTTGATCCAGTGGCACAGTGTACTCCTGTTTAAACAGCTTACAGTTGCGGGTACAGCCCAAGAATTGAATATTCTTCTCACTTGGTTCCCTTTTAATGAACAATGGTTCAGCCTTAAACCGTTACAAATATAGGGTGTACATTTTTGATGTCGTTTTGTGAATTATTTTGAATTTTTACACTTTGTTTGATAGTTTAAGGATGTTTGGGATGATGATTTTTAGATTTAATAAAGAATTGGTGAGTTTGGATTTTATTCTGATATTTTTTCTGTTTAAAATAAATTAACCTTAGGAGCTTTATTGTTAAAGTATATTTATTCTTGTATTCAAGATCAGTTTACAATTGTTGTCTATTTTCGCTGCCATAAAAGTAAACATGAAAAAACTGCTGATCTCTGCTTTGGCGCTTATTGCTATGGCATCATGTAAAGATGATGACAATGTAAGCAGCCAGGATATTAATTATTCTAAACTTCCTCAGGAATTTCCTTTTTCCAAACTGGCTACCATAAATGGGGTAGATGTGATTAACGGAGGTTTTGGTTCGGGTGCAGCAGCCCATCCAAGCAGAAAAGGTGAGTTCTATCTTATCACAGACCGTGGTCCCAATACTGATTATCTGAACGGGAAAAAATTTCCGGCTCCGGATTTCACTCCAACCATTATGCATTTTAAGATCAATGCTGATGGAAATATCGAGGTCATTAAATACATTAAACTGAAAAATCCTTCCGGTCAACCGATCACTGGGCTTCCAAATCCTGCGGGGATGGGAAGTACAGGCGAGACCGCTTACGATGTAAACGGAAATGTTTTAGGAACGGATAATTACGGTCTGGACAGTGAGAGTATTGTAGCTGCTGCGGACGGTACTTTCTGGGTTTCTGATGAATATGGACCGCATATTGTCCATTACAGTGCAGAAGGAGTGGAAATGGAAAGGATAAGCCCAATAGGCGTTAATACGGGACCGAGAAAACTGCCAGCTGTTTTAGCCAAAAGGAGAGCAAATAGAGGAATGGAAGGACTTTGTATTACTCCGGACGGGAAAACACTGGTAGGAACCATTCAATCAACGATGTATGTTCCTACAAAAGCCCTGGCTACCAATACCACTTTAACCAGAATTGTAACTTTCGATATTGCCACAGGGAAAACAAAACAGTTTTTATATAAACAGGACGGAGGAACTTCGGATTCTGTCTGTGACATAACAGCGATCAGTAACACGGAATTTCTTGTCATCGAAAGAGACGGAAACTTTGGTTCGCAGGGCGGTGTGAAGAAAGTATACAGGATCAGTCTCTCAGATGCTTCTGATGTAAACGGATCTGATGTTGCTGCTGTAGATGGAATGAAGATCAACAACAAAACGCTGGAACAAAGCACATGGAATGAAATTACCATCGCAGGAATAAAGCCCGTAACCAAAACACTAGCCGTAGACTTGGTTGCCAAACTAGGCTATGAACATGATAAGTTTGAAGGGATTGTTTATCTGGGAAATAATAAACTTGCTGTTTTCAATGATGATGATTTCGGAATCCTAGATGACGGAAACGGAAACCCAAAAGCCAAAATTCTTCCTAAAACCGGGAAAGTAGACAAAGGAACGATGTATATAGTCGATATTCAATAATTAGATTTTTTTAAAAGAAAACGGCGGAATCGAAGATTCCGCCGTTTTTGTTGTTGTATATTGGGTGTAGTTCAATAGAAATGATATTATAATTATTTCCCCGCAGATCCCACAAATTTCACAGATATTATCTGCTGTTTTTACACCATTTGATCTGGTTAATCATAAATCAATTCAATAGAAAAGGGCTTTATCCTCTTCACGCTATTAAAAAAACCATTGGCTTTAACCCAAACCTATTTTTCAATATTAATTAAAACCCTCAATAATCTTAGAGAAATCCTCTAATTTTAAAGCTGCTCCTCCAATCAGCCCACCATCAATGTCCGGCTGTGAGAAAATTTCTTTAGCATTATCCGGTTTTACAGAACCTCCGTAAAGGATAGAAACCTCATCAGCAACTTCCTGACCGTATTTTGCTGCAATGATCCCTCTGATGTGTGCATGGATTTCCTGAGCCTGTTCCGGAGTAGCTGTTTCCCCGGTTCCGATTGCCCAAACCGGCTCGTAAGCAATGACTACTTTTTTGATCTCGTCAGCAGAAAGTGTGAAAAGGGCTTCTTCAGTCTGGCTTTTTACCACATCAAAGTGTTGGCCTGCTTTTCTCTGCTCCAATGTTTCTCCGTTACAGTAAACAGGAATAAGACCCTTATCAAGAGCTAGCTTTACCTTTTTGTTGCACTGTGCATCGGTTTCACCGTGGTATTGTCTTCTCTCAGAATGTCCGATTAAAGATCCGGTGGCATCAATAGACTCTAACATATCTGCAGAAACCTCTCCTGTATAAGCTCCGCTTTCATGCGCACTCATATCCTGGGAAAATACTCCGATCTCATCCTTTTCAAAGACATCTTTGGCCATCATCAGATATAAAGAAGGCGGAGCGATCCATATTTCACAATTAGTGGCATTGTTGTTTTTATAGCTCAGTAATTGAATCATCAACTGTTGTGCATCAATTACATTTTTGTTCATTTTCCAGTTTCCTGCAACTATTTTTCTTCTCATAGTTTTATATATTGATTTATTTACTCTTATATTTTTCCCACAATAATTCTGCAAAATCTGTGGGAGTTTTCTTATTTATTAATTCCTTCCAGTTTAAACATAAACGCATACACCAAGGCGAGATCCTTCAGATAATCAAACCTTCCTGAAGCTCCGCCATGGCCATATTTCATGTCGGTTTTCAACATCAGTACGTTTTTATCCGTTTTCATATCTCTCAGTTTGGCTACCCATTTGGCTGGCTCAAAATACTGTACCTGCGAATCGTGAAGCCCTGTTGTTACCAGAAGGTTAGGGTACTTTTTCTTTTCTATATTTTCGTACGGAGAGTAGGATTTCATATAGAAATAAGCATCTTTGTTGTTAGGATTCCCCCATTCGTCATATTCATTGGTGGTAAGCGGAATACTTTCGTCAAGCATTGTGTTGATGACATCTACAAACGGAACCTGTGAAATCACTCCATTCCATAGTTCCGGTTTCATATTGGCGATAGCTCCCATCAGCAAACCTCCGGCACTTCCGCCCTGGGCATACAGGTGTTTAGGGGATGTATATTTTTCTTTTACTAAATATTCTCCGGCATCAATGAAATCGGTAAATGTATTTTTCTTTTTCATCATTTTTCCGTCTTCATACCATTGTCTTCCCATTTCCTGACCTCCGCGGATGTGAGCAATAGCAAAAGCAAAACCTCTGTTTAAAAGACTTAATCTTGTACTGCTGAAAGAGGCATCCATGGAACTTCCGTAAGAACCGTAAGCATAAAGCAGTAGCGGACTGTTTCCGTCTTTTTTATATCCTTTTTTATAAACAATGGAAATCGGGATTTTAGTTCCGTCTTTTGCCGTTGCAAAAAGTCTTTCTGTAGTATAATTCTCTTTATTATAGCCGCCTAAAACTTCCTGCTGCTTCAGAAGGGTTCTCTTTCCTGTCTTCAAATCCTGTTCAAACTGGGAAGAAGGAGTAATCATGGAAGTATATCCAAAACGGAAATTATCTGTATTATATTCCGGGTTTTCAGCTGCTGAAGCGGTGTAAACAGGCTCGTCAAACTTCAACGGTTCTTTTTTACCTGTCTTTCTGTCGAAAATAATAAGCTGGGTAAGACCGTTCTGTCTTTCACTGAAAACAAGATAGTTTTTAAAAGCACTTACTCCCTGCATCAGAACATCATTTCTGTGAGGAATAAAATCTTTCCAGTTCTCGGCTCCGGTTTTGTCTAAAGGAGTTTCGGCGATCTTGAAATTAAGGGCGTCTTTGTTCGTTCTGATCAGGAATTTATCCTCCAAAGGTGTAACTGTATACAGAACATTTTTCATCCTTGGCTGGAAAACTTTGAAAGTTCCGTCCGGTTTATCGGCATCAAGATACCTGGTTTCAGAAGACGTTGTCGCTCCGGAATGAATCAGAATATATTTCTGGTTTTTAGACTTATAGACAGAGATGAAATTGGTTTTGTCTTTTTCTTCATAAACCGTTACATCTTTGCCGGGATCTGTTCCCAAAGTATGTCTTTTGATCTTTTCGGATAGAAGGGTAACAGGGTTATTTGCGGAATAGAAAATGGTTTTGTTATCGTTCCCCCATTCAGCAGAACCTCCGGTATTTTTAATGCCGAGATCTGTCGTTTTTCCTGTAGTAAGATCCTTTAAAAACAATTTATACTGCCTTCTGGAAACATCATCCACTCCGTAAAGCAGCTTGGTATTATCCGGGCTGATGCTAAACCCTGCTGCTGCAAAATAAGAATGTCCTTCTGCAAGCTGATCTACGTCCAGAACAACTTCTTCCGGAGCACTGAGACTGCCTTTTTTTCTACAGTATTTGTAGTATTGTTTTCCTGCTTCCGTGCGCGTATAATAATAATATCCGTTTCTGAAAACCGGTACAGATTCATCTTTCTCCTTGATTCTGGCCTTCATTTCCTGGAAAAGCTGTTCCCTGAAAGGCTCTGTATCTTTCATCATCCCTTCCCAATAGGTGTTTTCTGCCTTCAGGTAGTCAACGACCTTGGTGGAATCTTTTCCTTTCTTGAAGTAATCGATCATCCAGTAATAAGGGTCATTGACCTTGTCACCGTGAATCTCCCGGATATGTTCCTGTTTTTCGGCAACGGGTGCCTTAAGGGCAGGGAATTTCTGAGCCTGCATAGACGAACTTATTGCGATTAATGCTAAATAAAATTTTTTCATGATATACTTTGGTTTCTGGAGTCAGTCTATGCGATATTCCACAGGTTTTTCAGAAGTTTGTAGAACGTATGCTCTTCATCGGTTACCTTATTATCAGCTTTGATCAGAGTTTTAGCAAATTCAGCAAATTTTAAGCGTTCATCTTCTGTAGAATCATCGTGGAAACATCGTGCGTGAAATTCAAAGTGATCTTTCCATTCTTCAGGCTGTAATAAAGCCAGGGTTTCAAGCTCATTGTCAAGATTCATTCTGAACGGAAACTCGTCTGCAAGATACTGCTGTACAAGCATTCCTTCTTCAGGGGCGAATTCTCCGTCTACAGAGGAAAGGATCATTAAAAGGTGATAACCGGCGATAGATTTATTTGATTTTTGCATTCTTAATGTATGTTTTTAATTTGATAGTTGATTTTTAATCGTGAATAGTCAATTTTGCTTCGCAAGTGAATGGTCAATTTATAGGAAATTAATTGTTTCAAAACTCACTATTAACCATTAACGATTGACAGCCACTTCTTTATTTAATATAGTCTTTTGCAGGCTGTTTGTCTACAATTTTTCCTTTTTCCAATACCAGTACGAAAGGATTGCTTCGGGCGATGGTTTTGATTGCTGTTCCGTCCATCAGGGTATTTTTAATGGTTTTAAAAGTATTCGGAAGAGTAGAAACTCCGTAGATTACAACCCCTTTTTGTGCGTTTACTTTAGCTTCTGTTTTTTGAAGAAGATCGGCAGGTACATCTTTCGGGTGATAAGAAAAGACAAGAATTGCTTTAGGAGCATTGATGATTTCTTCAGTCAGTTCCATTCCTGCAGGATCATCAATTTTAAATTTTGCGATCTCAGATTTGTAGCCTTCTTTAATCAGGACAGATTTATTTTTTCCTTCCTCTATTTTCCATGGGGAACCTTCTGCCCAGTATTTTGTTTCTTTGATGTAGTCGTCCTGATCTACATTGGCTGTTTCTCCGGTCTTTTGGTTTTTAAGGGAATAAAATGTTTTGTATTCCGACGGATTTTTATTGATCTTTTCTTTTTCCGCTTTGATGTTGGTTCCTATTTTATAATCACGGAAATCAATCATCGGTTCATGCATGATGCCCTGAGCCATAATATAGATCATGATCAATGAGAAGATTCCCAGAATATAATACTTAAAATTTCCGGAAGATTTTTGAGGCGTGCTGCTGTACTCATCTTTTTTCCTGAACTCTTTTCTGTACAGGATAAACAGAAGGATCAGCCCTGCCAGAAGAACAATATCTTTAATGAAACTTTGCCACGGCGTAAATTTCACAGCATCCCCGAAACATCCGCAGTCCGTTACCACATTGAAATAAGCGGAATAAAAGGTAAGGAATCCGAAGAAAATACAAAGAGCAATTAATGCTGAAAGAGTAAATTTAAGTTTTATTTTAAGCAACAGCATAAATCCGAGGAAAAGTTCCAGTATGACCACTATAATTGAAAACAGCAGCGCAAATTTTTCAAGGAAAGGCATGTTGAAAACGGAAGGTGAAAAATATTCTTCCATTTTGAAGGAAAAACCTACCAGATCCACTGCCTTTACAAAACCTGAAAGGATGAAGATCACAGCAACAATAAAACGTAATAAACCTTTAAGCATATCAAATTATTTTTTGGGTTCAGTATTCATTTCTTTTTCTGAGAATTTGATCAGACAGAAAACAGCGTAATTCAGCATATCGAAATAGTTGGCATCCAAGCCTTCAGAGACAATGGTTTTTCCCTGATTGTCTTCAATCTGCTTTGTTCTTAATACTTTCTGATAAATAAGATCGGTAATGGAAGTGATTCTCATATCTCTCCATGCTTCACCATAATCATGATTTTTACGCTCCATTAAGGCCAGTGCTTCCTGAGCATATTGATCGTAAAGAGCGATGATCTCTTCTCTGTTTTCGTTAAAATCATTGGAAAGGCCTTTTTCAAGCTGGATCAGTCCGATAATAGAGTAGTTTACAATGGCAATGAATTCATCTTCTTCACTCTCATCCACCATTTTTTTATCAGTCATCTGCAGGGTGCGGATTCTGTTGACTTTAATGTAAATCTGATCCGTAATAGAACTGGGTCTCAAAACCCTCCATGCTGCTCCGTAATCCTGCATTTTTTTGCTGAAAAGATTACGGCACTCACTAATAACTTTTCCGAACTGTACTGATGTTTCTGACATAAATTCTCTTAATCTTTCAAATATACGAATTAGTTTCGGGTTTGAAAACGGAGAGGTTTGGAGAGTGGAGAAGCAGGAGTGAAGGTGTAGGTAATGTTTAAAGTTCAAAGTTCAAGGTTCAAGGTTCAAGGTTCAAGGTTTAGAGTTTAAGGTTTTGGTTGGACTTCCTGTTGATGATTGTGAAGATTTATATTTCATACCGTTAGGCTGTAGATATTTTAAATCAATAGATCAATGCAATTCTGTAAAATCACTATTTTTGCAGTACTTAAAATCATTTATCAATCATCGATTCAATGCTCTCAACCACTCAAACCTTTCAGTTGTTAGATCCTCAAACCTTTTCAATCAATTGCAACGGCCGTCTGGTACAGCTGGATACTCCAAAGATTATGGGAATTCTGAATCTTACGCCAGATTCTTTTTCAGATGGAGGAAAATTTAATTCTGAAGAGACAGCATTGAAACAGACCGAAAAACTCCTGAAAGAAGGTGCTGAAATAATCGACATCGGCCCGCAATCCACCCGTCCGAATGCGGAATTTTTAAGCAGTGAAGAGGAAATAAAAAGGCTGGGAAACATCATTTCCCAAATTAAAAAAGAATTTCCGGAAGCGTTGATTTCTCTGGATACTTTCTATGCAGAAACTGTGAAGTTTGGTTATCATGAAGGAATTGATATGATCAATGATATTTCCGGCGGGCAGTATGATGACAAGATGTTTGATGCAGCAGCAGAAACAGGACTTCCGTATATTCTGATGCACATCAACCCGTCCTATGAAACGATGCATGATAAGATCAAATTTGAAGATATTACCCTGGAAGTAAATCGTTATTTTTCTCAAAAAACAGATGAACTGTTGAAGGGAGGTGTAAAAGATATTATCCTTGATCCCGGGTTCGGCTTTGGAAAAACAGTGGAAGACCAGATGAAAATGATTGGCGAGACAGAATATCTTGGATTTGGAAAATTTCCTTTATTGATAGGAATTTCCAGAAAATCATTTATCTATAAGCCTCTCGGAAAATCACCCTTAGATATTAATGAGGAAACCCAAAAGCTTCATCGGAAAGTTTTGGAACAGGGCGCTAAAATCTTAAGAGTGCATGATGTGGCTGAAGCTAAAAAAACAGTGGATGAATTTTTGAGAAATCAATCGTAGTGTATGAATGCGCTTAAATAAAAACCTAACAGGTCTCGAAGACCTGCTAGGTTTAGACAGAAGTTGTTGCGGCTATTTTTCCACTCACCTTTTTTATTAATTTAGTTGATGAAAAAAATGTCGGCTAGGTTCGACCGAAATTGAGTTTGTCTTTAATACAGCCCGCATTTCGCTCATTTTAATAAAAATTATGGAAAAATATAAAATAACTGAATACGGAGATTATATTCACAATTCTATATCTTCATTTAATTATGATCTGAAAATTACAGATTATGATCAAAACGTAAAAGGAATTTGTCTGAATAGAAATTCAGATAACATTAATCTGCTTTCTAATTTTAAGTCAATCGAAACAATAAAATGTTTTAGAATTACAAATGAACAAATTAAAGATTTTCCTTTACTTCCATCAGTCAGGCATTTAATGATAAGTTGCGATGATTGTTCTTCCCTAGATTTTCTTTCAAAATTTCCAAACCTTATTTATTTGGATATTGACGGGTTTGGTAATCTGGAGTCATTGGAAGGCATAAAAAGCCTTGTTCATTTAGAATATCTGTCTTTAGTAAATAATAAAAAATTGGTTAATTATGATGAAATAGAAAATCTCACGACCTTAAATAATCTAAGAATTGAAGGAGGGGTTTCGAGTATCTTTAAATTAGGAAATTTAAATTTTTTAAAAAAATTAAACCTTTTCAGATTGGATTTGCACAATGTTTCAGTTAATAAAAATAATTTGCTTTTAATTGCCAATCTCAAAAACTTACAAAAGCTTGGCTTAGCAATCAATTTTAAAGTAGAAGAAATAGCGTACTTAAAAGGTGCTCTCCCAAATGCCCAATGTTATGATTTTGAACCATATCATACAGATTCAGATAAGTTTGACAACTTAAAAGAATGTAAGGTTTGTAACGAAAATATCATTAAGTTAACAGGAAAAGTAAAGCCACAAACCATTTGCCCGAAGTGTGATGTTGATATTTTAAATTCACATCTTGAGCTTTTTAATTTATCTGTACAAAAAGGGCAAAAACATTTGGTGATTTAGTAAATAAAAAAGTCTATGAATGTCTTAAATAAAAACCTAACAGGTCTTCAAGACCTGTTAGGTTTTTAAAACTGCACAAAGCTTTGAAATTCAATATTATAAAACGAAAAAAATGCACCGGATTGGCGCGTTTTTTCATTCATCCTTTAAGAAGGTAATTGTTAATTCAGATCAGCCAGTTTATCCGCAAACTGTTTTGAGAATTCTTTTCTGTCTTCTTCCAATTTTTCAGGTGTTGAGGGAAGTACATAATTAAAAAGCACTTTGTCGTCATTATCCAGAAAGATAATTTCTTTTTCATTTCCGTCGATCATCTGGGAGAAAATAGCCCACATAGAAGTATCTTTTAGCTTTAATAATTCAAAAAACTGTTCTGCTTTTATTTCGATTGATTGCATTTCTGTTATATATGTTTAAAATTCTAATAATTTGAGTTTGAACTGGATGGCAAAATTCTGTTTAAAATTCGGAGTGGTGTAATAGCCGACCCTGTAAAATAGTCCTAAATTGAAGTAACTGGATAAGAAGTTATTCCATTCCAGACCTACTTCCTGATACAAATGGTCTAATTTTCTGAATCTGAACTGATGGTATTCCGGATGTTTCATATCACCGATAGTACCTCGCAGTACAAAATCGAAGCTGGAAATATTCTGCCCAAAGCTCTTAAAGTATAGAGGAAGCTTATGGGTAAAATAGTACGCGATGAATTTATCATTGTAATATTTTCCGCCTTCCAGTGTGGCAAAGCCAAGATAGGAGGTGAGGTTGAAATTGAAATCCTTTCTCGGAGAGGCCAGTCCGTTCATGGTAAAATGTTTCCAGATCGGGGCTTCTCCTAAAACGATTCCTCCGTATAGCCTGAAACCTGTAGTTCCGAGCATGGTTTTAAAGTTATGCACAAACAGGGCATCGAAACGGGTGTAATTGAAATCTCCACCCAATGCTTTGTAACTCTGTTCATAATTCAAATACAGCTCCGGATACTTCTGATCGATGATGGATTTTCCCTGAGGAGTCATAATATTCGTGGAATTCGGAGAATATTTTAGGGTGAATAAGGTATTGAAATTATCAAATGCAGCACCTCTTCCTCTGAACTCATAGTCGAATTTAGCTTCCTCAATATTTCTCTTTACGGCAAAAACGAGGGTTAATCCGTTGGTTACATCATTCAGATAAGACAGGGAAGCTCCTCTGAAATGGTAATATTTATCATTGTTGATGTTATTCCCGTAATTCATCGTTCTCATTTTGAAGTTCCACAACCTTCTGTAAAACTCTCCGGAAGAGGTGACATCATTGTAATATTCAATTCTGAAGAATGAATTTTTATCCAGTGTGGTCTTCATATCCAGCCCGATTCCGTATTTCCATTTATCGTCTTTAAAACCATAAGCAAAATAATAATCCGGGGAGAAATAAGGATTAAAAGTCTCATTCAGCTTGGCCTTCAATCCAAGTCTGAAGCCTTCATACAAGTTATAATTCACGATTTCATCCACTGCAAAATCTACGATTCCCGCTCTGATCTGTCCGTTGATCAGTCCGGTCAGAATTCTGGCTTTGCTGTCGATATTATATTTTCTGCCCAGACTGTCGATCGTGGTGTAGGTATTACGCTCTCTTTCGGTAAGAGGATCTGTTCTGTAGCGGTCCAGCAATTGTCCATCTGCATTTTTTACTGAGAAAGTATAGCCCCTGAAGTTTTTGGGATCTTCTTCTACAGGCGATTTGAAATCAAAATAGGTAGAGGTGAGAAAGGCGTAAGTTCCGAAACTTCTCCGGTCTTTTTTTTCAGGTTTATTTTCTGGATTCTCTTTATCATCCTCTTCCATGGCCATTTTGCTCATCCGCAGTTTTACCTTTTCCTGAGCCAGAAACCACTTGTTGTTATAGAAAATCCAGGTACTCGTAATAATTCCGTCATTTTTATTTTTGCTGAAATTTTCAATCTTCTGTATCCCGTAAGTTTCTGTATCTACATAGATCGCACCGTTGTATTTTCGTTTTTTATCCTGCTTTTTGTAGTTCACTTCACGGAACTTAATGACAAAAGTTTTTCTTCCGTCTACCTCGATGGTATCAGAGAGAAAGAACCTGTACAGGCCTCTGTTTTCCTGCTTGATCTGGTTCGGAACCTTATCTCTGTTGCTCTGCTGGATGGCGATCATCTCATACATCGGTTGTTTAAGACCAGAAATTCTGTTGTCCAGGATATTGATTTTTTCACCGTATTTTTTTGAATAGATGAATTCCTGAGCTCGTTCCCATAAGAAGAGTTTGCTTTTGGAAAAAATCTGCCTTGCAGAAATGTTATTCAATGAATCTTTTTCTCTTTTTCTTTTGAAAAGATTGGCATCATCAAAGAATTTACTGAATTGGGTAATGCTGTCTTCATCAATATCCAGAGAAACTTTTTCGTAAGATTTGAAAGTGTAAGAATCCAGACTTTTAGGTGAATTGTCTTTAAACATTTTATTCACTTTTTTAAGGATCTCCAAAGCTCGCGGATCACTTCTGTCTTCAATCACTACTTCCTCAATAGACGTGGTTTTAGATGTTTTTTTCGACAGCGAAACTTCCATATCATTTTCTGCAGTGGCGGTTTCTTTCTGATAATGTTCCGCTTCAATTTCTATAGTGTTGCAGGATGCGTTGAATTCCAGTATTCCCTGAACATTGGTATAGCCGAGAATTTTGCCGCCGCAGGATACCTTTGCATTGGATACAGGCTTACGGTCAGTTTCATCTATGACTTTAATCTTTGATTGTGAATAACCAAAGAAATACATCAGAAAAAACAATAATAGTAAAAACCTTTTCATGCAAAAACTAGTTCAAAAGTAATAATATTTCTCCTTTTGGAAAAGTTTTTATGATTTGTTATGACATTGATTTAATCTAATATTCTGATTGTAAAAACAAGTTGGATATCAATCAGTAATATATAGGAACTGTTGTTAAATTGATATCGAATTCCCGAAATTAGTAACGATCATTTAAAGCCCCCATGAAATCAATAATCTGATTAATTTCTTTATCTGTAAGATTCAAAGGGGTATCTGATAAAGTTTGATTTTCTACTTTAAATCCGAACCCTTTTCCACCGCCTTTATTATAGAAATTCATGACTTCTTTCAACGTCTGGTAGCCTCCGTTATGCATATATGGAGCTGTTTTGCTGATGTTTCTTAACGTAGGTGTTTTAAACGAATGCTGAAGAGAAGCTACCGTTTCATGGAACTTTCCTCTGCCGGGATCCTGATCAAATGCTTTATTGTTGCCGTTCACTGCTGTTCCCAATACTTCCTGTTCTGTTTTTTTGAAATTTGGAGGAACGGTTCCGTTAAACAATGGTACAAAATGACAGATTGCACACTGGGCTTTCCCCACAAAAAGATTGAAACCCTGCTTCTGGTTTTCGGTCATGGCCGATGTATTTCCTCTCATATATTCATCAAAATCCGAGTTGAATTTAGCCAATGAACGGATATAACTTGCCAGTGCATTCTGTAACTGCCAGGTTTCTGCTTTTGACGTTTTGAATATTTTTTTGAATTCAGGAAGATATTTCGGGTCTTTGTTGATCTTGCCAAGGATCACATTCAGGTCACCGTGCATTTCTTCTTTGTTGGAAATGACATCAGAGCTCTGACCCTCAAGATCATCTTTCCGCATATCCCAGAACTGCCCATGCTGAAACCCTGCATAATTGAGTGAAGGAGCATTCCGCTGTAATTCTGAATTGGCCAATGACAACGATTTGGGTAATCCGTCTGTAAAGGCTTTTTCCGGAATATGGCAGGTGGAACAGCTTCTGTCATTATTATTGGAAAGGATTTTATCATTAAAAAGCTTTTGGCCTAAGTCTGCTTTTGCCTGCGAATAAGCGAATTCTTTTCCCGGTGTGAAGGCATTCGGATCAAATGCATTTTTAGAGTAAAAAGTAGGCGCATTTTTACTTAATGCTGACGTAACTTCTATGTCCGGAATGCTTTCCTGCTTTTTAAACTCGAGCATTAAAGATGAAATTTTGTTCAGGTGGTCCGGAATAAAATTCACATAATCAAAAGTATTTTTATCTGTATTTTTCTTCAGAACGGCAATCGCTGAATCGATAGCTGTATTGAGATCTTTTAAAGCTTTGTCTTTAGAATGTTCCGTGGAAATTTGTTTCAGGGTAAGCCGGATTCCTTCCAAAGCGTAGGGCATTTCTTTTAAAAACGTTCCTGAAACCGGGGTGTCAAATCCTGAGATCCCTAAACTTGAAATTCTGAAAATTTCCTGTCGTACCGCATCAAAAATCTGATCTTTACTGATGGAAATCGTCTGGAAATTAGTCTTTATCGTATTGCTTTTGTTGGTCAGTTTCTTCAGGAGACGGATGGTTTCTTCCTTATTCTCTGTGGTGTAAGGATAAAAGAGTTCTTCCAGTACCTGAAGACCTTCCGGTTCCAGTTCTGTATGTTCATCCATTTCAATTTCCGGAAGGGCAGGCCCGTTGATGAATCTTGCAGAATGAGGAAGGAAATATTCTACCGCCCATTCCATTTTTTTATAAGTTTTTCTGAGGGCTTCAAATTTTTCCTGAAGCATTTTTTCATCGGCATTTTTGGAAATAAGAACCAGCAGTTCACTGATCTGTTTTTCAAAAGCCGCATTGGTTTTCAGGATTTCACTTTTTACGGCAGCCATGTCTTCATTCACAGGCTGGTGCTTATCGTTCTTACACTGCCAGAGTACAAAAAAGATCAGTGTTGCGAATACAGCGAAAAGAATAGGGTATTTTGAAAAGATTTTCATAGGTATGAAAAAGTACCAACGGAAGATTTTCCGCTGATACTTCTATTTTTATTGAATAGGTTATAGTTATTTCTCTACGTTTCTGATGATAACGATCTGCCCGCCTTCTTTGTTGGTATTAACACCGGCTCCGTCTGCATTTTTGAATTTATCTTTCTGCCATGTATGAGAGTGGATGTTAACTGCAAAGGTATTCGGAAGTCCGATGATATTTGAGATGTCTACCATTGCACCAAATTCCCATGAACCAAATTTCTGCAGGTTTCCTGACTGGTTGTAGGCTGTCTGCCACGCTGAATCTGTTCTGTTGTGCTTCATATTCAGCCACGGTTTGTATTGCTTCGTAGCGATATTCAGCTGCCAGATATAAGAATCGTGAGCGGCGGCTGTATAATAAGAATCACCGTCTTCCTGAATATAAACATAGTTCTCCGTTACACAAAGATTGTCCGGATTAATCAGGTTATTTCCAGGATTGGAATCTCCCTCTGCTGCTACTTCCAGTTTTCCTGCCAGCATATTGCTTTCATTCAGGACAAGTTTGTAGACTCTTCCCCACATCGTTAAACCTGGTTTAGGGGTTACACCATCTGAAGATTCACCGGTAGCTGTAAAGTAGATTTCTCTTCCTTTTCCTGCTCCTTTTCTATAATCAACATCTTCCACTCTTGAAAAACGGATGGCATTATTGTCAATATTCTTTTGGTTGATTTGTGCGCCTGTAAGGTTTTTAGCATTAGGAATTTCCACGAATTCTACATCGTAAGAACTTCCTTTTACCATATCGGTTTCCGTATAATTGTTGTTGGTTCTTTTTAAAGCGTACAGTTTTCCGTTTTCTAAATCTCCCGGTGTGTTGGAAACATACATGATCAGCTGTCCGGCAGACTGATGTGAAGAAGAGTAGGACTGATCTTCGCCAATCATGATATAGGTTTTTCCACCTGAGATATCTTTAGGAAGGGGTACTGCATTTTCCATAGAAGCTTTTCCCAAAGCCGGTTTTACCCTGCTCTGATCGGAAGCCTGGGAGGCCGGAGCCAGTGGATTAAGCGCATGCACCATACTTTCTTCACCAGATTCTCCTGCGGTAAGGAATGCACTGAAACCATGTGTTTCTGGGGTGGCAAGCGTTGCAGAACATAATCTGGTCATCCCTCCGATTCCGTTCAGGATATATTCTCCTTTGAAAGGTCTGAATGTTTTATCTAAATATACTCTTGATACGGATTGGGTGATCTCGTGGTTGGTGATCATCAGGTACCCCTCGGAATTAGGATCTTTCATGATTCCCATTCCGTCCGGCTGGCCTGCAAAAACAAAGTTTGGAGATCCGGAAAGGACATCAGAACTTGAAATCAGGGTGGTGATGTTCAGATTTTCAAAACCTGGCATTCCGAAAACAAAAGCCGGTTCCTGAGAGAAATTCTCAATTTTAATGTTAGAATTTATAGGTTCATTTCCTTCTGAGGGATTGTCCTCATTATTATCGTTACAAGCCTGAAATACGGCAGCAGCAAACAATAAGACTCCGATAGTTTTGTTCATTTTCATACTTACTTTTTTTGAATTTCGATTTGAAGCAAAACTAGAGGTCTATTGTGAATTATATTTTAAGAAGAGAAAACTATTAGTTTAAGTTTGCATAATGTTTTGTTAAGGTAAAGTCAATAATTAGAACAGTTATAAATAAAAAAAAACTTCTGAAAATTTTCAGAAGTTTTTTTATTGTATGATATAAGATCTGTGACCTTAGATAGTTAATGCTTTTTGGTAGGCATTTTCCAGCCCGTCAAGGTTTTTACCGCCTGCTGTTGCAAAGCCCGGATTTCCACCGCCGCCGCCCTGGATCTCTTTTGCAAGATCTTTAACGATAGCTCCGGCCTGATAATCTGCTGCAAGGTCGTCAGAAACACCTACGGTGATCATTGGTTTACCATCTGCATCGGAAAGAATGATCGTTACTGAAGTAGGGATCTCTCTTTTCAGCTGGAAAACAATGTCTTTTACAGAGCCTGCATCAAGGGAAGTTTTCTTCACAAGAAGCTGCTTGTTGCCTTTTTGCTCGTAAGCGTTTTTCCATTCTCCGATTTCACCTTTCGCTTTTTCTTTTTTAAGAGCATCTGCTTCAGCTTTAAGGGAAGCGTTTTCTTCAATCAGCTTTTCAATGGATCTTACGACATCTTTAGATTTCAGTAACTGGGAAATTTCCAGCATCTGTTGTTCTAAATTTTTGAAGTATGCCTCAGATTCATCTCCGGAAATCGCTTCAATTCTTCTGATTCCTGCTGCTGCAGAACCTTCGGAAGTGATCTTGAAATGACCGATCTCACTGGTGTTTTTTACGTGAGTTCCTCCACAAAGTTCTTTTGAACTTCCGAACTGGATCATTCTTACATTATCCCCGTATTTTTCACCAAATAAAGCCATTGCGCCTTTATCCAGAGCCTCCTGAATAGGAATACTTCTGAATTCCTGTAAAGCAATGCTATCTTTGATCTTCTGGTTTACTTTCTGCTCGATTAATGCCAACTCTTCTTCCGTCATTTTGTTGAAGTGGGAGAAGTCGAAACGCAGATAATCCGGCCCCACATAAGAACCTTTCTGTTCTACGTGAGTTCCTAAAACCTCTCTTAACGCTTCGTGTAAAAGGTGGGTCACAGAGTGGTTAGCCTGGGAATTCTTTCTGTCAGTAACATCTACCTTAGCATAGAAAACTGCTCCTGCATCTTTAGGAAGACCGTTGAGGAGTGAAATAATCAGTCCGTTTTCTTTTTTGGTTTCCAGTACTTCGAAGCTTTCCGTTGCATTTTCCAGAACTCCTTTATCTCCAACCTGGCCTCCGCCTTCCGGATAAAATGGAGAGTTGCTTAATACCACCTGGTAAAATTCTCCGTCTTTATTTTCTATTTTTCTGTATCTCGTAATATAGGTTTCTGCTTCAAGCTGGTCGTATCCTACAAATGCTTCAGGTTTTTCTTCCAGTATTACCCAGTCGTATACTTTCTTAGCATCTCCTCCTCTGGAGCGGTCCTGCTGTTCCTTTCTTTTAGCATTAAAGCCTTCTTCATCAATGGTCAGTCCTTTTTCTTCTGCAATAATTCTTGTCAAATCATCAGGGAATCCATAGGTGTCATACAGCTCGAATACTTCCGGTGTAGGCAATACTTTCTGGTTGTCGGCAATGGTTTGCTGGATCAGTTTTTCAACTCTTACCAATCCGTTTTCAATGGTATTCAGGAAGGATTCTTCTTCACTTTTGATCACTTCAGTTACCAACTTGCCCTGCTTATCGATTTCCGGGAAGAATGGTCCCATCTGTTCCTGAAGAACAGCCACCAGTTTATATAGGAAAGGTTCTTTTATATCTAAGAATCGATAAGAATAAGAAACCGCTCTTCTTAAGATTCTTCTGATCACATATCCTGCTCCTCCGCTTGAAGGAAGCTGTCCGTCTGCAATAGCAAAAGCAACCGCTCTGATGTGATCTACCACCACACGGATCGCGATGTCTTTTTCATCTTCTAAAATTCCGGTATATTTTTTTCCAGAAAGTTCTTCCACTTTAGCAATAAGCGGAGTGAATACGTCGGTATCATAGTTGGACGATTTGCCTTGAAGCGCCATACACAGACGCTCAAAGCCCATTCCCGTATCTACGTGCTGTGCAGGAAGCTTTTCAAGGGATTTATCTGCTTTTCTGTTGAATTCCATGAAAACCAGGTTCCATACTTCCACTACCTGCGGATGGTCGTTATTGACAAGCTCAAGCCCTGAAACTTTAGCTTTTTCTTCCGGAGTTCTCAGGTCAACGTGAATTTCTGAACACGGTCCGCATGGTCCGCTTTCTCCCATTTCCCAGAAGTTATCCTTTTTATTTCCGTTGATGATTCTGTCTTCAGAAATATGGGATTTCCAGAAGTCATAAGCATCCTGGTCTCTGTCAAGGTTTTCTGAAGCATCACCTTCAAAAATGGTTACGTATAAATTCTCTTTAGGAATTCCATAAACTTCCGTCAGTAATTCCCAGGCAAAAGCAATAGCATCTTTTTTGAAATAATCCCCAAAAGACCAGTTTCCTAACATTTCAAACATAGTATGGTGATAGGTATCTCTACCTACATCATCTAAGTCGTTATGCTTTCCGGAAACTCTCAGACACTTCTGTGTATCGGCAATTCTTGGGGCGGTAGGCGTTTTATAGCCTAAGAAAAAATCTTTGAACTGCGTCATTCCTGAATTGGAAAACATAAGGGTAGGATCGTCTTTCAGCACAATTGGAGCTGAAGGAACGATAAGGTGGCCTTTACTTTTAAAATAATCTAAAAATTTTTGACGTATCTCTTGTGATGTCATATGTATTGCTTTGCTTTTTAATCAATTTTATGATAAGATGCAAATTTAAAGAAAAAAAACCTTTGTTGAAACTAACGATTCTTATATATTTGATTTCTTAAAGCTATTTAATGAGACCCGTTTTATTTTTTATTTTACTATTCAATTTTTCTTTTGCCCAGACTATATTTTCGTTTAATGAGATCAACTCTGTGAAAGATCCGGGATTAAAGACAAGTTTAAAAAATCAAGAAAAGACGGTGAATGCTATTTTGAAAATCCTGTCAATAGGTGATGAGGGAAGAAGAATAATGGAAACCAGAACTTCCGGGAAAATGTCATCATTATCCCCGGAAAATCCTATAGAGAATAAAATTTTAAAAGCGGATTCATTACTTCTGATTCAGTACAGGAGCTTTGAAAAGAATAAAATTGCTATCAAAGTAAAGGGAGATGAGAAAGTGTCGGCACTTTTTTATACTCAGGCGATAGATAAGATCAACGCTTCGTATGTGAAATATAATAAAGGCATTGGTATCTTTCAAAAATACACGGTATATGACGAGAAGAAAAAGATGAAAAGGTATCATGTTTTTCCCGGATGTGAAAAGTTTGCCGATAATCCGGATGAACTCAACACCTGTGGAAAGAAGCATGTTGCGAATGCAATATCTTCTCAAGGGATTTCAGAGGATGCAGATTCTTCAAGAGTAAGACCTCTCACCCTTATTTACGGTGTTACTACGAAGGGGGAGTTTCTCGTAAAGCAGATGTATATGTCTTCCAATGATTTTTTTCTTGATATGAGTGTAATAAGTGCTTTGAAAGCATATTATAAGAATAAGAAAGTACTGCCGGCAATTGCTGAAGATGGCTTGCCTATGCATACTCTAAGGTATTATGATTTAAAATTGGAAATATAATCCCGGGATCTGATATAAAAATAAAAATGACGAAAGATGAAGTGCTCAGAAACTGGATAGACCAATATTCCGGACCACTTTTGAAGAAGGCCTTCTATCTGCTATCCAATAAAGAGGATGCTCAGGATATGGTTCAGGACGTTTTTTTGGCTGCATTTTCGTCCTATGATTCTTTTGAGGGGAGAAGTCAGCCAATAACCTGGCTTATGGCTATCCTGAACAGAAAAGCTGCTGATTTTTATCGCAAAAAGTATAAATCAGAACCGCAGATCAGCCTGGATCATTTTTTTGATGAAACAGGTTCTTGGAGGAATGACGGAGTTTTAAATGACTGGAATGTTTCAGGTCAGGAACCTGAACTTCTGGATGCCCAAGATTTTAATGAAATACTGGAAAGTTGTATTGATAATTTACCCGCCAGGTGGAAGATTCCGCTGAAAATGTATTATCTTCAGGAAAAAAAAGCCCCCGAGGTAAGTCAGGAATTACAAATTTCTACGACTAATTTGTGGAAGATCCTTCAAAGAAGCAGAATGCAGTTGAGAGAATGTCTGGATCTGAACTGGTTTGCCAACTTATAACCATACTTGAAACATGTTGAGAAAATTTATTCATATTTTGTTCCTTCCATGCAGTACCGCTACGATGCTGATGGAGAAAAGAAATGCGCGGACCATTTCCCGAAAGGAAAACTGGCAGCTTTCTATGCACCTGAAGATCTGTAAATGGTGCAGGGCTTATGAATCGAAACTTAAGATTTTAGATGATATTTTAAAAAGAAAGCTGGCTCAGAAAGAAAGTGATGAAATAAATGATTCTGAAATTCAGTATTTTAAAGAAAAAGTTCTTAAAAATTTAGATCTTTAGAAAAATAATTGTCAGGATTCTGAATCTGTTCCGACTATACTTTTGAAAATAATAAAGTATCATTCAAAATCCTAAAAATATGAACGGAACATCACAATTCAACAGTCAATCTGTAACGTATCAGACAGGTTATTATATTTCTCTTTTCGGGGCATCGCTTATATTGCTCTGGATCGGAATTTTTAAGTTTACTCCTACAGAAGCCGCCGCTATCAAACCTTTGGTTGAAAACCATTTTCTTAGTTTTTTCGTATATGATATTATGAGCGTTCAGGCAGTGTCAAACACTATCGGAATAATAGAAATTATCATTGCCCTATTATTGATATTTAGTGTGAAATTTGCATTGTTACGTAAGTATGCAGGCATTGGAATGACCGTAACTTTCCTGATTACATTAAGTTATCTGTTTACCACACCGGGTATATGGAAAACAGTGGACGGAGTTCCTGTCACGGATTTCTTTATTCTGAAGGATCTGGTTCTTTTAGGATTTGGCCTGATGATTATAAGCAATAAACAATAAAATGGATAAAAAGAAAAAAATGAAAAATATATTGATTGTCCTCGGAATTATTCTGGGGGTTGCAGTTTTTGCTGCAGGATCCGGGTTTTTTAACAACAGAAAGCCCAAAGTAGTAATGAAAGAGAAAGAAAATCAGGAAATTATGGATAATAAAAATGTCAGAGAGATTTATTTTGCCGGAGGATGTTTCTGGGGTACCGAACACTTTTTTCAACAGATTCGAGGAGTGGTAGGAACGGAGGTAGGCTATGCCAACGGAAATACCAAAAATCCAACGTATGAGGAAGTGGTAAGCCATACCACAGGTTTTGCAGAAACTGTAAAAGTAAAATATGATCCCGAGCAGGTAGATCTTAAGTTGCTCATTGATTTGTATTTTAAAACCATTGATCCTACCAGTAAAGATCAACAGGGTAATGACAGAGGAAACCAATACAGAACCGGAATTTACTTTACCGACAAAGCTGATGAAGCTGTGGTAAAAGATGAGGTTCAGAAGCTGGCTAAAAATTACAGTAAACCTATTTTGGTAGAAACAATTTCTTTGAAAAATTTCTACAAAGCAGAAGATTATCACCAGGATTATCTGGATAAAAATCCGGGTGGATACTGCCATATTGAACCAGGACTTTTTGAAATGGCTAAAAAAGCCAATCCGCTTCCAAAAGCAAAATACCAGAAGCAGGATAAAAAGGCTTTGAAAGGAAAATTAACCGCAGAACAGTATAATGTGACCCAGGAAAACGGAACGGAGAGACCCTTCCAGAACGAATACTGGAATGAAACCCGTGAAGGAATCTATGTAGACATTACTACCGGAGAACCTTTATTTATTTCTACGGATAAGTTTGAATCAGGATGCGGATGGCCAAGCTTCTCTAAACCAATAACCAAAAAGCTGATTGATGAAAAACTAGACCGTTCTCACGGAATGGACAGGGTAGAGGTAAGGAGTAAAACCGGAGATGCTCATTTGGGACATGTTTTCACAGATGGTCCTGCGGATAAAGGCGGTCTCCGTTATTGTATCAACAGTGCTTCCCTGAAGTTTATTCCAAAAGCTGAAATGGAGCAGAAAGGGTACGGGGAATATCTGCCTTTGCTGGATAAAAAGTAATAGAAAATAAATGAAAAGTGGAAGGGTGAATTTTAGGATTCATCCTTTTTTTGTTTTTAATTTCTTTTGTCTTGAAATCGAAGATTCGACGTAGCCAAACAAAAGAAACAAAAATTCAAGACCTGGAATTCTCTGCTAAAAATGATCCTGTTCACTAAAATGTAGACGGGATATGGACAGGAATTTTTCCTGTCCTGTGTTAAGCCGTCTCTTCGGGACTGTGTTTGTTTACGGACGGCAATACCAGATGCCGGAAATGATTTTCCAAATGTCTTTTTTTTCAGAGAAAAAGATTGGGTTGTTTTTAATTCATATAACCAAAAAACACCCTTTCGGGTGTCTCATGGCAGTATTACTAAAAAAATTACAGGATATTTTTAATAATTCAATTTTCTTTAAGTTTTGATCTCAGTTTGGCATTCTCAGTTTTTAGCTGATCGTTGATGCGTTTCTGTATGTTTATTTCTTCTTCCAGCAGCTTGATTTTTCTTTCTGCCAGATTTGAAAATTCTTTAAATTTTACTTCGTAACGCCCGGCAAGATCGTCAAGGGCATCTTTGTAGAGCTTGACCAGTTTGTCGGCGTTTTCTATTTCTTTTCCTTCATTGTCGGCATCCATTCCAGCGACTTCGGCATTCATTTTCTTTTTTCCGAAAACGAATCCTGCCAGGCCTGTAGCCAGAAGTCCTAAAAAGGTGCTTAAATGTTCGGTTAGTATTTCTTTCATATAATATTATTTATTTGTTGTTAGCTCATTGCGGTGTAAAGGCGGATTTCCATGAGACCTACATTCCCAGAAATTCCTATTGGACGGAAATCAAGCATTCTGAAAATATCCAGGGAAATGGTTCTTGCATCTAAAGATTTGGTACGACAGCTTACAAGATCTTTATCAAAATTGTTTATTTTACTGTCGAGCCACCAGTTTCCGTAATGCTCTTCTTTAAAGGTTCCGAGGTATTTGCCTTCTGAATCTTGTTTCCACTCGATATCACCAATTGTATTCTCAAGAGTAAGGAATACAGGGTCAAAATTTCCGTTGTCAGTAAATTGAATAAGGGCGGTGTATACTTTGTAAGGTCTTGCATATTCATATTCAAGTTTCTCCTCTACCCATTGTTTCTGAACAAAAGAGTTAGGCTCATAGTTGTAACCATAATAGTCTGCTCCTAATAATCCGGGGCCTCTTAGATCAGATTTTACATCAATATGGGAATTACTGCTGTCAATATCAATAGATTTGAAACCATTTGACATGGAGGCTTTAGAAGCGGTGACTGAAACATTTGAATTTTGCGTGGTCATTGAAATGAGTCCATCATTAACATTAATTACTGAAGGGCCACAGTATAACATTCCTATGGATTCATTTGAAAATTCAAGAGAACCATTAATTGGTCTCCCCGGAATCGTACCTGTTAACGGGATATAATTTACTTTATCTTCAGTTCCGAATGTACCATCCGGTCTTGCTACGATATTTTTGGTATAGGAAGCATCTGCTGCAGGCATTCTCAATACCTGTAAGCTGGTATCAAACCTCAGCCATCTGTCTGCAAAGTTTCCTTCAATGAAGTGGGTTTTGTAGTAATTATTATCTTTTGCAGTGAAGTTATTGATAATGAATTTATTGTACTGCTGTCCATTCAATTCCAGGTTGGATCCGATAATAATACTATTTTCACCCCAGACTCCCATAGGATGTCCGGTGGTATTGGCTCCGATGACAATGTTGGAGGACCATTTGCCGCTTCCTCCTTTACCCCAGTTCAGGCCGGCCTGATAACCCAGGAAGGTATTATTATTTCCTTTGATATTACATCCGGTCCATTTTCCGAGCATGGTGTTTCCTGAACCACCTTCAATGCCATATCCTGCTGATACCCCTATTAAGGTATTATCGTCACCGGTGGTAAGTCCTTTCGCTGAATCAAGTCCCAGGGCAACGTTGGCTCCTCCTGTGGTAAGACCCTGTGCCGCAAAATGCCCTATTGCCGTGTTGGATGAACCATCAGTAATGGCTGGCATATTATTATACCCAATGGCAATATTGTATACTCCGGTATGGGCAGGATTGATATTTCCAAAGGAAAATGAATAGGTTGCCGGATTGGCTCTTAAAACGGCATCTTTACCAGGTTGCCCGGTTCCTTCTGTTTCTTCAGTGAAGGAAATTCCTTTGGGAGCATAATTGTTACGGTTCATCACTGATGTCAGTGTTTCAGCGGTAGCAAGTACTGTAGAAGTAACCCCCTCTCTTCTTTCAATATGGTAAATACCGTCTGTTAACGGTTTATCCACTTTGCTGTCTAAACGCTCCGGCAGTCCTTTTACCATTGATATGGATACCGTAGAAACTCCTGTATTGAGATAGTTGTTAACATTCTTTTTATCGCCTCCTATATAGAAATACAGGGTGTATTGAGGTTCAGGGATTAGAACCGGATCGGGACCGTTTTCTCTTATTTCCGGATAGTGCGGGATGGCAATGATATCACTTTCTTCATACTGATAAGCATCAGAACTGTTGATAAAGTCATCAAGGGTTTCTTCTGCTGCTTTAAAGATTCTGGTCAATGCCAGTGCTTCCAGTTTATCAGCGGTAATTTTTCCTTCAGTGTTTACATAATCATCAATCATCATGAACTGGTCTTTTGACTGGGTCTTTGTATACACGTTCCCGATAAGCGGATCACTGTCTACTGTGGCAACATTCTCGGGAAGTTCACCTACATTTAAAGCTGTTTTCCATGCCTGTTTATCGGAATCGGAAAGGTTGGATGCGTTTCTTTTAGCTAAAAACGCGGCATGTGCTTCAGGGTCTGAAAGGTGAAGTTCATATACCGATTTATCTACTTTATTTTGCAACAGATTTTCAAGACCTGTCACTTTGCTGGTTGGTATAGATTCATCTTTGTGCCAGAATGAAGACCATGAAGCCTGGAACTGTTCCTGAGTAGGGAAGTCTCCGGTTTCAAAGTAGCTGTATATAGTATTTAATGGGATTGACATAATTTTTATAATTGAATAATGATCTTATATATTTTGCTTAAAATGTAAAAGCCTGAACAACAGATCCGCTAATGGTTTTCTGTTTTGAACTGTTTGATGCAGTTAGTGATAAGGAAACTGCTTCTGTTGTAGATGTAATGGACTGAATGATGGAGGTACTGCCTACGGTTACAAACTGAGTATAAACATTTCCTTGTCTCATGATAATAATATTGGCATTGAGAACTGCAGCACCCGGCTCAATTTTGGTAGTAAGGGATGAAGTATTATTCCAAACCAATACAGATTCGTAGCCGCCACTTCTGAAACTTGAACCTATTACTCTTAAAAATGAATTATCTGCTAAGGTTAAAGGGATACTTTTTTGAATTAAACCCAGGTAACCATAAAAATCATACGCCTCATTGACGGTAGCAGGACCCACTGTTGAAAGAGCCATATTCATTTCCATATAAAAGTTGGTGTTGGCTTCAAAAACAATATCACTTTTAGCACTTGCTACAATAACATTGGGTTCGTAAGCATACGCTTTATTGTTGGGGCTTGAATTATACTTGAACAATCCTCCGTTCATGTTAAATATATTTCCTTCCTGTTCCGGTGTATACGATTTGGTTTCCCATTTAAGCCCGCTGATGTCAATATTGTTGATGGTATCCACAACATTGATGGAGCCTGTCGTTCTATGTACCTGGACCGTTGGATTAGTTGTTCTTATGACCAGATTATACTTATTGCCGGACTGTAGAGAATCACCATACACAGAAACAATCATCGATAATCCGTTGGCAAAAGTCTGGAATCCTAAACATTCAATTTCGCCTGTTCCGATAGCATTTCCGGCCGGTATAAATTTAATGGAAGTAAATGCCGGATTGACATTGAGGTTTAATCCCTGCAACACAAAGTATCTGACAATATGATCATTTTTAATAACAGGAGGAGTGAGCCCATATACATTCAGATTTCCGTTGGAGTATTGGTTATTCCAATCGATTCCAAATTGTTCTTTCTGAACTTTGGTGAGCTTTGCAGGCAATTTCAAAAATTCAGACGGCAGATCTTCATTGGTTAAAATGGTCTTTTTGATTCCCACACTGTTTGTGAATAAAAGGCTTCTGTTGAAGGCGGTAATCTGATTATTGACCGTTTCATTATTGTCCTCTAAAATATACCCTGTACTTCGCACTCTTCCCGTTAAATGCAACTGTTCAGCAGGGGTTGTTAATCCTATTCCAAGCTTACCGGCATTATGGAAAACACCTGATTCTTTAAAATCAGTTCCGTTCCAGTACAGAAGGTAGTTGGAGGCAGGGTTGACTGCTTTCCAGGTGACTGCTCCGTTCAGAAGAGAAGCGATATAGTTTCCTGAAGCAGTGGGCTTGTCCATTTTGGTGTTCAGGACATTCTGTAAGCCTTCCACCATTCCTATGGTTACATTGGATAAGCCGGTTGGAAGGTAGTTTTCAACGTTTGTTTTTTCACCGCCGATATAAAAATACAGGGTATATTTCCAGTCTGCAGAAGGGATTGCAATAAGATCGCTTTCTTCATACTGGTAGAGATGAGAATTATTGACAAAATCCTGAAGGGAATATTCATTTACCTTAAAAATCCTAGTCAGTGCCAATGATTCCAGTTTATCCGCGGTAATCTTTCCGTCATTGTTTACATAGTCATCAATCATCATGAATAAATCTTTAGATTGAGATTTTGTATATACATTTCCGATAAGCGGATCACTGTCTACTGTAGCAATATTGTCCGGAAGCTGTCCCACATCCAGGGCTGTTTTCCATGCTTCTTTATCTGCATCGGAAAGATTGGCTGCATTTTTTTTAGCTAAAACCGCTGCGTGGGCTTCCGGATCGGAAAGATGCAGCTCATACACGGATTTATCTACTTTATTCTGTAGTGTATTGGTAAGGTTGGTGACCTTGTCTGCAGGGATGGAATCATCTTTATGCCAAAACGATGACCATGCTGCCTGGAACTGTTCCTGTGTAGGAAAGTCTCCGGTTTCAAAATAGCTGAATATCTGGTTTAAAGGTATTTTCATTGTTCAGTTGAATTATAGTCAAAAGGTTTACTGATCTTAAAGATGATCCGGAAATACTTTCTTGTTAAAAACATATTTCCTGTCAGGTAAAATATACTTTTGTACAGGTTTTAAAGGGTAATTGATGTTGGATTACTGGAAGTTCGGTTCTATGTAGATAGCGATTCTGGATGGCTGGATGTTGTTGTGAGGCTGGTTCCCTCCGGTTTCAGAGGTACTTCTGTTACCATCTACCAGCGTTCCTCCTGTGCCGCTGGCTCCTCTGCTTCCTATAGTCCAATAGTGTTGGTGCGAGTGTCTCGGCATCTGATCAATGGTTAATGTATGGGTTTTTGAACCTATTTCGCCACCCAGATTCTGGAATTCAAATTCGGCAGGATTCCAGCCTACAATGGTTTTTCCTCTGAAATCCAGACATTCTTTCCAGCCTGCAGGAATTTCAGCGACAGGTTTTCTCCATGCTATGACAATACCTCCGTTGATGAAAGGTGCGGTTTTCTGCTCCAGTTTTGCAATTCTTGCCGTTAATGCAGAAACATCTATCTGGGTCGCAGTATTATTGACTTTGATCTGGATGTTTTTAAGGGTTTCCAGCTTTACAAATTCAGACCAGTTATAGCTTACAGTACCAGTACCAAATTTTACCGTTCTTTTTTCGATTAATGTTTTGGGAAACTGGTCTTCAAATATTTTTGAAATGTTTTCTGTGTGTACATATACGGTAGCGGTAGGGGAGTAAAGCCCTCCTTCAAAATAATAAAGCTTACCTTCTATGGCTACAATGCCCGGGTTTACACTGGCTCCTATAACATCACATCCCGACAGGATTGTTTTGTCTCCGGCAAGATCTCCCAATGCTTCAAAGATTTCATAAGCCTCTTCAATGGTGGCCATCAGGTCATTGGTTAAAGGCACACCGCCTGTTTGTAAAAATTTGAAATTATATTTCATTTGGATATTCTTTTGTTTTTATTTGATATCTTTTAGAAGGCAGTTTGTAAAAGTCTATATCTGCTTTCAGCTGATCTATATTAATTAATGAGACATTCGGATTTTCAGCATTTACCGGTATTTCTACGATAAAATCATACTCGCTGTACAGTTCTGCTTCTGTCCAGAGGTACAGGGGTCTTTCGTCTCCGAAAAGCCATTTCCTCTTCGGGTCATTTACACTTAGATTATTGGTTTCTCCTTCAGTGTAAACATAAACACCATCATGCTGGACCGCTTTTATGATTTTGATCCGATTTTTTGCCCGGTCATGGTTGTAATTCAGAATACTTTGAAGTGAAAACTTCTGATAGTTGTACTTCATTTTTCTGATATTGTCTTTTCTCTCCCTTCCGAATTCTATATACAGTTCTTCGATATAAAAGATTAAGACAGACATTAAGTTCAGGACCGATCCTGTTCTCCAGAATGTAAAAAGCCACCAGTTGGCAAGCCTTTTAAAATTGATATTAAATAAGTTATCATTCATATTATTGTGCTTGATAATTAAGATATTCAATACCGCTCCAGTCTTCCTGCTGGGTATCCGGGTCTTTTAGGGTAAAGCTTCCTGAGCTTGGAATTCTGCTGATCTCTATCGGCTGGAAATTTCCGTATCCCGGTGCTCCGGCTTCTATCCATCTGCTTGATACTTCTTTGTTTAACAGATCCGTAACTCCTTCTACGGCTAAAATGGCAGCTTCAAGTTTCTGAACACTCAGCTCTCCATTGAAGGGTAGGTTCTTTAAAAACCTTTTGATAGCGTCCTGAACCGGAAATCTGGAGGTGCGGATACTCATCCCATTCTGCAGAAGAACGCCCGGATTATAGCAGATTTTAAACTGCAGTCTTAAGATGTCCGGTTTGTAATTCACAATAACAATATTGTCTCCGGCAGCCTGAATTTCTTCGATATAGGCGGTAAAAGCGTCTTTGATTTCGTTACTCACCGGAACGATTTCTTCATTTTCTTCGGTAGCAATTTTCATGGAGATCTTGGAGCTGTTGGGCGCTTTCGTTACGGCCACATATTTGATGACTTTTGACTGGTCAATTTCTTCCTGGCTGGCTACCACATCGTTTCCGCTGGCATTCTCATACGTCGGGGAGAACTGATCGCTGTCCGGAAGCAGGCTGAAACCATATTGAAATCTCAGCGCCTGGTTCCTGTACCATCTTAATGTGGGAACTTTCTGTTCCTGGATCAGGGTTCCAATTTCTTTGAGGTGAAGTTTACAGGCTTCCTGAAAATTCCAGATCACAAAGCCTACAGTTTCAAATATTTTGGTCCAGAAAGAGGTTCTGGAAGATGTATTGAGGCCCTGCAGACCCGGATTTTCATTTTTAAGCTGTAAAATCTGATTAATTATTTCCTGAAGTGTTTTATTCATCTTAACTTACTTTAAAGGTGTTTCCTATTTGCATGTAACCAATTCCTTTTAAGGATGGGAACTGGTTTTCCTGTTCTAATGTTGTCCCTGTTGCGGGCTTTATCATTCTTGATGTGTAATAGTTGGTTACATCAATATTTTTTTCTAATTTATCCGGAATAATAAGTTGTGTTCCGGAAGTCAGAAGATCGGAAACAGCTCTTCCGTTGGCTATGGCAATATCAAAACATTTCTGAACGTCTCCTGTATACTGTATTGAGATATCTAAAATTGACTGCCTGTTTAATACTTTAATCTCCATAATCTGCTTCTATATCTATTTCAAGGTTTTCATCAATTTTTATCTTCTGTACATTCATTCCGTCGGCAAAGAATTCCTGGCGGATCTCTCTGGCCAGTTCATCAGGAGCAGCATGTTCCAGGTACCTTCTTGCCCCGACTCCGTTTTTAGGGAAAAGCTTGATTTCTCCTTTATCTGCTAAAAGCAGGGCTTTCTGGTGTTCATAAGTGCTTTCACCAAAAGCGAAGTCTCCTTCTGCAAACTGCAGTTCAAAATTTTTATCTAAAAGAATATCTACTGGCATATTATGTTATGTTTCCTGTTCCTGTTCCGGTTTGGGCGGTTGCCGTTCCCGTTGTGTTTACGATTACTTTTACCTGTCCGGCTTCTACAAATTTTTTTATTGCTTCGGCCATTTTCTGGGCAATTCTGGTTCTTGATGCTCCTGCATCATTCTGTTCAGCGGACTCTTTTTCCATAATTTTGAGCAGGTCGCTGATAAGTATTGGTTCTGCTGCGCTTAAACTCATTTTAAAAGGGATTTAAATTCATTTCTAAGGTTTTCAAAATCCGCAAGGTTGATCAGATTGATGGTAGGACCGTAGTTGGTGGTGAACGCCATCTTCTGGATGGCATCAAAAAGCTTATCCACGAGCTTGGCGAAGTTTTTTCCGTTGGCTTCCATGTGAATCCTGTCGGTCAGTTCAAGGCTGGTGTTTCCTGTTGTCCAGTAGAATTTCTCTACTTCATCACAGGCAATCACCATCCAGTCATCATCATCTTCCACTCTTACGGCCAGCACATAGCTTCCTACTTTTGGGATCTGGATAAAGCTTTTATTGCCGGTAAGCACCGGGCGGAGCCTTACATCCATATATTCCTGGCCGTCTTCATCAATCAGAATGCATATTGCCTTTCCTTCATCTACCGATTTTACCTGTGCAATATTGCTTACCGCCGGAGCGTGTGAGCTTGCGATCTGTTTTAAACCTTCTCTTATATATTCTGGTGTTGCCATTATTTCTGCATTAAAAATCCTAATGTTACCGTCTGTCTTCCTCCTGATGCCCCAAACTCACCGCTTACGCTTTCAATAAAGTATTCACCGGTTTTGTCGGGATACATTCCTCCTTCAAGCTCCAGAACCATTCCTTTTACGGCATAAGGTTCTAGGAAGAGGGTGATATTTCCTTCATAGCCTTTGTAATTTTCCTTGGTCTGTAAACGGTTGGCAATCTGCTTTAAAAACTGGGCAGGAATTCCGGCTTTTACTTTCAGGCTTTTCTCGCTGGTTGGTTTCTCCTGGTCAGATTTTGTTTTGTTTACTTCTCCTTTGTCATTTTTCTCTTTGATGACAATCCGGGTACTTTTATCGACTTTCTTTTGCTGGAATTCATCGTCTTTTACCGTATTCCAGCCTATTCTCGCCTTTATCCTTTCCTGTACTTTCCCGTAAAGGGTTCCTACGAAGATTTCGTTCATATTGAAATAGACCGCGAGCTTGCATTCGTCTTTCAGCCATTCCAGTACTTTAATTCCGTTGACGTTTTTGAATCTTACATTCTTCAGCGGAATATCCGGTATCTCTTTGGAAACAACGATGTCTGTTTTTTTAGTAAGGTCTTCCAGCAGCTTTTTGACGGTTACGGAACTGTAGGATTCGCTGAACATGGTCTCATACAGCTGGTATCCATACCCTTCGCATTCTATTTTCACGGGAATTCCCATGTTGACTCTCTTCACAAAGCCTTCGAAGCGTTTTTTATTGGCTTTATTATAACCTAAATAGACACTTACTTTATCACCTTCCTTGAAAGCATAACCCATTCTATCACTGCTTGTACGCTCTTTGTTGAGGTCCTGGGTCTGTACTTTATCGTTTTTCAGATAACTGATACGGGGAAGTTCAATTGTACATGAGTCAATAAAAGATCCTACTTCGCTTTTCCAGGTTACCTTACTGGCTTTTACATTTTTTTCATCTGCAATAGAGATGTTACTGGTTAGTGTTAGCATTTTTCTTTGGTACTTCTAAGTCTTTTACATCTGCAATAAAATCACTCTCGCAGGTAAGGTTAAACGGTCTTATCCAATGCGTTTTTCCCTGTGTTTCCAGGAATTCCAGAGAGGTAATCGCTACACGGCAGCTTTTATCTAAAAACATTTCCGGGTATCCTCCGTGAAGGGTTACAGGAAGGTCTGTTTCAAAAATAGCTTTGAGCTTTTCAATATCATCTTCCGGAACTTTCCTGCTTTTATCAATCAGAAAACCTCTGATGGTGAACTTGTAATCATCAATATTGAACATTTCCTTTACAGTTCCTTTCCTTTCACTTACGGCAGTTTTCACAATGGTCTTGCTGAGGTTTACCGCAACAGTACAGGCATCTATAGTGAGGGAACCGCCAATATTTCCATTGATTCTGAATTCAACAGGAAACCAGATATCCTTGCCATACGCTCCCTCTTTGTTGAAAGGAATATCTTTTTTGCTGTTATGAATCTTATTCCTGTTGCTGTTTTGTGAAATTCTGATATTTTCTGTATCCCCGACGGAACCCGGAATGTTGAATGGGGCCCTTGAAAAATAGGATTTATATAAATTTTGTAAATCAAAAACTGTCTGCATCTTACATTACTTTTGCTCCGTTATATAGAACACGTCCAAGGCATTCCATTACTATACTTTCTAACTGGTCGGATGTTTCTCCGGAATTCAGAGTGTTGAACTGAATGGTATCGAAGAATTTACCCAACGTGATATTGATGGTTTTCTGCCCTCCTCCGGAAACGGTTTCTCCGGTTTCTCTGGATTTGGCAGCATTGTCTCTTCTGGTGTCCTCACTTCTGTTGATTGTTGGTCTTCCTGCTGCGGTAAGATCTGTTTTTGCCGGCCCTTTCGATGTCATAAAACCTTTTACCTGAGCATCTGTTGCTTTCATCCCATTGGCAAGGTCTGCACTGGCTTTGATCTCATTGGTTTTGGTAACTTTGATTTCTTTTCCGGTGATCAGTTCTTTCGCCCATCGGTAAGCGCTTTCAATCCCATTCAGAATAGGTGTCAGGACGTTATTCCAAACCCATTTGAGTGCTTCTGCCAGCCATCCTACAGCCTTCAGGACAACTCCTAAGATTCCATACACGGCAGCGAAGACATCTTTGATCATTTCACTGTTTGCGATCCAGGTAATAAGTCCTGAAACAATACTCCAGACAGCATCAAAAACACTTCCCAGTGTATTCCAGACAATAGAGAAATATTCCTGAATTGTTGCCACAAACCCTCCCCAGGCATTGGTTTCACCTCCGAGATTTAGGATGAAATCCAGAGCTGAGCCCAGGCTTCCCACGATAGTGTCAATGTAGGGCTGTACCAATGTCATTAAAGGTTCAAAACCTTTTACCAGGTTAACTCCTATATCCAATACACGCGATATGAGAGGCATGAAAGCGGTTCCGATTTCTGTAAGCATGCTGGTAGACGTTTTTTTGATCATGTCTAATTTCCCTTCTACCGTATTGCTCTGGGATTCAAGGCCGCCTTCGAACATTCCTCCTTTTCCTTTGGCGTCAGCAAGCGACTTTGATAACATATCATAAGTGATATTCATTCCTTTCAGCTGCTCAATGCTTTTACCTGTGGAAGATGATAGTGCTCCGTATATATCGATACCTGCAGCTCCGAACTTTTTAAGCTGGTCGCTGGATGCTACACCTTCACTTTTGATTTCTTTCATCTGTTCAGAAAGGCTCACAAGTTCACTGCCTCCACCACCTGCTGCACTTACAGCGTTAGCAAGGTTCATTACTTCCTCTCTGGCACGTTTGGCATCTCCGTCTACAGAAATAAGGGCTTTGTTGGCTTCTAATAATGTAGTCATATCGTATGCCGTATTATTAGAATCGGAATTGATGTTTTTATAAGCGGCGGTAGCGCCTCCTTTTCCTAAAAGACCGGAAAGTCCGGCAACATCTTTTTCTTTCTGCATTGCTCCGGAAATTGCTGCTGAAGCACCACTTTTGAGAAGGTTTAGTGCGGCATCACCCACTAGTTTGAGCCCACCTCCCAAAGCTCCCATGGCACCGCTGAGGAAACCTCCGCCTCCGCCACTTTGTGATGCATCTGGTGCAGATGCAGCTGCTGAAGATGCAGATGAACCTGGTACTCCCAGCTTTATCTTCATGTAGTCTTTAAACTTGTTGTAATTTGACGAGATAGAATCCCGGACTTTTCCATACACATCTTTGATCCCATCAATCAGATTGAAATTTGCGATTTTATTAAAAGCATTATTTACATTTTGTTTTATTCTGCTAAAACCGGCCGCGATATCATTGGTGACGGTTGTTATAGCTTTTCCTATATCTGCTTTTGTAAAAAAAGTATGTGCGAAGCTGTTTAACTGCGATCCAAGGATGGTATTTATATTATCAATAAAATTTGATAAACTAGTAAGATTGTTCATAATTTAAAATTTTCTTTCGCCTTGTTTTTTCCAAATTTCTAAGGCTATTCCGGTGCGATAGAAAAACTTTTCATCACCCCAATTCTTTAATGCATCGGCTCCAAACTGCATACTTCCAAAAACAATCAGGAACTCTATTCCTTCGGTCTTTTTATCAGAGAATGAATTCCGACCTGCTTCACTAAGCGCGAAAAAAGTCGGCCTTCTTGCTCTCCAGAATGTTGTTCATCTGTAAGAACACGGCGATGAAGCAGTCTTCATCTTCAATCAGCTGATAATCTCCTTCAATCCAAAGCTGTTCTACGATCATCGCTACAGCTTTACTCATTCCGTTGGAACCAATAGCCGTAAGATAATCACCCAGATCATCTGCTTTAGGCGGTCTTAGAACAGCAAGGAAGTCATCCACCTTCAAATAAATAAGGTCTCTGTTGCCGTACTCTTTTTTCCACTCATCAAGCTTTTTAGCAGTGTATCTTGCCTCAAAAGGGCTAAGGTCTTTTACTACACTTTTCTTGGTTTCCTGGGTCTTTTTTTCTTCTTTAGATTTTCTGTTATTGAAAATTTCCTGTAATTTTTCGTTTGCCATTTTATTTTGTTTTATTGATTATACAATTCTTCTGCTCATTGCGATGTACGGAAGGGTAACTTCTCTGTTTTTAGCCCCTTGTTCCATTTCGAAACCATCTTCTGTGAACTGAACTCCTGAAGTAACAATGGTTGTTCCTTTGTCAGAAGCTTTTTTCTTGTAAGAAATTGTGATTACGATAAGTTCGTGAGGAACCTCAGTGATATCATCGTAACCTGCGTCTCTTGCCGCTTTGTTCAATGCATCTGCTTCGAAACCTAAAAGTTTGATGTTTCCGTCGTATTTAGCATTCCCTTTCGAAATATCAATAGGCTCGTTTCCTGAACCGTAGATATGTTCTGATTCAACAGTCTTTTTTGTACTGAAACCTCTAAGTCCTTTGATTACCTTTGATAACACCTTCACTTCAAAATGAGCCCATGCGCATTCTGATGATGTAATATTAATATTAGCCATGTTTTAAATTAAATTGTTTTTGTTAAACCCATGTTCAGTACAATCCAGGTCATATAGCCTAACGGTTGGATCTGAATTTGTTTTTCAAGGGTGTTTGTGTTGATTAAATCCTGGTCTAACGGGACCAATACTTCCGCTCCGCTGATCTGTCCTGCCATGTTGTTCAATAGCTGGGCTCTTGTAAGCTCTTCCAGGTAAACAGCATCTGCTTCATTTAGTCTTCCGTCTGCAGCCATTCTGATGGAAGATTCCAGGAATGGAGTATCTGTAGCGGTAGAAATTCTCTGTGCTTTGTCAATCAGTCTTCCGTGAACCAATGTTCTGAAGTCATCTGAACCAGCCATTTTATCTACACTGAAATAATAACCTGCAGCTCCTTCTCTGGTGTGGAAAGTAATGAAACCTGCCTCGGTAAGCAGATCTAATTTTTCAACCGGAATACTGTCTACTTTGTCTTCTCCGATATACGCTTCTGTAATGCTTAGTGCTCCGTTCTGTCCGTCTCCGATTTTTACGTGAGCAGGATATTTACAAGCTCTTGCCAGAACCAAAGCTACAGATGCAGAACCGTCATCTTTTGATCCTCCAAGAACCACTCCTGCAAATGTATTGTTCGCAGATTTCGGCTCAAAAACAGGAGTTGCAGAGGCATCTTTTACTCTCCCTTCAATTAAAAACCTTACCGGTCTGTTGATGGACTGCTGGTACTGAGCTAATATTTTAGAAGCTAATAACGCTTTCTCAACGTCTTTGTCTAAAAATCCTGCAGGAGAAACGTAAGATGCATCCGGCTTTCTGCAAACTCCTACTAAGTTTACTCTACCATTGGAAGCGGTAAGAAGTTTTTTTACGCCTGCTTCGTTGGTGCTTTTAACGGCGTCTTCCATTGTTGTTGCGGCTGGTGTTCCTAAGATCCACAGCTCCTGGCTTCCCCCAAGCTCCTGATAAAATTCATTGATTGCCTGAAACAAGAACGGTTCGTCCTGTTCAGTGTACCCTTTGGTTTTAGCGTCTTCCGGTGAGTAAACAGTCTTTACATGACCAATATTGGTTTCTTTGTAAGCTGTTCCCACGATTCCTGCAACGCCGTCGATTACCTGAATCTGACGTAGTAAGTTGCCTGAAGCCACATTCGCTTTTACTTTTGGTGTTCCATTTCCTTGTGACATTTTTTACTTATTTTTTAAAAAGTTGTTGTACATATTTTTTGAATCAGAAATCCTTTTTCTGTTCATTTTTTATTTTTAAATGGTATTTACATGATCTTTTTCCATCTGATGATGAGGACAAGAGCGAACAGGGCGAGTACACCAAGAAAGATTCTTCCGAGCCATAGCTGTGTTTCCTGAAACCATGACAAAGCCTTTTCTTTGTATATAGGTTTTTCAATGTAAATTGGTGTTTTCTCGTGTTCTTTGATATAGGTTTCCCGCCATGTTTTAAATGACTCTTGTGCCTGTTTATAGCATTCTACCGATAATTTTCCTTCATTAATGGATACTTTCGGTGTCAGCAGGCCGCTTCCGGAGGTATTTCCGTTACGGCTTATATTTTTATTGAATTCAGATTCTTTCAGAACCGGCTTTCCGTTGATGCATTCTATCAGCGCGTGATAATAGGTGCTGTCTGCTTCTGTTCTGAAAATGGTGTCTTTAACCACAGTTACCACTTCTTTCGTGTTTTCGATGATCACCGGTTCCTGAGGTTTCCTGTTAAGGCAGGAAACCTGAACCAGCGAAACAAAAAATAACGATATGAAGAACATGAATTGTTTCATTCTAATATTGTATATATCCTTTGATGGATGTTAATGTTCTTTTTCTTCTGCAGACCTTAATGCCTTCGCGGCTTCCGTTGTCATTCGTATTTCCTTCTATAGTGTAGATATATTGGGAGTCGAACTTTTCAACGAAACCTGTGTGGCCCAGGCCTTTTCCAAAGTCCATGATAAATACTGATCCAACAGAAGGCTTTGAGGATTTCTTTTCTCTGGGAGCGTTATTCCATGCGTATAAAACTCCGCCTGTTCTTATGGCTGTATTGGTGGTTTTATTCTGTCTTGCAGCTTCATTGAAGCACCAGTACACAAAAGCCATACACCAGCTTGCCGGGAAATTAATTCCCACTGAGGCCAGATAGGTTTTAACAGGGATTCCCCAATTTGATCCCTGAGGTTTTTCCTCTTGTCCTATTTGGGTAATAGCGACTTTTAATGCGGTTGCAGATAGTGAATCCATATTAATAATTAAGTGTTGTGTTTGTTTTGTGAGTACAAATTTCTAACATCCTGCAACGGTTTGAAAATAAGAGTGCAAGGATTGCACAACTTTTTTAAAATGCCCTGTTTAAAGCTCAATTTTGTACTGTGAAATAGTGTAGACGGGAAGAAAATATAACCTGTTTAAATGAAACTATTCCATAACAGAAACTAATTTGATAAACTATAATTTACTACTTATGGAAGAATATTTTTATGTACAGTTATTATTAGACCTTCAGGAAAGAATTGCCCAGGAGGTTCCGGAGATTCAGCATATCGATCAGCAGCTGGGACAGCTTGCCAATGGTATACAGAGCACGGTAACTTATCCTGCTTTATTTATTGATTTTCCGGAGGCCATGTATGATGTGGATTTCCCCGAAGCATCTTATTCCGATATGTCAGCAAACGGGCAATTGGGAAATGTTCCGGTATCTTTTCAGCTCGTGTCGAATGATGAATTTCCGACATGGCACGGGATTCCGGTTGAAGAAAGGAAAAAAGGGTTTGATTTTTTAAGAATCGAGCAGAAGCTGTATCAAGCGCTTCAGGGCTGGAGCAAAGATTATTTCTCACCATTTTCAAGAACGATGGTGAAAAGTACAAGCAAGCAACACGCTGGGTTTAAAGTAAGAGAACTGATCTTTACGACGCAGTATGAGGATGTATCGGCCAATCCTGAAGAAACGCTGGCGGAAATCAAACGTTATCATTTTGCCAGGCTGGAAGATAATTAGAATTTAGAATAAGGTAAGCTGGGTTTCCTCTTTGGGAATCACCATTCCTTTGATGTTCATCCATTGCCTGTAGGAGAGGTGAATGTTGTATTTCGGGAAAGTATGCCTTACGATTTTGGTATCCGGAACATCGGCGTGCTTATGTGCATTATAAACACTTATAATGTACCGGGCACGTTTGATGTAATTTTTATTGTTGTAAGACATAAGGCAAAAATAAAGGGTCTTTTTGTACAAGTCAAGCCGATTTTCGGTCACAAAAAAAGCTATGGATGCCCATAGCTTTTGGTATTTAGAGTAACGGAGGCTTCTTTTGGAACTCCTTTAGGGCCACACTTTTTAAAGTGTTCAAAACGGTTGGATCTTGTCTGTTTATCAGTGCATAAGTCTCATACTGAGGGTAATCCCTTAGTTCTGTACTTATTTCCAGAGTGATTATTGTGTATCCTTTCTTTTCAAGGGCTTCTTTTACTTCGGTACTGCTGTACCAGTGACCGTTTATTTTGATCATGTTATTGAATTTAAAGGTTAAATGGCTGGATGCTGGAAGCTGGATGGAGGAAGTTATGAAAGTCATAAAAGAATAACTTTTCAGTTTTATCTTGACCGTCTGTAATGATAACTAAAAATAACTTCCAGTCTCCCTCTTCCGGCTTTCATCCAGCTTAGATCAGGTTATTGAAAGCTTTTTACTGCAACTGCCTGTGAAGTTCATTTTTCATCATCAGGACCGCGTTGGTTTCATAACTTCCGAAATCGTCCGGAAAGTAGATCTCATATTCCTTCAGGAAATGCCAGAGGGCATCGGCTTTATAATAAGGAAGCTTAATGATGAAAGATCTGTCTTTCTGTCTTGTTTTTACAGCTTTCTGCAGCAGTTGGGTTCTGAGCTCCATGCAGATGGAGATGCTGCTTTTCAGATTCCTGGGCTGAGTGTTGATGTTCAGCATATCCAGGATCTGCATGCTGCTGTTGAGAACGCTGAGCTTACTGTTATCTAAGGATAGAAGAAGTTTCATTTCAGCTTTTTAATAGGAGAAATTTAAATTAATTCCTTCCCATTCATTATTCTCGTTTTTCTTGAAAAAAGAGATGTAATCTTTGCTTAATGAGAAACTGTAGCTTTCTTTTAGCAGCCTGATTCCTTCTTTCCAGTTTTCGTCTTCAAATCGGTCTTCCATGCTGTATAATTTCTGAACCAGAAGAATGTCCAGCGCTCCGTTTTTACGTTCCAGAAGGGACATGATGAGATCTTTGGTATCTAAATCTCCTTCATATTTCGAGCTTAGAAAGTCTATGATGTGTCTCTCTGCCTGATGGGATCTTTCGTCAAAAACACCTTTTCCCTGTCTTTTATATTGAATCTTAAAATTTTCGTCTTCAATTTTGAAGTTTCCCTTTCCATCCTGATGTCTTTTGCTGTAATCTTTCAGCAGGTCGAAAAGAGAACCGAGATCTGAAAAGGCTTTGGTCTTGAAGTCCTGGATCTGTGCGGAAAGATGGTCTGCCGTTGTGGCCAGATCGCTGATAACAGATTTTTTCAGGCTTTCATACTGGGTACGCTTTTGCTCGCGTTTTTGGGCTTCTTTCTGTTTTCTTGCATTAAGCTCTGCTTCAAGTTCCTCAATGGTCATTATTTTTAATGTTTCGGTGATCATATTTTTTGTTTTTGGTGATTAATGAATTGTTTTTGGTTTTAATAATGGGTTTTTATTTCTGGCTGGAAGAGGGGAGATGGAGGCTGGAAGTTCTTTTAGTTATAACTATTGACGAGCAGCTCTTCCTTCTTCCATCTCCCGGCTTCCCCTCTCTTAGTAGGGCGATTCCCACTGGAGCTGGTTAATAATTCTGAGTTTGATCTGAATCTTTCCTTCTACGTCTTCCGGAACTACATATCCTGATTCGTTCCAGATAGAGCTGATTTCTTTATGGATAAACATTCTGTCGAAATCGGTAAGGTATTTTTCTCCGTAGCTGTCATACTGCAGCGCGATGGTTAATAGGTTTTCTCTTGTATTCATTGTTGTTGGTTTTCAATTGTTGTTCCCCAATAGAGGTTGGCTTTTTCTTTGTTGATATTTAATGTTCCGCCGGGACATCTTCCTGAGATAATGGCTTTCAGGCCCTCCGCCTGGATGATGATCTTGGATAGTTTTCTCCAGACAGTTCCCAGCGCACTGTCCGGAAGTCCTTTTTCTTCGTGGCTCACGAAAATGATGAGCTTGTTTTTGTGCTTTTCTTTAAGCTCGAGAACCATTTTCCTGGTGATTTCGTCACGGTAAACCGTCGTGTTGTCTATAAAAATGATCTTCGGGCATTTTCTTGATTCAAACTTTTGATTTAATTCATCCCAGGGCATATAATCCAGGAGCTTAAAGTTTTTGTCGGTATCGGATAATCCTGCAGCAACCATTGCAGAGATAATGTCTTTGGAGAAGCCTTCTTCAGCAGATACATACAATACTTTTCCAAATTCTGCCAGATATTTGGCCAGCATCATAGCGAAGGTGGTTTTTCCGTTTTTCTCTGCACCTCCCAGGTACCAGAATCCTGCTGTTTCCGGCTGTCCGAAAGCTTTCTGCCATAATCCGGTAAATTCAAACTGTTTAAAGACGATGGACAGGGCCTGTTTTACTGATATGGATCTCATAATCTGTTTACGTTTACTAAGGTTTTTAGATATCTTAATGATTTGATCTTTCCGTCTTCCTGACCTTTGCGGGTAGAGTAGGGCGTGTCTATTTTTACCATACAGCTCCTGATGACTTCATTCACGGTTGTTTTATCATCAAGGTTTACATAGGCTACGTCTCCAATCAGCTTGGTGTAGAATTTCTTCCGGTCTTCCGGGCCTTTCGGAACCAGAGTGACGAAATCGTCAGAAAAGCGGCTGAATATCTCGGCAAATCCTACTTTGTGGTTGTTAATTCCTTTGGTAATCTTTGCTCTCAGGCCATCTGCCCCAATCATGAACCAGGCGCAGTTATCTACCGTGTCATTCATGATTCCTTTTAATTCCAGATAAGCACTGTATTCAAGGTCTCCGGCTTCATCAATGCAGATGAATGGATTTTCCAGCACGTTCAGGGCGTATTTTACATTCTCCAGAACTTCATGGTATTTACCTTTTGTTCCACATCCTAAAACAACGGCCAGCTGCCGGATAAACCTTACTTTGGTATGTGTTTGTGAGGCGTCTATGTAAAACGCGTTTTTCATCTGTGAAATAATAGCCTTAGCGCATTCTGTTTTCCCTATGCCGCAGTCGTCTACCAGGATCATGGATGTTTTTGATTTCTGGCAGAAGATGAAGCTTTCGTACATCTGCTCATACACCTCGGTTCTGGCAAATTTCCAGCTGTTCTTATTAAGGTCTACTCGGAATTTTCTTCCGATGTGAAGCCATTCTCCGGCTGATAAAATTTTTTCTGTTTCTCCTTTTTTAATTCTGCTGTAGATTGAGTTGCTTATATTTAGTGATTGGGCAAAAGCAGCATCTGTTCCTCCGAAATTCTTCCGGTATTTCATCATCGCTTCCCGGATCTGGTATTTTAATTCTTTATTGATCTCCATATTTTCTATTTTGTGTCTGTTATCTGAAGTTTGATTTCCAGCTTCTTGCAGTACTTTCTGTTTCTTTGTAGTGATATTCCTGGGTTTCTTTGAAAAGAATTTCCTCCGGAATCGATTCTGTCTGCCTGTATCTTTTTCTGCCTGGAATCTGAAACTTGCTGTTAATTACTTTCTTACGGTTGTCTATCACCGTGATCTGTTCAATTTCTCTTTTCTGATGGGCCATGAAAGCATTCACTGTATTTTCATAGGCAGACATCATCTTTCTGTTGATTTCTCCTTGTGCACCTCTTTCGTGCTTTGATTTTGAATATTCCGGATGTGGAACAATATCGCAGAGCATCATATCTTCATAATAGATCATGGCTTTTAGCGTGCTTCCATCATTTCCATCGAGCCAGAATATTCTGAATTCTTTTCCTTCTACATACTTCATCAGCCTGATCAGGTCTTCTCCTAAAACAATTTCACCGTCTAGTCCCAAAACATACGTGGTATTTCTGAAGTTGATGATCCCCGCGTTACAGCTTGATACTGTTTCTTTTCCCAGGTAGGGCAGGAGTGCCTGCCAGTTGGTGGGACGGGTGTTTTTGTTCTGCATCTCACAGAATACTTCCCATCTTGTTTTGTCTTTATATATGGAATGAGGTGAATTGTTCCATATTTCAATGTCGTTCAGAGAGCCGTCTACAATGTCATCGTACGGAATAATGACTTCTTCATCTGCGCTCTTTTGATTTTCTTCTTTCCGGGCATGAGGTCTGGCCATCCATCCCAGTCTGCTTTTTTCGTGTCGGTACCGCAGTTCTTCAAATTTTCTTTCAATGGCTTTGGATCTGGCCCGGTTCGCATAAATATTGACTGTGTCGAACATCGCTCCGTTTCTCAGGAATGTATCTTTGAAACTGCTGTTCAGTGAGCTTTCACATTCCAATCCTAAAGGAAGATTGAACCCCCATTCTGTATAATTCCTGATCATCTGGCGGTAGAACTCTGTGATGATTCCTTCCTTGGTTTTTCCGTGTACCCAGCATGTCCAGGCTTCAGAACCGAGATCTATTCCCATATAGAACCACACCCGGTTTCTCTTTTTGTCATACATGAACGGCGGCTGTCTGTCATCAATCGAAATCAATGTTCCTGCTTCTTTGATTTTAGCCAGCTTGTGCCATGGGATGAATTCCTGCATCAGTTTCTGGCGGTCTCCTGAACGTCTGGCATAGGTTCCTATCTTATTTTCCCACTTTCCTAGCCATGCAATGATGGAACTGTCTGATATTTCTTTGAATTTTCTGCTGTCTGTCGGATCATACATTTCACCGGTTTCATTGGAGATGATCTCCAGTTCTCCGTTCAGAAAAGCCTGATACTGGGAGGCAATCTGTGTTCTTGAAGGTTTATAATCCTGTCCGGCAAACATATCGTTCAGCAGTGCAATCATTTCATCGGTCATCAGTTTCCTGTTCTGGTTTTTCAGTTTTCCGGAGATCAGGCAGCTGTAGTTATAGCCTCCGTTTTCATAGGTATTGAAAAACGGTTTCCATATCCTGTCAAATGCCCTGTATGATGCGGGAATGCTATGTTCTGTATTAAAAAGTTTCGGCAGATATTCATTGAACGTTATAATATCGGTGCAGATGGAAGGCATAAGCCCTCGCCCTGATGTTTTTTTGAGCTTTTTCCATTCCTCAAGCCTTGCCTGCTTCAGTCTTTCTGCAGCACGGAGAACGCTTGCATTAGTGATGTATTCCTGTTTGAAGTTTTCTTTTAAGGGGGTGCCGTCTTCAAATCTGAAATCGGTATAATAACGAACCGCAGACGGATCAAACTGAAAGAAAGAGATCATGGGATGCTGCATTTTGCGCGGATCTCCAAGACTATCCTGTATTTCTTTGGGAAGCGAATCAAAGTCAATGAGCATCTGGCGGCCGTTTCCTCCTTTTCTGACCTGCTTAATTCCGAAAGGCAGATCCCTGTACCGCTGGATTTTCTTCTGAAGAGCATCTAATGTGCTGAAATATGCCGGAACCAGTTCATCTTTTGTTACTGCGAGTATATTGCCCCAGTGGATCGGCATGGTATCGTTATTTTTGTTTGTTTTACTGAGGTTGGTAACTGATCTTAAAGAAAATTCCTAGTATTATTTTGTAAGTAGCAATTTCTTTTCTTCCTGTTTTGGCGTCTATCACTTCTATCTTTTTGTGACAGAACAGGGTCTGAAGTATTTTTTTCATGGTATTTTATTTTTTAATGATTGGGCTTCGTTATTAATAGCTTCTTCGGTTTTCCTTAAAAAAATATTATATTCCTTCTTTAAAACATCAGATTTTTCTCCCACTCTGTCACCGCGCAAAGATTTACGAATGAAGTCAATGGAACAGTCATGACGTTTCATCAGAATATTTAAGATCTCTGTATTGTAATATGTTCTTTTTTTAGTAGTTTTGTTCATTATCATGTTTGTCTTTTGTACGGGACAAATATCGTAAAGTTTTACGAATAACCAAACGGAAACTCGAAAAATTTCTCGAATCAAGATTCAAATTATTGATTATGAATGGAATAAATTTTCGGATAAAACAACTTGTTGATTACTTCGCTAACGGAAATAATTCTGTTTTCGGGGGTATGATAGGGGTAAATGAATCCAATATAAGAAGTTATATCAATGGAACAGAGCCTAAATTCAATGTCATCGAAAAAATATGCACTTCGCTCGCAATAAATTTCGAATGGCTTATTGTAGGTGAAGGAGAAATGCTGAAAGAAGATAAAAAAGAACAGGCTGCTCTGCTGTCTGATTTTTACCACAGGGTTCCGCAGGTAATAACGGTAGATTCTCATAACAGGGACAATATTGCCCTTGTTCCCAACAAGCTGAAGGCCGGATATCTTCAGGGATATAATGATCCTAATTTCATTAAATCATTACCTACGTTCCGGCTTCCAAACCTTAATAACGGGGTGTTCAGGATGTTTGAAATTGAAGGACATTCCATGTTTCCTACGCTTCCCGATCGTACACACGTAGTTGCCCAGTTTGTGGACGACTGGATTCATGATATCAGTGATAACAAGCTGTATGCTATTGTTTCGAATGAAATTGAAGACGGTCTTATTAAAAGATGCCTGAACAGAATCAAAAAATATGATAACCTGATCTGTAAATCAGATAACAGACGTAATTATCCTACGCAGAATATCCATCCTAGTACAATAAAAGAAGTATGGGAAGTAAAGCTTCACCTGAATTTCAACCTACCGGATCCTGCAGAGTTTTATGACCGTTTGAATGATCTGGAAGCAGAAATACAGTATTTAAAAACTAATAGAAATATAAGTAATTGATTTTCAGTTTTTTTTATTTGTTTCAGAATTCCCTAAAGGGTTCTGAATCTTTGCTTTTCAACAATATGGATTGTTTTTCAGGCTTTACAGGTTGGTTAATCTGGTTGGAATAACGTAGAAATGTCCGTGCAGATGTCCATCCAAGTGTCCATGCAACGGTTTTTGTGCTTTTTATAACATTTATTCCGGATTGTTTTTAGCCGGGTATATCGTTTGAATTCCCTTTGTAGTCCCTGTTTATTCGGAATTAAAATATAAAAGCGCCTTAAGGCGCTTTCTCTGTTTTGGATACATTGTGAATGAAATCCGGCATTTGGAAAAAATCAGTGGTTATTGAGTTTTTATGGTTAAGGTTTTGATATTTAATTTATTAAGCTTTAGATGGTGATTTTTATGATGGACATTTCAATCTGGTGAGTGTAGATATTCTTACTTATTTTGCGGATGACCTATTTGTTATAGACGTTTTGGCTAAAGCCAGAGGATTGGATTTTTATTATTTAGGCGGACTAAAGTCCATCTCTATTGAATAAATTCTACAATCTAACATAAAGGATTTCTCTAAAAACTCTTTGGTGTTTTTTTTCTCGCAGATTTTGCAGATTCTTTTATTTGACGCGTAATAAAAATCGTAGATTTTTCAAGAACTTATGTGATTTTTTCTATTTCTAACCTTTATTAATTGATTCTGTTCCGCTCGTCTTCATTCCCGAAATTTCTGTCTTTGGTTTTCATGTTATTATTTCCGAATCTGTAGCTGAGGGATATTCTGAATCCCCGGGTATAATTATTATTCCTGATATTGGTATTGATACCATTTGATTGATAAGAGATCAAAGGTTTCCGGCCGTTAAGGATATCGGTTGCTGCAACAGTTACAGATAATTTTTTATCTAAACATAAAAACTTAACAGCAAGATCCATCATATTCATCGTAGAAATATGGAAGATCTGGTACCTGCCCGGAAGTTGTAATGCATAATTTACACTTAGAGAAACCGTTTTATTCTTATTTAAAGTAAATTCGTTATTGGTGTAGAAATAGGCATTATACCCATCGATTGATTCGGCGAAAGAAACCTTGGATTTTACATTCTGATAATTCACATTAAATCCTGTAAAGCTGTTCCACCATTTCAGTTTGTTGAAATTATACGAGGAGGAAAACCCGATCTGATAGGTATCTGCATAGTTCACCGGAGTATTTCTGGTGATATTGGTTTCTCCATCCAGAATAGATAATGCCTGTCCGAAATCTGAAACTTTGGAGTAATAAAGAGAGGAAATCCATTGCTGTCTTTTAACATAAGTAAATTCCAGATTATCAATAATAGACGGCTTAAGATATGGATTCCCCTCAGAATAATAGAACGGGCTGGTGCGAACTACAAAAGGATTCAGGTAATCGAAGCCTGGTCTTCTGATTCTTCTGCTGTAATTCAGGGAAAGGGAATGGTTGCTATTGATAGTATAGGTTACATAAGCAGTAGGAAACAGTTTGATATAATCATTTTTGTCTGTACGGCCTGTATTTTCGGAAAGTCCTTTGGTTTGGGTGGCTTCAGCTCGGAGACCGAATTTTGCTTCCCATTGGTCATTGAATTTTCTGTTTAAAGATGCATACACGGCTTCATTGTATTCTTTATAAACGAATGTATTGGACTGATCGGTATTCAAAACAGAAATTCCGGTCTCTCTTCCATAAACGGTAAGGTCGTTATCAGTTTTTGTATATGAAAAACGAGCTCCGAAATTAAGATCTGCCCAGGAAAGTTTGGTTTCCACGTCGGCTTTCCCGGAATAATTGCGAATTTGGTTGATATTGGTATTCAATGCTGAAAAATAGGTGCCGGGAATCGGTTGAGATCCTGCATTGAGTTCTCTGCCGTCAAAATCCCTGCGGTCGGTTTTCTTATACTGAAAGAAATCGAAATCTGTAGAAATAACGGTTCCGGTGCTGTCTGCTTTGATGGTATTGAACCAGTTGAAAGTATGGGTACTTGGTTTATTGGAAGCATTAACATCAGATGTAATGAAAGATTCTGGATTCATAGTCTGATAATTGATCCTTGAAGTAAGGGGAGAGCTGGAAGAGGTTTCACTGTTAAAGCTTCCGAGATATTTTACTCCGGAGATCCATTTTTCAGAGAGTTTGTAGTCTGCACCAAGGCTTAATCCCGTATTTTTATTTTTGTCAGTATTTGTCTGATTCATCATCCATAATTCATTTGGGTAGAAGGTTTGGCTTTCAGAAAAAGAACGAAGTTTTTGCTGTTCCGTATAAACAGATGCCTGCAATGATAATCTGTCACGGTTATAGCCAAATGTTCCCTGAAGGCTGCTTCCTGCAAAATATCTTTGGGTATAATTGGCTCCGACGCTTGCATTCCATGAATTATCTCTGGCTTTTTTTAATCTGATATTGATGATTCCGCTGTTTCCTTCAGCTTCATATTTTGCGGGTGGAGCAGTAATAATTTCGATGCTTTTGATATTATCAGAAGGAATGGTTTTTAAAAAAGAGGCCAGTTCACTTTCCGGCATTCTCTGTAAGTGTTCATCAATCATCACAAGCACTTCACCTTTGCCGACTATGGAAACAGATTCATTCTGTACTCTTACCAATGGAGCGGATTTCAGTGCATCAAGAGCATTTCCTCCCGTTGAAGCTGCAGAATTTTCCACATAGTAGATCATTCGGTCCACTTTTTTTTCAATAACTTTTTTACGGTTTTTAATGACAACAGCTTCCAAAGCTGTCTCACCTGTTTTTTCTTTTTCCTGAGCGTTGATGCTGTATATAGAGAGAAGAATAAAGGCGGGTATTAATAGAGATTTCATAGGTTTTTGTATGTATTGTACTGCAAAACTGCTTCTTTGCTCTGCGTCATGCTACTTTTATCGACGTTTCCCGGAATTTTATCTACGAACCCGGTGCAGATCTCTTTTTTAAAAGACTATTTTTACAAAAAATTAGTAACCGGAATGGAGAAACTCTATCTGAATAAGAAAACAGAAGCCGGCCTGCATATTCTGTTTTGGATTCTTACCCTGTATTTTGTAGTGGTAGGCAATACTGTCTATTATCTGAAGATTTCAGAAATTGATCTGTTCCTTAAAACTTATGCCGTAGTTTTTATCCTGACTTTCTATTTTCATTACAGCCTGGTGATGCCTAAGATCTTTAAGGATTTCAAATGGCCGAAGCTTATTGCCGGAGTAATCATTTCCTATCTGTTTTTTGCACTGGCCCGTTTTACCATTGAGCAGGTATTGACTGACTGGTGGTTTGGAAAAACGAATTATACAAAACCCGCTCTTGGAAGTTATCTGACTGATAATCTGCTGTACAGTCCACGTCCTATTATCCTCAGCTCATTTTTATGGCTGGTAATCCATGTAATCAGGCTTCTGGAATATAATAAGATCATTCTGGAGGAACAGAAAAATACAGAGATCAAGTTTCTTAAAGCCCAGATCAATCCGCATTTTATTTTTAATACATTGAATAATATTTATTCTATGGTGCATTTTCAGTCGCCGGAATCTCTTTCCGCCATTGAAAAACTGAGCAGCATTATGCGTTTTACAACCTATGAAGCTCAGAAAGATCATATTGCGCTGTCAGAAGAAATAGATTATATCAAAGCTTATATTGAACTGGAAGAGTTACGACATTACGAAAATAATATTGTTCAATGGACAGATGCTGTTGAAGACGGAAAGATCCGTATTGCGCCATATATCCTTTCGCCTCTGGTAGAAAATGCTTTAAAACATGGGGCTTATTCAGATAAAGATCCTATTGAAATTACAATAAAAGCAAATGCTGACAACCTGAATTTTGAAGTCATCAATACCATCGGGAAGCAAAAAACAGATAAATTAGGCGGAATTGGGCTGGATAACCTGAAAAACAGATTGGATATGCTGTATCCGGGTCAATATAAACTTACAACCGACCGTTTTGAGAATAGATTTAAAGCTTCTATACACATTCAACTATGAAACAGAAAATCAATTGTATTATCCTGGACGACGAACCTTTTGCTGTAAGGCTTTTGAACGATTATGCATTGAAAGCCGGGGTTCTCAACGTAATCTACGCCGGAAGCGATGTGTATGAAGTGATGAAAATCCTTAGATCGGAAAGTATAGACCTTATTTTTATCGATATCCAGATGCCGGAACTTACAGGAATCGAAATGATGAAAATGTTCAATAAAAATCACAATTTCATCGTAACCACCGCCTATGCGGAATATGCCCTGGAAGCTTTTGACTTTCATGTTGTTGATTTTTTACTGAAACCGATTGTATTTAACCGTTTTTATCAGAGTGTAGAAAAGTTTATCCAGTGGCAGCAGGCTTTTGCGCCCAGTCCTCAGACAGAATATCTGTTGGTCAGAGCTGATCGTAAATACTATAAAATAGCTTTTGAAGAGATAGTTTATATTGAAGGTCTGAAAGATTATATCCGGATCCACACGGTCAATGATAAAGTGATGATGCTGGAAAATATGAAAGATATTCTGGAAAAACTGCCGGAAAATTGTTTTATGAGGATTCACAGGTCTTATATTATTGCTACAGATAAAATCAAGGTTATTGAAGGAAACAGGATTCAGATGAGGAACCTGGATTTTGTAACTGTAGGAGAGACCTACCGGAAACCTTTTTCTGACTGGATTGAGAGTAATGGGATGTGATAGTTGTCCAGGATAGCTTAGGTTTTTTGTTGGTTTAACGCAACGTCGCAAGGGTTTTAGCCATTGTACTGTTTTTAAGGCGCTAGAAAATCAAAGATTTTCAGCAATTTTTGGGTTGTAACCTATTATTTTAAGAATCAAAAACAGGCCGAAGGCTAGCCATCAGCTTCATCGGATCAACTTCGTTGATCCTGTCCTTTGCTTTCTAAAATCCGCGGTATTAACATAGAAATCTTTGCGTTTCAAAAAATGTAGGGAGTCCTATCAATACAACTTAAATTTTTTACAAATTCTACAGCTTTCTCGAATTTTTGTACTTGAAAAATCTGCGTCATCAGCGAAATCTGCGAGCGAAAAAATAGATAAACATTTTCCATTCCGCAGAATTTATTCAATAGGACTTTAGTCCGCCTAATAATAAAAATCCAATTCTCTGGCTTTAGCCAAAACTTCTACAAAAAATACGTTATTTGCTCAATTTTCGAGCCTGAAAACTATAAATATGTCAGAAACCATTCATAAATCTCCTGAAAAACTTTTTCTTTGATCTCTTCATTCAGGATTTCATGGCGCATTTCCGGGTAAAGCTTGTAGTCGATATGGGTAAATCCGTCCCGTTTCAGGTTATTAACGGTTTTCATCACTCCTTTTCCAAAATCTCCGATTGGGTCGTTCTGTCCGCTGATCAGTAAAAGAGGAAAGGATTTGGAAATGGAATCTGCCCAATGTCTTGCCGTGGCTTTTTTGTAAATGCTGAACAGGGCATAGAACGCATTGTTGGTAAAAGGAATTCCGCAGAGTTCATCTTCTGTAAATGCTTTTCTGTTGGCCGGATTCAAACTGAGCCAGCTTGTATCACTGAAATCTTTATCTTTCTTAAAATGACTGTTATTAACCTTACTGAAGAGAGTGTTGAGATAAGTTGGATGATGAGGGGCTATTTTGTTGGCTAACGACAGATACCCCTTTATTAAGCTGATTCCTGCCAAAGGGCCTCCGGTTCCGGTGATCACAGCTCCTGTAAATTTATTGCTTGCCCTTTGAAGAAGACATCTCGTTACAAATGAACCCATGGAATGGCCTAAAACAAAATGCGGAATATCCGGGTATTGCTGATGAAGGTAATCTGCCATTGTTTCTGCATCATCAATCAGCCGTTCATCCGGTCCGTTAAGCTGGAAAAATCCAATGTCCATTTTGTCCTTTACTGATCTGCCGTGTCCCAAATGATCATAGGTGAGTACAGCAAATCCGCGGTCTGCAAAATAAGTTGCTATTTCAGCATATCTTCCGCTGTGCTCCTGCATACCATGAATGATGAGAAAGGTGGCTTTAACGGGAATAGCTTCCGGAGTGAAGAGGGTGTGGAAGAGTTGAGGTTCATTACTAATTCTGGAAGGTAGAAATGCTGATTTTTGAAAATTCATTGCAAATATTTTTTACTTGGAATCAACTAAAGTTATTAATCAAAATATTGTTCAAAATCCTCTTTTAAAATTTTATTTTCTCTTACAATTGCTCTTTTAAAGGATGTGAAATTAGAAGACTTTCTGAGATGTTTCTTTATGTGTAATAACAAAAAGTTCTTTTCATCTTCAATGAGTCCATCAGAATAATAATTTATTAAATATTTTTGGAAATCTCCAATTTCTTCTAGAATTTTATTTCTTAAATTACCAGCTTCAATTGTTTTTAGTTGTGTTGTACCATTAAAAACAGCTTCGAGTAAAGCTGTGGTAGACAATGTAGAGGAATTAGTATCTAAAGCTTCTATAACAACAAACTCTTTTGGATAAGGTTTCATAGTTATTTTTATACGATCTTCAATATTTTCATTTATATCTGTGCAGTCAATAATATTATCATAATTATCAAGCTTGATATTATTACAATGTCCACAGGACCAAAAAAGATTTTCCCATTTGAATTTTAATTCTGTATTTCCTTTATGTGGCCTAAAATGTTCTACATTTATTGTTGTTGGCTCTTTATATCCACAAATGTAACATTTGTTAAAAAAATCTTTTTTAATTCTGTTCAATACATCTCCACATTTATAGTCACCACTAGCTTTATTTTTTTCAATATTTAGACATTCGGGGGCTGGCTGTGATTTTTCAAAATATATCATAATCTTAATTATTCAGATTTACGTTTTTTATTTTTTAAAATTGCATTTAATTCAATTTCTTGTAATTTAACTCTTAGCTCATTTGAAAGATATTTAGGTGAATGATCAAAATAGCTTTTAAGTTCTTTTAAGTGATGTTCTTCAGAAAAAGATAACTCTTCTTTTAAAATTAGATTTTCAAAATCAAGTACTTTTTGTTTAACTTCTTCGGAATATTTATCTATTCCAAAATAACTCTCAATTAATGTGTCATACGAATAGCTTGATAAATCTGTTGTTATGATTCTTGTTTCTAAATCACAGATTGTAGCATTTGAAATAGAAGACAGTACAAATGGTGAATGTGTTGTAACAATAAATTGTATTTTTGGAAAAAAATCAGTTAAAAATGGAAAAATTTTCTTCTGTAAATCAACATGTAAATGTGTTTCAATTTCATCAATTATAACTATACCTTCTAAATCATAAAATTTAGCCTGATGAGCTTCCATTCTTAAAAGTAGCTCGGTAACTATACTTATTATAGAAGAATATCCATCAGATAAAGTATTAAAATTAAAGGGTTCGAGATTATTGATAATAATATCAAAATTATAAGTTTTTCTGTCAAATCTCAGCTCTAAATTTTCAGCATCAAATATTAATTTTAATCTATTTTCTAAGTCATTAAACCATTTGTCAATTTTTTCAACCGTATCTAATTCATTATCATCTCTTGCAAATGAGCGATCAGCTTTTAGATTTACTATAAATTGAATGAAATTTAGATTTACTTGCTCGGTTATTGAGTATTTTTTATTAAGTTCAACTTTATTAATTCCTGTAGGTATATTTAATCGAGTATGTCTTTTAGAGTCAAAAAATGCTAAAATAAAATTACCGCTCTCAGATTTGGTAATTAAATCTTTTGTTGTTCCTGAAAAATTAATTTCTGTTCCACCAGCTAATTTTTGTAATATTTCATAGTTATTTACAGCTCTATGGGTAAGAAGAGTGCTATCGTTGAAGTTCGGATCAGCAAGTTGTTCTTTTAAGTGTTTATAATGGTCTTTATCATTTATTAAACGCATAAATTGGCCATCATCTATTAGGGTAATGTATTTTTTTATCTCTAATAATAAGCTTGTCTTTCCACTACCATTCTTTCCTGTTAGTATAAGATGTTGTCTCTTGTTTTCTGAAAGGGGAATATTGAAATCTCTTATATTTATAGATTCTTTAACAAAAATATTAGTAATGTAATTTTCTATCATGGTTTAGTAAAATACGTGTAAAGATCAAATATAAATAAATATAAGATGATAATATTAACTTGAATTTGAAAATTTTAACCATATGATTTCCACCCCGCTCAAAAATAAATTTCCCTCATAATTTGCTCACCCTATTTTTTCAGAGTAATTTTGCATGAATCTAAAAACAAAAGTAAAATATGTCAACTTACGTAGTTGTAGGTCTTCAGTACGGAGATGAAGGTAAAGGAAAAATCACAGATGTTTTATCGGCTAAATCGGATTATGTAGTTCGTTTCCAGGGAGGAGACAACGCAGGTCACACGGTTTATGTGGGTGAAGAGAAATTTGTTCTGCACCTTCTTCCTTCGGGGGTACTGCAGTGCAAGGGGAAGTGTATCATTGCGAACGGAGTAGTGGTAAACCCTAAATCTTTTATTAAAGAAGTTGGCCAGATCGAAAGCAAAGGTTTGAGAACTGACCACATTTTTATCAGCAGAAGAGCGCATGTCATCATGCCTTACCATATTCTTTTGGACACGTACCGTGAAGAGGAACATGGCGGAACTCAGATCGGAACAACTAAAAAAGGAATCGGACCTTGCTACGAAGATAAAATAGCAAGAGTTGGAATCAGAATGGTTGACCTTTTGAATCCAGAGATTTTAAGAGAAAAAATTGAGAAAAACTTAAAAGTTAAGAATTCTCTTTTTGAAAAATATTACGGAAAACCTGTATTGGATGTTGAAGAGATCTACAACGAATTTCTGGAGATCGGAAAACAGCTTCAGGACAGAATCGTTGATACGGAACTGGAACTGAATGAGGCAATCCAAGAAGGGAAAAATGTATTGTTTGAAGGAGCTCAGGCGTTAATGCTTGATATTGATTTCGGAACGTATCCATATGTTACTTCATCTTCTCCATCTACAGGAGGGGTTTGTACAGGAGCAGGAGTTCCTCCTACATCACTTCAGAACCTGATCGGGGTAGCAAAAGCTTACTGTACAAGAGTAGGAAACGGACCTTTCCCTACTGAATTGGATAATGAACTGGGAGAAAAGATCAGACAGATTGGTGGTGAATTTGGGGCTACAACCGGAAGACCAAGAAGAACAGGATGGTTAGACCTTGTTTCTTTAAAGCACGCTTGTATGATTAACGGGATTAACAATCTTGTGATCACTAAACTTGATGTTCTTACCGGAATTGAAACTCTGAAAATCGCTACGCACTACAAAACAGAGGACGGAAAAATTATCGATTATTTCACTTCTTCTACTACAAAATTGTACGATTACGAAGCAATTTATGAAGAACTTCCGGGTTGGAATGAAGATATTACGAAAGCAAGAAGCTACGATGAACTTCCTGATAATGCTCAGAAATACATTGAATTTATCGAGAAATACTTAGGAATCAACGTATATCTTGTTTCTGTAGGTCCTGAAAGAAGTCAGAATATCATCAGAAAAGAATTATTCTAAAAATAATTTATATAAAATTAAAAGGCCGTTTCATCATTTGTGAAACGGCTTTTTTTATGAGGACCAGCTATAATAAACTGAAAAATATTACTTTTCTTTCTGCCCGTTATATATCACATCATCAAATAATTTATCAATTTTCACGACTAAAATTTTATCTGCTGAATCTTTAGGATTGATTTTATAAAACAAATACTGATCATTATAATATACTATTTTGGCATCTTTATATTCCGTCTTCAGACTGTTGGATAAAGTGTCTATATTGTCAATATGATTCGTTGAGGAAACAGGCATTGGAATAAATACCAGAAAGACAAAGATCATAGAATATCCCGCGCCTTTATAAGGGCTGCCTTTTAATGAAATAACAAGATTAATAGACAGCAGAATTAACAAAAGAAATACGGAGAACTGGAATACAGGGGCATAAGGAAGATTTCCGACAACCGTTTTAAAATAGATGACAGTTCCAACGACTCCAGCAAATAAGCAGCCTAAGATAATACTATATTGCTTCAGGGCTTTTAGCTCGCCGGAGTTGGTTTTTTTATCTAAAAAGGACTTATAGAGCTGTACATAGGATAATAATACAACCATTTTAAGAATCGTGATGATCCCGTCTATTAAAAGCTGGGTAAAAGAGAAGAAAATAATCAGATCAAATGAAATGCTAAGAAGCCTGAATAACTGGCGCAGACCTCCGATAATGTAAGGAATAGCAATAATGAGGGTAGAATGCTCTTTAGCAAATTCTATAAAAGCATTTGATTTTAAATTGTCTATAAGATTCATACGTCGGCTATTAATTTCAGCACGATTATACAAAAATTATTCATGATTATCCGAAGAAATATTCTGTATTTTTTACCAGGATTACAGATCAGTCTTCCGTTACCACTTCATCCCGGTTTCCGTCTTCTTTTTTTCCTTCCTGTATCATTTCTTCCGCTTCTGCTTTTTCTTCGGAAGTGGCTTCTTCTACAAGTTCCTCCTGTTCGTCATTATGATGATCAATGAAAAATTCGCAATACACCGGAAGATGATCTGAACCGAAATTTTCCAGTGTTTTCAATTCTTTTATAAAAATATCTTCGCTATGGAACATCAAATCTATCGGAAATCTCAGCATACGGTACCTGGCATGAAAAGTAGAAACGAAGGAATGTCCGATTCGTGGATCGATTAAACCGCTCGTTTTTCTGAATAGGATAGAGGACTTCGACCAGGCTACATTATTAAAATCCCCAACAACAATAACGGGTTTATGAAGGTTTTTCACCCTTTTTGCCGTACTGAGAAGGTCACCGTCTCTTTCTTTTGAGGTTTCCTCTTCCGTAGGGCTTGGTGGCGGTGGATGAACTCCGAAAAATACAAATGAAAATCCGTCTTCAGTTTCTAAATGTGCTTCAATGCTCGGAATATCATCCGCAACAAAATAATGGGTCTGCGCATTTTTAATTTCAATTTTAGAGTAGAAGTGCATTCCGTAAGTATTTTCAAGCGTTACTTTATGCTGGTACGGATAATCTTTTTCGAGAACCCTCATTGCTTTTTCCCAGTCACCGTTACTTTCCATCGTAAGAAAAACATCCGGGCGGTATTTTTCAATAAGTCTGATAAACCGGTCATATTCTTTATTGAACTGATAAACATTGGCAGAGACAAAATGAAGTTTCTCCGAAGGCAGGCTGTGCTGTCTGTATTTTTTTACACGGTAAAGCGGAGTATATTTGATAAGAGTAACCCCATGATGAACAAACATCAGGATCAAAAGTCCCTGTGAATATAAAAAATACTGCGGCTCTTTCAGTCCGAAACCTAAAATAAACGTAATAAGTATAACATAGGTGATCTGAATCTTACCAAATTCCGGAACCCTGAATACCCAGTGTGAATTCTGAATTTTGGGAAGCAGCGTCAGCAATATCAGAAGCACTGTTAAAAATAAATAAATACCCCACATATTAATAAATAACAGATAAAAATAAATTATTTAATTATAAATTCAGCCTCTTTATATTTTAAACTTTGTTAATTTTAATAATCTCTAATATTTTTTTACTTTTATTGAATCAGATTAAACCGATTATGAGTAAACTGGCCGCTGTAACATTAGTACTGAGCACGTTCTGTCTTGCACAAAACCAAAATCAGGAGATAGAAAAACCGATCCGTAATTTATTTCTGGGTATGAAGAACGCAGATGCAGACCTGATACAGTCTGCTTTTACAGATACTGCTGTTCTTCAGACGATCACCAAGGATGGTACGGTAAAAAGTGAAGAAATCAAAAATTTTATTTCATCCATTGTAAAGATTCCAAAAGGAAGTATTGATGAAAGAATTGAGATTGAAGCTATTCATTCAGATGGAATGCTGGCCAGCGTATTTACACCATATTCCTTTTATTACCGAGAAAAGTTTACTCATTGCGGAGCCAATAGTTTTCAACTCGTAAAACAGAAGGACAACAGCTGGAAAATCCAATATCTTATTGATACGAGAAGAAAAGATAGCTGCAAGGAAATAAAGGAACGGTAATCACCGTAAAATCCGCAAAAATAGGAAAGACAATGAAAGCACAGGAAGTCGACCGGAAACTAAGAAAACTTTACGGAAAGCTCCTGAAAGAAAAATTTAAAACATTCTAATGAATATGAAGATTCACCATATTGCCATAATCTGTTCGGATTATGAAAATTCAAAAAAATTCTACACTGAAACCTTAGGCTTAAACATGATCCGGGAAGTGTACCGTGAAGAAAGACAATCCTATAAACTGGATCTGGCTATAGGAGATCATTATGTGATAGAACTGTTCTCATTTCCTGATCCACCCAAAAGAGCTTCCCGCCCGGAGGCATGCGGACTAAGACATCTGGCTTTCTCTGTAGAAAATGTAGAAAACAAAAGACAGGAACTCATTTCAAAAGGACTTCCCTGTGAAGAAATCCGTATTGACGAATATACGGGAAAAGAGTTTTTCTTTACCCAGGACCCGGACCAGCTTCCGCTGGAGTTCTATGAAATGTAAAATTAGTGAGCGTATCCCGTAAAAAAGCTTACCGCCATAATGGCCAATACAATAGAGGAAATGACTACATATACGTAGTCTTTTTCTTTTAAATACCCGATCAGAGCGAAGATAATTCTCATTAAAGGCGTAAAGATCAGCAGAAGAATTCCCAGCTGAATGATAGCCATCCCTTCTCCTTTGCACAAAGAGTTCCAGAAATGTCCCCATACTTTTTCAGAGGAAGTACCTATATCAAGGCTGGTATATTTCTTAGGCATTTTAAAGCCCTCTAGGAATAATTTGATAAAGCCGGCCAATGAAGTGATCACAGACAAAATAACGCCCAGTCTCAGAAGATTTCCTACCGAACGGTTCAGATCCACATCTGTAAAATTCTTTTTCATTATCTGAAGCTTTTATTGATCCCGTTATACATCATATAGATTGAAAGCACCGTAATTACGATGGCAAAAAATACCTTTAATTTCTTGGTTTTGGAAACCATCAGGGTTTTTGATCCGATGAAACTTCCTACTACCACACCAATCAGAACCGGGGCTACAATTACCGGAATGATTTCACCTCTCTGGAAATAAATCAGGGCACTGGCTACAGCTGTTACACCAATCATAAAATTACTGGTTGTTGTAGAAACTTTGAACGGCAGTTTCATCATGTTGTCCATAGCCAGAACTTTCAGAGCTCCCGAACCGATTCCCAAAAGACCGGACATCGCTCCTGCAAACATCATCATCAAAAATCCAGGAACGGTATTTCTTGCTGAATAGCTTTTCAAAACTCCTTTATCAGGAAAAGTCCCGTAAAGCTTCAGTTTGTCTTCAAGGCTTCCTTTAATTAAAGGTTCCTGATGATCCGGCTTTCCTTTAAGATTTAAAATAACCGTTAACAAAAGGATGCTGGCAAAGATAATCCCAATGGTGTTCGGATTAAGCATTCCCGAAACCAAAGCCCCGATAATAGCTCCCGCTGTAGTAGCGATCTCCAGAAACATTCCGATTCGCATATTGGTAAAACCTTCTTTCACGAAAGCTACCGCAGCACCGGATGAAGTTCCGATTACAGAGATTAAAGAAGCACCGATAGCATAATGCATAGGAACGCCGAAACCCAGCGTCAATAAAGGAATAATGATAACTCCTCCTCCTAAACCCGTAAGTGAACCTAAAAGCCCGGCTGAAATGGCGCCGAGGAAGAGAATGATGATTTCTGACATGCTACAAATATAAAACTATTGCCGTACTCTGCCAAACGTTTAAAAAAGATAAATTTGACGTATTTTTGTAGGCATGAAAACTGAAATGAAATTATTCTATATTATCCTCGGTGCCACACCTAAAGGCAGAAATATCGAGCAGCATGATGTTTTTTTCGGAATAGCGGAAAGCCTTAAGGATCTTGTGCCTGATATGAAAGAATTCTGGAAAGAAGCAGAAGGAAAGATCCACCTGGACTGTTATCAGGAAGTAAAATTTGCAGATGGATATGAAGTAAAGATTGTTGAAAAAGGAGAAAAATCTTCAGAAGATCAGCTGTACTTCCTTAATCTGGGCGGATATAAAAAAGGTTTTTTCGAAGAATTTCATGAACAGCATCTGATGGTAGGAAAATCAATGGGGGAGATTGTGAAAAGAGCAAAAGCTACCGAATTTTATGCAACAATGGGTTTTGAGGGTGCTGTAAGTCATATTGACGATAAGCACGGCGTTGATATTGATGATATCTTCAATGTCAGTGACATCCTGCCTGAGAAAATGAAAGAAAAATATTCCATTGTTTTGACCCAATCTGAAGAAGAAAATCAGGAAAATCCGATGGGATTGGGTTATCTTAAAATTGATAAAATTCAATAGACCTGCACAAATTAAATCTAATAGAAAAATAAAAGTAAAAATGAAAATAGGAATTTTAGGAGGCGGACAGTTGGGAAGGATGCTGATTCAGAGTGCATTGAAATACGATGACGAATTTTATACGCTGGATCCGGCTTCCGATGCCCCATGTCATAATATCTCCTATTTCACTCAGGGAAATTTCAATGATTATGAAACCGTACTGAATTTCGGAAAAGATAAAGAGGTAGTGACCATTGAAATAGAGCACGTAAATGCTGATGCGCTGGCAGAACTTGAAAAACAGGGTATAAAAGTAGTCCCGAATGCAGCCATTATCAAAACTATTCAGCAGAAAATCCTTCAAAAAGAATTCTATAAAACCCATGATATTCCAAGCCCTGAATTCCAGGTGGTGTGGAATAGTGACGAAGAGATTGTGATGCCTCTGCCATTCGTTCAGAAAATAAATACCGGAGGTTATGACGGAAAAGGTGTACAGGTCATCAAAACAGAAAATGATCTTCAGGATCTGTGGAAAGAACCTTCCGTGATCGAAAACCTGGTAGACATCGACAAAGAACTTTCTGTAATTGTTGCCAGAAATGAAAGCGGAGAAACCAATATTTTCCCCGTAACGGAAATGGTGGCTGATCCTAAACTGAACCTGCTGGATTTTAACGTCTGCCCGGTTCTTCTGACTGAGGATGTTCAAAATCAGATTGATGTAATTACAGAAAAATTTCTGAATGCTGTCAACTCACCAGGGCTTTTCGCCATTGAATTATTTCTGGATAAGGAAGGAAAAGTATGGGTGAATGAAACGGCTCCAAGATTACATAATTCCGGCCACCAGAGCCAGGAAGGAAATACCAATTCCCAGTTTGAGCAGATGTACAGAGTAGTGAAAAACCTGCCTTTAGCAGATACCGATGCCATTACGTACAGCGGAATGCTGAATCTTGTAGGAGCAGACGGACACGCCGGAAAAGTGGTATATCAGGGAATGGAGGAGGTTCTTAGATTACCCGAAACCTACGTCCATTTATATGGGAAAACAGAAACCAAACCGGGCAGAAAAATGGGTCATATCAATGTTCTGGCCGATTCCAGAGAAGAGCTGATGGAAAAACTGGTAAAAGTAAAAGGAATGGTAAAAGTGATTGCTGAATAACAATTCACATCAAAATAAAAGAGCTGTAATGAATCATTGCAGCTCTTTCTATATTTAACGATTTTTCTTTTTAAAAAGTTTAGGAAAATCAATGCTCCATTCTTTTTCATTAGAATTCCAGATTAAGTAGGGGCCATCGAAGCTGTCCAGGTAAGTGATTTCGTAGAAGCTTGTGCCATCAGAGGAATAATCTGGCTGAGTTCCCAAGTCATTAGGCTTGAATCCCAATTTTTCCAGTGTTTCCCAATCATTGTTTTCCGGTAATTTATGGTGGGATTTCCTATAGTTTTCAACGTTTTGAATGAGGCTGTTGCCGTATTCAATATCGGAATGTCTGGTTATGCTTATCGGCAGGTTCCAGTAAATAGTAAAGGAAATCACAATCAATACAATGATTGAAATGAAAATAAGCAGGATCTTCTTCATTGAGGCTTTTTCTTTGTTAAGAGTTGGTTGGCATTATTGATTTTAATGCTGGTATTCTATACAGCATCCAGATTTAGGGTTTTTTTGTTTTTTCAAGAGAATCCTTTTTATAATTATAAGTCATATACGTACCCAATGCAGGCGAATAGACAGAAAATTCTTCCATTTTTGTCAGTGGTGCATAGAGTTTAAACGTACAGATATCCGTAGCAGAAATAAACGGATTGGTCTTTAAATGACTGTGGGTAGTTTTAACAGAAGTAGTTCCGTTTTCCATTTGGGTAATCGCAGGAATTAATCTTGAATGGAACCTCTGGTTTGAAAGGATTTTACCTTCCCCGTCTGTTATGAATAAATAGTCATTTCCAAATGGAATGATCCCATTCTGAGAGGTTCCGGGAATTAAATATACCTTATACTTTTCATTTAGCGGAAGAATAATGATATTCAGATTATAGCCCTCAGGAACACCTACTTCGTATTTGGGATCGGATAGCTGTGGAATGATGGTATTTCGTACTTTATTGATACCTGATTCTGTATTATTAAGCTTTCTCTGCCGGAAATTCTCTTTTACAGGCTTTGTTCCATTATTTTTAAAAGAATATTCCGCAAGAACAAGACTTTGCTCTCTGTTCAGGAAAACCGTTTTTATCGTGTCATGAACTTTATACGTGAGATAAGTTCCCACAGATCCTGCTACTGATTTGTTTTGGCTGATGAGGTCCCCGGAATGCCATGATGCATTTTCATGAGAAAACAAAAGGTTTCCTTCTGCTTTGATAGAGTCCAGTTTCTGTTTCAGTTCCTGATCCGAATATTTTTTTTCCTGTGCAGAAATAAGTACCGACATGATGATCAAAAGAATTCCGGCTATCTGTTTCATAGGTTATTTTTTATGGACTAAAATACAAAAATTGATGATAAAAGATAAAGCTTCTATGCTGGTCTGATTCATATGGTTAATGCATCTCTTCCTACAATCTACAGCATTAATCATCAAACTTTGCGTTTCAAAAAATTAAACACAAAGAATATAAGGTTTTGCGTTTCCAAAAAACAGCAATATTTTAATCCTGGAAACATTCTATTGATGAAATTTGCTTTATTACTCAGCCCGAACCCGGTCTATTTAAAATCTTTTTCATCCACCTTTTCAAAAACTTTCTTCTGTTCATTCCATACAAAAGCGTTGTAATAGACATTTTCGGCCTCATTAGATTCCCGGCAGATACTGGCAATGAAAAGCCTGCTGTCCAGATCAAAAATAGCCCTGTCATCCGCAAACAAACATGAGGTTTCTTCTCCAAGGGGAAGACCATAAATTTTTCCATCCCGAACATCCATCATCATTCCCATAATGCAGCTCGTTCCGCAACCAAAAATAACCGTGATATAGTAGCTTGCGAAATCGGGAGTGCGCGATGCATAGGCCTCCCTTATCCTTGTTCTGAAATCATAAAAGTTTTTATCTCTGGAGAAATCCAGTTTAGCTTTTTTGGTGAACTTATAGCTGGCTGAAGGAAATTTATCGAAATGAAAATCAGCAGTTAACGTATCGGCCTCCATTTTCGATTCCTGAAAAGACTTACTTTCAATTTTCTTTGTATTGGTTGTATCCGGCATTTCTGCGGGCTGCTCTGAAGCTAAAGTATCTGTTACAGAAGATGCGGAAATCTCATTTTTAACAGGTTCTTTTTTCTCTTTACACGAAAATAAAATAAAAGCGAGCAAGGGAATTAATAATGTGTTGATTTTCATGGCTTTTTTATTTTTTAGAACGGCATAATCACCGTTTTTCCTTTATATTTTCCTTTTTCTATTTTGAAAAGGACAGCATATCCTCCGGCTCCATCCGAATTGACCATGCTGATGTAGAGGGTTTCATTTTCAGAATCAAAATAGCATTCAGTGAATTCAGTGTTAACATTGAAGAGGTTTTCTGTTTCTGCAGCAGGGATTTCAACCGTACTATTCCCAATTTTAACCGTAATTGATTTATAATGTGTCCGCGGAATGGTTCCATCAGTACCCCAGACAGGCTTTCCTTTGTATAGGTCTGTGAGTTGCATGTCCCGTCTGCTTGAAGAGAAATATTTTTTATTTTCTTTGTAGCTGAAAGGTTCGGCAATAATTTCCACTTTTATATTCTTTGAGGCCAAAACAGTCTTACTTTCATTAACGGAAACAGAGGGCACACGTGGATAGGATTCAATATACCTGATTCTTGAATTATAAACGTATCCTGAAATCAAATCTCTGTTTTTGACGGGATAGTCCACCATTAGCCAGTTTTTACTGCTTTCGTCGCGATCGTAAACATAAATAATCTCCCCCGAATTGACTTTTCCGGCAATATCACTTTTGGCATCAGCATTTTTTCTGATATTCACATAGCCGTCTTTGTCAACTATTTTGGCGAACTGGGCTAAAGACCATTGGAAGCTTAAAACAGCTGCCAGGAATATTATTTTCTTTGTTTTCAATGACTGAATTTTAAAAATTAAGGATATTATTTAAAGATCTTCTGGATTACATTTCCAATTTCCACAAAATCACCGTGATTGCCAACTGAACGGATTTCCGGACTGTTTTTATCAAATTCTGAGAACGGGAAGATAAGAAGATAATTGTTATCATTTAAATATCGGTTCAGTAATTCCGGAATAAGTCTCATTTGAGGAATATACGACTGCATGCCCCGCTTCGCCATAAACAGGATCAGAGCTTCATCATCTTTAAGCTGTGCGGCTGTTCTTTCACCGTCCTGCCATGTATTCATGATGATAAATTCGGCTTCTATATTGGCTTTTTTAATGATCTTCTGAAGAATATCCAGAATATTTTCAGGAGCATAGAAAATAATGGTGGCTCCGGAGTTTCTGGCAATATTCCATACCCTTAAAAGTGAATGGAAGAATCCGGCTTCTTTGTGGGCGTTTTCAGGGATCATTACGGCATACTTCTTAATGGTAGAAAGAGGCTGGGCCGCATGATAAACCAGAACATTCACATCATCATTCTGAAGATAACCGTTATAGAGATTATAAACGAACGAAGGAGAAAAGCCTTTCTCATCTTCCAGGCCAATAATTAAGTCGGTAATATTCTGTTCTTTGATTACGTTGCTAACTCCATTGATGACATCATTGTCGTAACGCTTTAAAGTCTGCATTTTGACGTCAGCCGCTGCCGCAGCATCGGCCGCCTGATGGAGTAGTTTTTCAGCATTTTTCACCGAAGATTCATTTTTGTCTTCATTGATAACGTTCAGGGCAAAAAGGTCTTCTGTATTAGAATGGGCTTTGATCAGGATTCCCAGATTAACCATTCTTTCTACGGTTTTTTCGTGATTAACGGCCAGAAGGATGTTTTCTTCTTCATGGGTATTTCCGGAAACGGTATCTTCATTATCGCTTTCTGCAATTTTCTGGGCACTAGCCAATGAGATAAAAGATGAAATGGTACAGGAAATGAGAATCAGAAGAATACTCCCGTTTAATACGTGCTCATTCAGCAATCTTACGGGTTCTCCGGTTTCAGTTTCGGAAAGGATAATATTATACCCTACCATAACGGATGCCAGCGTTGCCGCAGCAGAAGCAGAACTTAATCCGAAAATAAGTTTCCCCTCTTCTTTGGAAAGTCTGAACGTTTTCTGAGTAGCCACTGCCGAAAGGTATTTCCCTCCGATGGAAGCTGCAAGCATGATTCCTGCAACTTCAAGGGTTTCCCAGCTTTTAAAGAAGACTTTAAAATCAATCAGCATTCCCACGCTGATCAGGAAGAACGGGATAAAGATTGCATTTCCTACAAATTCCACCCGGTTCATCAGGGATGAGGTGTGAGGAATCAGTCTGTTTAAGGCCAGTCCCGCGAAGAATGCCCCGATAATAGCTTCAACCCCTGCCAGTTCCGCAAGCATGGCGGCCAGATAAATCATGACAAGGACAAAAATATATTGTGAGATCTTATCATCTACTTTTTTGAAGAACCACCGTCCGATAATAGGAAATACAATCAGGACAATCAATGCAAAGACGATAAAGGAAACGGACAGTTTAACCCAGAACTCGGTTCCTACATCTCCCTGAGACATTCCTACAATTACGGCAAGAACCAAAAGGGCAAGAATATCCGTGATCATCGTTCCTCCAACAGTAATATTAACGGCTTTATTCTTTGCAATTCCCAGCTTACTCACCAACGGATAGGCAATCAACGTATGGGAAGAGAAAAGGCTGGCAAACAGGATAGAGGTAAGCATGGAAAAATGAAGAATGTAATATCCACCCAGATATCCGAGGACAAAGGGGACGATAAAGGTGTAAAGCCCGAAAGTGAGGCTTTTCCATTTATTCTTTTTGAAATCACCCATATCAATTTCCAGTCCGGCCAGAAACATAATGTAAAGGAGGCCTGTGGTTCCGGTAACAACAATACTGCTGTCTCTGGCAAGCACGTTGAAACCATTTGGTCCGATAACGGCTCCGGCAATGATAAGCCCTAAAAGATGCGGAACCTTAATTTTATTCAGCAGCAGAGGTGCTGCAAGGATGATGATCAGTACCAACAGGAATTTTAATACCGGATCTTCTATAGGAAAACTCAGATTATGTATACTCAGTAAAATCATAGGTGCTTTTATTTGGTGGAACGTACTAATTCGACGGAAAATTTAGCCGTACAGCCGTTGTCAGAAGTAACGGTTCTTGTTCCTTTGATCTTGTTATCGGAAATATCATTAAGAATAACGTTCATTTCCACATATTTTTTGGCCGTAGAATCAGTTTTGAAGGAAAGCCTGATCTCATTGTTTTCAAATTTCCCTGAATATAGTCTGACGAGATTGTTATTGTTGATGATCTTGGTAACAGGCTGGGTAGGATCATTATCAAATTCCCAGATGTCTGTACGCAGATCACCTACCACATAATCACTGCAGTTGGATTCGGTACAAATTACCTTTCCGTTCCATGGTCCTGATATTTCTGCCGGCCATACCGCTGCTTTTATTTCTACAGAATCTTTTTTAGAGAAAATACTGTCCTTCATTTTCAGGAGCGCCTGATATTCAGATTCTTTTTTAGCAAATAGTTGTTCTTTTTCAAGGAGTTGTTTTTCTCTTTCTGTAAGATTCTTTTCCTTTTCCTTGTAATCGCAGCTTATCAGAAGAAAAGAAACCATTGCAAGTAAAAAAAATGTGTTTTTAAGCATATTGTGTAGGTTGGAGTATACAAGATAAGAAAAAAATATAAAAATGAGAAAAATATCACTTTGTTGAAGAGATAAAGCAATTCTGTCAGATTTTTATACTATCGTTACTTAGTTGGTGAATAATGAAAGAGATCATATTTATGATTGTCATATCAATAGGAATTGCAGATAAGTATTGATGGTTTTTTTTCGTATTTTTTTGTTGGAATGCGCAAAGAGGCAAAATTATTTTTGAGGCTGCATAAATAAGGCGCAACGATTTTATCAGCGATAAAATTTTAAACTGCATAATTATAAAACTTGCTGAAAATCTTAGATTTTCTAGCGCGTTAAAAGCAGCATAACAGTTGCTTCCCTTAGCGTTTTCTAACCAAAAAAAATGCAGTTTGGAGACTTTGCCCATAAAATAATTGAATTATAAATGATGTAAGAATTTTTATTTTTAAATCGCTCGCTGATCATGCAGATGACGCAGATTTCTTTATTCGTGATCAATAGAAATCCTAGATTTCTAAAACTAATGTGCACTTTTATGCATTAAGCTTTTAAACTTATTATACTAAAGTGTAAAACCTTTTTGTGCCTGTTGTAGTTAGAAAATTATTGCCGCGAGTACGCTAACTTTTTCAGTAGGTCTCCTAATACTTTAGGTGCCGGTTTTCAAGGTTTCTGTTTTTCCGTTTTTGAACATTCCGGGTTTGTAATTGATGATGAAAACTCCACAGATGATTAATGCAGCAGCAAGAATGAATTTAGCAGAGATAGGCTCATCCATGATTAGCCAGCCGAGGAATATGGCAATGATGGTGTTGATGTAGGCCAATATGGAAACCTGTACCGGAGAAATTTTGGTTAAGGCATAATGGAATGCGAAGAAAGCTGCTACAGAACCGAAAACAGCAAGGTAAAGCATGGCTGAAATACTTTTTAAAGTCCAGCTTCCGAAATTATAATGTTCTGAAAAAAGGAAGGCGAATCCAATCTGAACTATTCCGGCAAACAGAAACTGATAGAATAAGTTTAGGGTAATATTTCCGCTCTGAATATTTAATTTTTTGGTGAAAATAGTTCCTGATGCCCATCCTGAAATAGCACAGAAAAGGAAGATCATTCCCATTCTGTAATCAGGATTGGCGAGATCCTGTATACCATCCCAGAAGATGAAAAGAATTCCGCTGAAGCACATCAGTACACCTGCAAGAGCCCGGAGACTGAATTTTTGTAATCCTACAGCCACACTTCCCAGAAAGACAAGAATAGGAGAGCAGGCACTGATGAGAGAAGCCAGACTGCTGGATACAGTTTCTTCCGCCACGGTGGTCATTCCATTCGCCACAACCAGCATTAATGATGAAAAGATAACCTGATAGCCCAGACTTTTCCAGCCGATCCATTTGAATTCCTTTTTTGAAAGAAGGATAAAAAGCATAATAACCGCTGCAAGAAATTGTCGGATCCCGGCTACAAACCATGCTGGAATGGTTTCTACAGCCACACGGATCGCTAAAAATGTAGTTCCCCATACAATAGCAACGGTAAGAACAGCAAAAATGAGTTTGTAATCTTTCAAGGTAAAGCGGGATATAACACACAAATTTATTGGTTTTGAAATACATCAGATGGATACAGTTGAGGAAATTTTTAGCGGTACAGATAGGTAATACAGGCTGGAAGTCGGAAAACCATGAAGTCTGAAGGTAAAATAGCTTGTTTTTAATCTATAATATTTATATAAGGGCAGTAAAATGATATTTTCAGAGCAATAGAACTTCCATCTTCACAACTTCGGCTTGCTTTCTAAAATTTTAACAGCAGGTTAAAATTCTTTATCTTTGAGCATCTAATAAAAATTGAAGATGGTAGGAATTATTATGGGCAGCCAGAGCGATCTGCCAATTATGGAACAGGCTGCAAATTTTTTAAAAAGTCTGGATATTCCCTATGAATTAACGGTAGTTTCTGCCCACAGAACACCGGAAAGAATGTTCGACTATGCCAAGAAAGCAAAGGAAAGAGGGTTGAAAGTAATTATTGCAGGAGCTGGAGGGGCTGCTCATCTTCCCGGGATGGTAGCGAGCTGCACGACGCTTCCTGTGATCGGAGTTCCTATTTTATCCAGTAATTCTATTGACGGTTGGGATTCTGTATTATCTATTCTTCAGATGCCGGGTGGAATTCCTGTGGCAACAGTAGCTTTAAATGGAGCTTTAAATGCCGGAATTTTAGCGGCTAAAATTGTAGGAGTCGCAGATGCAGGAGTCGCAGAAAATCTTCAGAAATACCAGGATTCCCTGAAAGATAAAGTATTGGGAACCGTAGATGATATTAAGGCAAAGCATCCCAATCATTACGATTTGTAAAACAGTATAGCTTAGTTTACATAACAGTTTGAAAACACTGATAAACAATAAAACGGATGAATAGTCATCCGTTTCTTTTTTATTTATGAGGTGATATATGATATCGCTCCAATACGTTCGGATCTATTTTTAAATCCGGGCGAAAATACATGATTCCTTTTACAAAATGAGCAAAAAGGGCATTGGGGTTACGCACCAGAACGGTTGTTTTAAATTTTACAGGCTGGGCTTTTATGACGTCCAGTTCATTTTTTGTAAAGATATAAAGGTCAAACTCACTTTCTGAATATCCTCTGTCCGTCCATAGCACGTCATAGGCTCCGCCTTCACTATTGGCGAAAAGTGATTCATAGAGAAGAGATTGAGGGAGAGTATTTTCACCATAATGATGCAGTCCTTTTTCATCTACCTGTATTTGGGTGTATTTGGGGGGCTTTGCACGGTATTCTGCTATAGCCATCCATGTCAGAAATGATAGAACAGGTACTGAAAATCCTAATATAATCAGCTTGATTTCAAGTTCTTTTACCCAGAAAGAGAAAATAATCATACCTGCTAGTGAGCCCATTATCAATATAAAAAGGCTTAGTAAAAAGACTTTTAGGGCAACTGTAAGTCCTCTGGCAGGTATGGAAGATAATGGCTGGAAATTTTTTTCGAACGGTAACATTATGGTCTGATTATTTAAAGAGAAAACTCTCCAGGCCTGGAGAGTTTTTAGTTTTTGTATTATTCCTGAAGCATATTGTCTCTTGTGTTCTTTTGCACAGCAATTGCGCCAAAAAGAGCGAGAAGAAAGGCAAATGCATAAAAACCTTTTTCGCTTGGAAGGATGGTGGCGTTCCAAAGGCCAATGGCCAGTAATACGATAGAAGATAATGTAGCGAACCAGCAGATTCCGTAATAAATATCTGTTACCTGGATGTTTTCTAATCGGTCCCGGACTGCTTTCTGAAGAGAAACAACGGCAAACAGACCGTATAGCAGAATGGTAAAATAATATCCCTTTTCATTCAGCTGCATTTCAGCTCTTGCAAGACCAACGATAAAGCCGATCATTCCTGCTCCCAATGCCACCCATGATGCTGCGACAAATGCATTCGATACTCTTTGTTTTTTCATAGTAATATGTTTTTGATGGGCTAAATATATTCATTTTTTTGTGAACCTTGCAATAAGGGAGATAAATATAGGTAAAATACGGACGAAGGACGTGTATTAACTTCCAATCGGATTATTAAAAACGGCAGATTCTGGCTGAATGGGATTTTCTATGATGTGAATGGGCTATTGAATAGAATAAGTGAATATTTATATCCGGGCTTTCTTCCTAGCCCCGATAGCAGCGGTTACCCCACAGCATGCCCTGGATTCAGCAATGGAGCGAGGAGTATGAGCGGATAGCGGGAAACAGCTTCCGGAAATAAAAAAGATGGGTAGAAAAATAAAAGACTTTCCAGAAATCTGAAAAGTCTTCTACTATAATAAGATTAAAAAATATTAGTATCTGTAGTATTCAGGCTTGAATGGCCCTTTTACGTCTACTCCGATATATTCTGCCTGTTCAGGAGAAAGGGTTTCAAGTTCTACGCTTAATTTCTTAAGGTGTAAAGCGGCTACTTTCTCATCTAAGTGCTTAGGAAGCATGTATACTTCGTTTCCGTAAGCTGCAGAGTTGTTCCATAACTCGATCTGAGCTAAAGTCTGGTTAGAGAAAGAGTTTGACATTACGAAACTAGGGTGTCCTGTAGCACATCCTAAGTTTACCAGTCTTCCTTCTGCAAGGATGATTACTTCTTTACCTTCAATGGTATAGATATCTACCTGAGGCTTCACTTCTGATTTTGTCTGACCGTAGTTTTTGTTCAACCAAGCCATATCGATTTCGTTATCGAAGTGACCGATGTTACAAACAATCGCTTTATCTTTCATTTTAAGGAAGTGTTCTCCTCTTACGATGTTGAAGTTACCGGTTGTTGTGATGATGATATCTGCATTGTCTACTACAGTATCTAATCTTTTCACTTCATAACCGTCCATAGCTGCCTGAAGCGCACAGATTGGGTCAATTTCAGTAACCGTAACGATAGAACCAGCTCCTCTGAAAGATGCAGCAGTACCTTTACCTACGTCTCCGTATCCGCAAACTACCACTCTTTTTCCGGCAAGCATTACGTCTGTAGCTCTTCTTACCGCATCTACGGCAGATTCTTTACATCCGTATTTGTTGTCGAATTTGGACTTGGTTACTGAATCATTTACGTTGATTGCAGGCATTACCAAAGTACCGTTTTTCATTCTTTCGTACAGTCTGTGTACTCCGGTAGTGGTTTCTTCAGAAAGTCCTTTGATATCTTTTGTAAATTCTGGGTATTTATCAAAAACCATGTTGGTTAAGTCACCACCATCATCAAGGATCATGTTCAGTGGTTTTCTGTCTTCACCGAAGAATAAAGTCTGCTCAATACACCAGTCAAATTCCTCTTCATTCAGACCTTTCCATGCATAAACCGGAATTCCGGCAGCAGCAATAGCCGCAGCAGCGTGATCCTGTGTAGAGAAAATATTACAAGATGACCAGGTAACTTCAGCTCCTAAAGCCACCAATGTCTCGATAAGTACAGCAGTCTGGATAGTCATGTGAAGACATCCTGCGATTCTTGCTCCTTTTAGCGGCTGAGAAGGTCCGTATTCTTCACGGATAGCCATTAAACCTGGCATTTCTGCTTCTGCAAGAGTAATTTCTTTTCTTCCCCATTCTGCAAGGGAGATATCCTTAACTTTATAAGGAATGTATTGTGTTGTAGTACTCATATGTAATGAATAGTTTTAAAATTCAATTGATAACGAAGTGCAAAATTACAATTAATAATTAAGATATAAAAACACAGATCTATTTCACATATGATGAGATTATACAGGGCTTAAAATTATTTAGTCTTAATATAAATAACTATTTTTACCTGATAAATCAATATATTATGGATCATACCAATACACAGAACGACGAACAGAGAAAGGCAAGGCCAGTTGCACCAAAAGTAAAAGAGCTGATCGACAGATCTAAGAGTGTTATTTTAGCTACAGTTGATGCGGAAGGAAATCCTAATGCCAGCTATGCCCCTTTTGTACAGGTGGGCAATACCTTTTATATTCTGGTGTCTTTTATGGCAAAACATACTAAAAATCTGGCAGACGGAAGAAAAACTTCAATGATGTTTATTGAAGATGAGTCGGCTACAAAACAGATCTATGCCCGTGAACGCTTAACGATTGAAGCAGCCGTTTCCCAAACAGAAAGAGATTCTGAAACATGGAATGAAGTGGTTGCTAAACTTAAGGAAACTCATGGTAAAGTTGTGGATGTTATTTCAGAAATGGGAGATTTTATTCTTATTGCATTACAGCCTGTAAAAGGTTCTTATGTAAATGGATTTGGGAATGCCTATTTTGTAGATGAAAATCTGGAAATCCTTGAGCATAGAAATGATGTGAATCATCAGTCTAAATAAATTAAGAAGGGGAGCTGGAAGAGGGAAGCGGGGAAGTTTATACCAGTTAAGGTAGGACGGGAAGTTCTTTTGGATTTGATGTATTAACGTGAGTTCTAAATATAAAAGGCTGGAAGATGGAAGACGGAGGCTGGAAGTTAATTTTAGTTATACGTATTGAAAGCCTCAAGAAAATCAAATTAAATAAAAGCAATCAATTTTGCTCTTAATGACCTTCATAACTTCCCTCTTCCATCATCTAGCTTCAAACCTTCATTTATCAGATATTCTTATCCCGAACTGAGGGTTGTATTATTAGATTTTTTGAATCATAAGTTTACAAGAGGTTTTTAAAGACCGCCATAACTTCCATCCTCCCGTTTCCATCTCCCATCCTTTTTTTGTATTTTTGCAGATATAAAAAAGCGATGCCCCTTTACCGAGATTTTTCAGATGATAATGCCACGATTCTTGTGTGGAAATATGATGAGAGTGAAGAACTCAATATCCATGAACTTCTGGAACCCGAAAACGCTGAAAAAGTAAAGGACTACCACCCCAAAAAACTTCAGGAAGTTCTGATGGTACGAAAGCTTCTGAAAGGTTTAAAACCCCATTCCAAAATCCTGTATAAAGAGAGGGAACCCTTTTTGTCTCCTAAAGATGCCGAAATTTCCATTACCCACTCTTTTCCTTTTGCTGCCATTGCAATTTCCAAAAATAAAATAGGAATCGACATTGAGAAATTCAATCCGAAGATCTTAAGGGTGATTGATAAGTTTACTTATGAAAATGAAAGGGGATTTATTCCTGAAGATAAAGCCGATACATTTTATACCATTATCTGGAGTGTAAAGGAAAGCATGTACAAAATCCACCATTCCAAATACTGGTCTCTGAAGAAAAACTACGAAGTGAAGCCTTTTGAGCTGAAGCATCTTCATAAAATAAGCTGCCGGGTATACGATGAGCAGTTTTCAGATGAATTCAAAGCAAGAGTGGAATTTTTTGATGATTACTGCTTTACCATTGTAGAGGAATAATGAAAAGTTAAAAGGAACTACTAAGCTTCATCTACCTTCTCCGCTTTATATTTTTCTATCACCTTGCGTTGTTCTTTGGCAACATCATAAATCAACTCTAAAATATCGTGGATATTTTTAAGTTCCGTTAAATGGGAGATTTTATCTGGATCTCTCCGGTCAATAATCTCGTTTTCTTCAATCTCTGTTTTTCTTTTCATCAGCATATCTTCAATAGAAGAATCTTCCGGTTCAAGGCGGCTTTCCATTTTGAGGGTTTCGTTGATGTCATTTCCATTGAGCAGGGTAGAGGTCTGCTGCATTTCGGCTTCAATCTTCCGGCTCCAGCTTTCAGAATCTATTTCCGGATATTGCTCATTACTTTTGGAATATTGGGAAAGAGAAGCGGTATAGGCTGTAATAAGATGAGAGGTCGCTACAAACTGATGCACCACTTCTAGCTTTTTCTGCTGATTTTTAGGATCAGAAATCATTCGCTGAAAATTGTCGGAAAGATTGGCCAGAGAAATGATGGCATTTTTTCGTTTTATTTTATAATCTTCAATGTCTAAATCTCCCTGCAGGAATTTGGATATTACACTCTGAAAATAGATGAGGTTATCTGCCGCGGACTTCTTCATCAGATCAAGATTCTGCGTATGTTCCCAAACCGGTAAAACAATATAAGACACGGCAAAAGCAATGATTCCGGCAATGGCTGTATCCAGTACTCTGTCTTTGAAGATAATATTTACTTTCCCCGGATTTAAAAAATTGAAACTCAGGAAAACATAAATAGTCATAAACAGGACAGCCCAGAAGTAACGGCCTTTTAAAAAGCTGAAGCACATAATCATACTGATCAGCAGGATAGCAAATAAAATACTGTTGATATGAATAAAATGCAGAATGATATACGCAATGGTAGCCCCCACAACCGTTCCATACAGACGAAGAAGATTTCGCTGTTTGGTAATGGAGTAGGCCGGTTTTAAAATAGCGGTAATGGTAATTAATATCCAGTAGGTATGGCCCAATCCCAGAAAATCAAACATGGAGAAAAGGTATCCAAGCAGTAAAGCTGTCGTAATTCTTATCGCATGACGGAAATGAGAGGACGATAACGAAATATTGTTCCTTAAAACCTTAGAATTAAGTTTCGGCTCATTAGGCATGAATTTTTTCAAATCTAATCCGGTAGATAAACTCTTGGCCAATTTTACGTTTTGGGAAAATACTTTGTAGATCTCATTGATTTCCTTCGTGATTTCATTGATGCGCATCAGAATCTGGCGCAGGATCATAAAGTTTTCAAGGCTGTCGGGAGATAATTGTTTGTTTCTTAGTTCAAAATAATTAAAATTAAGATTTTTCAATTCAAGCTCCAGATTAAACATGGGTTTCGCTCTCGTTCCACTCTGAAGGGCAATCCCGATATTGGTAATTTCCTCGGCCAGAAGGTTGAGGTAATCGTGAATGTTAACCAGGATCATACTGTCTTCAAAACTCTGCTGCAGCTTCTGGTAATCACTTTCAGAAGTCATCAGCTTTTCATGAAGGTCCATTGAATTCAGGAACATCAGCATCAGCAGTCGGCTCGTTGTTGTAGATTCGTTAACGATGGTTCTGGTCTTAAAAACAGTCTCTCGTGTCTCTTCCTGAAGGTTTTTGATCTCAATCTGTTTCGCAATAACCTGAGTAGTCAGTTTGTCGAAATCAGGATTTTTCTGATAATAATTGGCCTTGATCTTTAAAAATTCAGCAAGCTGAAGGTAATTTTCACCAATCATCTGGCCTGCCAGTTTATACGGACGGATAGTTGTTACAACAAGGAATATAAGCAGAAACCATATACAGCCGCTGGCAAAGATCAGTAAGCTTTTAAAGATGTCGCTTCCTGTAAGGTGTCCGTCAATAAAGATGGCAAGTACAACAAGTGATAATGAACCTACTGCGGCCAGTCTTTGTCCGTAAACCCCAATCAGGGAAAAAAACATCCCGAATACAATGATTTCAAGAAGAACCAGGACCTTAAAATTCATCACCAGGCTTGCAATCATTGCTACCAATACAAAACAGCAGATGGCGAAAGCCAGTGCATTTCTTCTTCGGATAAAAGGACCGGGCTGGTCAGTAAGCGCTACAAAGCTGGTCCCCAAAGGAAAAAGAAAGTATTCTTTCAAAATTCCGAAATGGGCGAGAACCAAACAGGGCAGAACGGTGGCCAGCGTAATTCTGATCGCAGAATATAGATATTGGCTGGTAACGAATTTTTTGAGTTCTGCTGAATAGTTCATACTACAAAAATAATTATTGGAAAGATAAAAAGCTTTATAAAAATAAGACTTTTATGAACTTATTTCAGACCGTCTGCTATTATATTTTTATCAATTGTAAATTTTGTTTCACCTTGAGATGTGAATGAGACTGATTTACAGATGAGCAGCTCAGCAAATTGACTGTTCACTATTAACTTTTCTGCATAAAAAAAGCTGTTTCAAAAATGAGACAGCTTTTTTATCTGGAAAAAATATCTTAATAATCTACATTAGATGTTTCTTCTCCAATGTTCCAGGTAAGACCGAAACGAAGGGTATTATCTAAAGCAGTATTGATTTTTGACATATTGATCAGGTAAGAGATATCCAATCCGAAAGAACGGTACTTTAATCCGATACCGGCTGTAGCGAACTGTCTTGCTCCCTGCTCTTCACTTTCGTGGAAATAACCTGTTCTTACAGCAAAAGCATTGTCATATGAATATTCCAAAGCCCCACTGTACATGATGCTATTCTTATTTTTGAATGATTTTGTGATTCCTGCAATAGGACCTACGTTAGGAATCTCATATCTTGGCTGTCTTGTATTAGGATCTATACCTACATATTCTGATCCCGGAACTAGAATTTTTGAACCTTCTACGCTTAAACCAATTTTATTCATATCATCCAGGTACATATCATATCCAACCCCTAATCTTGCCATAGTAGGAAGATAAGATCTGGACTCTTCATTTCCTGTATAATCCAGCTTCGGACCAACATTCTGAATAGCGAAACCAGCATTCACTTTACCTTCATAGCCTCCAAAACTTGAGAACTTCGGAGAGGTATAATATCCGGAAACATCCACAGCAAAAGAGTTAGCTGGTTTAAGAGTAGTATCGGTGTTGAAACCTCCGGCTAAGTCTGAACGGATAAATCTACCAGTAACAGCTCCTGAGAAGGAATCAGAAAGTTTCATGGCATAAGCTATGTCAATAGAGAATTCGTTGGGTTTTGAAGTACCCATTGATGCTACTTCTGTACCTACTAATTGAGTAAGGTCCACTTCTCCCATATTAAAGTAATAAATACTGGCAGAGATGGTAGCTCTTTCTTCCTGTCCTAAGAATTTATGGAATGCACCATACAGTAAAAATACATCATTAGTAAGCTTCCCCATATAAGGTGTATAGTTAAGACCTACGGAAGAACTTGTTCTGCTAAAAGGATATTTTGCTGCATTCCAGAATTGTGAGAAAGCATCAGGTGAGGTAGCAACCCCCTGATCCCCCATACCACCGGCTCTCGCATCCGGTGAAATCCTTAGAAATGGAGCTCCGGTTAACACTGGGTTTATCTTGCTTAAATCCTGTGAATAGCCTAGAAAACCAGCACTCAAACCAAATCCCAAAAGCAGTTTTGTAGTTAAATTCATATGTTGTCTTTTATATATTATCAGTTTTTTATAAATATTGTTATCTATGTATTATCTAAATTATTTCAAAAGTACCATTTTTTCTACAGCTGTGGCACTTCCTTTGCATTTTTCTTGATTTTGACTTTTTGCAAATATCTTAAAAATATACGTACCTTTTGCAACAGTTGCCCCAAAATCGTCTCTTCCGTCCCATTCTATTGCCTGACGAGGCGTTCTAAAGCCCTGTAGGAAAGGTTCTGCGACTACCGGCTGAGATAATGTTCTTACTAATTTTCCGGTAATGGTATAGATTTGAACATTAACATCCAGAATATCGTCACAATTGTGTTCAAACTGAATATACGTTTTATTGGTGAAAGGATTCGGCCAGTTCAGCGGTCGGTTAATGATCAGGTGCTGATCGGATTCATCCTTAACCTCAAAGTTTAACGTAGCAGTTGTCGAATTATTGTTTATGTCCCAAACTTTAAATGTTAATTGGTGTTGCCCGATAGCAAGATTTCTGAAAGGATAGGTTACATTTCCTTTCTGATAATCGGCCAGGCTTGGATTTACGCATCCGTTGCCTTCTCCCGGAGCGAAGAAATCATTCAGAACAACCGTATTGATGATCTGGCCATCTAGGTATACGGTAATGTCATGACCAATCCCTGATCCTGTGGAATTAATTCCTGTATCATCGGTAACACATGCCAGCAGCATTGGATTCTGATTGGTGATTCCTCCGTCTGCAAAGTTGGTGTTATTCATATACAATCTTACTTTTGGAGGTTCATTATCATTAATCCCGTTCGGGTTGATGTCTCCTACCTGTACAGCCTGGTTATTGAATACATCGGATACTTTATTATCTGCATATCCTAGAATTCTTCCCTGTCCAACAGCATAATTAATGTCTTTTGGAACATAGAATTCTACGGTAAATACTCCGTTTACAGCCGTTCCTGAAGCTTTAACGATAGCACTTCCTTCTTCCGTGTAATCCAATATAGGAGTAAGTCCTCCGTCATTGTTCAGGGTCTTTTTATTGAGTCTTTTATCAAAAATATTAATAGAAACCCTTCCGTTGAAAGTACTGTTTAAAGTTCCGTTAGGATTATTAATGTGGCCTTTTACTTTCACAAAGTCCAGACCTCTGATCAGTCCCGGAACCGGAGTTTCAATATTGTCAATTACAAGCAGTCTTTGTGGTCTGCTTAACTTCATTGCCGGGTCTCCAAGGAAGTTAACTTTCAGGTGGTCAATACCTGCTGTTTTTTGTTTTTTTGCCGTTAAATGAGCATATCCTAACGTTTCAAAATCATCATTGGTAAGTTTAAAGATGTTTTTAGTATAAAAATCGGTAAAGCTGCGTCCGTAATCTACTCCAATGGCTCGGCTGGAAGTAATCATGGCAGCCGGACCTCCTTGTTTCAGCTTGATAAACTGTTCTCCTGCTGAAGATGTTCCGGGCTCATCCCATAAGGTAAATTCGCAGGTAATGGTAGATACAAACGGGAATCTGCTGTAAACAGTAGAGAAATTGTTGGAATTCTGAATCTCTGTAGAGGTAAGAACTCTTTCCTGTGCCCATCCGTTAATCCCTCCATGTCCAAAATAGAAGATATACATACTGTTTCCTATATCATTGGAGATCGCTTGAGTTACCTGTGGATATCTTTGTCCGCCTGCTGTACTTTGAGCAGGGAAGGCGTCCATATACAATTTTCTTACGTTATATTCTTTAAGATCCACTTGCCCCGGCTGTTCAAAGATATCAACCAATGAGGAGTTCATTACGTTATGGAACGGACTTCCGTTATCTTTATCATCATCCACAACAAAGTCAAGCTTCATACGCCATTCTCCAAATGGGCTGGATTGCCCCGGAAGTGAATTATAATAAGCAAGCGTTTTATTCATCATATCTCCGGCTTCGCTGGCATTAGCTGCAGGAATTCTTCCAATAGGGAGATCAGGTAAGTTGCCATCAATACTTGACGAGGTTTGCGGCTGGGTCATTACAATATAATCATCCGTTACGAAAGATCCTACAAAATCAGAAGAATGTTCACTCTGGTAGCTGGAAACAACATTGGAATTGTTGGAGATTCTGTTTTTATAATCAAATGAAGCATCACCTAATATAAATGCATATTTAAGGCTTCCTGCCGGAGTATTTAATTTTGTTACAAAATCTCTTACCGCCGTAAGGTCCCTGCTTCCGCTTCCGAACTCATTATATATTTTATTAATGTCTACAATTTCTACTTTGTAATTGTTTTTGGTCTGGTGATAGTTGGCCAATCTCTGTGCCTGTCCCATCATTTCAGGAACAGTAAGGATCAGATAGTCCACATTTTGTAGAGCAGAAAGATTTTGGTTGGCAATTCTTTCTACAAACTGAGGTGAAAAAGCGGCATCTGCACGGAAGGCCACAAACTCATTGTTGAAATTAGGATCTGAAGCCAGATAGCCAAAATTAAAACTTCCTGCGCCTGCTTTGTTTACTCTCCTGTTGGCATTGGTAATATCAGTAACATCCCATACCTGCTCTAAAGCAGCTGCATTATTGATTCCGAATCCATAACTGGTGTTAGATCCGCTTACAATAGAAAAGTCTCTGAAATTCATCTGGGTACCATTGAAGGAAAGATTTTCTTTATACTGTACTTCCACATAATCAAAATAGAATGCTCCGTTTGGGTTTATTGTGATATTGGGGTTGTAGCTGAATGTAATCTGATTTCCGCTCAGGTTGGTTAATACATCCTGGTATTGCAGCGGATAATAATCATAGTTAAAATTGGGGGTATTACTTGGAACCGCCTGAAGAGAAGGATTGGTGTTGTTGATCTTAAACTCAACACTGTTTTTCTGTGCCCTGTGCCCAATCACCTGTGTTTTGAATCTGATGGCGTCAGAAGCCTGAATAGGGGAATTGATAGGAAAAGTGATCACCTTCTCAGTAATGAACGGTGTATCTTCTGTCCAGATTCTTCCTACCTTCAAAAGATTTTTTTGATCATTATTAACTACCTGGTAATTATCATATCTCGTAATTAATGGTGTGGCAGGTAAATTGGCATCAATGGTCTGCACCCTTTTTCCTGGCCCTTTGTCGAAGTTAATATAATAATAAGAGAAGTCCTCGTATATATTTTTTAGGTTATTGCTTCTGTCCGTACGGGTTTCTGTTCTTTTAAAACCATTTCCGTTGGACGTATCGTAAAGGTTATATCCATTAGGGCCTTGTGCATAGAAAAGAGCATAATCGCCCTCATTCCATACATTATCTTCTTCCCCTACAACCTGGATGGCGTTTTCCTGAAGAGCACTGTATTTTGTATCTCTGTTAAACTCAGGAAGCATAATACCTCCGTTTCCATAGATTCTGAAATTTTTCGGATTAACTGAAGACGGGCTGATTCCGTTGTCTCTTAAAAACTGTGCCGTGATTTTGAATACTCCGGAACGGTCTACTTTAATTTTATAAAATCCTCCGTTGGCAAGAGGGTTATCACTTGTTCCTACTTTATTGGCCATTCCGGATCTCATATCATTGGAAACCGATGTCTCTGTAATGTTGAAGGAAGAAAGTCTTTGAACACGCCCTTTTATATTTTTAAATAAAGCAACGCTGATGTTGGCATATCTTTCTCCTTCCAGATTATAATAGGTTACATTAGCGATGTCATAATTGGGAAGGCTGCCTTTATCCAGTTCATATAATTCTCTGTTGGAAACATTTTCCCAGGCGAGATCTGAAACTTTAAGCTGCTTTTCTCCTATCTTTTGTTTAGTTATGATAAAAATGTTATTTTGGCCAAACGAAAAACCTTCATTTTTAAAATTTGGAAGATTTAATTTTGCTTCGCCAAAGTCCTGAATTTTGGAACCATCCCATTCTATGGCTTTCCTTTGGGCCCAAAGTGCTGATGCAAAAGAGAATAGAAATAAAAGCGTGATTTTTTGTTTCATGTTTATTATTGAAATTTCTGAATTACAAAATAAATGAAAATTTTAGAATTAAATTGTGATACAATAAAATTAATTTGTTAACGTTTTTCAAAAAAATCAAATGTTTACTTGATTTATTGAATAATTTATTTTTTCTTTGTACTTTGAAAATATTTATATCGACTATGAAAAAACTAAAGTTGTTTTCATTAATAGCATTAAGTTCTACACTTGCATTAACCAGCTGTGGCGGGTCAGGAACCAGCAAAGGAGGCGGCACCAAAAAATTTGTCAGCAAGACAGGTTGGAAACCAAACGAAAAACAGGGTTGGTTTTTTGCAGGAAAGCAACAAAAGCAGAAAGGTTGGCCGGGAATGGTATATGTAGAAGGTGGAACTTTTACAATGGGATTAGTGAAAGATGATGTTATGCACGATTGGAACAATACACCGCGCAGAATGCAGGTAAGTTCGTTCTTTATCGGAGAAACTGAGATTACTAACTACGAATACCGCGAATACCTTACATGGTTGAAGTATGTATTCCCACCGAGCGATCCTAGCTTTAAGGAAATCTATAACGGTGCTTTGCCGGATACCTTATTATGGGACAACAAACTAGCTAGAAACGATTATAATGAAACTTATCTGCGTTCCCCGGAATTCGATTACTACCCTGTAGTAGGAGTTTCCTGGACTCAGGCGAACAGATATTGTGAATGGCTTTCAGACAGAGCAAATGAAAAAGCTTTGATGCAGGCTGGTATTATTGCAAAAGATTTGTATATCAACGAATCTAATAATCAGGGTGGAACTGCTTTCAATATGGATAAATTCAAATCGAATGATCCTGAAATGCAAGGGTACATCAACGAGAAAAGAATGCAGCAGAAAAGCGGTATGAAAACTACCAACCAAAGACTTCTTGCTGCCAACAGAGCTCCAAACGCTTCTATGGTTCAGAAATTCAGACTTCCTACAGAAGTTGAATGGGAATACGCAGCATTGGGAATGGCTAAAAACAGAGAATACAACCAATACGTAGGTAAAAAACCTCAAATTGAAAGATTAAGAGGATCCAAAGGAAGAGACAGAGGAATGTTCCTTGAAAACTTCAAAATGGGTAAAGGTGACTATTCAGGTCTTCCGGGATGGAAAAATGACGGATCTGCACAAACTTCAGACGTTAGACAATATCCTTCCAATGATTTAGGAATCTACGGAATGTACGGTAACGTTTCTGAATGGACTGCCGATGTTTACAGACCTATCATTGATGAAGATTTCAGTGACTTCAACTACTACAGAGGAAATATGCCTCAGGCAATCGTAAGAAACGGTGACGGAACTTACAAAATGATTGATGAAGGAACAATCAAGTATGATACATTAGCTGACGGAAGATTAGTATATAAAGGACTTCCTGGACAGTTTGAAAGAGAAACTATCGCAGACTACAGAAACTTCAGAGATGGAGACAGACAGTCTTCTCTTGAATATTACAGAGCTTCAGACTCCGCTTCTTCATTTGATATGTACAACTCTCCTAAAACAAGATTTGTTGTAGATGCCAGCGGAAAAGTGAAAATGCAGAAAGATGCTAAAGACAGAACTTCTGCAATCTCTAACGAGGTTAGAGTAGTAAAAGGAGGTTCTTGGATGGATACTGCATACTGGTTAGATCCGGGACAGAGAAGATATAAGAATCAAGGGAGAGCTTTTGGATGGGTTGGTTTCCGTGTTGCACAGGATGCCAGAGCTAATGACAAAGGTAGAACTAGAAGATAATATTTATCAAAAAATACTTACAAAAAACCTTCCGGATTTTCGGAAGGTTTTTTATTTTTGAACTATGAATACAGCACAGTTTTATCCTTTACTGTTACAGGCAGATAAAGTGACAATCGACAGCAGAAAAATAGGAAAGAATGATGTTTTCTTTGCCTTCTCCGGTGAAAATTTCAATGCGGCAACATTAGCAGAGAAAGCTATAGATGATGGAGCACTGGCAGTGATTGTTGAACAGGCTGAATTTGAAAATAAAAGTCGGAATATATTCTATGTTCCATCTACTTTGGAATTTTTACAGGAACTGGCTATTCATCACAGAAACCAGCTTCAGATACCTATTATAGGACTTACAGGAAGCAACGGAAAAACAACGACTAAAGAGATTATTCATGCGGTGCTTTCAGAAAAATTCAATGTTCAGTATACTTTTGGAAACCTGAATAACCATATTGGAGTTCCGCTTACCATTCTTTCCATTAAGCCGGAACATGAGATGGCTGTGATTGAAATGGGAGCTAACCATCAAAAAGAAATAGAACTTCTGTGTACCATTTCACAACCTAATTTTGGATATATTACCAACTTCGGGAAAGCTCATTTAGAAGGATTCGGAGGATTTGAAGGCGTAATTAAAGGGAAATCTGAACTCTATGATTATCTGAAAAACAACGATCAGACTATTGTTGTTAATGAAAACGACCCGATTCAGAAAGAGAAAACAGAGAACTATCCGTCTAAAATCACTTTTGGCAGTGAAAATTCAGAGTATAAGTTTGATCTAATCTCAGAAGAACATTTTGTTGGACTAGGCTACCAAGGCATGAAAGCGGTGTCAAAGCTTACCGGGGAATATAATTTTACCAATCTTTGCGCGGCTGCAAGTCTCGGATTGCATTTCGGAATCAGTTTTGAAAATATAAAGCATGCTGTTGAAAGTTATACCCCAACAAATATGCGTTCTCAGGTTGTAAAAAAAGAGGGGAAAACTTTGGTCCTGGATACTTACAATGCCAATCCCAGCTCAATGACCGCTTCCCTGAATAACTTTATCTCTTTTGAAGGCCGTAAAACAATTATTATAGGAGATATGCTTGAACTGGGCGATGAAAGTATAAAAGAACACCAGAATATCCTGGAACTCGCTCATACGTTAGGGTTTGATGAAATTATTACGGTTGGAAAAAACTTTAAGGCCACTAATTTTTCAGGAGTATCTTTCGAAAATACTGCCGAATTAATAGAATACCTTAAAGAGTACAAAATACACTCTGAAAATATCCTGTTAAAAGGATCCAGAGGAATTGCGCTGGAAAAATCTATAGAATTTATTTAATACCAATTCAGGATAAGAATGGTTTGAAGCCGGGAGCTGGAAAAGGGAAGTTTTGAAGGGAATCACTCATAAATGTGGATCTTTCTTGAGAGTAATTTGATTCAATAACGGACTTAAGTAGCTATCACTGAAAGTAGCTTCCAACTTCGTTCTTCCAGCTTCCAGCCTTTTAATTAACTTCCTTTCCAATTCAGGTTATTGATGTTGAGAATCCCAGAATTCTTTAACGATCAGCTTAATATTTTTAAAAGTGCTTGGAAAAACTTCGTTTTCAATTTGTGACGTATTTTTCCAGGCTACTTCTGTAATTCCTTCTTCTATCTGAGGTTTTGATGTATCTTCTCCATTGAAAAACATTTCAAACCAATGGGTACATTTCAGGATTTTTTCACCATTTCTTTCAATATAAATATGATAAGTGGTGTTGAGGAATCTAATCAGTTCCACCTCTCTGAGCCCGGTTTCTTCTTCAATTTCTCTTACAGCAGATTCTTCGCGGGATTCCCCTTTTTCCATTTTACCTTTCGGAAGATCCCATTTCCCTAATCTTTTGATGAAAAGAATATCTCCCTGCGGATTGTTGACAAGGCCGCCGGCTGCTTCTATAATTTTGAAAAGCCCTTGAAACTCTTTCCAGATCTCTTCTATATTCTCACCGAATACATTAAGTTCATGCACTGAAGTGTTCTCCAAAAGATCCAATGCGATCTCTAAAGTTGTGAAACTTTCATACTTGAGCTCTTTTTCAAGATTCTCAGGATGCTTAGACACTAATAATTTTTTTTCGTTCACAAAAACTTTATACATTTGTAAGAATTAAGAATTTAAATACAAAAATAAAAAATGAATTTAGAAGGACGAAAAATTATTGTCAATAAATCATCAAAGGAGTTGTCAGAATTATTAAAAACACCTGAGAACTATAAAGATTTTATGCCGGACGGTCTTCAGAAGTTTGAAACAAGAGACAACGGATTTAAATTCGGTCTTCAGGGAATGCCTGAAATCGCTTTGAAAATAGATGAAGTGACTGACCAGAAAGCAGTTTTGAAGTCGGCAAGTTCAAGCTTAGACTTTTCTTTAACAGCAACTTTGAATCCTATTAGTGAAAACCAGACTGAGGTTCAGATGCTTTTTGAAGGAAAGTTCAATCCTTTTATTAAAATGATGGTGGAAAAACCATTACAGAACTTTATCAATACGCTTACCGATAAGATCGAGGCTTATAAATAAAAACTAAAAACCTTCAATGCTGGAGGTTTTTTTTATGCTGTTATTCCTGAACTGTGATCAGCAGTACTTCCGGTTGCAGAAGATAAAACATTGACTTCGTTATTCATCCTTAAAACACCCATGAAAGCAAAGATAAGAGCCTCTTTATATTCAATGATTTCTTTTTCAGGGATAATAATCTCAGATTTTGTTTTTGCCTTTATTTTTTCAATTAAAAACGTATTGTAGGCACCTCCTCCGGTAACGAGAATATTTTTTATAGTGCTTTCGTTGATGACTGCGGCAATTTGTAAGGCAGCATGCTCGGTAAATGTAGCCAATGCATCTGAAACATCAATGGATTCCAAAGCAGGAAATATATACTCATAACACCATTCTATTCCCAAAGATTTTGGGTGGGGTTGCTGATAGAAATCTAAAGTATTGAGCTGGCTTAACAGTGTTTCGCTGATTACCCCTTTTCTGGCAAGATCTCCGTTTTCGTCAAAATGTTTGCCTGATTTTTGTGCCAGTCGGTTTAAAACGATGTTAACCGGTGCAATGTCAAACGCAATCCTTTTGCCGTTTTTCTGAAGAGAAATATTGGAAAATCCCCCTAAATTAAGGCAGGCATCGTATTCTGAAAACAGCAGATGATCTCCGATCGGAACTAAAGGAGCACCATTTCCTTCCATAAGTACATCCTGACTTCTGAAATCATAAATAACAGGAAGTTCTGTTTCTATTTTAATGGCTCTGCCGTCTCCGATCTGAAGGGTAAATTTCTTTTGAGGCTGGTGGAAAACAGTGTGTCCATGTGATGCGATCAGGCTGATGTTGTCAAGTTGATTTTTTTCTATGAACTCTTTAACCAGTCTGCCAATATAAAAACCGTATTCCGAATGCAGTTCAAGAAGATCTTCGGAAGATAGATGAACTGAATTTCTGAGTTTTTCTTCCCATTCTGAAGAGTAAGGAAACGTTTTAGCGTTTAGAATATGGAAGGCCCAGCTGCTGTCTTTCTTTTCAAAAGAAGCAAAACAGATATCCAGACCATCCAGACTGGTTCCCGACATTAACCCGATAGCCTGTACCTTCATTACTGTGGTGTTTTTTTATCTTCAGATAGTCTTTTGGAGCTGAAATTCCCTGAATTATTGTAGAACGTGTATTCGGAGAAATCGTCTTTGGCGGTCATTCCATTGGCGCCTACCAGGGTAGAACCGTCTTCCATCGTTACATACACGGTATCTTTGGTGTAAATTCTGTTTTTTTTCTGATCCCAGAAAATACTCTGCATGGCAAACTTTTGGCCTTCGTTGGTAGTGATTTTTACATTGCCTTTAGCTTCATAGAATTTTTTGTATTCAAAAATGCGGGCAAATTTTGCAGTGATTTTCCCCGGAATTTTGGGTTTCTTTTTATCGAAGAATTCTATCTCAATTCCTTTCCTCGCTACAGTATACGGGCTGTCGATAAGCTCGTATTTTTCAATGATCGGTGCTTTAGCTTTTAATACAATAAAACCCGAATCCCGCTGTATAATATTAGCCTTCTTGATAATCTGTGAAGGGAAATTTTTGCTGTCTTTTCCGTTAAGCTTTGTAAGATCTTCTTCACAGGACGTCAATATAAAAAATATAGCACAACTAAAAAGGCATGCTATATTTTTATATGATATTTTGTATGAAAAATTCATTTTAGTTATACAGATTCTTTCTGAACCATTTATCAGCAAAATTGAAACCGACTCTCAGATTGATGTAATTCTGGTTGATCAGGTTATTTTTAAGCGTTCCTCTTTTACCCAGTTCAAGACCCAGTTCAAGACCGCTCATTCTTGTAATACTACTTGTTTTGAATGGAAGTACAACCCCTCCGGAAATCCCGAATTTATTAATGCTGTTGCCATCTAATTTCAGATTGCCTCTTTCATAGAACGCTCCATATCGGTAGATCACTCTGGAGAAATAATTTCTGAAATTGTTATAGTTCGGAAGGTACCATCCTCCTGCAGAAATCCTGTAGGTATCCTGGAAATCAAATGTTTTTCCGAAGTAAGAAATATCTTCTCCTTTTTTATAATCAATCTGACCGGAGAAGAACCAGTGGTTTTCACTTCCGTAACCTACCCCAATTGAAGCCTGCAATGGAAGAAGGTTTTTAGAACTGGTGCTTTTCTGTTCAATAATACTTACATTATCTTTTGTTGTCTGGGCTAAATCAGTATATCGGTAAGTACTGTTAGTATAATCAGTAGTTGTACTACGGGTGTTCCCAAAAGTAGCTGTGGCTCCGATGGTGAACTTTTTATCGGTACGGGTATTCAGGGTTTGGTAGCTTCCACCTAAGGTAAAGTTGAAGTTTTTGATACTGTTTTTGGTCTCATAACCGTTAATCAGATCGGCATTGGATGATGTAAATTCATTAAGGTCATAAAGGTTACCAAAATAAAGATTCGCTCTTAAACCTACTGCAAACTGCTGGTTGATCTTATAAGATACTGCTGCCTGAGCTGTATTTAATGTTCCACTTCCTTTAAAACGGTTTCCATATATTACTTTTGTCCCGTCTTCTAAAGTTAAAGTCTCGGTATTTAAAATTTCATAACTTTTGGAACTGTATGGCTGATAAGAAATTCCCATTTTTACCTTTGAAGACAAAGGAAAAGCCAGTGCAATGTTAGAAAGATACGTAGAATGTTTGGTAGACTTCGTATCGTTATAGTTGGTTTTGAAATAATTGTTTTCGTTGGTTGCTTCCAGTCTGATGCTTGTAAGCTCGAAATTAGAGTTGTTTGCAGGGTTTGCAAAGTTGAAACTGCTGGTGAAATCACTGATATAAGCAGTAGATATACCGCCCATAGAGGCAGTTTCAATCGTATTATCATATTTAACATCTCCGATCCCGTAAGTGGCATAAGGTGAGTTGCTTATGCTCTGTGCATTCAGGAAGTATCCAGCTGATATGAATGATACTACAAAGATTTTTTTCATTCTTTATTTTTAAAACAATGCGCAAATATCTTAAATATTAATGAATTGTAAAAATTATATGTGGTTAAAGTTTGTTAAGGGCATCAGGGAAGCCGGAAAGTTGATGAATATTGAATAATTGATGGTGAAGGTAAATAGTCTATCAGTTTCATAGTAGATTTTTACCGCTTGGCAAAATTCACATTCACATTTTAATTCTATATTCTCCTCCAGATTTTTTATCTTTGGGACATGAATTGGGAGAACATTGCCGGGCAGCAGAACCTGAAACAGCTTCTTAAAGAAAGCATTGCCGAAAACAGAGTGAGCCATGCCCAGCTTTTTGTAGGAAAAGAGGGATATGGAACATTTCCTATGGTATTAGCCTATGCCAAAGAGATCCTGAGCAGAGAAAATGAACATGCCGCATCAAAAGTGGAGCACTTGAATCACCTTGATCTGCATTTCAGTTTTCCGGTTTTTACGGATAATAAAAATTCCTTGAGTAAAAATAAATTCGAAGAGTTCAGGGAAATGATTATGGCTTCTCCTTATTCCAGCTATGATGACTGGACTGCTTTTCTGGAGTCTGAAAACAAGCAGCTTTTTATTTCTGCAGATGAGATAGATGACCAGAACCAAAAGTTTGCCTTAAAGAGTTTTGAAGGCGGAACCAAAATCCTGGTTGTATGGAGAGCTGATAAAATGAACATAGCAGCATCAAATAAATTTTTAAAATTTCTGGAAGAACCTCCGGCGAAAACCATTATCCTTCTTACAGCAGAAAGCACTAACGATATTCTTCCTACCATTCTTTCAAGAACCCAGGTAGTAGAGATTCCGAGGATTGACGATGAAGATCTTGAAGTTTTTCTTAAAAAGAACTTTACATTGGCTGATGATAAAGTACGGGAAATTGTTCATGAAGCACAGGGAAATCTTAATGATGCTGTAAAGCTTCTGAATTCCGGACACAAGTCGGATGAATTCGAAAAACTGTTTGTACAGTGGGTGCGTGATGCATTTATGGTGAAAAAGAAACCTCAGTTTCTTAAGAGTATTATCTTCTGGGCAAGAGAAATTGCAGGCTGGAACAGAGAAAAGCAAAAGAATTTTTTGAATTACTGTTCCGAGATTTTCAGATTGGCTTTGCTTCAGAATTATCAGTCGGAAAGTCTGGTGTATAAAAAGATCAATGCCGATGGATTCAACTGGGCAGGATTTTCAAAATTCATCAGTGGGGCCAATATCGAAAGCATTCTGGAAGAAATCAATACAGCAGATCTCCATCTTACCAGAAACGGAAATCCTAAGATTGTCTGGACAGATCTTGGAATAAAACTATCAAGATATATCCATAAAAGTGCATAAAATAAAAACTCCGGAAATTTTCCGGAGTTTTGCTTATCTATAAATTTTTTAATGAGTTCTGGAATTCCTGAAGTTCTTTTTCCATAAAACCGGGATCGTTAAGCTGTTTCCGCATAGATTTTATATTACCGATAGTACTTTCCAAAGCTATCCTGAACCATGGAAATTCCTGGCTTAAAGAAGTAAGCTTTGCCAGGGCTCTCAAGGGATTTTCAGTTTGTGACAACTGTACAGCATGTTCATATCTGAAAACAGGGCAGTAATAATATTCTTCCGCGACATAGTCCCAGGCATCATTGTCAGCTTCTGTATTCATCAGGTAAAGCATGGCAAAAATAGAAGAGTCAGTGTAGCCTTCAGAGAATCTGAAACAATCGAAAACAGATTCCGTATCATTTTGTTGTATTTTTTTGTCCATTACTTCATGAAAAAGCTGATGAGAAAGCTCTTTTTCGAAATGATTTCCTATGATGTGGAGCACAGTTGCATATTCCACTTTTACAGAGCTGTCTTCAGGGTGATTCCGATAGGCTGTTTCAATATATTCCTTTGCCGTAGGATTATCCAGCAATACCCGGTGAAGTTTTGAAAGCGAAACCAGTTCTTCTTTGGTAAAATCTCTTTTATCAGACATGTTTTGCTCAAAGTAGGAGAGTGCTTTTTTAGGATAGCGGTCTTTTACAAATCTTTCAATGACCTGCCACGACTCAAGTTTTTCAAATTGAGACTGATCCCAAAAGCGATAGAATAATGACATGCGGTCCCATTTTGACTGGATACTCATCCATTCCTGGAATAGGTCTCCGTAAGCCTGATAAGCAGTAAGGGAATTACCTTTGTCATCTTCAATTTGAATGTTGATATCAATACCGGGATCAGAATGAAATCTTTTGAATGCTTCTTTAATTTCAAGATCAAAGCGATTTCCCTCTTCATGAAATGGAGGAGCTGTCTCTTCCGGTCTGATATTTGTCTCTTCAATTAAGTTGACTGCTTCTTCTTCCGGTAATGCAGTGATCACTTCCTCCGGAGAGTCATTTTTAATAGTTACTTCATTGGTCTGATTTTTTTTCTTCCTCTTAAAAAGGAAATCAAATAGGCCCATACATTTAGTTTTTTGTAAATATAAATTAAATCTACATTAAAAAATCAATCAATCGTTTGATTTTATAAAAATCTTGTGTACATTTGCGCCTTGAAAAAATGGAAGTGATATGATTTCAAAAGAAGAAAATATATTATTCGCCGCAGAAAAGCTCTTTGCAGAAAAAGGTTTCGATGGAACTTCAACCCGGGAAATCTCAAAGGCAGCCAATGTGAACATCTCTATGATCTCTTACTATTTCGGATCAAAAGAAAAATTATACGAAAAACTTGTTGAATACAGAATGAATGAAGGTCAGTTCTTCTCAAAAGACCTGTTGGAAAGAACAGATATCAATGAATGGCAGAAGATCGAAAGAATTGTAGACCAGTTTTCAGGAAGGGTAAGACACCACAAATGCTTTTACAGGATTATGCAACGGGAGCAGCTTCATACCAAAAACCCACAGATTATAGAATTTCTGAAGCAGACAAAAATGGGATTTCTTTCCATGTATTCTCAGGTTCTTGAAAGTGGGCTGAAGAAGGGCATCTTTACGAAAAACCCTCCTATTTATCTGCTTCATTCTACCATAAGCGGAACTTTATTCTATGCATCCAATGCTAAAGAAATGTATAAAGAATTCTTGAATGATACGGAAGAAGACGAGATTTTCGAAGAAAAATACTACACAGAACTTAATAAACACATTAAATATTTACTAAAAGACCTTTTAGGTTATGAAGAGAATAAATAACTCGGTTATGGCACTCTCCCTGTTAATGGGACTTACCGCCATTCATGCTCAGGAGAAGAAACAGCTCAGCCTTGATGAGGCCGTACAGCTGGGAATCCAGAACAGCAAGAGCTTAAAGATTGATGCCGCTAAAATTGAAGAAGCAACGGCAGATCTTTTGGAAGCAAAAAACAGACAGCTTCCTGAATTGAAAGTTTCAGGCAGCTATATGTATCTTCCTACAAAACCAACGGTTGACCTGAAGATTTCAACAGGTTCAGGAGGTTCAGGAGGACCGGAAGTGCATCAGGTTGCTTATGCATCGGCTAATCTTAGCGTTCCGATCTACAGCGGAGGAAGAATTAAATATGGGATCCAGTCTGCGAAATATCTGGTGGAAGCCTCGAAATTAAGTACAGAGAACGATAAAATTGCCATTGCTTACAATGTTGCTCAGGCCTATAACAATTTGTTTAAAGCCAACCAGTCTATCAAAGTTTTAGAGGAAAATCTTACCGCTTCTCAAAAAAGAGATGAAACTTTCCTTAAAATGGAAAATAATGGAATTATTGCAAGAAATGACCGTTTGAAAGCGAACCTGCAGACCTCCAACATTGAACTTCAGTTACTGGAAGCAAAGAACAACTATAATATTGCCAATATCAATATGGATCTGTTATTAGGACTTCCTGAAACAACAGAAATTGAAGTGGACCAGAACTATATTGAAGAAGGGAATGAAGTAAAACCTGTCAGCTTCTATGTAAATGAGGCGAGAGAAAACCGTAAGGATCTTCAGGCTTTGACACAGCAGAGAAAAGCAGCCGAATTGGGAACGAAAGCCGCAAAAGCTGAAAATCTTCCGTCAATTGCTTTCACAGGAGGTTATGTGGCAGCGGATATTCCTAAGTTTCTTACTGTATATAATGCAGTGAATGTAGGAGTCGGAGTTTCATACAATTTATCCAATATCTGGAAAGAAAATTCATCCCTGAAACAGTCAAAAGCAAGAGAAATGCAATTGGCAGCCACCGATGAATTACTGAATGACAACATTAAACTTGACGTTAACAGAGAATATCAGAATACCGATTTTTCTAAAAAGAGAATCACCGTTTTTGAAAAATCTGCTGAGCAGGCTAATGAAAACTACAGAATCACTAAGAATAAATATGATAACGGGCTTGCGACCATGACGGAACTTCTAGACGCAGATGCCGCTCAGATTGCCGCCAATGTGGGCGTTATCAATGCTAAGGCAGATGCTGCCCTAGCTTACAGAAAACTATTACAGACAACAGGAACTTTAACAATTAAATAATCAGATCGAAACCAAAATGGAAAATAATAATACACAGGCAGCTGAACCTAAAAAGAAAAAAAGTTTAGTCTTTCCTATCATCTTAGCAGCTGTAGTAATCGGTGGAGGGATCTATGGTTACAGAGCTTATACTTACGGACAGTACCATGAAGAAACGGATGATGCTCAGATCACGTCCAATATGGCCCCGGTAATTTCTAAAATCTCAGGATATGTTGCTGAGGTAAAGGTAAAAGACAATCAGTTCGTTAAAAAAGGAGATACTCTGGTCATTCTGGATAACAGAGATCAGAAAATGGCTTTGGAACAGGCTCAGGCAGCTTTATCTACAGCAAAAAGTAATATCTCCAATGCAGAAGCAACAACTACTGCTACCTCTAAAAATATCAACAGTTCACAGGCCGCTGTAGCAACAGCAAACGCACAGATTGAAGCAGCGAAAGTAAATGTTTGGAAAACTTCACAGGACTTAAAAAGATATGCGAATCTGGTGAAAGATCATTCTATCACGGAGCAGCAGTATGAGCAGGCTTTAGCGGCAAAACAATCTGCGGATAAGCAGCTTCAGGTTTTGGTGGATCAAAGAAATCAGATCGCTCAGCAGACGACGATTGCCTCTTCCCAGACTGCAGCAAGCTCACAGCAGATTGGTGTTGCCAGCTCTGTAGCAAAACAGAGAGAAGTAGATGTGGAAAATGCTAAGCTCAATTTGTCATATACTGTAATCCTGGCTCCGGAAGACGGATATGTAGGGAAAGTTCCTACCCAGGCAGGGCAGTATCTTCAGACAGGAGCCCAGCTTTTTGCTTTGGTTAAAAATGATCAGAAATGGGTGGTAGCCAATTTCAAAGAAACCCAGGTTGATAAAATGGTAGAAGGACAGAAAGTGAAAATTGAAATTGATGCTTTCCCGGATAAAGAATTTGAAGGTGTGGTAAGCTCATTTTCGCCTGCAACGGGAGCAACATTCTCCATTCTTCCTCCGGACAACGCGAGTGGTAACTTCGTGAAAGTAGTGCAGCGTCTTCCTGTAAAAATTGATTTTGTAAATCTTGACAAATCCATTGCAAAACGATTAAGAACGGGAATGAATGTGAAGGCAGAGGTTTCGCTTAAATAATACTTAAAATTGTAAACAGGTCCATTAGTTTTACTGTCAATAGTGTTTTTTTACAGCTTGTATTAAAATTTACCATTCACTTGCGCAGTAAAATTCACCATTGACTTTTTTACATTGTAAAAAAACTTATGCAAGAATCATTAGTAGAATATGGAGCACGGAGAGTGATCATTACGATTACGGCAATCCTCTGTGCTTTGCTTGAAATTGTGGACTCCACAATCGTCAATGTTGCATTGAATGAGATGAAGGGGAATCTTGGAGCCACACTTTCTGAAGTAGGCTGGGTAATTACAGCTTACGCAATAGGTAACGTAATTATCGTACCGATGACGAGCTGGCTTTCACAGCAGTTCGGACGTAGAAACTACTTTGCAGCTTCCATCATTATATTTACGGTATTTTCATTTTTATGCGGAAATGCTACCAATATATGGGAACTTGTATTTTTCAGACTGATGCAGGGAATCGGAGGGGGAGCTCTTCTGGTAACTTCACAGACGATTATTACAGAATCTTATCCGGTCGAGAAAAGAAGTATGGCCCAGGCCATCTATGGATTAGGGGTAATTATCGGGCCAACTTTAGGACCGCCACTAGGTGGATATATCGTAGATAATTATAGCTGGCCGTATATCTTTTATATTAATATTCCAATTGGGATTGCGGCAACCTTAATGACACTTCAGTTCGTAAGAAGTCCGAAATATGCAGAAAAACGTAAAGTTTCGGATGTCGACTGGATCGGGATTGCTTTATTGGCCGTAACAGTAGGTTCATTACAGTTCATTCTGGAAAGAGGTCATGAAGAAGACTGGTTTGAAAGCGGAATGATTGTAGCTTTTACGGTAGCAGCTATTCTAGGATTCATTCTTTTCCTCTGGAGGGAGCTTACCTTTAAATATCCGATTGTGGAACTCAGGGTACTGAAAAATGGGAACCTGAGGATTGGAACGGTTATGTCATTTGTTTTAGGATTCGGATTATATGGTTCTACCTTTATTGTTCCGTTGTATACCCAGAGTATTTTGGGATGGACGGCGCTTCAGTCGGGTGCATTGATGATTCCGGCAGCATTGACAACCGCTTTCATGATGCCGATCATCGGAAAATTGTTGACGAAAGGAGCTAAACAACAGATTCTGGTATCCCTCGGATTGTTTATTTTCTTTGTTTACAGTTTCTGGGGGTATAAAATCCTGACACCGGATACCAGCAAGGATGCATTCTTCTGGATGCTGATTGTAAGGGGCGCAGGTTTGGGACTTTTGTTCATCCCGATCACTTCATTGTCACTGAGTACACTGAAAGGTCAGGAGATTGGACAAGGGGCAGCCTTTACTGGAATGATGAGGCAGTTGGGAGGATCTTTCGGAATTGCAGCCATTACCACTTTCATTGCCAATGCAGGCCAGAAATACAGGAATAATTTGATTTCCCATTTAGATGAGAATAGTTTTGAAGTTCAGCAAAGGCTGGCCGCATTAAAAGCTAATTTCATTGCAAAAGGGATGACACCAGATGCTGCAATGAATGCCGCTTATAAAATGCTGGATCTTTCCGTAACAAAGCAGGCAACGGTGCTTTCCTATATGGATGTCTTCCTCTATCTGGGAGTGATATTCCTGGTCTGTATTCCGTTTATTCTTTTCATTAAAGAAAGAAAAAGCAAAGAGAAAATAGATCTGAGTGAAGCGATGCACTAATTAAAATATATAAAACCTCCGGAACTGCCGGAGGTTTTTTTGTGTTTACATCATTGGATTTCTGCTGTCCACTCGGCTCCACTGATGTCAATCAGTTTTACGTTATGAATTTCTTCTTTTCTTAGGTCATCAGCTTTAATTAGAATATCTGCCTTAGCACCGAGAGGAATAATCATACTATGTTTTCCCGGTTTTACTTTGGCTACATAATGATTTTTGATATTTTCTTTCGGAAACTTTGAAAGATCAGCCTGCTTCAATTCTTTTAATATTTCTCCGTTTTTATCCAGAATCTGAATCCCGATAAGGAAAGATCCGTACACATCAACTCCTTCTGTTCGGTATATTTCAAATTGCAGATGCTGGTGATGAAAAGATACATTGGAAATCTCAACCTTAGGCTTTACCGATTTATTGTGAAGCTTTCCCCAGACTCCACCATGGAAATACTGGTTGGTATACAACGTTAATCCAAAGATGAGTGCCGAGCCTGCCAATACAAGTGTTTTAGGCTTTGATAGAGGAAGACTGCCGGAACCCAGCCATAAGAACCATTTTTTATGGGTAAACTTCCTGTTTTTCTTTATGAAGTAATGATCCAGAGAATAAGAGCTGCTTCCAGAAAGAAAGAGGACAAATCCGCCTGCAATTCCTAAGACTCCAATCTGCCATTCGTCAAGGCAGGTAGTCCCAATCCAGCCGGAGCCGAGAAGGATTCCCAGAGCCAGGCTGAAAATTCCAATACTCATCAGTCTCGTAAAAAGTCCCAGAATAATAAATAATCCCACAACAGCCTCAACGATGGTAAAGATCATCATCGATCTCTGCAAGGCATCCGGATGGGTCACGAGATATTCTATGAGAGGTTTAATTCCTAAAGCATTAGGCAGGAAATGATTGAATTTTTCACCGATGTATCCGTTTTCATCAGGATTTAATTTGTTTTCCAGGATAAGTCTTCTCCAGAATGCTGAGAAGTAAGTCCATCCGATCACAAGACGGAGGGACAAGGTATATAGACCTGCCAGATCGAAAGACCGGCTGTCTGCTGTATGTTTCATTATATTTTATGTATTGAAAGATTGATAGTAAAATAGGGTCAAAAAAATGATCTACCCCAGATGTAACTTCAGTCTTTTAAATAAAATATATTTGGGAGGACTGTTTCCTGAAACCTTTCCTGAATAAGAGCTGAAACGGTCCGCATCGTCAATAAAGAATGATAATCTGTCTGATGGAAGAGAAAATTCTCTGTTTTGATGCTTACGGTTGGTTTTAGAAACAGAAGATTTTGATGTTGAATTTTCTGTCGTTCCGTCACAGGAAAGTACTGATCCGAAAGTTATTTTTACTTTGTTTAAGCCACTGATATACTGGATATCCAAAATACTGAGCACATCCCGTTTCACAGAACACGGGGATAATGAAAACACCAGAATAAGCATAGTAAGGAATGCTTTATAGGTTTTCATATGAATTCTGGCTGCCGGCATACTACAAAACTACACTTTATTTTAAATATTGACTGATCAATTTCAGAAATTCATTCTGCTGATCTACAAACAGGTAATGAGAACAATTATCTATGGCTGTAAAGTGATCATTTCCTGCAAGGTTTTTGATGTCATTAAGCTGTTTTTCTGAGAATATTCCGTCATTTTTACCATATACCGCATAAATTGGAATTCCTTTTTTTTTAATAGCATTTAAAGCTGAGGTATTATCCAGATTGTTCAACGGTTCATTTTTGTAAAACTTTACGGGTGACTCGTTGTTTCTGATATTTGCTGCGTAAAATTCACCATTTTCATAGGCTTTTCTCAGATTCTGACTTTCAGCAGTAGGAGAGGGCATGGTAAAGAAGTGCATTTCACTGGCCAGTTCGTAACATCTTTTACGGTAATCAGCAGAATTTTTGCTCATACTCTCAATATCTGCAATTTTTTTCAGTTGTGACGGATCATTTTTAAACGTTTCTTTTCCTTGTTTTAAAATATGATTGTACGTTTCCTGCTGAGTAAATAACGCACCCGCAAGAACTAAAGAACTAACTTTTTCAGGATAATGTCTGGTAAATAAGGTTCCGATGATTCCTCCAAAGCTGTGAGCCAGGATTGAAGTTTTTTTGAGGTGATACGTCCGGTAGATCCGGTTCAGGTCTTTAAAGCTTTCCCTGAAAGTCATTGTTGCGGTGCTGTCTTTAGAACGTCCTTCTCCGCGCCTGTCATAAACAATTACATAAAATCCTTTGTCAGCCAGACTCTGGGCGGTTGTTCCTTCAAATAAGGTTGCGTTTCCGCTTGGGCCTCCGTGAATAAAAATAATCGCAGGATTTTTCTGATTCCCATACGCTTTGGAATAGATATTCTGTGCAGAGAAGAAAATGGAAAACAGAGAAAAAATGAGGGCTTTCAATAGTTTCATGATCCTGATTTTAGGATCTCAAAACTAATGAATATTCCAAAAGAAATGGTCATAGTATGATCTGAATTCTGATTAAATGATAAAAATTAAAACCCCTACTGACTAACAGTTGTCAATGTGGTGTCTTATCTTTATACTCTGAAAAGTTTTAAATAGAGATTAACGATTATTATAAAGATCATGAGCACCAATAATTTTGACGAGATCATAAAACGCTCTTTACACATCAGAGAAGAGTATCATAAACTTGAAATAAAAAGCCTGAGAACAAAATGGACCCTGGAAGAAGATACCTTAGCCTATCTTACAGATGCAGGGCTCATCGGAAGAGATATCATGTCTCATCAGAAAAGATGGCTGAAAAAAGATTCAGCAGAAGAACTTGAACATAAATTAGCAGAAAATATCTGGTGGCTGATCGTTCTGGCAGACCGTACAGGAATTGATATGAAAGAAGCCCTGGAAAAATTCTTAACAAAAACAGAAAATATATTTCAATGAGTTATTGCTTAGCTATATCCGGAATGCAGCCCGAAAGCAGAAAAGAACTGCATAAGAACTACCACGACAATTATTACGGGTTCCCGATTCACGATGACAATGAATTATTTGGAAGGCTGATCCTGGAAATCAATCAGGCAGGATTAAGCTGGGAAACAGTACTGAAAAAAGAAGAAAGCTTCAGAAAAGCCTACAGCAATTTTAATATCCGGGAAATCGCGTCTTATACGGAAGAAGACCGAGAAAGACTTCTGAATGATCCGGGGATTATCAGAAACAGACTGAAAGTGAACGCCGCAATTGAAAACGCCAAAACCATTCTGGAACTGCAGAATGAATTCGGCTCATTTGAAAAATGGCTGGATCATCATCACCCCAAAAACCTTCAGGAATGGATGAAACTCTTTAAGAAGACTTTCAAGTTCACAGGAGGTGAAATTGTGAATGAATTTCTGATGAGTACCGGATATCTGAAAGGAGCACATCATGAAACATGTCCTATACATGCTAAAGTTTTGGAACATAAACCCTTGTGGAAAAGTACGGAGGAAGGCTAAAATGATGAGGTAAAAGTTTCGGTTTCAGGGAGCGGCGGCGGAGCCGCCGCTCCCTGAAACCGAAACTGCAGTTTATAAAAAGAAGGTATTCTATCGTAAGCTTCGTACTGAAACATCAGGTTTTTCACCCTGAGGAACAATAAAAATAGCATCATCATTGATGGTATCTCCAGAATCGAAATAATAACTTCCTGTTACCGGAATGGTACTGGTTATATATTTACCGGATTTATCATAAGCAGAATAAGTTACATTAATGAGCTGGGTTTTCATTCTCAGCTGGATCTTTTTAGAGGTCAGTTTTGCTCCCGTAGCATTAATGCAGTTTATTTCTACGATGCCGGTATCGTTTACGATCTGGGGATAAGAAGAGAGCCTGATATTGTAAGATTTATCTGTTGAGTTCTTTACAGATGCAGAAACCTTATAACGGTCATAGGGCTTTCCGCCTGCCTGTGTGCTTTCTTTGTTGAGAATAGAGAAAGTAACCTTCATACCGTTTACGTCTACTGTTTCGCCGTCAGAGATCTTTTGGGCATTCGTATAAATTCCGCAGCATAAAGCAGCTGTCGTACAGATAAAAAAAAACAGTTTTTTCATAATATCATATTTTATGGGTAATAATTATTAAATTTATAAAAAAAACCATTTATAATATTGAAAAATAAAATAATTATATAAAATATAATAAAATATTAAAATAATTTATTGTTTTCCCTGTTTTTCATTTTTATGTCACAATAAATCCCCTGTAGTACTAAAAGTATAAACCTGAAGTAAAAGGATTATTTGGTGTTTAAAAGATTTTTGGAAGGTCCCGGACACGAATAACTTCCACTCTTCCTCTTCCTGCTTTCCTTTTTTTATATTTTTTGAACAATCCGTTTGTGTTGCTTTCCCCATTTTTCAAGTTCAAGAATAATGTTTTTAAGTTGATAACCGATCTCTGTAAGTTCATATTCCACGCGGGGAGGGACTTCAGCATAAACCGTTCGGGTAATGATCTTCTCTTCTTCCAGTCTGCGGAGCTGAAGCGTGAGCATTCGTTCCGTGATATTGGGAAGACATTTCTTCAGTTCCCCGAATCTGAGTTTTCCGTTGATGAGGTAACAGCAGATTGCCAGAGACCATTGGCCGCCGATCAGGTTGGAGGCATATACTTCAGGGCATTCATCGGCAAGTGCCTTTTTATTGGCAAAATTGGTGGAGGTTTCTTTTATTTTAGTCATTACTTACATTTTTTATAGTACCCTACAATTGGTTGCTAATGTACGAAATGTAAGTTATGTATATTAATTTTGTATCAGAAATCGAATTAAAAAAATGAAAACATTAGTAATTGTCATCCATCCGGATATGGAGAAATCAATGATCAATAAAAGATGGATAGAAGAATTAAAAAAATATCCTGAAAAATATACGGTTCACGCACTGTATGAAGAATATGCCGATGAAAAAATTGATGCCGTCCGAGAACAGCATTTAATGGAGGCCTATGATAAAATAGTTTTTCAGTTTCCTTTTTACTGGTTCAGCAGCCCTCCGCTTCTGAAGAAATGGCTGGACGAAGTACTCTTATACGGCTGGGCCTACGGAAGTAAAAGCGGCTATAAACTTGGAGGTAAGAAAATGTCGCTGGCTGTTTCCGCAGGAATTGATGAGGAAGGATATAGTGCTTCAGGAAAATACAAATATACCATGAACGAGCTTTTCCGGCCTTATGAGCTGACTTTTGATTATATAAAAGCAGATTATAAAGAACCTTTTGTATACTACGGAATAGAAAATGATCCTTCAGAAGAATGGGTTGAAAAAAGTGTTCCTATGTATCTGGAATTTTTAGATACACTATAGCATAAAATCATTTTTATATCACTCTATAAACTCTTATTAACTATTGGATATATTTTGTTATTGCAGATTATTTCTTAATGATTTTTGAACTTACCAGTGTGTAGTCCTTTGAATAAACTTTAATAAGATAAGTTCCTGAAGTAAGAAATCCTAAATGCAGATCAATGATCTGTTTTCGTGAAAAGTTTTCAGTATATATTTTTTTTCCTGAAAGATCAAATACTTCTGTGGTCAGCTGTTCATACAGTTTTCCCAGTTGGATGGAAACAGAATGGGAAAAAGGGTTGGGATATATTTGAAATGAAATTCCGGGATCAGTCTCGTGAACAGACAGGGTGGGGTCTTTGAATACATATACGGCTCCGGTTGTGGATACATAATTGATTCCTGCAGGATCCAGAGCATGATGGGGAGCTCCTACTGCTATCAGTCCGTTGCTGATACTTACTCCACGGCCAAAATTATCAAAAGAAGAAGGATTGGAGTGGTAGATCTTTTGATCGAGTGCCCATTCACTATCTGCCTTAGGCTTATAAATAAAAACGCTTCCGCCATTAATTGTTCCGTTCATAGAGGCGGGAGCTCCAATGGCCAGGATATTGTTTTCAATAGAAACCGAAGTCCCGAAAAAAGAGGTGCTGTCATCATTAATGGTTTGTTTATATTCATAGCTGTCCGATGCAGAATTGTACTTGTAAACAGAAACAAATAAGCCCGCATAGGCGGTTACTAAAAGATAATCATCTTTTGCATAAACATTAGAACCAAATTCGGTTTCTCCCGCTATAGGAGAATTAATGGTCTGTATAATTTCCCAGCTTCCTGCTGTATTCTTCCTGTAAATATTAACCTGGCCGGCATTAGGAGTACCATTAGCCTCTGCATTTCGTTTTCCTGTAAATATCCTGTTCCCTTTTATAAAAACTGCAGGATTATTGATATTTCCGTTGCTTGAAAAAGGCAGGCTTTGTGTAAATTCAAATTGCTCCGTAGCGTTGTTAAACTCAAAAACGGAAACATCAGATTGAACAGATCCAACAGCCAGAATTCTTGATTCGGCAGCCAGACTTGATCCGAAACCTCCTTCAGTAATGGCTGCAGGAGGTTCAATTTTCTGAAGCTGAATCCAGTTTCCGGTATTGTTTTTACTGAAACGATATACGGCTCCCTGATTAGTGAATAGATTTCCGTCTTTATAAGGAGCACTGATAAAAAGATCATTATTGTCTACTGCAAACTTTTTTCCGAATCCGTCAACCGTAGCCCGGTCATTGGGAACAATCTTAGCTTTCTGTATCCATGCATTATTTTCGCGCTCAAATACATATAGACTGCCTGCTTGAAATATAGAGTTCTGCCCGTTGGAATCAGTATTATTACCCGTGGCATTGGAATACAGAACATTGTTTTTAAGTAAAATATCAAAGCCAAAATTCGCAGCTACATTTCTTTCACTCTGTGCTATTTTCCAGGTTTGTATCCAGCCTTGTGAGTAAACAGCCAGACATGATACAGTACACAAAAAAGTAAATATATTTTTCATAAACAGTACTTTTGAAGGGTGGTTTTTTGTGAATTATAGGTGAAATTACAAAATATAAATATAACTTCTAATTAAAATTGATTTCATTTTCAATGAGTTAATGGCATACTGTGATGTTGATGTTATTTTTTTAGCCGGAATATTTTTTATTAAAGTAATCCAAATCTATTGCCTGCTCCTGAAAATAGTCCTTAAACCGATCAGAAAGGTTTTTATCTTTAAATTTCACGATGGTATAGCTGCTGTCAAAAGCTATAATTTCTAAAACGCTTTCCTGAATTGAAAAATGATTGCTTTTCCAGACATCAGGATCTTCAGCAGATAATTGAGAAATGTACATTGAATCCGGTTCAGTAGCAGAAGGTACAGCAGCAATGATTCCCCAGATGATCTGAGTATTGCTGTTGTAAATCCGCTCAAATTGTCCGTGATTCAAAATAAAAAAATCATGGTCAAAGTTAATAGGAATGGTACCATCAGGCATGAAATCAAGATCAGTAAGAATCCAGTTATAGGCGGTGATGTTTTTCCAGACAGGCTTTAAAATTTCCTGAAGATTGGTATGAAATTTTACCTTTTTAATGCTTCTGATAATCCAGTTCATGTATTCCGATTATTGAAAATTCTTTTTACAGATTTTAATAGTTAAAAATACTCAAAATTCCTTACCCCACTGTCGGTGTATCTTCTTCCTTCAGTATTTTTTTGTCTTTCATTGAAAGCATCATTCTTTCATATTTATATTTTTCCCAATCGAATTGATTAAGAAAATCCAAAGCCGCCTGAAAGCCTCTGTTGAAAAGATCTTCTTTTTCTTCCTTCTTCATAAAGAAATTTAGCCAGCTGCTGGTTCCACAGTTGACAGACTGAATGCTGAACAGACGGTAAAAGCTGTGTTTGGTAAGGAAAGATTTATCATTAAATCCTTTTAAAGTACTGATGATGTTTCCTGCATACGAAAAAGGAGTTTTGAGAATTTCTTCACTGGTTTTTCCTTTCTCTGAAAGAATATCAGAATCGCTGGTAAGCTGTACTCCGAATAATGGCAGTCTGGGATAAAAAACATCATTGGCGTGAAAAAGATCAATCGGGAAATTAGAAATACTTCCGCCGTCAATAAAAATTCCGACAGGGTAGATGTCTTCGGGCTTTGTACTCATCCAGAACTTCCAGGCATACTTCACGGAATCCTCATCTTTATTAATTCTTTTCTGAAATGGTTCAAAAAAGAAGGGAACAGACATGGAAGCCCGTACAAATTCAGCTGGACTGATGTGTTTTAACTCTTCTTCTGACCAGTACAGATTAGCCATTGTAGGAAGCTCCACTTTGATTTTGGCATTGATATCTGTAGCAACCACTACATATTCCGACCGGAGCTGGTAAAACGGATTGTTTTTATAATAATCATTATTGGCTGCACTTTCATAGAAAATTTTATACCGTGTCAGGTCAATATGCTCAATATTTTTATGCTTAATGGCTTCAATACTCTGAAGGGTTTTCTGATAATATTCCTGATTGTTTCCGTAACGGTAACTAAGGTTGAGATCATGTTCTTTCTGAATAAACTTTTGATTGAGCTGGGCAACCGTTTTAATCCCGAACCCGTCCAGTGCCGTTTTCATAGTGTCTGAAAAAACAGTTCCCGGATTAAGCCCGCTGTTGGCTTTTCTGAAATTATTATAAAGCTTTTTAATACAGAAAAAAAGGATAATAGCCGGAATCAAGGGAATTAAAAACAGGAGTTTAGCATTCAGAATCGTTTCAGAAGGAACAGCAAAAGGAATGGTGATGAGAAGAATAATGCATACGATAGCGATAATGATATTGATTTTAAAGAAATTTTTATTATTCAGTATAGCATGGATGGTCGTTTTTACGTACGTTTTTCCATCCATAAAATCAGCAAAATTCCAGCTGAATAAAATGTCCTTAATGACTTCGCTTTTAGCTTCCTCTTTTGTTTTACAGGCTGCGATAAGCATCGTATTGATCGCTCCGGCACTTGTTCCTGCCACTTTCAGAAAACGGATTCCAAAAATCTCCAGTCCGTACAGATAACCGACGAGTGCGCTTCCCCACACACCGCCGCCTTCCTGTACAAATTCTACATACTGGTTTCCGTAAACATCCAGCAGATCAGAAAACTCTTTAGAAGAGATGTTTTCATGCAGAGCAATAAGTTTCTCTTTGGATTCCGCGGAAAGAATATCGTTTTCAAGAATTGTATTCAGGTCTTCGGTTTTCATGGTGGATATTTTAGAGTTGGTGGTGTTTATTTGGGAGAGCTATTACAGATTGGCTACCATTGTTTCCTTCTCGCGTAAATAAAGGTACAGATCACCACCACAGCCATTACTCCAAGCGTTATAAAATAGCCGTATTTATGATGAAGTTCCGGCATATTGTCGAAGTTCATTCCATACAGTCCGGCAATAAACGTGATCGGTAAGAAGTAAACCGAATAGATGGCCAGTACTTTCATCACCTGATTCGCCTTTTGGTCAGAAAGAGCCAGGAACATGGAAATAAGGTTGGTAATCTGAATATTCAGATGGTCAAAATCGGCAACAACGTCCTTGTGCTTATCTTTTAAATCGACAATCTCAGAATCCTGAAGGTTTAACAATTTGAATTTATCTACAGCATCCGTGGAAATAACAAGCACCCGCGAATTAAGTCCCGATTTTCTTTTCAGCTTATAAAGCCTCCGGATCTGGTTTGTATGGTTAGTGTTCTTAAGAAAGATCTCGTTTTCAATATTATCCATGGTTTCCAGAAGACTTACGGATTCATCGTCAAAACTTTTCATTACCAGAAGCGCAATCATTAATGCAACTTTGGAAGGTGAAGCTTCTGTCTGTTGGGTTGAAAGCTGTTTTTTCGTCTCCGAAATACTTTTCGTTTTCATCCTGTGGATGGTAATAATGGTGTTGTCCAGCAGAAAGATCCCGATTTTTGTACTGATATCACTGATGGTGTTAAGATTTTTTCGTTCCAGTTCCGTACTTTCACGGAGAAGAAAGAATTTTACATTTCCGTCTTCTTCATATTTCGGAAGGTGGTTAGGATCCATAGTGTCTTCCAGAAGAAGATTATTGATCTCATATCTCTCGTGAAGAAACTTCAGGTCCTCCGCTGTGGGAGCCTCTACATCTACCCATTCGCATTGGGAGTCTCTGTATATTGTATCAATTGGCATATAATAAAAATACTAATATTTTGAAATACTATGTGTTAAATAAGTTTATCTTTGCCAAAATTAAAAAACTATATGATTAAAAGTACAATAAAAGGGATCGGATTTTATGTGCCAGATAATGTTGTTACCAATGATGATCTAGCAAAACTAATGACTACCAATGATGAATGGATTACAGAAAGAACAGGCATCAAGGAAAGAAGACACAGAAAAAACAGGAATGATTCTCAGGAAACCAGTGCTTATTTAGGTTTCAAAGCTTCTGAAAAAGCAATTGAAAAAGCAGGGTTAATCGCTCAGGATATCGATTATATTATTTTTGCAACCCTTTCACCGGATTATTATTTTCCAGGATGTGGGGTATTACTTCAGGAAATGCTTGGATGCGGAACAATTGGTGCTTTGGATGTAAGAAATCAATGCTCCGGATTTGTATATGCGATGAGCGTTGCCAATGCATTCATTAAATCGGGTACTTATAAAAATATATTGGTTGTAGGAGCAGAAATTCATTCTTTCGGACTTGATTTTTCTGATGAAGGAAGAGGAGTTTCCGTGATTTTCGGAGATGGGGCAGGAGCTATTGTACTTTCTGCTACAGAAGATGAAAATGCAGGAGATATTTTAGCCGTAAATATGCATTCTGAAGGAAAATATGCTGATGAATTGTGTACCCAGTTCCCGGGATCTAAATTCGGATGGAGCGACAGAATGAGAAAAGAACCGGAAAATGTGACGAATAAAGAAGTATACCCAATCATGAACGGAAACTTCGTATTCAAACATGCGGTAACAAGATTCCCTGAAACCATGCAGGAAGCCTTGGATAAAGCAGGGAAAAAGATTGAAGATCTGGATATGTTCATTCCGCATCAGGCCAATCTTAGAATTGCCCAATTTGTACAGCAGAAATTCGGACTTCCGGATGAAAAAATCCACAACAATATTCAGAAATACGGAAATACAACAGCCGCATCTATTCCTATTGCTTTAAGTGAAGCCATTGAAGAAGGAAAAATCAAAAGAGGAGATCTAGTACTTCTTTCAGCGTTCGGAAGCGGATTTACATGGGGAAGTGTTTTATTTGAATATTAATAAAGAGTAAGGGCAGCTGAAATATAAATTAACCTCAATCCGGGATAAGAAAATCAGACTTATATTTAGAGTTATAATTGATGATCAATTTATAAATTTTTGTAAAAAAATATAATGTTATTTGATTTTTTTTAAGTGCTCCGTAGGAGCGACCTGATCATTATAATGATTCATATTGTTCTGATAGAGCTTTAATACGACCAAAATTTGAAAACAATTATAACCTCAGAGTCCGGGATAAAACGTTTGACTTAAACTGGTTTGAAGCTGGGAGAAGGAAAGTAATTGACCTGTTAAAAATAAAAAAGCCCCGCAGAAAATTTCTGCGGGGCTTTTAAATGGTATTGATTAAAGACTTTTCAGTAATTTTTCAGTGTCTCCTGAATCCTGTCCTTCGCTTTTTGCAAGCTGGATTGCTTTTTCAGCCCAGATTTTTGCATTCTTTTTGTCTCCAATCTTGTTATAAAGATTAGCTAATGTATCTGTATTGGCATACTCTTCTTTTTTCTTTACCGACTCCTGAGCCCATACGATGGCCTGCTGTAAAGACGGTTTACTGTTTACGTTTTCAAAGAAATTCCATGCAATAGAATTTAATTCCTGAGAACTTGCTTTACTGATATCCTGATACAGTTCTATGGTTAACTTTTCGTAAGCCGGAATATCTTTATCTTTTAAGGCTCTGGAAGCTTTTGCTCTTTTCAGCGTTTTTTCAGCTTCCTCTTTAGTCATGAACTTCTGAGTTTCTGTGATGAAATAGCTGTCATTCCATGTTTTTGTATCAGCATTATATGCTTTTTTAGCGATAGTATTCAGCTTAATACTTTTGTCGAATCTGTCATATTGAGCTTCAGGGACAATTTTGGTAATATCAGCTTTCTTAGCCTGGAAAATCTTGTACAAAGGGCTTTCTGTACTCTGAGTTCCTGATAGAAGCATCTGTACGTCCTCCTGATCTAGAGTTGTTTTCTGCTGGAAATAACGATCCAATACTTTGCCTGCCAATTCTGCATCATTGTAGATGGTAAGGCTGGCAAGGTTTTTAAGGAATTCAGGATCCTTTTCTCCTTTTTCAAACTTCTGTTTCAAGGAAGTCAGTCTTTTATTAGGATCCTCTGCATCTTTCGCAAATTGAATGAAGTCTTTTTCTTCCACATAACCTAAAGTTCTGTGTACTTCCTCACCGTCACCATTAATAAAAAGGTATGTTGGAAATGCTTTTACATTGTATTTCTTTGCCAGGCCAACTCCTTCTCCTTTTTCCATGTCGATCTTTGCATTCACAAAATGGGAATTATAATAATCTCCTACCGTCTGAAGCGGGAATATATTTTTTACCATCAGTTTACATGGTCCGCACCATGACGCGTAAGCATCAATAAATACCAGTTTGTTTTCTTTTTTTGCTTTTGCCAGAATTGCAGCAAAATTGCTGTCTTCAAATTTAATTCCCTGTGCCCAGGATAAAACTCCTATAAATAAAGAGGAAAGTATTGCTATTTTTTTCATAAAACTTTTTATTGATTACAAATGTAATAATTATGATAACATATCAGTCGATACAAATTAAAAATAGTTACGAAAATTTTATTTTCAATATTGTTATAATTTGTTTAGAAAATTTAACATAAATTTCGTTTATATTGTTATTAAAATAAATTTAATTTACATTTTTAGTTAAAAAATTAAATAATAAGATAATGTTTCATTAAAAAATAAAATATTAGTAGCTTTGTAAAAAACAAAAAGACACTCCATGAAAATGATGAATTATTATACAATTTACATAATAATTTATTCTTTTATGTTCAGAAGTCTGCTGAAATTTTTGTTTTTATTGATAACTGCTGTGCCTGTTCTGGCCCAAAAGAAGTACAGTTTCGATCAGATCTGTGAAAGAACTTCTGTTCATGTTATTCCAAAAGATATTCCCAAAGCCCTGAAAAAAGCAGATTCCTTATATATGTCTGCACACGAACCTCTGGAAAAGGTGAAGAGTCTTATACTTGTTGCAGAGCTTCATCATTTTGCCGGAGAATTTAAGAAATCTCTATGCTATGGTGAAAATGCCTATTCCCTGCTGAACCAGATTAAAGATGCAGAATGGATTACCCGGGTCAATGGGTTTCTTGCCAAAGAGTATCGGTTGGTAGGTCTGTATGAAAGATCAAAAAAATATACCCTGTTAGGATTAAAATCAGCCGGACAGATCAACGATCCCGGGAAAAGAAGCGAAGCAGCAGGATTACTGAATCAGGAACTGGCTTATTATGAAATGGAATTAGGAAATTTTCCCAACGCTATTCCCTATATTGAACGTTCACTGAAAGAATTTGAAAAAAATGATCCAGAATATAATGACCGGCCGGCAGCAGCCTCTCATCAGATGCTTGGCTATGTCTATTTCAGGCTTGAGAATTATGACCTTTCAGAAGCATATTATCATAAGGCGGAATCCCTGCTTAAAGAAGACTGCTGTATTCTGGGGCTAATTTACAACGGGCTTGGAGGTATTCGTCTGAAACAGAAAAACTGGAAGGAAGCTGAGGTATACCTTAAAAAAGCTGAAAAAATTGCCGACAGTTCCCGGAGTCTTAAGTTGAAAAAAGCTGTTTATTCCAATATCAATGATTACTATGAAGGAATAGGAGATAATTTCAAAGCTTCATTGTATGCGGTAAAATATGTAAGAGCTTATGAAGATATGGATGCCAGGAGCCGTGAAATCACCGGGATAACTGAGAATGTACTGAAACCTCATAAAAAAAGTGCTCACATCAGTGTCATCAAAAATACAGCCATCATTGTACTGCTTACTTCTCTGGTAGGAATTATCATTTTCTTCAGGATTAAACAGAAAAAACAACGGTCAAAGTTAAGAAACATTATAAGAAGTCAGATACAGCTGATTGCCAGCCAGGATGAAGCTTTACAGGTGAAATCATCCGGAGGTTTAGAATTCTCCAATATTTCAGTAGAAGAAGTAGATGATAAAGACAATGGCGGCAATAAGAAAAAAAATGAACCTTTAATGACCCAGGAAACAGAAACCAAACTCCTGGAACTTCTGGAGGATTTTGAAAAAGGAGAATTGTACAATAACAAAAATATGTCACTGTCATTTCTGGCAGCTGAACTTAATACCAATACAAAGTATCTTTCTTATGTCATCAATCAGCATAAAAATGCTGACTTTAAAACTTATGTCAATCGTTTAAGAATTAACTATATTGTAGATAAGCTGATTAATGATGATCGGTACAGACAGTATAAGATCAGTATTCTTGCAGATGAGTGCGGGTTTTCTTCGCACAGTAAATTTGCTTCGGTATTTAAGGCGGTTACGGATTTTTCTCCTTCGGCTTATATTAAACATCTTGATGCAGAAGCTCAGCCGGATAATACCCATTTTCGTGAAAACAATTAAAATATAGTCTGTTTTCTGCATTCTGTCTTTTCATTTTCACGAAAACAGATAACCTATTGTTTTATGTAAGCTATTCACTGCTATATCTTTGCGAAAGCTTTATCCAGAAGGTTTTTCGTTTTGGAAACCCCAACTCCTAAAATTAAAATTGTAAAAAGCTTACTATAATTTTAGACTTCAATAAAAAACAGATACCAATTCTGTAAGAACAAAATACATCTTTACAAATTGTTAAACACAATTAGAATTTATATATCATACAATCGGGGTTGATTGCCCGGTTTTTTTCAGTCAAGTTTTTTTAAGTGCAAATCCGCGGCATTGCCGCGGATTTGTTTTTGTATTATTTAGCCTTTAAGCTGTCGTTTTTTACTTTTGTAGAATCTTTAGGAATTACAGCAGGCTCAGAATGGGCAACAGCAGTAGACCCCATACTGTTTCTCATAAAATCCTTATCGTGGGCTTCTTTGAATTCTTCTCTTTTTTCTTTATTCTGAGCACAGCTTCCCAAAAAGATAATTCCCAAAACTGTTCCTGCCAATAGTTTTTTCATATTCTATTATTTTGATGTTTAGTGTAATCAAATATATAAAAATAATAATTTTTTTATAACGATTTATGATGGATTTTTTGAAAAATTAATTTTAATGTAATAGATGAACTCTTCACCTTTCTTATCTCTATCGGTTTAAAAAATCAACAAAGAAGAAAATTAATCCTTCAATGTTTACATTTTTACAATTTTCTGATTTTATGAACTACTATTTTTGAGTTAATGAAAAACATAAACATTATGAAAAATAGTATAAACAAAGGTCTGATTCTAATGTTTACAGCAATGGCAGCATTTACTTTTGCGCAGGAAACTTATCTATGGAAAGTTACTTCCAAGAACGGAAAACATATTTCTTATTTTTTCGGAACCATGCATATGGCCGGTGAATCATTCTATAATCAATATCCGGTCATTAATACTTCTCTTTTGTCCTGTGATATGGTGATGACAGAAACAGAAACAAAAAGAAACAGAGTTATTGATGAATTCAATAGCCGTGAGGATTCCAATGACCTTGAATCTAAACTGTCGCCGGAAGAATATACAAGACTGAAATCTGTTTTTAAAAATACAGGAATAGACCTCAAAAAGCTGCGTCGTGATGAAATTGTAAAAATGATGCAGCTTAGAATCTGGAAATCCGGCTGTGCAGGCTCAGATCAATACATGCTGGACAGCTATATTCAAAAGCAGGGTGAAGATAACGGCAAAGAGATGGCCTATCTTGAAACCTCAGAAATGCAGCAGAACTATATAGAAGAATCGAAAATATCAAGATACAAATCCGGAACAGCCGTAATAAAAGGAACTTTAAAAAGATATGAAAAAACGATGGCATCGAACGAAAAGAAATGCCGGGGAATGCAGAATGAATATCTTGAGCTGAAAGACCGCTATATCTTTAATAAGTCCTGCGAAAGTCTTAGCAAAAGCGATCAGATTCTTGTTACTCAAAGAAATGGCAGATGGATGCAGATTCTTCCCGGACTGATAGAGACAAAGAATGTTTTTGTAGCAGTAGGCTTGGGGCATTTCTCTTATAGCTGCGGACTTATAGAGCAGTTTAAAAGCCTGGGTTATTCCGTGGAACCGGTTCCTATGAAATCATAAAAAAATCTGCAGAACTTTCATCTGCAGATTTTCCGTTTTAAATTGAACATATTATATTTATTTAGCCGGTGGTGCTGTAGCCGCTGAATCCATTTTCATCTTGATGGTATCAGGATTGGACATCTTTGTTTTCATAGTGTCGGTCGTCGAAGGTGGTGATGTTTTCATCTGGCCTGTCGCTGCCGAGTCAGAATTTTTTGATGACATTGTGGACTCTTTGGTTCCGCAGCTCAAGGCTAATATTCCTGAACCTATGGCTGCTAACAATAACTTTTTCATACGATTTTATTTTGGGGTGTATCCGTAAAAGTCCAATAACTGTTCCTAAGCACCTGCCGGAAATATTAAAACATCAATAAAGTTTGTTAAAAGGTGTTAGATTTCAGGGAGTTTGAGTAAAAGGGTTAAAACTTTTTTGAATTTTATATCTTTTGTTCTCGTTCTTTATGACCATCAAAAAAGCCCCAAAACCAAAGTTTCGGGGCTGTGTAATAAAGGTAGGAAGCAATTACTTATTGCCTATTACTCATGATTATCCTAGGTATGGATATTTATAATCTTTTGGAGAAACAAAAGTTTCTTTTACGCTTCTTACAGACGTCCATCTTAGAAGGTTCATTTTAGAACCTGCTTTATCGTTGGTACCTGAAGCTCTACCTCCTCCGAAAGGCTGCTGTCCTACAACCGCACCAGTCGGTTTGTCGTTGATGTAGAAGTTTCCTGAAGCATTTTCTAATGCTTTGTAAGCTTCATTGATTGCATAACGGTCTTGAGAAAATACAGAACCTGTCAATGAATAAGGAGAAGAAGAATCAACTAATTTCAGCGTTTCTTTCCAGTCCTGATCTTCATAAACGAATACAGATAAGATAGGGCCAAAGATTTCTTCAACCATACTTTCATACTGAGGATTTGTCGTTTCAATTACTGTTGGGTGCACAAACCATCCTTTAGAATCATCACATGTGCCGCCAATAGCTACAGTAGCTTCACCGGAAGCATTAGCTCTGTCGATATATCCTTTACATTTTTCGAAAGAATTTTTGTCGATGACAGCGTTCACGAAGTTAGAAGGATCTTCAGGGGAACCGATTTTGATTGTGCTCATCTGAGCTTCCATTACTTTTTTCACATCAGCCCAAAGAGATTTAGGTACATACGCTCTTGAAGCTGCAGAACATTTTTGTCCCTGATATTCGAAAGCTCCTCTTACTAAAGCAGTAGCTACAGCCTCTACGTTAGCAGACGGGTGAGCGATTACAAAGTCTTTACCACCAGTTTCTCCAACAATTCTTGGATATGTTCTGTAGTTGTGGATATTGTCACCGATCATTTTCCACATTCCCTGGAATACTTTCGTAGAACCGGTAAAGTGAAGACCTGCAAAATCAGGGTGTGCCAATACTTTTTCAGCGGTTTCTTTTCCGTCTGTAAAGATCATGTTGATCACCCCTGCAGGAAGACCTGCTTCAGTTAATACATCCATGATCACTTTCGCAGAATAAACCTGTTTGTCAGAAGGCTTCCAAACCACAACGTTTCCAAGCATAGCCATACAGGTAGGAAGGTTTCCTGAAATAGCCGTAAAGTTGAATGGAGTTACTGCAAAACAGAATCCTTCAAGCGGTCTGTATTCTACACGGTTCCAGATACCATTGTCAGATACTGGCTGCTCAGAATACATTTCCGTCATAAACTCTACGTTGAACCTTAAGAAATCGATGAATTCACATGCAGCATCAATTTCAGCCTGGTGTACATTTTTAGACTGTCCGATCATCGTTGCTGCATTGATCACATCTCTGTAAGGACCAGCCAACAAATCAGCTGCCTTTAAGAAAATGGCCGCACGTTGTTCCCAGCCTAGTTCGTTCCATTCCTGTTTAGCTGCTAATGCCGCGTTAATAGCGTCATCCACATGTTGCATACCACCTTTATAGTAAAATCCGAAGTCATGCGCATGATCCTGTGGAGACTGAAGTTGTACTTTCTCATCAGTTTTTACTTCCTTTCCGTTGATGATCATTGGAATTTCTGTCTTTTCCGCCCACATCTTTTTGTAAGTGGCAATAAGGCTTTTAACTTCCGGAGACCCCGGTACATAAGAATTTACCGGCTCGTTTACCGCTAATGGTACTTGCGAAATTGCTTTTGACATATTATATCGTATTATTTTAAATTAAAAATATGTTGGTATACAAATTTACAATAATTAACGCTAAAGAAAAAATACACTTTATTTTTATAAAATCAGGAATACCTGTAAATAATCTTTAAAAAATATCATTTTTAAGAACAGATAATAGAAGCATTTTCGTGTTTTTTTGTTCAATCTTTTAAAATAGATCTCAGAATGTACAGGATTTGAATACTTATATAAATATGAACACTGTAAGACTTGTCACAGTTAGTATGTGATGCTTATGTGCTGTATTCAAGGTGTTTATAGATAAATTCTGAATTTGTTGCATTTTGCATTTGTCCCGATTTTGAACATTTTAAAGTTTTTTTTTGATAGCTGAAAGATGTGGTATTGTCCTAATTTTACACCATCAATGACTGATATGAAAAACAGGATTCTATTATTCTCCTTTGTAATGTTTTTTGCCGCCTTATGTGCAGGTCTCTTTGCAGATCAGGGCAAGAATCAGTCATATGCTGATGCTTCATCAAAAGCACACCTTCTAAAACAATCCGATAACCAGACCCAGGCTGAGATTTACAACCTTTCCGACGATCAGGATACCCAGGATTCCGAAGACCTTGAAAAAGTAAAATTTGATTACTCAATCATCACACAGCAATGGCTGAACTTTTTCTTCAATGGTTATACGTACAATACCAAAGTAGCGGCTGTACAAAACCACGTTTATATTACAGCACCAAGATACATCCTGTATCATTCTCTGCAGATTGCAGGCTGCTAATCATCACACCCATTTTTAATGATTCATTATGATTGATATGTGCGGAACGACATATCCATAAATTCATTGCCCTTTATCCAATACTTTGAATCCTTCTATTTGCCTTTACAGAAAGGCAGACGGGGAATCGTATACCCAATTTTAAATTCAATACTATGCATTTAACACCGAGAGAAACGGAAAAGCTTATGCTGTTCCTGGCAGGAGAACTTGCCCTAAAAAGAAAGGCCAGAGGTCTTAAATTAAATTATCCGGAATCCATCGCTCTGATCAGTCACTTTTTGCTGGAAGGAGCAAGAGACGGAAAAAAAGTAGCCGAACTGATGCAGGAAGGCGCCCAGCTTCTTACCAAAGATGATGTAATGCCAGGTGTGGCAGACATGATCCACGATGTTCAGATTGAAGCCACTTTTCCGGACGGAACCAAACTGGTAACCGTTCATAACCCCATCCGTTAATACCTATTTCTATTATGATACCAGGAGAAATTTTTGTAAAAGAAGGGACCATTATCTGCAATGAAGGCAGAGAAACGGTCAAAATAAAAGTAACCAATACAGGAGACCGTCCTATTCAGGTAGGTTCACACTTCCATTTTTTTGAAGTAAACAAAGCCATGAGTTTTGACCGTGAAAAGGCATTCGGGAAGAGACTGAATATCGTAGCCAGTACTGCCGTGCGTTTCGAACCGGGAGAAGAAAAAGTAGTGGAGCTGGTAGAAATAGGAGGAACCAAAAAAGCAATGGGCTTCAATAACCTTGTTGATGGACAGGTAGATTCTGAAGAACAGAAAAAAGCAAGCCTTGCCAAAGTTGAAGAGTTAAACTTTAAAAATCATTAAGATGAGCTTAAATGTAGACAGAAAACAATATGCCAATATATTAGGTCCTACAGCCGGAGACAAAATCAGACTGGGAGACACTGAAATTATTATTGAAATTGAAAAAGATTTTACCCACTACGGAGACGAAGCCGTTTTCGGAGGTGGAAAAACCGTACGTGACGGGATGGGACAAAATGTGACGGCAAAAAGAGACGAAGGAGTTCTGGATCTTTGTATCACAGGTGCGGTAATCATCGATCACTGGGGAATTGTAAAAGGAGATATCGGAATTAAAGATGGTAAGATCGTAGGGATTGGAAAAGCAGGAAACCCCGATACAATGGATGGTGTATCGCCTAATATGATTATCGGAGCCTCAACAGAAGTTCACGGCGGAAAAGGATATATTGTAACGGCCGGAGGGATTGATACCCATATCCACTATATCTGCCCGCAACAGATCGAAACCTCTCTATACAGTGGAATCACTACAATGATTGGAGGAGGAACAGGTCCTAATGACGGAACAAATGCGACCACCGTTACCCCAGGAAGATTCAATATGCAGAAAATGCTTGAAGCCGCAGAAGAATATCCTATGAACCTTGGTTTCTTCGGAAAAGGAAACTGTTCTGCAGAAGAACCTATTGAAGAGCAGGTAGAAGCAGGTGCTTTAGGAGTAAAGATCCACGAAGACTGGGGAGCAACCCCTGCAACAATTGACGCTGCATTAAAAGTAGCCGATAAATACGACGTACAGGTTGCCATTCACACCGATACCTTAAATGAAGGAGGTTTCCTGGAAGATACCATGAGAGCAATCAACGGAAGAGTAATTCACACCTTCCACACGGAAGGAGCAGGTGGAGGTCACGCTCCGGACATCATTAAAGCAGCTATGTACCCGAATGTACTTCCGGCTTCTACCAACCCTACACGTCCTTATACCATAAATACGATTGATGAGCACTTAGATATGCTGATGGTTTGCCACCACTTAAGTAAAAACATCCCTGAAGATGTGGCATTCGCAGATTCACGTATCCGCCCTGAAACCATTGCCGCAGAAGATATTCTTCACGATATGGGAGTGTTCAGCATCATGAGTTCCGATTCCCAGGCAATGGGAAGACCTGGTGAAGTGATTACAAGAACCTGGCAGACGGCAAGCAAAATGAAGGAGCAGAGAGGTGACCTGGATGAAGATAAAGACACAGGAAATGACAACTACCGCGCTAAAAGATATGTGGCTAAATATACAATTAACCCTGCTATTGCACATGGTATTTCAGAATATGTAGGATCTCTTGAAGAAGGAAAATTAGCCGATTTGGTGATCTGGAAACCTGCATTATTCGGAGTAAAGCCTGAAATGATTGTAAAAGGAGGATTCGTAATTGCGTCTAAAATGGGAGATCCTAACGCTTCTATTCCGACACCACAGCCTATTATCTATAGAAATATGTTTGGTGCTCATGGAAAAGCGAAATATGGTATTTGTGCCAATTTCGTTTCCCAGATCTCTATTGATAACGGAACCATTGCTTCTTACAAACTGGAAAAGATGATTCTTCCGGTGAAAAACTGCAGAAATATTTCTAAAGCAGATCTTATTCATAACGATAAAACCCCTTTAATTGAAGTGAATCCTGAAAACTATAAAGTAACGGTAGACGGTGAATACATCACTTGTGAACCGGCAGAAACACTTCCTTTAACACAGCTGTATTACTTGTTCTAAGATAAATCTTGTATACCGAAACCTAACAGATTTCTGAAACCTGTTAGGTTTATTTAACAGTAAAAAAGATTCATCAAACAACATTTACAATAACTATAGAACTAAGTTTAGAATGAAATATTTAAATAAAACAGTTTTCTCTCTTGCCATAGCCGGAATGTCTCTGCTTTCAGGAAATCTAAACGCTCAGTTTCTGGGAGGAGCAAGGATTAAAAGTGACGAAGACGGACCAAAAGGGCAAATTATGATGTATGGTTCATTAGATTATTCTAAAATCAGTACCCCGTCAAACAGCAGCAGCACGGTTTCAAGTGCACCGCTTGGAGTAGGATATTTTATCAATAACAATGACCTTGTCGGAGTGAATTACGCCTATTCTCAGAATACAGTTAACCATAATGTGGTCTATAAGCAAAATGAAGCTGGACTCTGGTACAGTCCGTCATTAATGCTCGGAAAATACTTTGTCCTGATTGCTCAGGTTGATGCACATTACGTTTGGGGGCAACAGCAATCCATAGCAGCAGACGAAATGCAGAATTTTAACGGATTCCGTCTCCGTGCCTATCCGCTCATCGGAATATTATTAGGCGGAGGCTGGGCTTTGAAATTCAAATTTGCAGAACTTTCAATGCTTCAGACCAAAACCAAACAGGAAGGCTGGACGAAGAGCTATGTGGCAGGAATCAGTGGTTCAACATTCGGGGCAGGCATTTCCAAAAACTTTGACTTCAGAAAAAAATCGAAAAATGATCATTAATCAAATCATAGGCAATCTTACCGAAAACCCTACCGAAAAAAATATAGATTATCTGGATCTGGAATGGTTTGAAACCACCAAAAGAATCCAGCGTAAAAAAACCAGACAGGGAACAGATGTTGCCATTAAATTTCTTAGAGAAGGACAGCGTCTGCATGAAGGAGATATTCTTTTTGAGGATACCGAAAAAGTGATTGCCATCAACGTTGTGGAAACAGATGCTATCGTTATGGTGCCGGGATCTTTGCTGGAAATGGGAACCGTTTGCTATGAAATCGGTAACAAGCATATCCCGCTTTTCATTCAGGAGGACAAAGTACTGCTTCCTTTTGAAATGCCGATGTTCAGATGGCTGGAAGCAAGTGGCTTTAAACCGGAAAAACAATCCGTAAAACTGCTGAATCTTCTTAAATCCAATGTGGAACCTCACGGACACGGAAGTCTGGGATCATCCATCTTTACAAAAATCTTAAAAATGGCAGCCCCGAAAGATGAATAACATGAATCTGAATTTTTTATCAGGACTGCTTCATCTGGCAGATCCCACATTACCTATCGGAGGGTATACCCATTCCAATGGATTGGAAACCTATGTACAGGAAAGAATCGTACATACCAGAGAAACAGCAAAGGGATTTGTACAGAACATGCTTCAGTACAATCTTAAATACAATGACGGCGCTTTTGTAAAATTAGCTTATGAAGCCGCTGAAAATAACGATCTGGAACTGCTTTTAAGCCTGGATAACGAATGTAATGCCATAAAATGTCCTAGAGAAATTCGCCAGGCCAGTCAGAAACTGGGATTGAGGCTGATTAAGATCTTCAAAAGAAGAGAAAATTTTCCCTTCATGGAAGCTTTTGAAAAAGCAGTGCGGAACTGTGAAGCCAATTCACATTACTGTATCGTATTCGGAGTGTATGCTTATCTAATGAAAATTCCCCTGTACGAAGCTCTTCTTGGCTTTTACTATACCTCAGTAGCCGGAATGATCACGAATGCTGTAAAGTTGGTTCCGCTGGGACAGTTAGATGGGCAGGACATCCTGTTCTCTCTCTATCCGGTCATGGAAAAAACAGCTCATGAAACCATCGAACTGGACAGAGATATGGTAGGACTATGCAACACGGCTTTTGATATCAGGTGTATGCAGCATGAAAGACTTTATTCCAGACTGTATATGTCATAATAATTCGCGAAAATCCAAAGGGCAAATGATTAGAATAGAGAAGTTCTTTTGCTGATTGAAATGCCTTTGCGACTGTAAAATATTCTCAATCAATAAAAAAAACTTAGCGCTCGTAGCGTTAAAAAACAAAGTAAAATTTAAAAAAAATGGAAAACAGAAAATATATAAAAGTAGGAGTGGCAGGACCTGTAGGTTCAGGAAAAACCGCATTACTGGAACGTTTAAGCAGAAAATTATTCGGGACTTACGATCTTGGAGTAATTACCAATGATATTTACACCAAAGAAGATGCTGAATTCATGGCGAAAAACAGTCTTCTTCCCCACGAGAGAATTATCGGAGTAGAAACAGGAGGATGCCCTCACACTGCTATCCGTGAAGATGCAAGTATGAACCTTGAAGCAGTAGATGAGCTGGCAGCACGTTTCCCGGAAATCGAACTGGTTCTTATTGAAAGTGGGGGTGATAACCTTTCAGCAACATTCAGTCCGGACCTTGCCGATGTTACCATCTTTATTATTGATGTGGCTGAAGGAGAAAAAATTCCGAGAAAAGGAGGTCCCGGTATTACCAGATCAGATCTTTTAATCATCAATAAAATTGACCTTGCCCCTTATGTAGGAGCCAGCCTTGAAGTCATGGAGAATGATGCCAGAAGAATGAGAAAAGGAAATCCTTTTGTATTCACCAACCTTAAAACGGATGAAGGTCTGGATAAAGTAATCGGGTGGATTAAAAAATATGCACTTCTTGAAGAAATTGAAGAACCGAACCTGGTAAGATAAATGGACAGTCGTTTAAATATTATTGCAGGATTCAAGGGAGGAGAATCGTATGTGAAAGACCTTTATGTCTCACTTCCTTTCAGGGTAGTTTCTGTAGGACAGCGGAAAAGCGACAAAAAACTCTATCAGATGATTATGAGCTCTTCTCCCGGAATTCTGGACGGAGACCATTATCATCTGGAGGTAGCGCTGGAAAAAGGAGCCTCTCTTCAGCTGCAGTCGCAGTCGTATCAAAGGCTGTTCAATATGAAGGATAGGGCAGTGCAGGAACTCAATGTAAAAATGGAAGATAATACCTCTTTTGCTTATGTTCCGCATCCTGTGGTTCCGCATGAAGATTCTAATTTTCAGAGTAAAGCCAATATCCATGTCGGAAGAAACAGCCAGATCATTATCAGCGAAATCATTACCTGCGGAAGAAAACATTACGGAGAAGTCTTTAAGCTGAAACGTTTTCAGAATCTCATGGAAATTTATCACAACGATAAACTGGTAATAAAAGATAACGTGGTGATCCAGCCGGATCTGATCCCCATCAGCTGCATCGGAAATCTGGAAAAGTATACCCACCAGGGAACGCTCATTTTCTACAGTACAAAGAAGAACGTGGATAAAAATGGACTGATTGAAACCATTATTGAAGCAGCAGAACAGCATAAAGAAGAGATGGAGGTGGGTGTTTCCGCAATGGAAGACAATGGCTTTGTCGTAAGAGCTTTAGGACACGGAGGAGAGCTGATGTATAATTTCTTTCTTCATATCCAGGAATTACTCTGGTCTCTTGAATAAATATGAATAGATGCAGCGAAACCTTATAGGTTTTCAAAAACCTATAAGGTTTGTAAAGAGATCAACAAAAAGTTAAGAATTGGAGCGGGCTTTAGCCCGCGTTAATGAAAGAAATTCGCCAGAACCAGATATGAAAAATGAACATAATTTAAAACATGATCATCTGTGGAAAATGCAGAGAAAAATATTCAATAGAGGTGGGCTTCAGCCCACTTAAATAAAGAAGGATATTCCCATTGGCTTTAGCCAAAATTTAAGAAAGAATAATAGAATTAGAAAAAATGGATAGTACAGTTTGGGCGCTTCTGTTGAGTGCCGTTTCAATAAGTTTTATACATACCGCTTCAGGGCCGGATCATTACCTCCCGTTTATCGTTATTTCAAAATCTAAAAAATGGAGCGGAATGAAAACCGCCATACTCACAGTAGTATGTGGATTCGGGCACGTATTAAGCTCCCTTATTTTAGGCTTTATCGGAGTTTTTCTTGGATGGCAGCTGAATAAAATTTCATGGTTTCAGGATATCAGGGGGAATTTTTCGGGATGGGCCTTGTTGATTTTCGGAGGGGTTTATCTGATATACGGATTGGTTCAGGCAGTAAGAAACAAGCCTCACAAGCATTTTGATGTCATGGGTGATGATGTATACGTGTATGAACACAATCACACTGAAATGATAATGCCTCAGAAAAGAATTAAGGTAACTCCGTTAGTCCTTTTCATGATCTTCGTGATGGGGCCGAGTGAACCATTGATTCCTTTACTGTTCTATTCCGGAGTAAAGCATTCCATGTCTGAAATTGCTGTCCTTGTGACCTCATTTACTGCAACAACAGTTCTTACCATGCTGGGAATGGTTCTTCTGGGACGTTACGGATATTCAACCTTATTTAACACAGAAAAACTGGAAAGATATATGGGAGTGGTCAGCGGGGCTGTGGTTACCGTATGCGGTGTCGGAATGGTCTTTCTGGGGTGGTAAGATAAATGAAGAGTGCTTCAAATCTCAAATCTCAAATCTCAAATCTCAAATTTCAAACGTCAAATCTCAAATCACCCTTCATTAATATAATTAAAAAAACTATGGACGAATTTTTCAAAAAAATCCCTTTTATAGACAATATTTTAAAAGGAATCGGGCAGATTATGCTTCAGGAAAATCGGTGGACCGGGCTCCTGTTTCTTATCGGTATCTTTATCGGAAGCTGGCAGGGCGGTGTTGCTGTATTGTTGTCAACAGCAGCCGGAACTTTTACCGCAATGAAGTTAAAGTATAACCCATCTGAAATCAATGCAGGATTGTACGGCTTCAGTGCAGCATTGGTAGGTGTGGCTTTATCTTTTGTATTTCAGGCAACGTTTCTAATCTGGGTGCTGATCATCATAGGAGGTGCTTTGGCTGCGGTAATCCAGCATTTTTTTATCGTGAAAAAAATTCCGGTATTTACCCTTCCGTTTATTCTGATTACCTGGGTATGTGTCTTTGTATTACATCATTTTACACAGATTCCGCCATCAGAAATGATGTCTGCGCCGGCTGGACCTGCAGATTATGATGACTTTTTGACCTGCACCAACGCATTTGGGGAAGTAATTTTCCAGGGGGGAATTCTATCGGGAATCATTTTCTTTGTGGCGGTTTTCATCAGTTCTCCGGCTGCCGCATTGTATGGTTTTGCGGGGGCAATCTTGGGTTCCTCTCTCTCTCATATGAACGGGGAACCCATAGAGAAAATCCATATGGGACTTTTCGGGTTTAATGCGGTGCTTTCTGCCATCGTCTTTTCAGGATTTAAAAAGATCAACGGATTATGGGTTTTAATTGCAGTAACAATTACTGTGGGCATTGATGACCTGCTGGTAGACCATAATACATTGAGTGAAGTAGGAGGGGTGCTTACATTTCCTTTCGTTGCCGGAACATGGATCACGCTTCTGATCCAGAAAATGTTTAAAGTAAAGAAATAGATAAGCCCTGAGGTTCCTCATCTTACCTCTAAAAATCATAAATACATTTAAAAGAAAAATAACAATAAATCAATCAAAATGAAGATAACTAAAATAGCAGCAGTGTTTCTGGCAATGGCTTTCAGTGGAAAAATAATGGCACAGGAAACAGAAAAGCAGTTGCTAATAAAAGATGCAGATGACAAATTTCCCATTGCAGACGTTCTCGTAAAGTATAACCACGGAAACAGCCATACCCATTCCGGAACAGACGGTATGTTCAGTATACCCACTGCTTCACTTCCTGATACACTGGTGATCAGCCGCCAGGGATATGATGAGGTAAAATGGGCCGTAGCCAATGATGAAGATAAAAATAAAGTTATTTTTTTACAACATAAGCCGTTTCAGATCTCTGAAGTAGCCATCAACCACAGCTCTTTTTTATCCGCGATTACCAAAGTGGATCTGAATAAATTTCCTGTAAATTCAGCTCAGGACCTGCTGAGAAAAGTACCGGGGCTATTTATTGCCCAGCACGCAGGAGGCGGGAAGGCCGAACAGCTTTTCCTGAGAGGATTCGATGCAGATCACGGTACCGATGTAAGTGTGAATGTAGACGGAATGCCTGTCAATATCGTTTCCCATGCTCACGGCCAGGGATATTCAGACCTTCACTTCGTTATTCCGGAAACAGTAAATAATATTGATTTCGGGAAAGGAGCTTACTATATGGACCGTGGAGATTTTAATACCGCCGGATATGTGGATTTTCAGACCTACAATGGTTTGAAAAACAGTATGATCAAGCTGGAAGGAGGTTCATTCAACTCAAAAAGAATCTTGGGAATGTTCAATATCCTGCACGATGATGCCGGCCGGAAAAATGCTTATGTTGCCGCGGAATACAATTATACAGACGGTCCTTTTGATGTAAAGCAGAATTTTAACAGGATTAATATTTTCGGAAAGTACAATCAGTGGATCACAGATAATGATTATTTCAACATCCAGTTCTCCACCTTTAATTCTTCCTGGAATGCTTCCGGACAGATTCCTGAACGTGCGGTAGATGAAGGAATCATCGGCAGATGGGGAAGCATTGATCCTTCAGAAGGCGGAAAAACCTCCAGAACCAACCTTCAGATGAATTTCAAACATATTATTTCATCTTCGGAACAGATTGATGCCATGGCTTTTTATTCAAAATATAATTTCAATCTGTATTCTGATTTTACTTTTTATTTAAAAGATAAAGACCACGGTGACGAGATCCACCAGACCGACGGAAGAAACATTTACGGAACCGAAATAAAATATACTAAAAACTTTACACTGCCGAACAGCTCATTGAATTGGATCTCAGGCGTAGGGTTTAGAAATGATGACATCAATACACTTCAGCTGAACCATGTATATCACAGGGATCTGCTGCTGGACAGAATGGCGGATGTAACCGGAACGGAAACCAATCTTCATGCGTATTCAGGATTGATCTGGAAAATAGGAAAATGGACGATCAACCCGGCATTAAGAGTAGATCATTTTATATTCAATATGCATAACCTTCTGGATCCTGAACAGCTTCCGTCCGGACAGTCAAAAGAGGCTACCAGACTAAGTCCTAAGTTAAACTTCTCCTATGCCCAGAATGACAATGTAATGTGGTTCCTGAAAACCGGAATGGGCTTTCACTCCAACGATTTAAGAGTGGTTGTTCCGAACGCAGATCAGAAGACCCTTCCGTATTCTATCGGTGCAGATTTCGGAGTAAGATTACATCCCTTCAAATCTTTGATCATTACCCCAACATTATGGTATATGGATTTGCAGCAGGAATTTGTGTATGTAGGAGACGATGCGGTGGTAGAGCCTTCCGGAAAATCAAGACGTTTTGGGGCCGATCTTGGAGTACGTTTCCAGCCATTGGAGAACTTCTATCTGAATGCAGATGTGAACTATTCCCACGCCAGATTCATTGAAGAAGAAAAAGGAAATGACTACGTCCCATTGGCTCCTGTAGTCACCAGTACAGGTTCCGTAAACTGGGATTTCCTTAACGGATTCTCTCTGGGATTACAATACAGGTACCTTGGTTCAAGACCTGCGGTAGAAGACAACAGCATCAAAACGAAAGCTTACTTTGTTAACGACCTTATGCTTTCTTACAACCGCCAGAAATGGGGAGCTAATCTTCAGGTGAATAACCTTTTCAATGTAAAATGGAATGAAGCGCAGTTTGCTACAGAAACCCAATTGAAAGGCGAAGCAGAGCCTGTGACAGATCTTACCTATACTCCCGGAAGCCCTTTCGGAGTGAGGGTAGGTGTGTATTATAAATTCTAAAATTTGAGAGTTTGGAAATTTGAGAAGGGGTAATGAAATTTTTTTTCATCATTTTCAAATTAACTCATTTTCAAATTTCCAAATTATCTCCTTTTTCCTGAATAAATTTTATTAACTTTAAATAATCATTAAACGGATATGGAAGTATTATCCAATTTTCAGTATAAAAAACTTTTCCTCCCGAATATCACGGAGAAAATACTAGCTAATAATGCGGATATACAGCTTTACCGGATAGAAAATTACCTTAAAGGAATCCTGATGCCGGTAATCCCTTACCGTACGACCTTTAACTTCATTATTTTTGTAACTAAAGGACACATCAGACAATATCTTGAAAATAAAGAATATCATGCTGAAAAAGGTGGTGTTATTTTTATCAAACAGGGAACCATAACAGCTACCGTGGAACTTTCCGATGATATTGAAGGGTTCTTTCTGGCATATGAAAATAATATTCTGTCTGAACAGGAGCTTCCGAAACACAAAAGCAGCATCTTCTTTATGACACCTTTCCTGAACCTGGACAGCCTCACTTATGGAACGATTACCCAGCTGCTTCCGATCATGGAACAGGAATTATGGCTGAATAGCCTCAATATCAACGAAGTGGTCGTTACCATGCTGCATCTTATTCTGGTGAAAATGCTCAGTACAGATTCCGATTCGCATCATAAATCAGCCACCCGCCCGATGGAACTGTCTCTTCAGTTCCGTGACCTTCTTTTTAAATACCATGTGATAGAAAAAAGAGTAGCCTTTTATGCTGATAAGCTTTCTGTGACAGAAAGTTATCTCAATAAATGTGTGAAAAACGTTACCCAGAAATCTCCGAAACAATGGATCAATGAAATAGACATCAATTATAGCAAGGCTCTCCTTCATTCCAGTAAAGATATTGCTGAAATCGCTTATGAACTGAACTTTCATACAGCTTCACATTTTACCCAGCTTTTCAAAAAAATTGCAGGAATTACCCCTAAAGAGTACAGAACACAGTTTTTGAAGAACAGGATTCCGGTTTGATGTAAATATCAATAGTGAATTTTGCTGGGCAAGTTAATGGTGAATTATAAAAAAGTGCCGTAAGGAAATTCACTGCAAAACAAATTGCCCATTCACAATTCATTCATCTTTATCACATTTTCTCGTTTTCTAAAATTTTCAGCACAAGTTTTTCTTCCTGTGTCAGGTCTGCTTTCCCGTCATTTACTTCAATTTCTTCAAGCTCGTCGAGATATTTTTTTAGGGTATTGTTTTCATAAAGATTGATAACCAGCGGGTGAACGTAGTATTTTTTGCATACGGTGCTGGTGTTTCCCAAGTGTCCTGCAACAATTTCCAGAGCTTCTTTCACTTTCTTTTTATACTGGGAATCATTTTCTGCATAGCCTATCTCTTTAAATGCAATGAGAGCACTCACTGTTCCGGACCATGTTCTGAAATCTTTGGCCGTAAAATCTTCACCGCTTATTTCTTTAATGTAATCATTCACCATTCCTGAGTCTATGGAATGACGGTTTCCCTCTTCATCGATATACTGAAAAAGCTCCTTTCCTGGAATATCCTTGCACTTCTGAACAAGCCTTGCAAGTCTTCTGCTTTTGAGGTCCACATGGTGCATGATTCCCTTTTTTCCTTTGAATTCAAACGTAATTTTTTGACCGTTGATCTTCACATGTCTGCCTTTTAATGTCGTTAAGCCGAAAGAACCATACAGCTTTTCGTAGGCATTATTGCCGATCCTGATATTGGTACGCTGCATCAGACTGACGATCAGAGCCAGTATTTTTCTCTTTTCAAAATTTCTCAGAGCGAGATCCTGCTCTACCTGAAGCCTTATATCCGGAAGCGCATATCCGAACTGAAGCATTCTATAAAATTTGGTGTGATTTCTCAAAGCACTCCAAAGTGGATGATAGCGGTACTGTTTCCTTTTTTTTATATCGAAACCTGTGGCCTGAAGATGACCATTTTCCAGGGCACATATCCATACATTTTCCCAGGCGGGAGGAATCACCAGCTTATTGATTCTGTTGATCTCGGTCTTATCTTTGATCTTCTCACCGTCTTTGAAGTAAGAATATTTTTTTCCGGTTTTCTTACGGATAATTCCGGCGGTTTCTGCATCGGTGGTATATACAAGATGTACCGCCTTTGCAGAAGCTTCCGGATCATTCATGATTTTTACAATTTTTGAAGGTCTAAGATGAGAAATAATCTCTGTGTCTGCATTCTTCTCCATAAAAAATGGTTAAGAGTTTTTACCCCTCGAAAAGATCAGTAAAAGAATAACTACAATGGCGCAGACTAGGATAATTCCCCACCACATTCCAGCCTTAAAAATTGTTTCTACTGCTTCACAGCTCGTTAGTGTCAACAAGCTGAGTATCGTCATACTGTATAAGCTCAACTTTTTCATGATGTATATATTTTGGATGTGTTAAATTCTATAGAGATCAGGTTTCCATCGCTTAATGGATCTTTTAATCTCATCCCCGGAAATGTTTTCGTGAATAGCCCGGTTCAGAAGCTCTTTAAATTCATCATCATAAGCAAATCTCAGGGCGGCAATCTGGTCAAATCTTAATTTTTCAGCTGTTTCATCAGATCTTTCACCGAAAATCTCAAAATATCGCTGTTTAAACTCAAGCCTTACCATACGGTTTTGAAGCCCCAAAGCGTAATGTTGTCTGGTCATGAAAGCCAGATAGAAAAGCAGAAATACAACAATAGAAAACAAAATCCAGATGAGTTTATTTTCGGGATCATCCCATATTTTATACATTCCAAAGACTTCAAGAAGGATAAGCAAAGGAAGATATATGAAGTGATGCGGCGGATAAAATTTCCTGTGATTGTTATAATTCTGTATTTTCATATTATAGATGTAGCAATAATCTTTCCAAAATTTTACATTATTAATATTAAATTCGATTTTGTAGTATCTTAAAATTTACAATATTTCAAAATATGTTTACTCAATATCTTATTCAAACCTTACAGGTTTCCAAAACCTATAAGGTTTATATTGCCGCCCTCATCTGCAGATCAGAAAGAAAATATCTGCGCAAAGATCTGTGTCATCTGCACAATGCGTGGGAAATTTTTTTAACTACAACAGGCACAACAGATTTTAGTTTTATCCCCAAAAGTTCACAAAGTTTACATTTTTAGAGCTTAAATTTTTCGTAACTTTCGGTGTTTAAAAAAGAAAAGAATGACTTCAAAGGAAAAAGTTGCTGCACTTCGTCAGGAAATGCAGAAAAATAATGTTGATGCATTTATAGTATATTCTGCAGATCCTCATATGAGCGAATATCTGCCTGAAGAATGGCAGGAAAGAGCATGGCTGTCAGGGTTTTTAGGTTCTGCCGGTTTTGTGGTAGTAACAAAAGATAAAGCAGGTCTCTGGACAGACGGAAGGTATTTTACCCAGGCTGCCATTGAACTGGATGGTTCCGGAATTGATCTTTTCAAGGATGGAATGGAAGGAACCCCTAATTATATCGACTGGATTATTTCTGAAATTCCAGCTGGTGGTAAAGTCGCTTTAAATGCTAAGGCAGCTTCACATGCCAATTGGCAGCTGCTTTCACAAAAATTACAATCCAAAAATCTGATTCTGGAAGACCTTCCTCTTTTAAAGGAAATCTGGAAAGACAGAGGCACCCCTTCGAAGAATCCTATTTTCGTACATCCGTTAGAAAGAGCTGGAAAATCTGTTACCGATAAGCTTGGGGCCATCCGCCAGAAAATGGAAGAGCAGGATGCTACGGTTCATGTAATTTCAAGCCTTGATGATGTTGCCTGGACACTGAATTTAAGAGGAAGCGATGTGGAAAGTAATCCCGTATTCTTAGGTTATATTGTGATTACAAAGAACGATGCGGTTCTGTTTACAGATCTTGAAAAACTGGAAGTAGAGACCAGAAAACAAATGGATGATTCATTCGTAAAAATGATGCCTTACGAAGAATTTTACAACTATTTGAAAGCTTTTAAAAATGAAACCGTGTTGGTATCGCCTAACAGCAATCAGCAGATCTTTGAAACATTAAAAGCAGACAATCAGTTTATTAAAGCTCCGGTTCCGGGTAACCTGATGAAGGCCCAGAAGAACGAAGCTGAACTGGAAGGTTTCAGAAAAGTAATGGTGAGAGATGGTGTGGCTATGGTAAAGTTTCTTTACTGGCTGACCCATAATGCGGGAAAAGAAACTATGAACGAATATTCAATCGGTAAAAAGTTGAGAGGGTTCCGTGCAGAAGGTGAAAACTTTGTGGGCGAAAGCTTCGGAAGCATCATAGGATATAAAGATAATGGTGCTATTATGCACTATTCTGCAAAAAGTGAAGGAAGCAAAGAAGTGACGAATGATGCGAGCATACTGGTAGATTCAGGAGGTCAATATCTTGAAGGAACTACCGATATTACCAGAACATTGGCTTTGGGAGCGGTTTCTGAAGAATTTAAAAGAAACTCTACTCTGGTACTTCAGGGTATGATCCGCCTGTCCATGGTGAAATTCCCGAAAGGAACAAAAGGAGTTCACCTTGATGCCGTTGCAAGACTTCCGCTGTGGATGGAAGGTAAAGATTTTAACCACGGAACAGGTCATGGAGTAGGAAGCTTTATGAACGTACATGAAGGTCCTCAGAATATCAGAAAAGATCTGAATCCCCAAGATCTTCTGCCGGGAATGGTATGCTCAAACGAGCCGGGATATTATCTGGAAGGAGATTATGGAATCCGTCATGAAAACCTTATTGCGGTAAAAGAAGCAGAAAAAACGATTCACGGAACTTTTTATGAGTTTGAAACCTTGACGTTCTGCCCATTCTTTAAAGATACCATTGTAAAAGAAATCCTTTCTGAAAAAGAGATTGCATGGCTGAATGATTATCACAGAACCTGTGAAGAAAAAATCGGCCCTTATCTTGAAGGAGAGGTAAAGGAATGGTTCCTGGCTCTGGTTAGCCCACTTTAAAATTGAGAAAGGGGGAGTGTGAATAGTGAATATAGAACATTGAACCTGAAACTTTAAACCCAGAACTCAAACCCAGAACATTATAATTGTTAGATAAAACAACCAAAGTCCTGCAGCTTTTCTGCAGGGCTTTTTTATATTGTACAACCGTATTTTTACGGAGATAATTTTAGGGATTTTCCTGAGGCAGATCTGTCCTGAGGTATCTATCTTTGCTTCAGTAAAAGAGACATCAATCATTTCATATCTTCATATATAACTTTAGTAAATTCAAAGCAGTAAGCCGTTTCGTCCTGAAATGGCTTTTTTCTATATTGATCCTCATTTCTGAAGCTTCAAAGTAAAAAGTAATTATATAAGAGTGTAAAGTAAAATCAAGAGATTTGTTTAATTTAGCAGAAGTTTACAGGGAGTTTCATATTCCTTAACCGCAATTAAAAAGATATGATAGAAGATTACTTCCGGAGCTTTAAGATATTTTCAGAAAAAGAGATCGGGGATTTTTTACAGCTTTTTGAATCAAGAAAAGTATATAAGAATGATTTTTTTGTACAGGAAGGCCAAAAGTGCAAAGAGATCGCATTTATAATTTCCGGAATTTTCCGGTCTTTTTATATTTCAGATCAAGGGAAAGATATGACCTATTGTTTCAGGTTTCCCAATCAGATGATGGCTGGGTATTCGTCTTTTATTTCAGGATGTCCCAGCCGGGAAAACATGCAGGCCATTACCGATGGGGATCTGATGATTTTAAAAAAAGATGCCGTGGATCAACTCGTCCGGGATGATCTCAACTGGACCAGATTTTTAAAAATGATCGCTGAAGAAGAATATCTTGAACTTGAAAACCGGTTTTTCCAACTGCAAAGGGACAATGCAGCACAACGGTATGAAACTCTTCTCGGTAACCAGCCGGACTATATACAGAAAATCCCGTTACAATATCTGGCTTCTTATCTTGGAATTACTCAAAGACATCTCAGCCGTATCAGAAAAGAAATATAATTATTACTTACTCATATAATATAACAGATACAGGATTTCGTTTTTAGACATTTGTCCTGTATTTGGGAGAGGGAGCTCTATAATTTTGTAAAAAAATAATTATGGAGCACAATATTCTGATCGTTGGAGGTAATGGTCTTGTAGGTAAAACAATGATTCGGATTCTGAAAGAAAGAAATCCGGATGTTAATATTTTCATTGGTGGAAGGAAAGGAGGTAAAACAGAAAATGACCTGAAAATTGATGTTACTGATCCCGGAACTTTAAAAAAAATTACAGATCATCGTATTAATCTGATCATTCTTTCGGTGAATGACCAATCTGATCATATTCTTAAGTTTGCTATAGCCAACGGGATTGATTATTTAGACATCACCAAACCTACTCCCGATCTTATAAAAGCATATGATATCGCTAAAAGCAACACTGTCCGCAGTAGGATTGTATTCAGTTCCGGCTGGATGGGCGGTATTGTAAACGGGTTGGTGAAAACACTTTCGGATGAGAAAGATATACTGGAAGTAAAGCTATTTGTATACTATTCTGTGAAGGATCTTGCCGGAGAAAGTTCAGCACATTTTATGGCAGAAAATGTAGCTAAGCCTTTTGTCCGGTATGAAAATAACAGCCCTGTTTCCATAAAACATTTCCTGGATGCTGAAGATTTTAATTTTTCTTTTGGAATTGGAAAAAGACAGGCTTATAATTTCGATGTACCGGATCTGTATATTTTAAATCAGATTGAAAAAATACCCAATGTAAGCGTTAAGATGACCTACAATTCAAAGCTGATCACATGGCTTTTGGGGGCATTTCAAAAAATAAGGCTTTTTAATATCCTTTCGTTAAAGGAAAGAAAAATGATTTTCGGATCGAGTGGGAACGGAGATCAGAGTATATTTGAAATCGAGGTGAAAACAAAGGATGGGCATAAAAAATTAAGTCTGCAAAGTCTTAAAGGACAGGCTGAATTAACAGCATTTTCTGCTGTGCTTCATATGGAGGAATTGCTTATGAACACTCATGAAAACCGTATTTATTTCAGTCATCAGCTTCATCAGCCGGAGATCCTGCTTAAAAGGCTTAAAGCCTACGAAACGATCAGTATAAACTAATATTTATGAAAAAAATAGCCATTATTAACGGACATCCCAATAAAGATTCTTTCAATTTCGGGATTGCGAAAGCTTATAGAGAAGGGGCAAAACAGTCCGGAGCTGAGGTGAAAGAAATTACAATAGCAACTTTGAACTTTGATCCTGTTCTGCATTTTGGATATCAGAAAAGAATGGAGCTGGAACCGGATCTTCGTAAAGCCTGGGAAATTATTCAATGGGCGGATCATCTGGTTTGGGTCCATCCCGTCTGGTGGGGCGGTATGCCTGCATTGATGAAAGGATTTATCGACCGGATTTTTCTGCCTGGATTAGCTTATAAATACAGAGATAATTCGGTCTGGTGGGACAAATTGTTGACAGGTAAAACAGCCCATATCATTACCACGCTGGATCAGCCTGGTTGGTACTACCGTCTTTTTTATGGCCGGCCAAGTATTAACCAGCTGAAAAAATCAACACTGGAATTCTGCGGCATCAAACCGATAAAGGTTACCTATATCGGAATTATAAGAAACTCTACAGAAGGACAGCGGAATAAATGGATTAAAAAAGTAGATAAGCTTGGTAGAGCTTTGAAATAATTGTTTTGATTCAGATATTATTCATGGCAAAAGTTACTTGCATTTAAAATCTATATGAATGTCGGCACATATTATATTCTGTTATATTTTCAGGTATCTTAAAAACATTATAATGATAAAAAACTTGTTTCTTTTGCATTAATCAACATAGAATTGTGTTGTAATATTTTAATTATTCTCACCAAAAAAATTAGCTTTAAAAACACCAATCAGGCCAATAGACAATTCAGATAAGCTGCTTCAATAGAAATTATTCCGAAAAAACGTAAATTTGCACCATGAATAACGATACGATTTGCGCACTGGCTACAGCCAATGGAGTAGGGGCTTTAGGGATTATCAGAGTTTCCGGGAACGATGCTTTACCGGTTGTTCAGAAAAGTTTTCCAGGTAAGAAACTGGAAAAACAGAAATCCCATACCATTCATTACGGATATTTTATGGATGGTGAAGAGGCTATTGATGAGGTTATGCTGTCTATTTTCCTGGCTCCGAAAAGCTTTACAACAGAAAATTCTGTGGAAATTGCTTTTCACGGCTCTCCGCACATCGGGAAACGTATTCTGGAAACCCTTATAAAAAACGGGGCAAGAATGGCTAAGGCAGGGGAATTTACCCTTCGTGCCTTTATCAATGGAAGAATAGACCTTTCACAGGCAGAAGCGATTGCCGATGTAATTGCCTCTGAAAATGAAGCCTCCCGAAAAGTAGCTATCAACCAGCTGAAAGGCGGAATTACCAATGAAATATCGTTATTAAGAACAGACCTTTTGAATTTTGTTTCTCTGATCGAGCTGGAACTGGATTTTGCCGAGGAAGATGTGGAATTTGCAGACAGAACAGCCCTTAGCGGATTGTTGGATAAAATTGAGGTGAAATTAAGTTCTCTTATTGAAAGTTTCCAGTACGGAAATGCCATCAAAAACGGAACAGCCGTTGCCATCATAGGAAAACCCAATGCCGGAAAATCTACTTTGTTGAATGCTCTTTTGAAAGAGGAAAGAGCCATTGTAAGCAATATTGCCGGAACGACAAGAGATACCATTGAAGAAGTTCTTCATATTAAAGGTCATGCCTTCCGATTGATTGATACAGCCGGACTTCGCGAGACTATGGACGAAATTGAAGCCATTGGAGTAAAAAAAGCCAAAGAAAAGGTTGAAAATGCCAATATTCTGGTATACCTTGCCGATGCTGCCACTGAGGACTATTCGGAAGATATTGAAATGATCCGGTCATTGTTGAGAGAGGATCTGAAGCTGATTATCTGTGCTACCAAAATTGATGAGGTACTGCCTCCGAAGTATGAATCGGTAGAAAATATTTTCAGAGATGAAATCTCCCAAGAGTTTGATTTTATCAGAATTTCAGCAGTGGAAAATCAGAATATCCAGGATCTTAAAAATGAATTGTCATCTTATGTAGAACATTTAAAAACCCAGGAAAATAATGTGGTAATCACCAATCAACGTCATTTTGAAGCTTTACAGAAGTCAATGGATGCCGTACATAAAGTAAAAGAAGCTATTTCTTTCCAGATCTCTACAGAGCTGCTAGCCTATGAGCTGAGAAACGCTTTGGAATATCTTGGCGAGATCTCTGGTGAAGTGACGAACGATGAGGTACTGGGGAATATTTTTTCTAAGTTTTGTATAGGGAAATAGAATGCAATCTTTTCATAAGTGCTCTTTGTCATTCGGGTGGGTTGTTTCGGACAAGAGTAAGCTTAACACCATTAAAATATAAATATTTAGCTAAAAGACGTGGATATAAAAGCACTTATTAGTAAGGCCCAGAGATAAAAACACAAATGATGGAAAAATATTCTAATAACATTACAGTTGCAGAGCTACTATGCAAGCACTGCAAACCATAAGGTTTATTAAAATAGCAGTTGATATTTCAGAATTCTGGAAAATTATCGTGATATATTTATTGTTCAGTTAAAGAAGATAACTCCTTTACATACATCCAGTTTAAACCATATGAAAACTACTTCCAGTAACTCTTTTATACTACTGTAAATCAAATAGCTTTATTTCTGAGTAGTAATTTCACATGGTGCTAAAAGAAGGGACATCCCGGAGATTGTTCTCACTAGAATCAAAGTTGCAGATGTTCAGAGTTTAGAGGATTGGATAGCGGAAGCTTGGAAATAGCCTGGTAAGGTCATGATACTGGACAGTGTTAGTACCGGTAAGCTCGTGTTGAGTGACAAAGTATATTTGAGAACTAATGCCAAAAGGTGATCTAAAATTTCACTTTATTAGTCATCCATAAAGCTGTCCGGTTTCACAATATTATTTATCTTTGTTATTGGTTTAAATTTATTAATCATGAAGTTGGATTTATTTCAAATAGATACTTTTACAGAAGCTATTTTCCAAGGAAATTCTGCCTGTGTTGTCCCGTTGAAAACCTGGTTACCTGATGAGATTCTTTTAAAAATAGCCTGTGAAAATGCCGTAGCAGAAACAGCATTCTTTATTGATAACGGTAATACCATTCATCTGAGATGGTTTACTCCTGAAATAGAGATGGATTTATGCGGACATGCCACTCTTGCCACCGCTTATTGCCTAACTTCCATCTTAAACTATCAGAAGAGCAGGATTGTTTTTGAAACTAAAAGCGGTGAGCTGATAGTAGATGTAAAAGACGGACTTTATTATATGGATTTACCTTCAAGAATGCCTGAGCCTTCGACTCTTCCTGAGAATATAGCCCAATCTCTCAATATTCAGCCAAAGGAAGTTTTCAAATCAAGAGACTATTTACTGGTATATGAGTCTGAGGAAGACATCAGGAAAATCAGTGTTGAAAGATCCATTTTAGACCTTATCAATCTGGATCCCGGAGGTGTGGTTGTAACTGCAGCGGGTACTGACAGCGACTTTGTTTCGAGATACTTTACACCCCAGTCTTCAATTCTTGAAGATCCTGTAACCGGCTCTTCACACTGCTCACTCGTTCCATTCTGGTCATTAAGACTGGGAAAAGACAAACTTTATGCCCGTCAGCTATCAGAAAGAGGCGGAGAGCTGTATTGTGAAAATAAAAATGAAAGGGTAATTGTGGCGGGTAAAGCCAGAACTTATTCTAGGGGAAATATTTGGATAGAATGATACTCATCGGATTCGATTTTGTATAAGAATGAGAATAGCAAAATAATAATATTGCTGTTCTCATTCTTCTTTCTGCCAATTTAAAGCTTTTAAAGTTGTATTATAGCTAGAATTCATTTTCTGCTCTTAAAAACCAACTCTATTATAACATAAACAGTGAGTTCTGGCAGGTCCGGCAGAATTCTTTACAGGATTAAATACAATATATCTTTAAATAGCAGCACTGCATTGAGCCACAAATTGCTCAAACTTCCGATCCTTATTTCGAAGCACCGGTCCGTGCCCGAAGCAAATCATAGCGGGGTTCAGCTGTGCTAACTTCTGGAGCGATTTGATATTAAGCTTCTGATCCGATGTGAACATATTTGGTGGAAGCCGTAAGCCGACTGCTGTTGTGATTAGGTTCATATTTACCGCTGTATCTCCCATTATCAGTACACCATCCTGCTCACGGAATAAAGATATGTGACCTGCGGAATGTCCGGGAGTTTCTATTACCCGAAAGTCTCCGATTTTATCGTTTTCAACGATTGTCCCTCCAACTTTATGTCCTTGGCCTGCCCAGTACCTTTGTTGAAGTTTTGCGATCCAATGTTGCGGAGTTGGATAGTCCATGGTTACCATCCCCGTTTCGGTTCTGAAAACTTCGTTGGGGTGGCAGAGTAAAGGTATCTCAAATTCAGCACATACCTGATCGCTGCACCCTTGGTGGTCTGCATGTGCATGTGTGAGTACATGTTGATAAACGTTGATTTCCTGAAGTACTTTCTTTATAGTCGCATATGAACTCCTTATTCCAGAGTCTACCAAAACACCTTCGATAATAAAACAGTTGATACTGTTTCTTGGCATGAGCGGAATATGGAATACTTCAGTAGCTATTTGATGTAACATTTTTTTGTACAAAGCTACATCACTGATCAGAACTGAATATGGACATTTGTCCTATAATACGTTGGGTCTGTTTATATGTCCTTTCACTCGTGTAAGAGATCGTTGTGTGATCCCCAGATATGAAGCCAGATCCTGCGTAGTTATGCGCTGAACGAGCATGGGCTCAATAGACAGCATATGACGGTATTTATCTACAGCCGACCTATTATTATAATTCAACATATAATTTTCCTTTTGCTTATACTCATGCTCCATCACTGACTTTATAACCTCATTCCAAGAGTTAACCTCACTAAGCAGGTGCTGATAATCTGCATAGCTTATGCTATAGATGACACTATCCTCTATAGTTTTGATACTCCTTCTTGATTTTTCCTGCCTTACAAACTCCATAAATGAGGTGACAAATTCATTTTCAAACTTAAAGCAGGTTATATTTTCCTTTCCATCCTGATCTATAGCGTATGCTTTTACAGCACCATTAGCAATAAATCCAATATGACGGCAGAAGTCATCCTCACGAATAAAAAAATCACCTTTTTTTAAGTGAATTGGTTTAAAGAACTGTACAGAAAAATTGATTTCCTCAGTTGATAGTCCTCCTATTGAGGATAGATACTTTTCAAGTACATCAGTCATTTTTATGATATTTTTTTCCTTTATTCCTCTTCTTAAAAGGCTTCGGATTCAATTCCAAATCCCGCATACAAAACTAACATTTTTAAGTTTGTCAATTAACGGAATATATCTTTCTTTATATATACGTTTTCTATTTACAATATAATACCAAGCACTTCCAGCAATCAATAATAACAAACCAAGGGGAAATTATAACCAAGAAAATATCAATTAACTAAGGCTCTATAGTAACAAAAATACATATAATGATGAAAACTATATTGGCATTAAAAGGGCATTGAACTGCAGAGTGGTAAATGGTAATTTTGTATCCTGCACAATTTGCGGAACCACGGCGTAATGAAACTTAAAGATTTGTAAGAAATGGCTCAGGGAATATCCCCAAAATTTCTATTCAAAGAGTTTTAGAAATTTAAGTATAATTCACTGATTATAAATGTGTTTAATAACCAAGCCCGTGGCTGTTTCTTATGTGCTCTTTTCATCCACATCTTCTATCATACCTCTTCATCCAAGATCATCGGTTAGATTGCGGACATTCGACTTAATTATTATATCTCTATTACTACCATTTACTTTAAAAATACTCTTTTAAATAACCTGGAGTTGGGGGTAAGGAGTTAAAAGGTTGGAAGATGGAAGAAGGAGGCTGGAAGTTACTTTTAGTTATACGTATTGAGAGCTACCAGAAAATTAAATTAAATAAAAACAGATCAATATTTGTTCTTAATGACTTTCAAAACTTCGCTCTTCCTTCTTCCTTCTTCAAACCTGCATCCATCAGATATTCTTATCTCGGACTGAGGTTAAATAATAAACATTTTTTTCCATTTGGTTACAGTATTTCTACTTAGTTTAAAATGATTAGCAAGCTCAGTGTTATTTAAATTATTCTTTTTCTGATACTCCAGCATTTCAAATATGATAGATTTGTCATAAGACCTGAACCGCTGGTTCTGAACAGTATTTAATAAATTTTCTGTTCCAAATATAATCTCATTTAAACGAATTATATTTATCACTGAAATATTATTTTTAGAAAGAATAGCTTTGCAATCTTCTTTCTTGTTAGGGAATTTAAAAACCAAAATATCTTCATAGATTTTCTTGTAATTCGGTGTGCTGGAATACTTCATATATTTAAATGTTATGCGTGACATGCAATATTATTATTTAATACTTTTGATTGAATCTACTTATCGTACTTATTTATCCATCGATATAATGTGGTTTTAGGAATATTATATTCTTCTATAATTTGCTGTTTTGTTTTTTGACCTGTGTTGATAAGTTCCATACAAAATTGTATGATCTCTATGGTATAAATGCTTTTTTTAAATTGTGGCATGGTAGATTTATTATTTGATTTCTGTCTATTTGAAGGGGGAGCAAATAATATCAGATGTTGTGAATAAATCCTGAAAAAATCGTATTCCAAAAGTTTGCTCCATCTAAGTAATAAACCTGTTTCCATATGTTCCGATTGATACATTTTTGCAATTTCTTGTTCCTTGCATTTAAGAAAATTACAGATACGTTGTTCGCTGATATTTAATTCTTGTGCTCTTTGTTTAAGTAGAGCACCAATATTGATATGTTGAAAGTTTTTCATGAAATACAACTTATTGTTTTTGTGAAAAATTTTGAAACTAAAATTGAATTCTGCATTGATTATAAAGATCTTAAAAGGATTTTTTAAATTTTATCAGAGAAAGTTAACAGCTAACCTTCAGCCAAAACTGGGAAATGATAAAGATCAAAACATTTTGTATGGCTGAAGGGAACTGTGAATCAAAATTTCACTGTAAAAAATATTTTATGGTTTCCAGAAGCTCCATACCTTCCCGTTGAAAACTGCCAGAAGTTTTGCAGTGGTGTCATACACAATCAGGCCGGGCGCGGGATTGATGATATTAAGATGCGGACTGGCTACTTTGGGTAATATCATTGATTTATTGGTGTCTTCAAGTACCAGTATTCCGGAGGTTGTATTTACGGTTCCTATGCTTGTCTTTGCCGAAGTGTTTTCATTCGCAGAATTCTGGATGATGGCTGCATCAATATTTGTTATTGGATCTATTGTACTTCCTGTAGTGTCTACAGATAAGTCTTTCCATCCTGAGGCATATTTCACCTTCACTTTTTTATCAGTAAGATCATAAACTAAGGTTCCGTTTACTGCTCCTGTTACTGATGCAGTATTGGTAACCCATGGCAATATCATCCCTTTATTTTCTGCTGCAAACTCTAAAGAAACGGATGTATTGGATACTGATGTCTTGCCTATTGCTATTTGTGCCTGCACAAAGGAAGACAGTAAGCCCGCTGTTGCGAATAATATAGTTTTCATCTTCTTTTTAATATTAAATTATCTTTTTATATAAATTAAGGACATGTCTGAACGTTGAAACATTTCCATCCCAGGCCGTCATAAATACTTAAGCAGTCCAGATTAGTATCGTAAACCATCATTCCTTCCACGGGTATTAATGAATTCTTTTGTACTGTTGTTAATCTGTTAGGTACAAAACCTTTAGTTTTTGCTTCCAACGCAATCCATCCTCCCTTTCTGGCCATAGGCCAATTGCCATTGTTTATACCTGCTCTGCCTAATGAAGTAATTCCTAGAGTGGTATCCAGCGATGTGCCTGAAATCACCGCATTCTTATAACAAAAACAGCTATTTACTAAAGCATTTACAGAACCTCCGGTTCCCTGTCCTACATCTCCGCCAGTATCAGCAATACCTCCATTATTTACCAGATTAGGGACACCATTCCCATTCACACCTCCATTAGCTGTAGTGTTGATGCTTCCGTCCGTATTCAGATGTTCGTTTAATACATTTTCATCTCCTTCTATAGCGTCAGGGCAGCCGTCTCCGTCAGAATCCAGATCCAGAAAATCAGGGGTGCCGTCACCATCGGTGTCAAGGGATTGGCAGGTTCCGAACTGGAAGTCGTCATACCTTGCCTCTAGATTGCTGGTGGCTAATCCATATATGTAAACCCTTAATGTATATGTTGTATTGGGTAGCAGATGAATTTTATTATTTAGCGGAGAGCCGATGAGATATAAATAAGGTGTTGAGGCTGGTATTGTAAAATTTTCCAACAACAATGTTCCCGCTGTGGAAAAGGCATTAGCAGAAATTTCAACTCCAACTCTGTATGCATTGCCATTTAATGCAGAGGACCAGCCAAATTTACTGATCTCGTGGTATCCTGTTAACGTGGTAGGCGTCGTAAAAGAGTATTGCACATAATCATTATTGCTTCGGGCATTGGCTAATGAACTTTCATTGATACTGCTTAAAATCCATCTGTTAGAAGTGTTCGGGTCTAGGGCACGGGTTATTCCGGAACCCCAAACCATATTACCGGCAGATGCTGCTATATTGGTATCACGCCCGGTCATGTTTGTGCCTGTAGGTGCCGTAGGCCAATACCTGTCCTGAACCAGTGTTCCAGCAGGAGTGTTGCTGAACCATCCGGCATCAAACAGTGAATTTTGACAATACCCTTCGTCAGTATCTGAAATCCCATCGTTATCTTTATCAATGTCTTCGATGTCAGGAATTCCATCATGATCAGTATCTGTACAATAATTTACTAAAGTGCTTGTGGAGACTCCCACATCCTGTCCTACATCTCCGCCGATATCTGCTGTTCCTCCTGAGTTGACAAGATTAGGAACACCATTTCCATTGATGCCTCCGCTGGCAGTGGTATTAATGCTGCCGTTAGGATTGAGCTGTCCTGCCTGAACAGTTTCATCTCCCTCTATGGCGTCAGGGCATCCATCCCCGTCAGAATCCAGATCCTGAAAGTCTGGTATGCCGTCGCTATCGGTGTCTAAAGATTGGCAGGTTCCGATCTGGAAGTCATCATATCTTACAGGAGTACCGGCGGCGGATGCCCCATATACGTATATCCTGAATGTATACGTGGTATTGGGCAACAGGTGGACCTTATTAACCAAAGAGGTTGCCGATAAATAGGTATAGCTGCCCGTAACAGGAATTATGAAGTTTTCCAGCAACAATGTCCCCGGTGTAGTAAAGGCATTGGTAGAAACTTCAGCTCCAACCCAATACTCATTGATATTTGGAGTAGACGCCCAACCGAATTTGCTAATTTCATGATATCCTGCTAAGGCTGCAGGTGTAGTAAACGAGTATTGTATATAATCATTGTTGGCTTTGGCATTGGCCAAAGAGCTTTGATTTACCCCACTTAATTGCCATCTGGTACCATCTTGCGTGTGACTAATCCCTGATCCCCAGACAAAGCTGTCGGCAGTAGCTGCTATACTGGTATCACGCCCGGGAATACTGCTACCTGCAGGAGCAGTGGGCCAATATATGTCCTGTGTCAGTGTTCCTGGAGGAGTGTTGCTGGTCCATCCAATATCAAACAATGAATTTTGACAATACCCTTCGGCTGTATCTAAAATTCCGTCATCATCGCTATCTAAGTCCGGACATGCCAGGAAGCTTACGCTTTGAACCCTGATATCATCTGCTGTTCCATTGGCAGGATTAGCAAATGAGGCAGGAGCATAGTGCAACATAATGTTTCCGTTATTGGGAATGCCTGGAGGCAGTTGGATGGTAATGGTTCGGTAGCCTCCCACTGCAATAGTTGCGGGCGATAATAATGTGGCTCCATTACTGGCTGTTACCGTTGCATTGGCATTTGTGTTGATTGCAGAGCTTATTGTTCCATATATAGGATTACCAGCCGGAGTAGCTGAATTACCGTAACGTATATAAAAATCCATATTATAACCGGGTGTGCCAGAGTCAACTACCCAGACTACAAGCGTCACTTTAGCACCTGTGCCTAAAGGATTTGCATTGGTAATAGGGTGCGTTGCGAATTGGTCAAGATGTCCGTTAACCATCTGCTGGTTAAAAAGTGTATAATCGTTGCCGGCAAACACCTGGTTGACCGTGGCCGGATCGGGACTGCCTGTAAAAGGTGTACCATCGTTATTGCTCATGGTATAGGAGCCTGTCCAGCCCGTTGTAGCAGGTATGCTTGTAATAGGCATATTTGCAGCCGCAGTGGCTCCATTGAAATCATAGAAGTTGGTCGTAGGGGTTATTTTTTCTACCTGGGTTGGGCATTGCGCATATACGAGACCGGTCAGTGAAAGCATAAAGAATATGACTATGCTTTTAAACAATGCCGGTGAAATACCAAAAAAAATAAATCGGAAAAGGTTTCTCATAATGTAAAAATTGATTAGGAAAATTAAAGGTTAACAAAAACAAAATTTTTAAGCTGTTACTTTTTTATTGGGAAATAACTAAAACTGCGTTATTTACTTTAAATGTACTTGCGCCATATGATCCATAGCCTGCTCCACAGGCCATTTTATCTCCCGCTGCCAGATTAAGATATGAGCTTATGGAAAGCGGCCAGCTTGTACCTGCTCCTGTGGTTTGAACAAGAGATCCCGAAGACATCACAGCACCATTTCGGATAACAAATGCCTGTGCTGATGCGGCTGCCTGGCCAACTGTTATATTGATCAAACACTTTACAGAATAGACTCCGGGGGAGGAAATCGTATACTCATGTGTTGAAAGGTTAAATGCATTCATAATATCCAGATATTCCGTTTCAAATTTAATTTTATAGCCGCCACTAGTACCTGTGATATGTAAAGTAGTCTCCGGGGTATTTTGCCTGGCATAAGCTAAAGTTTTTATTACTCCCTTGATGCCTAAGCTCTCAGACACATTCGTTATATTAGCCACGGTAGACCATTGCGGCTGAACGGGAGCGCCGGGGTCCCAGTAAGCGAGTCCTTTGGAAGGGCTATTAAGTGCCGGATTAGGGTTGCTGTAAACAAGAAGATAATTGGCAGGATTGGTAATGATATCTTTATCAGTAGTGTTTTTCAGCGGAATTTTAGGCAACAGAATCCCATTGTTTGTATTGACTGGAAAATCCATATCCAGAACAGCTGAAGCATGCGGTGTTGGGTCGGGAATATTTGAAAGCGTTATGGCTACCTGTGCGTTTGATAATAAAGTAAAACACAGGAATGTGATGATGGCTAAATTATATTTTAAGTTTTTCATGATCTATGAATGTATCTATATTGTGTTGCTTTATAAAGGGTCCAGCCTTGTTACGGAAATCTGTGAGGCCCTTCTATTCTGAGTAGTTCCCGTACCGGTAGGTATAGATTGAAAGAAATAGTACGAAACCTGGTCACCGGCGATAAGAGAAAGCCTGTGAACCATCTCTGCTGACGAATTTGGAGCGCCTGAATTTTTATTTGCCCGACCTACCTTTACAACAGTACCGTTTACCTTTATCCGGCCTTCCAGATATCCATCACTAGATGTTGTTCCCTGAAATGTACTTACCCTGGCATTGATCTCATATATACCAGTTTCGGGAACAGTATAAATATTACCGCTGATACTGCCCTGGAGTACTGTATTGCTTTGCATAAGGGTCTGTACCTCTACATTTGGATTGAAAGCCGCTGTGGAAGTCTGAAGGCTGACTAAATAAACTCGTCTTGCGTTTGTACTGATATCTTTAATTATTGTACTCAGCTCGTAAAGCAGTTCCCATCTCCCTGTAAGGGAAGGATTTGACTGCTTGGGAGCGGAAGCATCCCAATAAACCAGCCCGGTTCCGGAGCTGGTATTGGTATTCATTGCTATCAGCATATCTGCGGGATTGGTAACGGGATTCGGATTGTCAAAATCAGGAATATCCAGTCTTGGTATCAGCATTCCTTTGTTGGCAGATACCACCTCCAACACGGCGGAACCGGATGAACTGCTGCTGCCAATAATGACCTGCCCTTTGACATTCGTCATTAATGTTGTTATCAGAAAGATTAATATGTTTTTCATTTTTTATGTTTTTAGATGTTTAGAATTGTTATTCTATGATGTCTGATTTTCTGTGGAAATTCGAATGAGCAGCCCCCTGATCATTGAATAAGTTTATATTTTAAGATTTTGTGAGATAAAAATATTTTGAAGTACTGCTGGCATTCCCGGTAGAGCTTCCCCAACATCGTATTTGTTCATTTGCATTCAGTTCTAAATACACTGTGCCATTGACTGTAAGTCCGCCTACGATATTATCTCTGGTCATAACAAAAGTTTGCCTTTTTCCGGTATCTTCGGTACCGGAAGCATTGTAAACCCGGATCTGGATTTGTGCTGATGTTGACGCATTGATCACCATTCCGCATTTGGCATAATATCTTCCTTTTACCGGGGCAGTATAGTAACTGTCTGTACCCGTAGTAAATGCGGACATATAGTTAAGAAGAGTGGAAGAGAATGTAAGTTCTGATAATGTAGCCGTAAAAGCTTGCGGTGTAGTTTGATTTGAAGCAACCTGAGCTAATTCAATTCCGAACCCATCAGTAATTTCTGTCAATTTGGTCTTTGAAATAAGATATTCCCATCTCTGCGATGCTTCGCTCCAAACATGCAGACCTTTATGAAGTATTGGAACTGCCGTTAGGTTTTCTGCGGTATTAAAAATTATTAATCCGTCCGCCACCTGGGCAACCGGGGCTTTCACCGTGACAGAGGTAAGTTGTACTTTCGGGATTTTTATGCCTTTATTAGTGCTCCTGATTTCTAAAATGGAGGAGATATCAGGGGTTGAGGTATTAATACCAACCTGACCGAAAATATTGCTGCTTAATATGAGGCAACTGGTTGCTAAAATAAAATTTTTCATCATTAATTGTTTTATCAAGTAAGTTTATAATGATCTGTTGTTCAGTTTTTTTGAACAGGATAAATTTGTGTTTTTTTGAAAAAAATCTTAACCTCCTACACTTTGTTTGTATGATATATACAAGGAAGAGTAATGGTTCTGAGCATCTTAAATAATAGCTTTTGGCTTCCGGATATATGCAATTCGGATGTGTCTTAGATGTACAAATATTTTCCTAATGCTTAAGTAAATGGTGAAGTGCTCCAAGAGACTGTGTGGTTTACTCTGGAAATGGTGCTGGAAAGCCCGGACTAAACAATAAGAAGGGGTATTTTCTATAGGCCGATTATTAGTATCTGGAAGAATTGGTATTCCAGTATAGATAGGTGGGCTGTTAGATCTCCTGTCTGTTATTTGTATTCTGTGGATATATTGCTGTGCCTTATCACAGCGAAGAGGGAGGGATAACAAATGTAATCCGAATAAATTTTTCATAAATACTTGGTTTTTTTTTCGATCCTTAGTGTGAGATCTGGCAGCGAATTTATATCATGATAATTTTATCAATGCTAAAATTGTTGTTAACAATTGCTAACAAAAAAGAGATTTCTTAGTGAAATATGTTAATTTTATTAATTTAAAATATTGGCTTTTAGTTAATTATAATTTTTATTTGTTAATAATAGATCTTGCATTTGAAAATTCTATTTTGTAAATCCTTTTTGTTCTTAATTTGACGTAATAAATATTGCTCATGAGTAGAATTTTTATCATATTCACATTCTTCATCATCTTATCATGCCAGAATGATAATACGAATGAGTATTTTTATAAATTGACCGAAGAAGAAATAAAACCAATAGTTTCTGATCCCAAAAAAATCCGATTATTATATGACAGAGAGCTGAAAAAATATAAGAAGTCTAACGATCTCAAATATTTAATGAGCAGTAAATATTTGGAACGCTTTTTATACATAGGAGAAGACAATAACATCAAGCAAGTTCCTTTAATTTATGAATTATTGAAACTTAATGATAGCAAAAGTGAGTATATCTCTATTTCCTGTAATTTTGCTTTGGCTCTTCAATTTGAGCAAAACTCTCCGGAATTTGGATTAAAATTCCTTGATGATGCTATAAAAATTGATGAAAGATATGGCAAAAAATATTTTTTGCCTCATCTTTATCATGCAAAGGGAAGATGGTTTTATAATGCTAAAAAATATTCTTCCGCCATTTATTATTTTAATAAATCTTTACAAAATCTAAATAAAGATGACCTCCTTTATATTGCTTCAATGTATAATAATTTTGGGATGACTTTCAATAAATTAGGAAAACAAGGGAAGGCAATTCAGCAAACGCTAATAGGTATTAATATTCTAAAAAATAAAGCTATTCTAACTAATGAAGAAAGGTTTCTGATGAATCTTATGATTGCAAATGCAGGAGCTTATTATTATTCACTCAAAGATTACAGTAATGCTGAAACATTTTTATGTAATGCATTCGAATTTTTTAAAGACAAAGAAGAATTTTACAGAAACTCCATTACTATTTTAGAACAGCTATTCAGTTTATTTGGGACTACAAAACAGCATCATAAAAAAGAAAAAGTTATTAATTTCTTGCTAAATGTCGAATCCAAAGTAAATTCTTACCCAAATAGAATCAGAGCTAATAGTATAATTCAACAATATTATGCCGAAACCAATGACTTCAGAAATTTAAAAATAATTTCTGCAAAATTGTTTGATTTGAATAATAGTTATGATCTGAAGAGAAGTAGGGATGCTGGTAAAACTGCTGATGTACTAAATAATTATATGGTACAGGACATCAATCAAAAGTATAATTTCAAGATACATGATCAGGAAAGAAAAAATAGATTTTTTTTAATTTTATCACTTCTGATCTTAATCGTATTGATTCTATTTTTTAGAAGTATAAAAAATAAGAATAGAGCGGAAAAGGAACATATTAAAAATCAAAAGGAGATACTTGAACAAGATTTGTTACTTCAGAGAGAAAGAAATAAAAATATGCGTCTTAATCTTAATCTAAAAATAGAAACAGAAAAAGCTTTTTTATACAATCTTAAAAGAACAAGAATGTCAAAAAATATTGAAACTGAAGAAATATTGAAAGATTTATACATTCAGATCAATAATTTAATTCGTATAGATAAGAAAAATTATGATTTCATTGGTGAAAGCTCTTTTGAAAATAATTTATTCATGACTAATCTGAATTAGTCAATACTTAATCTGACAGTTATAATCAAATTAAATAACTTTAAAACAGATTAAGTATTATGACAACACAACAAAAGATTATCAAAAACAAGTTAGGCGTACTTGAATTAGCACAACATTTAGGAAACGTATCCAAAGCCTGTAAGGTGATGGGCTATTCCCGAGACAGTTTTTATAGATTTAAAGAATTGTATGAGCAAGGAGGTGAATTAGCATTACAGGAAATCTCCAGAAGAAAGCCAGTATTAAAGAATCGTGTAGATGAAGTCATTGAAAAAGCTGTTGTTGATATAGCTATTGAAAACCCTGCTTTGGGGCAGCTTAGAGTAAGTAATGAACTTAAAAAGAAAGGTTTCATTGTATCACCAGGTGGAGTCAGAAGTATTTGGTTAAGACACGATCTACATACGTTTAAACTAAGATTGAAAGCCCTAGAAGCCAAATCTGCTCAAGATGGTGTAGTCCTTACTGAATCTCAACTTTCAGCACTAGAAAGGGCTAAGGAAGAGAAAAAAGCTCATGGAGAAATTGAAACTCATCATCCTGGATATTTAGGAGCTCAAGACACTTATTACGTAGGCAATATCAAAGGAGTTGGACATATTTATCAACAAACTTTTATTGATACATATTCAAAGGTAGTATTTGCAAAGCTATATGACCGTAAAAATGCTCTTATTGCTGCTGACATGCTTAATGATCAGGTAGTCCCTTTCTTTGAGCAGCAGGAACTTCGTTTACTCAGAATTTTAACAGACCGAGGAACGGAATACTGTGGAATAAGAGAACAGCATGAATACCAGCTCTATTTGGCCATTGAAGATATCGATCATACGAAGACCAAGGCTAAAAGCCCTCAGACCAATGGTATTTGTGAACGTTTTCACAGGACGATACAGGACGAGTTTTATGCCATAGCTTTCAGAAAGAAAATTTACAGAAGTATTGAAGAACTGCAATTAGACCTGAACAGCTGGTTGTCGTATTACAACAATGAAAGAACGCATACAGGAAAACATTGTTACGGTAAAACACCGATGCAGACGTTTCTAGATAGTAAAACTATTGCAAAAGAGAAATTATTGGAAACTCTTGCAGAGGAACAAAAAATCCTTACTTTTGGAAGTAAGGATAATATTGGATAACTGACAATTATTTTTAACCCCTAACTGTCAGATAAAGTCGTGGCTATTACAACTAATCTCTCAAAGAAGTTTCCGTTACTTAGTACTAAAGAGCTTAAGCTGTGCGTTTATTTCAAACTTAATTTAAGTTCAAAGGAGATTTCAGTTCTTGAAGACATAACAGAGGGAAGTGTAAGGGTTTTTAAAGCAAGGATTAACTCTAAAGTAAACCCAGATAAATCCGGAAAACTTTTCGATATTTTAAATAATATATAGTTAAGATAACCTATAATAAAATTCTGTATTCATTTTTCTCAAGAATTTTTTTTAACTACATTAATCATATGATCAATATCAAACGGTTTTTCAATAAAGTCATCAGCCTTACATGCTTCGGCCGTTTTGGGCAAATCATAAGATGTAGAGGTTAAAACAGCAGATAAATCTTCGGTTTGAGGATCATCCTTTAATCCTTTAATTACTTTTGATCCCTTTTTGCTGCCTTTTATGTTATCATCTACTATAACCAAGTCAGGATCGATTTTGTCAATTCTTTTGATTGGTTCGGTTGTCAATGAAGGTATAACATCAAAACCCTCATCTTCCAAGATTTCATCCATAACTTCAAGAACATCTTTATCATCTTGGATAAGCACAATTTTCTTTTTCATTTTGCAGTATTTTCATTGCAAAGATATATAATAAAATTAATGAAACTACGGTGATTTTTTGTCGCTATTGACTCAAAGTCAGGAGACTAAAATAACTAATTCCTCGGCTGATTTATAATTTTTAATATCAATTTTTATAGGATCCGAGCACACTTTTCTATTTTCGATATTATATTGATTATCATCATGAATTCTGATTAACTTCCCTTTATTGAATGGGGGTTAAGCCATGATAATTGTTTTTAAAATTTGATTTTTCTTACGAACTTCATTACAATAAGCTAAAAGGTATTTTTTTAATGGAATGACTTCATTATTCTGCTGTTTGATGAAGAATATCGTCTACTGAGTTACCTGAATTTTCTGACCAAAGGACTCCAAAAAACATCTGACAAGCCTCTTTAGTATCCTGTTGAGATCAGTTGGTGTTATGGATTTGTTTCTGCTTTCATTAATAAAAGAAACTTTCCAAGCGGAAAGCAAATATAAAATCCTGCAGTACGCCATTATCTGGATTATATTTTTTTAGTCTGACAGGTTTTCAGCCTTATCAAGATGTTGAACTTTGATAAGGCTTTTTGAAACCTGTTAGATCTGTTTTAAAGATTATATCTGCTAAAGGATGAATCTAAACTCCTTTATCAGTTTTTTATACAGCGAACCGATGCTGCACTTGTAAGACCAATAGAACTAGTTCCTTGTCCTATAGTATTACCACTTCCATATACGGTTGAAAGGTATCCTAAAGTACCTGCAGTACCTGAATATGAATTATAGTAATATCCAAAGGCCCCTGTATTGGTATAATTAATCCTGCCACTCTTATAACCCGGACGAGGTAATCGTAAAGCCGATCTTTCAACTGCATTGGTTGGTAGAGGTTTAGCATTCACTGCATTAGCCAGACTATTCTGATCTGCCTGAGTTGGAACTCTGAACCCCTGAGGACAAGGATTGTTGACCCCGGACATTCCCAACCATCGAGTGGTATCATAAGCAGGGCTTCTCCAGTCCGAGTTTGTTCCTCCAGGTGATGCTATATAATTAGGGGTTGTTAGTGGTTCTGTAAGGGGACCCGTTGTTGCACCCAGATATACGGCTGTTGCCGCTAATCCTCCAGTACCACTGTTCCAGTTGGTGAGCTCATGCCCATCTCCCTTTCTTCCCCATTGGAACAAAGATCCATAGGCAAGATAATCCTGATCAGTTGTAGCCTGCTGCGTCAGATTAAAGTTTGTGTTCATCAGATTGGTATAATCGGCGCCCAGATTATTGTTCAGCCAGATATTTCCGTCTTCTCCCTGAACCGGCAGATAAAGCATCAGATGGCTGGTTGTGCTGCCATTATTATCTGCCAGCCCAAACATTCTGTCTGGTATTCCCGGAATATCACGTACTTCATACCCTGTAAGTGTTCCTGCATTATTGTAAGGATACTGGAACATGCCTAGCAATACCCCCATGTAATCATTTCCGATACCTGCATTAATGTCCAGTTTCTTGGCAAGCATATCTCCACCCAAAGATTTGATGGTAGCCGTAATAAATTTGGTAGCTGTGGTATAAGACTGTGCAGCCCAGGATAATTCTAAAATTCTGGATTGTCCGTCTTCTGTATAAGCTGCCGGTATTACTGCTGTAGTCGTCCATGCGGCTATATTTCCGCTGCCTGTTACATTCGCTACAGGAATTTGCACCGTGAAGCCTGTAGTCGTAATAGAACCCTGATAGTCTGCTGTTTTGGATTCATTAATACCGTCCGCTGCTACCGGGCGGTTGTAGCTTGCCGGCGCCGTAGGTGCTGTATAAGGAATATAATCCGTATCGTAAACTGACGCTATCCAGGACTTTCTATCCTGTAGAAGAGTGATGGTAGATGGTAAAATACCTCCTCCGGCCGGGGTTACACTAAGATTAAGCCCGCTACAGCTTTGTCCTGCTATGCTGATGTTTACAGAAGTTACACCTGCTGTTGCCGGAGTACCTGCAATGTTGTATACAATGTTTCCGCTGCCTGTGGTAAAAGTACCTGCAGGAAGTGTAAAGGTCAATCCGTTTTGTATAAAGCTTTGTGCTCCATAGCTGCTTCCATTTCCTCCAGTGTAAGGTACCATAAGTGTACCACTGTATGTTGTACCCTGTGTAGCCGTTGAAGGACTGAATATAGCTGATGAACAGCTAAGTGCTAATGTACCCGGACCTCCCACATACGGGTTTACAGTAAGACTAAGCCCATTACAGCTTTGTCCTCCTATACTGATACTTACAGATATTGAACCTGCCGTTGCCGGAGTACCTGTAACGTTGTACACAATATTTCCGCTACCTGTAGCAAAATTACCGGCAGGGCGGGTAAATGTCAATCCGTTTTGTGTGAAGCTTTGTGCTGTATAACTGCTCCCGTTTCCACCTGTATAAGGTACGGTAAGGGTACCATTGTACATCGTGCCCTGTGTAGCTGTTGCAGGGCTGAATACTGCTGATGAGCAATTCAGTGATAACGTACTGCCACCACCTCCGGAACTACCATCTGGGCATGCTTGTGTGGAGATGCAATGCCAGGCCATAGAAGCGCCTCCTTCTTTTAAGGTGTATATCTTCATGCATTTGTTGGTAGTATCATATACCATCATACCTTCTACAAAGTTGGCAGCTGTAATACCCACAGGATTTCCTGATGCATCAAAAGCGACCCTGTTCGGTACAAAAGCTTTGGTTTTAGATTCTAAAGCCATCCATCCTCCTTTTCTTACCATTGGCCAGTTATCTGTATCTGCTCCGGCTCTGCCAAGAGAGGTGATACCTGCTTTGGTTTCTAATGCGGTACCGGCTGTAATACCTGGCTTGTAGCAGTAGGATGAGGAGTTTACAGCACATACCATCAAAATAGCGGTAGTATAACTATAGGTAGAGATCATTTGATCAGCAGAACTGCCATCACCCATACTGCCATAGACTCTGTGTCCTACGTAACCAAACGTGTCGGTACCCTTTTTAATATTCATAGTGGTATGTCCACTTGTTTCTACGGCAATAATTTCATCTGTCACTTTCATTCCATTGGAGGCGGCACTTACACCCGGCATATAGATAGGATCATAGGTGGCGGACTCTACGGCTCCTCCGATCATATAACCACTATTAGATCCCCAAGCCCATAGTTTATTATTATTAGTCAATACATTAATAGCACTAAGTTGACCACCAGCATCTTCAGCATGTTCGCTAGGTGAGATCCATACAATATTCTCTAATAGCCCCGTACCCTGTCCATTCTGATTGGTTACTTTTAGCGGCTGTACCCAAGTCGTTTTGGTTGTAGTGGTACCATCTCCTAATTGTTTGTAGGCATTATTTCCCATGGTATAGAGTTTTCCATTGTCAGCCAGCAGATAGTATGAACCACCTGTCATCCCAATCATCTTAGGAGTAATTCCTGCTGGGGCAGATACTTCCGTAGCATATGTTCTGTTGGCGGCAGCTCCGTTATTAATATACGTACCTGTACCCCAAGTATAGAGTTTTCCTTCGGAAGTTAAAGCAAACAAAGCATTTGTTGTACCTCGCATGGCTACAACGTTGTTAAGATTATCGATCGCCGATGTTTTTACACGGTGCCAGATCACATTGTTGACTGCATTCTGTGCTGTACCATCCCCATTTTTAGCACCATTCATAGACAATACCCAAGCCTCACCACTGCAGGTTACAATAGCTAACGTTCCGTAAGATCCAAACATCATTTTTACATCGGTAGGCATTACACCAGCAGGCAGACCGTCTGCTTTGCCATTAACTGTAATTTTACCAAAAGCTGTGGTACTTTTAATGGAAGAACTTATTAATATATTAGCTGCTCCCCACACATATAGCCCATCGGTAGTTAATAAAGCATGTTGTTCCGGTAAACCAGCTACTACATTCATACCTCCGGTTGCTTTCAGCGGTGTTCCTGTATAATTAAAACCATTTGCGGAGGTTATTGGTGTTGGGACTAACAAGTGTGAAGTTCCGTTAGGGGCAGCCATAGCTCCCCATGTTTTAAAGCTTCCATCACCTTCTTTTACTATCGTAGAATGAAAGATAGATACTATATTGTCGTATTCTATGGTATTAGGGTCTGAACTATTTACAAAGGTGTTTGGATTACAGCCGTTAACACAATAGTTCGGTACAAAGCCTGCAAAAGTAAAATATTGTCCGTTTGCTAAAGTTACATTGGTTGTATTGTACACTACACCGTTTACGGTAACTTCTGTTACCATTGGGGTAAAGGTATCGGTACCGTCAAAAACTGCATCGGTAGATTGTACCAAGTAGAGATTGCTAACATCTTTAGGCCATGCAACCGTTACCGTACCTACCGAATTGGTATTCTGTACTTTCCAGATAGATTCGAAACGGGTGTTGGCAACACCGTTGGAACCAGTTGTATAAGACAGAGGTATTTTAAGCTTTTGCTCCAGTCCGTTATCACCGGCAAGAAGGAATTGTCTATCTGTAAGGGTATTGGTGTTTGCCGCATTGGTATTTGCTAATGAACTTCCTGCGCCTATGATCAGCTTCTGGTCGATATTTTCACTTCGCGATTGTTTCTGGTATAAAACAGAAATATTATCCCTTGCAATACCCAGAATATTATTCTGATAGATAGGGGAAGTAGTCCACACCACAGTATTATCGGAGCTTACATAATCTCCTGTCAATGTTGATCCCCATTTAACGGATAAATAAGAATCTACACGGGCTTTTTCTGAAGCGGAAAGAGGATTGGCAAATACAATCGTTTCATTCAACTGCCCGTCAAGGCTTCCCCAGTCAGTATCACCACCTACCCTGAAAATGCGTAACCCATTACCGGTATTAACATTCGAGGATGTATTGTTGTAGATATTTTCGTTACCGTCTAACCATACTTTCGCTAATACATTGGTATTAGGTGTACCACCTCCGTTCAGCCATGAAGAACCTGCAACGAAAGGCTTTTGGGTAACAAACAAATTGGTAGATATCGAATTGTAAGTACCTCCACTGTAAAACATCAGCTTATCACTTGGATTAGTATTGGAAGTACTCAATCCCGGATAATTCATGGTCTGGTCAAAACCTGCAAAAGAGGTTTTTGAGGCTCCAACAGTATTCATTTTACCGGCAATATAGATGCTTCCCTGGGTACGGGTTATAATTTCATTTCCGCTTCCCGGATCAGCAGCCATAAAATCGGCATTAAAAGTTACGGTAGGGTTGAAGTTAGCCAGTGTGCTTTGGTTAGAGAAAGCCGGCTTTTGTGCAGCGGTAGTCTGTAAAAGGTTACGGCCTGTTCCCATCTGATCATTCCATTGCTGAACAGCAGTATTATCTGCTGCTGCGGTTGTACCTGCATCAGAATATACACCTGCATCTGCCTTGTACCATACAGCTGCCGCTATACCTCCGGGAGACGGAGCCACCACATTAACCGTCAAATCACTTGTACTTATACAAGTACCTGTGGTAACGGTCCATCGGAAGGTATATACCCCCGGAGTATTGAATCCTGTAACATTGGTGTTGTAAGCTGATGGTGTTACAATTACAGGATCGGTAGCACCCGCAGGCTTGGATAACAATGTCCATGCACCTGTGGCAACTCCCGGATTGTTCCCATTGAAAGTAGTCTGGGTAGTTCCAACCAAAGTCTGGGCAGATCCTGCATTAGAACCTACCTGCGCAGATACAAATATGGAGAATGTATCCTCGGATGAGGTTCCTGCACATAGGTATTCTGCATTTATAAACCCCTGAGAACCACTACTGCCGGCAGCCTTTATTCTGAAAACATATTCTCCTGGTTTATTGAGATTGTTGATTTGTGTAGATGCGCTGGTAAATGATCTTGCGGTAGTAGCCTCATAAGTAGGAGCAGCTGCCCCTGCAGGACCTGAAACCAGAGTGAAATCATATCTTCCTGCAAAATCCTGAAAATAACTTGGATTTGCTGTTGTTGTCTGATATCTTGTAGGTAATGGTACTGTTGCCGATACCACCCCAGATCCCGGATAACATACCGTAATGTTGTCGACATTAACGGCAGGACGGGTATTATCTGATATATGAACATAATAATAAGGTGTTCTGCTACAACCTCCAGCACCAACAACATTAATGTTAAATCTGTAGGTTCCTGCCCTCCATCCTCCAGACGGTGGTGTAAGGGTTACGCTTCTATTCATAGTTCCTGCACCAGTTTCTACTATAGATAGTGTTCCTCCTGAAGGGATTACGCCGGAAGGTGCTATTGAAGTTATGGTAGTAGGAGGGTCTGCTGAATTAATCTGAAAGTAAAAAGTAATAGGTGCTGTAGAACCCACCATATTACAATATAATGATCCTGCACTACCTACATTACTGAAAATCTCCATCTGATTGGGATATGCCGGATCTATAAAATCTAAAAAGCCAGGCTGGGTACCATTAAAGTTATAAGTAAGTCTTTTGGTATAGCTGCCTAAGGTATTCGAAATAGTAAGATCGAATGTATAAGCACCTGTAGTCGTAATTCCTGAAAAGTAAAGTCTTCCGTTCTCTATACGGGAATACTGAATATTCCCCCCAGCCGGCTGGCTTACCACAGTCATGGTAACGGTTGTCCCGAAAGAAGAATTTCCCGATGAATTAGTCGTAGATGTTGAAAATTTTGGTGAAGTTGAATTAGCATCATAATAAAATGAAGCACCGCTAGTACCAGGTGTTACACATTGACTAGAAGTGGCAGGAAATGTCATATTGGGATTCGGGATGAACCTAACGATTGCATCATCCTCATACCAACAACTCGGGTTATTAACGGAGGTGATCCTCAGTACAGCACGGTAAGCAGGATCTGTTGTATGATCCGCTTTATTGGTAAGCGTTAATGTAGGACTTGCTGTTGTGGTGTTGCTCATCGTGGCATTAGTTGTAGCAATAGTTCCATTAGATTCAAAACTGAAAATGTTATAATATGTCCATGATGCGGTATATCCTGCCGGGATGGTAGCATTGAGTGCAGCTACTCCTGTGGTTGCAGGTATGCCCGTAATATCCGGGCCTGCGGTAAAGGTAGAGGTATCTCCAGGTGCTGTAATGGTTACCTGTGAGGTTACTGTTCCGGAAGGGTTACAGCTCTGTGCCACCTGAAATACATAATTGCCTGGATAAGTCATTCCCGTAACATTGGGGGTCAGGGAATTAATGTTGCTTATAACCGGGTCCGGTGCTCCGGAAGGTTTAGATACCAGTGTCCAGACTGGTGTCCCGTTTGTACTGCCGGATGAACTTCCCTGTAGGGTATAGGATGTACCGCATATCGTGGCATTCCCTCCTGCATTGATACTACACTGTGCGTAAAGTATCACATTACCCAGAAAGAGCAACAGGATAAAAAGTAGTTTTTGTTTTTTCATTATTTGTTTTTTAGAATCGTTTTTTTATTGTTTTTACTTCTGTTTTTTGTTTCTTGCCATCCATTTATAGAGTGTTGTTTTGGGTATTTTATATTGTTCTATGACCTGATTCCGGCTCATCTCTTCAGATTGAATCTGTGCAAGAATGAAATCTATAATCTCTTTGGTGTATATATTTTTCCGGAATTGCGGCAGCTGTGATTCCACTTTTAGAACCTGCGGATGTGGGGGAGGAGCATACAGAATAAGATGCTGGGAGTAGATCCTGAAAAAATCATGCTCCAGAAGTTTGCTCCATTTCAGAAGGACTTTGGTATCAAGGATTTTTTCCTGATACATTTTTTTTATTTCTTTTTCTTCAAGCTTCATAAAGTTACAGATACGGGAAATTTCTATTCCACATTCTGCTACTCTCTGACTGATCAGGGATCCTATATGAATGTTTTTAAAGTTCATTTTTCCTGTATTTTTATATCTATTTCTGATGGTGCTATCGTCAATCTGATTGAGAGAATATTTTGGGTATTTTTTATGATTTAGAAACTTTAGAACATAAAAAGCAGGTGTAAAAATACTTATGCCGGAATAACGTATTAAAAATTCAAATCATAGACGTTTTACGGAAGCTAGTGCAGGGTGTTTAATATTTCTGTTCCGTTTTTTTGCTGCAGATTTGCTATCAAGCATATTATTTCTCAGGCGCATAATTAAGATAATTCATATTCTTTAGCAAAGAACATATGGGACGATTTCCGAAATTTTCAGATGTAAATTTTTGAATAATAACAAGATGCCAATAAACGTTTTTACAAATAAGTGTGTTTGATTTTTAGTTAGTTATGTAGAATCTGTGCGTTTTGTTCTGCCTTATTCAGTTGTATTTAAATTAGTTTAAAAGTGATTGAATAAAAGACAATATTAAAGTCAAAAAAGAAGAAGTGTTATTGGCTTTGTCTGAAGATGAAAGTTATATTTACTGCAGCAAAAGGGATTACTTAATATATATGAATTACAAAGGGCATATCCGGGAAAAAAATATTAGCCTGGCTATATAAAAAATAGAAATTCAATGTATATAATCTGGAAATTTAACCTCAGACATTCTTCCTCATTGGTTGAATGACAATGGGGCAGCTTTACAGATCTGGAAATGATGAAAATTGTTTATTTAAATATTTGATTTACAGTATTTTATTTCTAAGTTGTAGAACTGCTGCAATTTTTAAAATAATAGCTATATCAAGTTGAAAATCGCATTTTAAAACTAAATCAAAAAGAGCTTACACAAGTATTAATGGATAGTTCCATTGGATATTTATTGATCGGTGGTGGATACGATGAGTATATTCTATCACCTACTGTGGTAGTGGAGAGTTTTTTGATTTAACAAATATAAAAGAACAAGATAACAAAGATTATAAAGATATTGTTATAGGTGACCAATTCGGGCCATTTTCTTCAAACATCAATGTAGCTCTCGATTTGGCTTTAAAAGCAGTAAAATATTATTATGAACATGAAAGAACAGATCCTTCCCTGACCTGGAAAGAATCTTAATAGCCAATAATACAACATTAAATGCAGCCACTTGAAGAGGGGGGGATTACATTTTAGAAGGGTAGCAGGCTTTTAATTTAGATTGTATTGAGAAAATCGTCCAATTTTTGTTCTTTTCCTAATCCAATTTTTGATTTGATTTTGGTTTTGTATACCCTTACACTTCCCGAAGTAATTCCTTCAAGCAAAGAAACTTCTTTGGATGAAAGATTGAGCTTGAAATAAACACATAAATTAAGTTCCTGTTCTGTAAGACAAGGAAATTGATGAGAAAGTTTTTCCGTAAAGAGCTTGTTTTCCAACGAACTTTCATTCATAAAATCATAGTTTTTATTATCAATCTGGATCAGGTTGTTGATTTTGAACTGTAATTCCTTCAAACTCTCTTCTACATCGGTTTTTTTTGTTCTTCTTATCTTTTTCAGATTCTCAAGAAGAGCTTTTTCGGTTTCAATTTTCAGATTAAGACTTAAGTGGAGATTTTTATTTTTTTCTTTTTGCAGCTGTACATCCTTTTCCAGTAATTTTTTATTGTCTTCCAGTAGAAGCTTTTGTTGTTCCAGAAGTTCTTTTTCTGTTTTATTTTTCTTTTTAGTATACCAGATTAACCAAATTAAGAATAAAACGATAAATAATGCAAGGACCAGAAGAAACCAGTTTCTCTTTTTGTTGTCATCCATTTTATGATCATATTCCTCGTATATTTTTTTTAATACATATTGATATAATGCATCAGAAACCTTGTGCAGTTTCTTTTCAGAAATTGAATTCTGCTCACGCTGTAGAGATTCCATCCTTTTTGAAACCATTTTTAAGTTTTGAAGATCATCCATTTTCAGATAATAACTCTGAAGAATCTCATTGGTGGCTATTTTATAATGGATGGATTTTATTTTAGGTTCCAGATTGATCAGGAAATTAATAACGGCATTATGCTTCTGTTTTTCTCCGGTAATGGTATAAATATCAATCAAACGCCGTGAAGAAGCAATAGCATCCTTATAATAAACTTCTCGATCTTTACAAAACTCTAATTCTGCTGCTAATAATTTTTCTGCCTTTAAATAATCCTGTTGCTCTATAAAATAAGTAGCAAGATTACCACTGAAATAGTGAATATAATATTCTTCTTCCTGATTAAGATTTTTCTTTTTCCTTAAAATATCAATGCCTTTCTGTGCATTTTTGATACCCAATTCTATATTGTTCACCTTTTGATAGACCATACTTATGTTATTGTACATAGAGGCTACATACACAGTATCATCTTTTCTTCCTCTTCTGATATAACCTTCCATAGCCTTATTAAAATAAATCAAAGCTTTACTATAGTTTTTTTCATTGAAATATAATTTTCCCTTTAGATGGTACAGGTGAGGTAATAATAACATTTTGCCTGTCTTTTCATCAGCTTCTATAGCTTTATTCAGAAATTGCATGGACTGCTCCGGAGAGATATTTTCAAATTGATAGGCCAGGTTAAAGTTACAGACAATCGTTATATAGGCATATTGGTCGTCATTCAGACACATAAGTTCATAAATGTACGGGATTTCACCTGCATTAGGAAAAATTCCAAAATTAATAAAAAGATGGCTGTATTTACTGCTGATCAGATAAAGGCGGTTACCGCTTTTTCTGTATTTCTCCAACTCTCTTTTTTCTAATGCTTTTACTTTTTCAGGCTGATTTTTAACAGCAGAAACCTCATCATTGAACTTATAAAGATAATCATTGCCATCTTGTCCGGATGTATTACAGGAGCAGAACAGGTAAAATAATGCTGTAAACGATATAATAATTGTAACCGGAGATAAGTAAATTTTATGCATATAGTGTTTTATATTAAACAAAACAGATATAATATTATTTCTTGTATTATAATCAGTTAACACTTTGCTTATTTTAATTAATTGGTTATTAATATTCTATGAAATATTAGTTAATACTTTTTTTGAAAATATTAGCTATCAATTAATAATTATTAATTATTAATTATTAATACTAAGAAGTAGTGCACTTTATTCATTGCAAAATATTTTTTCTGAGAAATGGTAGTAGCTGGTTAAATTCGTTTTGAAAATAATCTCCTGATTTATAGGTTCCATATGATATAAATGAGTATGTCTTATATAAAGAAACATAGGGAATCTTTTCGGGATTATCCAACACCCAATCTTAGGCTTTGGAAAAACTTTATTTTTGTGTTTCTATATGTACTGGCATTTCTAACAGCATTGATATCAGCTTTGGTATCCGTTAGGATTCAATCTTTTTGCTCCAAAAATGTCTTCCGTAAAGAGTATCCTAAGATATGCATGAAATACCCCAGATTGGTATTGGTTCGCACAAAAATGTTGCGATTTTAACGCTTCATAGGCTGGCCTGTCTTTTTGGGTATTACAATACACCACAATATTGATTTTATCTTCGAAAAGAACCGAATGATAAGGGGCTTCGGTATAAAATAAGATCGAATATTTTTTGAGAGTGTTTGTATAAATTATTTCGAGAATAATTAATTGAGGTAAAGCTTAACTAAAAACAAACTATACCATTTAGTTTAATTACCTGAAAATCAAATATGCTTATTTGTAAAACGGTAATCGTAGGAATGAAAGTTCTTTTTTTGAAAGACTAATAGAGGAACTGGAATAGTGATTTTAACGGTGGGAAATACCTGTATTTCAATAATAATCCTGCCAGGAATGATGATAAACGATATTGTAAAAAGCAGTTTGAGGTACGGTGAAGTATATCTTTTTAGAAACTTTAATGTTATTTTATGCTGATTTTATATCCATGCAAAATAATTCAAATATTAATGAAAAATATTAAATAATAATCTTGTTAAATGCTGTTAATTAGTTGGTTATGATTATTCGGATTGTTAATTGATATAGGCTGATTTCTGAATTTTGCGCATATATACTTTGGATGCACCTATTGAATTGAAATAAATTCGTCAGGTAAATTAAAAAAAATTATGTCACAAATTGTATTTTTCGGAAACAGGCAGAAAACCGCAGTACTCAGTCTTATTGCGTTTTTGTTCGGCTTAAGTGTTATGAATGCCCAGTGCTCTTTAACTGGATGGAAAAAATTCTCACAGGGAGAAACCTTTAGTGTTGCTTTAAAAGAAGATGGAACACTTTGGATGTGGGGACAGAATATTAATGGTATTCTTGGAAATGGTTCTGGTGCAGCAACTATTGTGAAGGTTCCTACACAAATAGGAACGGCTAATGATTGGACAGATATCTCTGTAGGACGTTGGTTTGTTTTAGCAAAAAAATCTGATAACAAGCTTTACGGATGGGGAGACAATCAATATGGCAATTTAGGAATCGGCAATAATACAGCACAGTATTCCCCTGTCATGATCTCTGAAAATGTTAAATCTTTTTCTGCGGGGTATCACCATACCATGATTGTAAAAACAGATGGTACGATGTGGGGAACAGGTTATAATGAATGGGGAAATCTTGGTGCAGGAACAACCCTCGGATATTATAATGTTTGGCAACAGGAAACCTCACTTGCTACGAATTGGGACAAAGCTTCAGCAGGATACTATAACTCATTCGGAATTAAAACAGATGGAACACTTTGGTCAGCTGGTGCCAATGTACAAGGGCAGACAGGTACCGGAGTAACTTCCGGAGCAGCTGTTAATTTTGCGCAGATAGGAACTGATAACAACTGGAAAGATGTTTCTTGCGGGGTTTATCATGTCTTAGGTCTTAAAACAACAGGGAAATTGTTCGGATGGGGATCCAGTGCTAATGGAAGACTAGGAATAGCAGGTGCAGGTTCACAGTTTTTCTATACACCACAGGCTATTGAAGCTGCTTCTGACTATAAGCAGATCGCTACTTCATGGGATGCTTCAGCGATTATGAAAAGTGATAATGGGATTTATGCATTTGGAGTTAATCATAATGGGATTACCGGAGGAACTGCTGGTGACACCTTTAATCTGGCACCTCAACAGGTAGGAACGGATACCAACTGGAAAACATTAGCACTGCGTGTTGGTGGTTATCATTTTGGAGCTGTTAAAGAAGATACTACTGTGTGGGCCTGGGGGGCAGATAATCTGTTTCAATTGGGTAACAGTGATGGAGTAACGGCAGATAAAAATTTCCCTACTCAGGTAAGCTGTTCTGAGTTTCTTGCGGTTAATGAAATAAAAACCAATGAAAGCAAAATTAGCTTATATCCCAACCCTGCAAAAGATAAAGTATTTATCAAACATCAGAAAAAATTGAATCAAATCAAGGTGTATAATACAAATGGGGCATTAGTGAAATCTATCTCAGATTTTGATAATGGCTCAGCAATTAATATCTCTGACTTGCCGGCTGGTGTTTATCTTGTACAGGTAAACAACGAAACTCAAAGTTTCAAATTAATAAAGAAATAAATAATAAATATATTGATGATCAACAGCTTCCACTTGTGGGAGCTGTTTGTGATTTAAACCCTAACCGTCAATTTCCGAAATTAACAAAATGAGGAACTTCCGTGGCAAAACTGTTCATAGGCAGAAGATTATTCCGGTTGCTGTTAAAATCAGAAACTGAATGATCATCAAACGGCACATGAGGATAATAGGTGAAAGAGATCTGGATTCTGTTGAAGACCAAAAACGGATTATTAATTAAAACACCAACTCCTATTTTTGTATTGGTACGGGTTTTCAGAAGTTTTTCATCAGGCATTCCCAGCCAGCCGGCTGCCATCGTTAAATAAGGACTGAAATGGAAATTCTTCCAGGTTTTATTAATAAACATCTGAAGCTGATATCTTAAAACCATTTTTTTAGTTCCTATATAATCCGGATTGTAGACAGGAAACTCATCGGAAGAGGAAAGATTGATTCTGTCTTTATAAGAATAATTATGTTGAGGATTTCCTAATGCTAAAGTAGGAGAAAAAAAATGTCTTACTTTGGCAAATTTCCAGTCCTGAAGATGGGTGAAATAAGTCCCGTCTAAACGGAAAGATTCACGGTTTTGGCTGTCCTCATTAAGGAATCTTCCAAACTGAGCTTTCAGAGTAAAATACCCCAGTTTTGTAAAATTACCGTAAGATGCGGAAACTCCCACATACGGCTTTACCTCCCTGTTTCTTGATAAACCGCCTGCAATAAAACTCACCGATTTCCCATAAGCAATATCCTCCGGAAGGTCATATTGAAAAATATTCTTCTGCACGGAAAATTTTCTGCTAATAAGCCCAACGGACATCAAAAAACTGTTATAAGAGCTGAAATATCTATACTGATCTATTTCCGGACTGTCTTTATACTGATAATTCTGGAATCTTCCTATAATAGCAATATTGCTGGCTACTTTTTCACCCGGATCAGAGGAAACCGGTATCTGATAACCGCCCCATAAATCCTGACTGTATACCTTGATCTGACCTTCCGGAAAAGTAGTATCGGTTTCTGTAGGAAGTGAAACATTTCGCATAAAATATTCAAAAGTAAAGCCACCTGCCCATTTTGTGAGGGGTGAAAAAAAATCTCTCCTCATATTGAAATTGATTCTTTCATTCTTGAGAAAATCCCGTTCACCCAGAATTTGGGCATTAATGTAAGTTCCAAAAAGATTATAAGTGGTGTAACTTCCCAAAAGATAATTTTGTTTTTCTTTGGAATCGTTTCTGTAAAGAAAATCAAGCGTGTGACCTAAACCCAATACATTTTCCTCTCTAATTCCCAGGCCAATCTTACTTCCAGAATAGCTTAGGCTCGGTTTCAGACTCCAGGAATCGAGAATTTTTACAACAACATCAATAGAATCTTTGCCGGAAGTACTGTCGGAAACACTGATGTTAACCCTGTTTATAAAAGGCATTGTTCTCAGCAAACGTTCGGATTCATAGAGTTTCTGGGCATTATATTCTTCCCCTTTCTTAAAAAGAAGATAATTATTAACAGTAGATGCTTTTGTAGCGGAATGAAGTTTGTCTGCTACCCAGTCGTACCATTTTAATTTTTCTTTATGGTTTTGAGAGCCATATCCAAAAGGGTCAATAGTTTCAATACGGACATTTCTGATGTATCTTTTGTTATAGGTCTCCTGCAGGAGTTTTTCGGTTCTGGATTTAACAGAGGATGAATCTGCCTCCCTGCGGAATATGAAACGGTGAATGAATTTGGTGACTTTTCTTTTATCCGAAAATTCCTCTATTTTATAATAAAGCGAATCTTTTTTCTCCTGCGCATTTAAAAAGAAAAAACCACATAAAAATAAAATTAAAGTTATAATCGATCTAGTCATTAGCCATCGGGAATTCAATGAAATTAACAGCATCAATTAATAAGCCAATACCTAATAAAAATAAAGGAATATACTGTCAGAATTATTATTTGATTAATTTTTTTCAATAAGTATTAAATGAAATTCAGGTTGCATCAACAATAAAACCCCTAACAGATTAAAAGCAGCCGGTATTCCCCTTTATTTTCAACAGGCGCTCTGTGCACACAAGGCAGGACTTCCTGCTCAGGATGATCTACCGCCAGACGCCAAAGATGCCCCAGCCCTAAATTAACAGGCTCTGCATTGGGCTTCGGCTGGTAATGCAGATCAAAGAAACAGTCTTTCATGAAAGTCTCAAACTCAGCTTCCGGACCGTCGTGGAGTTCTTTAAGCTTTTCCCTGATTTCCGGAATAAGAATCTTTTGTTCTGCCTGATCATTAGGCAAAATATCACTTGCCGTACCATGATAGGTACATAAAAAGGTATTCGTTCCGATGGGTGATCGATCTACATGATAGGAATAGACATCTGTTGAAATGAAATCGAACTCCTCATCCCGTTCGTAACATTTTAGTAAATTAAGGGTAGGGGACGCTCCGAAATCTGTTAACTGCTGTAAGTCATGTAAGATAATTTCTCTGGCAGTATGGCCTTCTTCTGAGAGCTGCAATGCCAAAAGGTCTTCGGTGGAAACTTCTGTAATATTATCTTTTAGCTGAAGCTTAGATACAATTTCCTTAAAATCTCCGGCTAAATTCCTGTGCCAGCAGATGGCATTCATACTTCCCTGAAAATGGGTGTTAACAAGTTCAGAAAAAGTGGAAACTACTCCGATTTGATCGCTTTTAGAAAATATATCGTCCATATTTAAAGTAAACTGTTACGTCGTTTAATTCTTTGCAAAAATAAGGAATAGACAAGAAGATAAATAGGATGAATTTATTTTATTGATAAACCTCGGTTCAGGGTTGATATAGGTTTGAAGCCGGGAGAGGGAAGAGGAAGGTTATGAAGGTCATTAAGAATAAGTACTGATCTGTTTTAAGATAATTTGATTTTATGATGGCTTTCAATGTCTATAACTAAAAGTAACTTCCAGTCTCCTTCTTCCATCTTCCAGCCTTTCATATTTTATTGTGGATGTCAATCAAAATTGTTTTGGTTTCTTTCCCTGGGCTGCGAGTTCTGCGATTTCATCAACACGTTTCTTTCGGGTTTCCGGCCGTTTGGCAAGAACAATCCATTGTAGCAGCATTTTTTTCATGGATTTGCTAAGGCTTAAAAAATAATCTTCTGAACCTGAATAGTTTTTAAATGCTTCATCCAGGTCTTTAGGAATAGTTAGATCTTCTACGCAGTCTAAAATGGTCCATGAGCCGTTTTGTTTTGCTGTTTTAATCGTTTCATAGCCGGCTTCAGTCATCATTTGGTTGTCAATCAGTCTCTGGATTTTTTCCTTGTTGATTTTTGACCAGGTACTGTTGGGTTTACGCTTGCTGAACAATTGTACAAAAGAGGATTCGTCAATCGTTTTTCTGGTACTGTCGATCCAGCCAAAGCAAAGAGCTTCATCAACCAGTTCGCTCCAGCTTATGGTAGGTAAGCTCGATTTTTTGGTGTTGCAGACAAGCCATATGGATTGTTCCGTCTGATGATTTTCCTGAAGCCATTGGCGCCATTCCGTTTTTGTATTGACATAAACCGTAAGTCTTTCCTTTACTTTTTGCATGGTAATTCCCTGTTATTTTGTCTCTGTTGATTATGTAAATGTAAGAAGGATTTATGACAACAGCCTGTCAGGATGAAAAATCTTTTTGTAAAATCTCATTCTAAAATAAGCATTGTGAGCAATACAATAAAACTCCGGAATGCTCCGGAGCTTTACTGAATATAATGTATTTGTGTTTACCATCCCAGATAATAATCAGGGCTCAGCCAGTACGGCCTGTCCAGTCCGAAATGTTCCTGCAGCATTTTTTCCGCTTCACAGAAAGCTCCTTCCACCCATCCCTGCTGGTCAGAATAAGCTTCTCCACAAATGTGAATCTGTTCATCCGTAATTGGATTTCTCATATAAGGCATAACATCTTTTACAGAGAATCCTGCTTTCCATGCATGGTATCCTGCGCCAAAAGGATCATCAGTCCAGTCTTTAAAATAGGTTACATAAGGCTCCGGTATAGTCAAATCCGGCCCATGCAGTTCCCGAAGCTGGTTCATCAGTTCATTGACCATCAATTGAGTAGCCTGAACATCATCCAATTGATGCAGTTCTTTCAGAGAAGCTGATTGGGTTGCTTTTACTTTAAAAAGAACCTTATCATCGGTAAGAGCTTTCCAGAAGGTTTCAGTTTCCATATCGCCGTAGCTTCCCAGTAGCATAGAATTATCCGTTTCATGATCCGTTCCGAAATAATAGCATTGCCTCATAGGCAGATCACTAATCGAATGTCCCGAATCAATTTTCAGTTTTTTCCACCATGGATGTTCAAAGCCCATTAAGATTTTGAAGGCCGGTTCCATAATGATAGAGCGGATATTTTTATTCAGAGCTGAACTTTCATCACCATTAAAAAAGAAATTGTTCTGATCCATAAGCTCCAGAGACTTTCTAGGCATGGCAAGGACAATTCTGTTGGCATAAACGTTCCATTCTTTGTTGGTTTGCAGGTTCAGAAACGTCAGCAGGTATTTATGCGTATGAGTTAAAGGATGCTCTTTGGTGAACGTCAGCAGTTTATTTTCAGACCAGATGCAGGCCTCTTTATTTTCCATATAAGAATTGGCGACTGCGTAGGCAATGCTGTCATATCCTTCTTCAATGGTTTTGTAAATAGTTCCTGCCGAAAAATCTCCAACCATATAAGGAAATGCTTCCGCAGAATTCCAGTTGATGGTATTTGAATAGTATCCACCCGCATTGGCCAGAAACTCATATCCTTCCTGTGATACCTGGTCTTTGATCAGATTCCAGAAACCAATATCATTTACCTTGCGGTTATTGTAAGGAGAACCGGGAAAATTGTACATTAATTTTGGTTTTATATCATCCCAGTCTTTACTGGTCAGTTCAAAAGAATAATCATAAATTGAAGCTCCTTTGATGATTTTGCTTCTATAGGTCTTGGCAACCCATGAATCAGCCATTAAAACATCATAGATAATTTTATTGAACAGCTGGTCTGAGCTGAATCCGTCGTCGTCATCATTCAGATAATACCGGGTCGCCAGCTTTTTATTTTCTCTCTGTGCAACCGTCCATGCATCCTGTTTGAAACGTTCTTTACGAAGATACATCAACAGCTTTGAAGGATCGCCCATTGGAAAAGGGATGGGTGTCATTTTATCTTTCAGGACAGGAGTTCGTTTGTTCAGATCGCTTTCTGTGAGAGGGTAGCCTTCAATGAGTGTTGTTACTATTTCCTGGGAAGTCAGGTAGCGCATCCCGCCCAATTCGCCCCAGAAATTCATCCCGGGCATAATGACAGATTCCAGTCTTCCGCCCAGCTTATTGCTCATATCGAAGATCTGTACTTCACTGGCTTTAAATCTTTGATCAGTTACCAGACGATAAGCTGTATACAGTCCGGAAGTTCCGGCTCCGATAACAGCGACTTCTATTTTTAGATCAGGATGCATTCCTGAATTCAATGGCGTGTTTTTATTCATGGTTGTATGGTTTTTTAAATGGCTTGAAAATATTTGCGTCCTAAGCGGAAAGGTTTAATATTAAAATCTGTTTTTCCGTCTAAGGCAAGATCAGACATGATTTTTCCTAAAAAAGGGGTGAATTTTGCAGCCCACCCGGTAGCATATACCACGATGTTTTTATAATTGGAAACATAAGGAGGGGCAAAATCTATCAGCAGTTCCTTATCAGGAATCGTACTTAAAGCAATAAGGCATGTGGAAGTGTATTCCGGTTGTGTACTTAGCCCTGTCATATGGGTCTGTATCCATTCAGAAGTATAGGCCAGTTCCTGCGGATTGGGAATTAAAGTCCTGTCATTAGGTTCCTCTAAGGGGTTGATGACAAAATCCGGTGCTACCCGGATGTATTCCGGATGATCCCAGTCAACAGAAGGGAAGCCATAAAACTGATTGCCGTTTTTTTCTATAGAATTCTGGAAGACAAACCAGGTCGGGTACTGTATCTCAGGATCTGTCTTTTTAAAATAAGCAGAAGACATATTCCAGTAAGTCGCTTCTATTTTAAAATCCAGTAAATTAATCACACTGTTGATGTACGGACCAGGAATAATGGCCAGTTTTTTGGTAATATAAATTCCGTGAGGTGTAGTAATCTCAAAGAGTTCGCCTTTGGGATTAATTTGAAGAACAGGCGAGTTCTCCTCCAGATGAACCGTTTCTTCTTTTGTGCACAGATTCAAAAGCGTTTCAAGAGTTGCTTTAAAATTGATGCTGGCTCCATCCGGTTGAAATAGTCCGGTATAATTCTCCGGAAGGTTTCTGAAGTGGTATTTTTGCTCAATTTCTTTTGCGGTAAGAGTTGTGTAAGGGACTTTTAATGCTTTTAAAGACGCTTCAGCTTCAGCAATATTTCCTTCAGTGGAATGTACCTCAGGATCTCCAAACCAAAGGGTACCTACCTTATCAAGAAGCTGTGTAGACGTTTCTTTCTGCAGTTCATCCCAATACGGTTGTGATTCCAGAGCCATTTGCACCATATATTCATCCGGATAGGGGATTCGGAACTGGCGGGAAACTCCGGCTGAACTTCCCAATTGATTCATAAAAGTAAACTGCTCCAGAACTAGGGCTTTTGCCTTTCTTTTACCCAGATGATAAGCCGTGGCCAGGCCTATTGCTCCTCCTCCGATGACGATAACGTCGTAGTTTTCTGTGATCATGTGTTATTTGTTTTTGTGGTCTCACACAGATATGAAAATACCTGAGCATGACAAAGTAACAAAGATGAAAACACCTGTTGTAGAGTATAAATCAGTAATTGAAGCTTTGGGTATAAATACTGAACAGAATGTATTTCTCAAAGAATAACCTCCACAAGACAAAATATTTTATCTTTGCTTCCGGGACTTATCCCAATAGATAATTGAAAATATTCTACATGAAAAAAAATAGCATTCTGTTTTCAGCAAAAGGAATCTTTATAGCGGCTTTTCTGTCTTTTAACACAATGGCTTATGCCCAGAAAACGGTAGACGTTCCGGTAGTTTCAGAAAAAGTATTAAGCAGTATTTTGGAAAAGAACAGAACGTATTATACACAGGGTAAAGTAGCCGATTATATTCCTGAGCTGGGAAAAATGGATGCTAAGGCAATTGCCTTTTCAGTAGTGGATAAAAATGGGAAAGTGCTGAACGTAGGCGATGTTCACAAGAAATTTACCATGCAGAGCATTTCCAAGATTATTGCCCTCATGATTGCGGTAAATGAAAGAGGAGAGGCTGATGTCTTTAATAAAATGGGCTATTTCGGATCCGATAAGCCCTTCAATCATTTTTCCAATCTGGAAACAACCGGAAAACCGCTTAATCCGATGATGAACGCAGGAGCTATCCTTACTGTTTCACTGATTTCCGGAGAAGGAGAAAAGCCATTCCTTAAAGTATTGGATATGGTACGTTACATTACGAAAAACACGTCAATTGATTACAGTAAATCCGTTTATGAATCGGAAAAATCTACCGGCCATCGTAACCGGGGAATGTTTTATCTGATGAAAAATAACGGACTGATCTCAGGAGATGAAGACCAGTTAGATAACTATTTCAAACAGTGTTCCATTGAACTGACCGCAGAAGACCTGGCCAAGATCGGATATTTCTTTGCGAATCAGTGTACCCGTTTTGATGGAGATTCCACCTACAAAAACGCAGAAACTGCCAAATTAATAGAATCACAGATGCTGATTGCCGGAATGTATGAGTTCAGTGGAGAATATGCCCGCACGGTTGGACTTCCAAGTAAATCTGGTGTAGGAGGCGGAATTACCGTAAGTGTACCTGGAAAAATGGGAATAGGAGTATTCAGCCCTTCATTAGATCAGCATGGAAACTCGTTGGCAGGATATCATATGATTTTGGATCTGGTAAAGCAGTATAACCTGAGTATATTTTAATATATTTTTTGATATTAAGAATTTCCCATAGATACCTCGGATTACACGGGTCTTTGTAGGATCTTTTGTCTCGCAGATGTGGCAGATAACGCATATTTTTTTAATGTATTGTTGGTTTAACGCTAAAGGGCGCAAAGAAATTAAAGCATTATGCTGCTTTTAAGGCGCCAGAAAATCAAAGATTTTCAGTAGTTTTTTGAACAATGATCAACTATTTAAGAATCAAAAACCAGCCGAAGGCTAATCCATCGCTTCATCGGATCAACGGAGTTGATTCTACGCTTTGCTCCCTAAAATATGTGCAAAGAAGCCAAGACTTTGCGTTACAAAAAGTGATATCAATACCATCAGAAAAGCATAAAGCTAAGAACAGAATCAGCAGTCATAAAATCCTACTTGATCTCAAATTTATTCTGAAAGTCTATGATAACAACCTGAAATTACGATGCAATCATAACTTCCATTCTTTAGCCCATTTTCCATCATGTTAAATTTTCAAAAATAGAAAGATAATTTCCCACTGTATTTTGAATTTTTTTTAAATAAACTGGGAATTCGTATCTGTTTCATCCTGAATTGACTAATGAATTTTGGCTCATTTTAACTCCTCTTTTGAATATATTACATTTTTGTAATATTGAAAAAAGTAATCACTTATTATTGAAATATTTTGTTTTTTATTTCTATATTTGCCTAATATTATTTAATTATAATTGTTTATAATTATAATACTAGGATTGTGCCCTATTGTTTCGAGGATTAATAATATAAATTGTTTTATTTTAATTTTATTTGACTGAATAATAATTTATTATTAAAAAATTATTATCAAATTTCATTTATGATTGAAAATATAATATAATTTATCTATTTTTATTCCGTCATAATTTTCTGCTTTTTTCACCAATAAAAAGTGGGCTTATGATATGGAATTTCCAATTTATTACTTCAATACTATAGATGCATGAAAAACTTAACCATTATTGGATTAACACCCTTTGAAAAACCCGATGTCAATCTTTTGCCTAAATTGCATCAGGCGGGTGCGTTTCCCGTTCTAAACTTAGGATATGAACTGGCTGCTGCTCAGGAAGCACTGGATCACACCGATATGCCTTCTTATGGTATTTGTCTTGTTGACGATCGGTTTTTATCCCTTCAGATTCCTGAAAAAGTAAAATTTGCCATTCTGCCATGTGGTGCTTCGTTAAATGTAGCTACAGATTTACCGGTTATCTGCCAGGTAAGCAGTCTCGAAGAAGCCAGAAAAGCAGAAGAATTAGGGGCAACAGGAATTATTGTTAAAGGAAACGAAGCTGCCGGGCTTGTGGGCTATGAGTCAACATTTGTGCTGTTTCAGCGCGTAATTAAAGAGATTACTACTATTCCTGTTTGGGTACAGGGAGGGATAGGAATTCATACGGCAGCAGCAGTAAAAGCTCTTGGAGCAACAGGAGTGGTGCTGGACAGTCAGCTGGCTCTGTTTCAGGAAACCAATGTTCCGCAGGATATCAAAGATCTCTGCTCAAAATTGAACGGAACAGAAACCAGGATTATAGCCAATCATCGTGTACTGGTAAGGCCTAATTCACCCGTGTTACCGGAAAATATCACAGCTGAAGAACTTACGGAATATTTTAACGGTTTTGATCTTAACAGTAACTATATCCCAATGGGGCAGGATATTTCCTTAGCCATAGATCTGTATGAAGATTTTAAAAGTCTTAAAAAACTGGTCTTCGGATTCAAAGAAGCAATGTACGGACATCTGAAACAGGCAAAAGCCCTTCAGGTAATTGATGAAAACAATGCGATGGCAAAGCAGTTTAACCTGCGTTATCCTATTGCTCAGGGACCAATGACCCGTGTAAGCGATGTTCCTTTATTTGCCGATGCTGTAGCAGAAGCAGGAGCGTTGCCTTTTGTTGCGTTGTCTTTACTGAAAGGACAAGCTGCGAAATCTCTGGTAATGGAAACCAAAAGACTGGCCGGGGAAAAAACATGGGGAGTAGGGATCTTAGGATTTGCACCTCAGGAACTCCGTGAAGAGCAGACATCTTATATATTGGAGGCCAAACCACCTGTGGTTCTCATTGCCGGAGGAAGACCCGCTCAGGCCAAAGTATTTGAAAAAGCCGGAATTACAGCATTTCTTCACGTCCCATCTCCTGCATTACTGGATATTTTCCTGAAAGAAGGAGCCACTAACTTCATATTTGAAGGAAGGGAATGTGGTGGTCACGTAGGCCCGCTTTCAAGCATGGTACTTTGGGAAAAACAGATCGAAAGGATCTTAAAAGAAGAACACCCTGAAAAAATCAGTGTATTTTTTGCAGGGGGAATCCATAATGCCTTTTCAACAGCATTCGTTTCTGTGATGGCAGCTCCATTGGCAGCAAGAGGTGTAAAAGTAGGTGTATTGATGGGAACAGCTTATCTCTACACGAAGGAAGCTGTCCTTACAGGGGCTATCCAAGAAGAATTCCAATTGCAGGCTATGCAGGCAAAAGATACCGTTCTGCTTGAAACAGCACCGGGACATGAAACACGCTGCCTGAATACTGCTTTTGCTCATCACTTCAATGCAGAAAAAGCAAAATTGCTGGCTGCCGGAGCTGATAAAAAAGAAGTTTGGGAACAGCTTGAAAAATTAAATGTAGGCCGTCTGAGAATTGCAGCGAAAGGGGTAGAGCGCCAGGGAGATCAGTTGGTGAATATTCCTAAAAATGATCAGCTTGACCTGGGAATGTACATGATCGGACAGGTAGCTACCATGCATAACCGTGTGATCACTCTTGACAGCCTTCACCACGACGTAAGCATCAACAACTATGAATATATCAGAAACGCTGAACTTCCGGAACTTCCGGTATCAGGTGAAAAACCACTGGATATTGCCGTTGTTGGGATGGAATGTATCTTCCCGGGAGCTAAAAACCTTCAGGAGTACTGGCGTAACATCATTCTTGGAAAAGACAGCGTAACAGAAGTCCCGGATGAAAGATGGAATAAAGATCTTTATTACCATCCGGATTCAGACGGACCGGACGTGTCCCATTCCAAATGGGGAGGATTTATCCCTAAAATAGATTTCGATCCGCTGGCATTCGGAATTCCGCCACAGTCTCTTGCTGCTATTGAACCAACACAATTGCTGACCTTATTGGTTGCCAAACGGGCAATGGAGGATGCCGGTTATGGAGAAAAACACATCAACAGAGAAAATATTTCTGTAATTATTGGGGCTGAAGGAGGTAATGACCTTGCCAACAGTTATAGTTTCAGAGGCTATTATAAACAGGTTTTCGGTGAACTTCATGAAGAAGTGAAAGAAGCTTTCCCGCATACCACAGAAGATTCTTTCCCGGGTATTCTGGCCAATGTAATTGCAGGCCGTATTACCAACCGTCTGGATCTTGGCGGAAGAAACTTTACCGTAGATGCAGCCTGTGCATCCTCTCTGGCAGCTATTGATCTGGCATGTCAGGAGCTTGTATTAGGAAAATCTGATATGGTGCTTGCCGGAGGCGCAGACTTACACAACGGGATTAACGATTACCTGATGTTTTCCAGTACCCATGCACTTTCCAGAAAAGGAAGATGTGCAACATTTGACGGTGAGGCTGACGGTATTGCCTTGGGAGAAGGCGTTGCAATCCTCGTTTTAAAAAGATATGAAGATGCATTACGTGACGGTGACCGTATCTATTCCGTAATCAAAGGAGTAGGCGGATCCAGTGACGGAAAAGCACTGGGGCTTACAGCTCCGCGAAAGGTAGGGCAGGTGCGTGCTTTAGAACGTGCGTATGCCCAGGCTGGTATTAGTCCGGCAGCGGTTGGATTGATAGAAGCTCACGGAACAGGAACCGTAGTGGGGGACAAAACAGAGCTTAGCGCTTTAACCAACCTGTTCAGTTATTCAGGAGCTTTGCCGGGACAGACTCATTTAGGATCAGTAAAAACACAGATAGGGCATACGAAGTGTGCTGCCGGATTAGCAGGTTTAATTAAAGCTTCTCTTGCAGTTTATCACGGGGTAAAACCACCAACACTTCACCTTCAGAAGCCTAATACTTATTACAATCCGGAAACCAGTCCATTCTCTTTCCATGCAGAAACGGGATTATGGACTGAAAAGAACCGTTATGCGGGAATCAGTGCCTTTGGATTTGGAGGAACCAATTTCCACACGGTCATTGCCAACCATCCGAAACAGGATGATTCCATTGCCATGCAGTCGTGGCCTTCAGAACTATTTGTATTCCGTGGGGATACTTATGAAGAAGCCAAAGGACAGTCAGGTCATATCAAAGCCTTACTGGAAGTCAATGACGGTATTCCGTTAAAAGATATTGCATATAGTTTAAGCATCAGTTCAGAAAAACCAATTCAGTTCAGTATCGTTGCAGACACTGCTGAAGATCTGATGATGAAGCTTGAATTGGTATTATTAGGAATCGAAACCAAAGATACCTTCACCGTTAATAAAAAAGAAGGTAAAGTAGCCTTTACATTCCCCGGACAGGGAAGCCAGAGAATTAATATGGCCCGTGATCTGTTCGTAGTGTTCCCGGCAATGCGTAGGCTTATTGATGAATATCCTGAACTTGAAAAAGTAGTTTTCCCTTCTGCAACATTCAATGAAGCAGATTTAAAACAACAGAAAGAAACCATTAAAGATACCCGCCTGGCACAGCCGCTTTTAGGAATTGTTGATCTGGCATTGGCAAAATTCTTAGAGTCATTAGGGATCATTCCGGATATGCTGGCTGGTCACAGCTATGGTGAATTGCCTGCACTATGTTTTTCAGGAGTATTTGGAGAAGATCAATTGGTTGACTTAAGTATTCAGAGAGCTCAGTCTATTTTAAATTCAGTAGAAGGCGGAGATCCGGGTTCAATGCTCGCAGCAAGTGCTACCCATGAACGTTTACAACCCATCCTGGCTAAAGCGGAAGGGTGTTATCCGGTTAACTTCAATGCTCCTAATCAATGTGTCATTGCAGGAACTACAGAAGCTATCCATAAACTATTGGAAGCCCTTAAACAGGAAGGTATTTCTGCTAAGAAACTTGAAGTGGCTTGTGCATTCCACAGCCCCTTACTGGCAAAATCAAAAGATTTATATGCTGAGGTATTAAAAGACATTCCTTTTCAGGAAATGCAGATCCCTGTATGGTCCAATACCACAGCAGAAGTATATCCGGCAGATCCTTCAGACATCAAAGAAAGACTGACTGAACATCTGGTACAGCCTGTAAGATTCGTAGAGCAGCTTCAGGCGATGTATAACGACGGTGCAAGAATCTTTATCGAGGTAGGACCTGGAAAAGTACTTACCGGATTAACCAAATCATGTCTTGAAAAAGATCAGCTGACCTTATATGTTGAAGACAGCAGCCGTAATAAATTTACCCATTTGCTTTGCATGTTGGCCCAATATTTAGGAACAGGCCGAAACTTCAATATTGAGAAACTTTTTGATGGCCGCAGCGTTCAGCTTATCGATATCAATCAGCCTGAACTGTATAAGAAAAATCCTGCCATTTGGCGGGTGAACGGACAAGCTGCACATCCGACAACAGGTTCACTGCCTGCTAATGGTGCACTCCCTATTATAAATCCTATTCCCATGAACAATTTTACTACTAATAATACTACACAAAACCCTGCTCCGGAAAGCTTATCTACAGCTGAACGTATGCTGCAGGAATATTTAAACAGCATGAAATTAATGATACAGGCACAGCGTGATGTGATGCTCTCCTTTATGGGACAGAATCCTCAGGCGAATCCGATGCCTGTTTATAATAGCCCAATGCCTGCTCCTGCTCCTGAACGTATGATTCCTGTGCAGCCTGTTCATCAGGAAAGAGCGGTTGCGGTGGCAGCCTCTGCGGTTGCCGTAAAATCAGCTCCTACAAGAGATATCAAAGCATTATTATTGCAGGTAGTAAGCGATAAAACAGGCTATCCGAAGGAAATGCTGGGCATGGAAATGGATCTTGAAGCTGATCTGAGCATCGATTCCATTAAAAGAGTGGAAATCATAGGAACCCTTCGTAATGAATTGGGAACATTAGGTAACGGCAGTACCAATGAAGATATGGTGATGGAACAATTGGCAGGAGTCAAAACCCTGAGCGGATTAGTTTCATGGCTTACTGAATTCTCCGGAGCAGATACATCAACAACTCCTGAAAAAAACGGAACCGCAGTTGAAAATACTTCAGAACCACAGGCAAAATCTGCTTTATCCCTGGAAGACCTTCAAAATGCTATTCTCAATATCGTAAGTGAAAAAACAGGCTATCCGAAAGAGATGCTAGGACTTGATCTGGATCTGGAAGCAGACCTTAGTATCGATTCCATCAAACGTATGGAGATCATTGCAGATCTTAAAAATAAGATCGGTTTTGGTGAAAATCTTGAGCAGGCTGATGATGTAATGGAAAAACTGGCGGCCATTAAGACCCTTCGCGGACTGGCTGGCTGGATCAGTGAAATGAACGGTGATACCCATGAAGTAAAAAAAGAAATAAAGGAAGAAATCACTCCTGAAGCTGCCAATAATGTATTATCACGTCTTCGTTTTGACATTACACCTACCGATGCTTCCTCAGTACAAAATACGGAAACCCTTCAGGGAAAACGTTTTGCCATCACTCAGGATGACAGCAAACAAACTTCTGCAATCAAAAATGAACTGGAAAAACATGGAGCTATCGTAGAATTGGTAGATACAGAAAAAGATCTTTCAAATGTTGATGGATTAATCATGCTGGACCTATTCTCAGCCGTTGATAAGCCAAGCATTATTGATCATGTTGATTTAATTAAAAAACTTGATTTTGACAAAGTAAAATGGGTATATCTGATCTCTGATATTCCTGCCCATCTTCAGGAAATCACTGATGTAAGTGTTTTACGCCATCACCAGGGATATCCCGGACTTTTCAAAAGTTTAGCAAGGGAATTTGAAAATACAACCTGCAGACTGATCAGCCTGAATACACCACAGGAAATGGATCAGATCGCTGAAATTACGCTAAAGGAAATACTGATCAACGATAAACCGGCTGAGGTTATTTATAAAAACGAAAAAAGACATAAGGTCAATATTATCCCTTCACCATTGTCTACAAGCTTAAATGAAGCTCATATTCAGTTAGATCAGAAATCAGTGGTGCTGGTACTTGGAGGAGCACAGGGAATTACTGCGGAATTGGTGAAACACATGTCTCAGACCTATCCGTGCACTTATATTCTGGTTGGAAGATCAGCAGATCCGAGAAACGGAAACATGGTAAAAGAATTGGAAACAATGAAAACCAAGGAAGAAATAAGAAGTTATCTTATCAAATCCGGAGCATTCACTTCCCCTGCCGAAATAGAAAAAGAAACCATCAGAGTTTACAAAAATAACCAGATTCTGCGCACGATCCGCGATATGGAGGCACTTGGAAACACAATTGTTTATCAATCATTAGATCTTTGTGACGAAGAAGGCTTAAGCAATCTGATCAGCAGTATTTATGAACAATACAACCGTTTGGATGGAGTGATTCACGGAGCAGGTCTTTTAGAAGATAAATTATTCAAGCAAAAGACAACTTCTTCATTCGGACGTGTGTTTGATACCAAAGTAAAACCGTTGCGTGTACTAGCAGAACAGCTTCATACAGACTGCCAGTTCGTTGTATTATTCTCAAGTATTGCTTCTGTATACGGTAATAAAGGCCAGACCGATTATGCGGCTGCCAACAGTGTTTTGGATGATTACGCTAATGCTTTGAATAAAAGATTGAAAGGAAAAGTAATCTCCATCAACTGGGGCCCGTGGAAAGGAGCCGGTATGGTTTCTTCCACCCTCGAATCAGAATACGAACGCCGTGGAATTTCCATGATTCCGTTGGATGAAGGAAAAGAAATCTTCCTTAACGAGATCAGATACGGAACAGAAAGTCAGGTATTGATTATGTCAGGAAACAACTGGTAAACCTCTGTACAGAACCCATATGAAACAAACAGATGTTGCTGTAATCGGCTTATCCTGTGTCTTTCCCGGAGCACAGGATGCCGACACTTTCTGGCAGAATATTGTCAATAAAGTAGATTCCACCCAATCCGTTCCTGCTGACAGAATTGATCCTGTTCACTTCAGCGATGCTACCAGCCCGGTTGACCGTTTCTATTGTAAACGGGGAGGATTTATCCCTGATTATGAATTTGATCCTACCGCATTTGGAATTTTACCCCTTGCCGTGGAAGGAACAGAACCGGATCATCTACTGACTCTTGATTTAGTTCAGAAAGCTTTAGAAGACGCCGGAATATTTAAAAAAAATACCTCCCTTGAAAAGACCGGAATCATCATCGGAAAAGGAAACTATACCGGGCCGGGCGCTACCCGTGCCATTGAAATTGTAAGAACCGGAGAACAGATTTCTTCATTACTGAAAGAATTGCTGCCTCAGGTTTCTTCAGAAGATATTGAAAAAGTTAAATATGCCTTTCAGGAAAAGAAAGGACGTTTTGCGGCAGATACCGCCATGGGATTGATTCCTAATCTCGTGGCCTCACTGGTGGCCAACCGTTTTGATCTGGGAGGAGTGGCCTTTACCGTGGATGCGGCCTGTGCCAGTGCCCTGATTGCAGTAGATCATGCGGTGCAGGAACTTCAGCGAGAGCGCTCCGATATCATGATTGCAGGAGGTGTACACACCGGACAAAATGCTGCTTTCTGGAGTATTTTTGCCCAGCTTGGGGCCATGTCCCGTCAGGAACAGATCAAACCATTCAGTCAGGATGCGGATGGACTGCTGATCGGGGAGGGCTGCGGTTTTGTGGTTCTGAAAAGGCTGGAAGATGCAGTCCGGGATCAGGATAAAATCTATGCTGTGATTAAAGGAGTAGGCGTAAGCAGTGACGGAAACGGAACCAGTGTGATGAGTCCGTCCGTGAAAGGCCAGCTGAAAGCTTTAGAACAGGCATGGCTCAATGCCGGTTTAGATAAAAATAAAGTAGGTTACCTTGAAGCTCATGGTACCGGAACTCCGCTTGGAGATAAAACAGAACTTCAGACCTTAGCTCAGTTCTTTGGGAGAGAAGAAACGGCTCCTGTTGCCGGGATAGGATCTGTGAAATCCAATATCGGGCATGCTATGCCTGCCGCAGGAATTGCCGGGTTAATTAAAACGTGCCTCGCCCTGCATCACGACACATTACCACCAACATTATACTGTGAAAATCCGGTTGCAGATATGCAGCAAACCCGTTTCGAGCCTGTACAGGAACCGAAAAACTGGTCAAAAACAGGACTTCCCAAAGTTGCTGCTGTGAATGCATTTGGATTTGGGGGAATTAATGCACATGTTGTTCTTGAAGGTTATGATATGCCCAAAAAAGATCATATCCTGATATTGGCAAGACCAACCCATGAAGAACTGCTTTCTGCTTTACAAAATAATGAGACAGCAATAGGGGAGGGAGATTTCAGAGTAGCAATATTCGATCCGACCCCTGTAAGAATAGAAAAAGCCATTAAAATCGTTTCCAAGAATCTTATCTGGAAAAACAAACAGGATATCTGGTACACTTCTGCACCATTGCTAAAAGATGGCGGAAAAGTAGCTTTTGTATTTCCGGGCTTAGATGGTCTTGCAAAAGGTGAAGTTGAGAGTGTGAGCCGTTATTTCGGATTAGCAGCGCCTATAGAAACCGAAGGGGAAGGCCTTTTAACGGATGCCCTGAACATCTTCAACAATTGCAGTATCCTTGACAATTCACTGAAAAAATTGGGGATCATCCCGGATATGAATGCAGGTCACAGTTTAGGAGAATGGCTGGCCGGATATTCATCAGAGCTTGCAGAAGCCAATTCTGTAAAAGCCTTAATTGATGTCCTGAATCCGGAAACATTTGAATTAAAAGATTCCAAATTCATTGCTATCGGAGCAGGAATTGATGTCGTAAAACCTTTTATTGCGGAGATTGAAAACTTATATGTTTCCAATGACAACTGCCCTAACCAGGTGATTCTTTGCGGAAGCAATGCTGCATTGGATGAATTGGTTCCTCTGTTAAAATCAAAGCAGATTTTCCATCAGGTATTGCCTTTCCAATCAGGGTTCCATTCACCTTTTATCGAGGATAAACTGGATGTGATCCTTGCCGGAATGGAAAAGGCTCAGTTTCAGAAAACAAAAATCCCGTTATGGTCTGCTACAACTCTGGAACCTTATCCTTCAGATCAGGCAGCTATCAGAAAACTGAGTGCCGAACACTTGGTTGAACGGGTTCGTTTCCGTGAACTGACGGATAAATTATACGAAGAAGGGGCAAGAGTGTTCATTCAGGTGGGAACTGGGGGTCTGATCGGATTTATTGATGATACATTGAAAGGAAAAGCATTCAGCACGATTGCTTCCAGTGTTCCGGCGCGTTCTGCATTGGCGCAGTTACAGCGTGTAGTCGCTTCATTATTTGTAGAAGGAAAAGTAATTGCTCTTGACTTTTTAGACATTCAGAATCATTCAAAAAAGTCATCAGGTAAGGGCATTAAACTGGAATTAGGTTCGCCTATTATCCGTGATTTTAAAGAAGTTAAAGCATTGGCTCAATCATTGGATGCGCCAAAACAATATGCAGGTTCGGCCATTGCCACCAAAAGCGGCCATCCGCTGGTACAGGCATTCCAGGACAATGTTGCCGATATGATCCGTATGCAGGAAGAAGTCCTGACTTTATTCCAGAACCGTCCGGAAATCACCATTCAACGGCCTGCGCCTGTAGCACAGCAAGTTGCTCCAAAAACACCGAGAAGTACAACCTTTTCTAAAGATTTATATGTAACACTGGAAAGTCATCCATATCTCATCGATCACAGCTTACTGAGACAGCCTAAAGGATGGGCTCATGTAGCCGATATGGAACCGGTAATCCCCATGACGATGATCTTTGAGCAGCTGGCAGAAATTGCAGAAGCGGAAATTCCGGGAACTTTGGTTCATAAAATCATGAACGTAAGTGTTTTCCAATGGATGAACGTGGCCAAGCCTTTTGAGAAAACCGTAAAAGGAGAATGGCGTGGATCTAACCATGCTTATCTGGATATTGAAAACTTTGCGAATGCAGAAGTGATCTTAAAATCATCATCTGTTCCTGTTCCAGCTTTCAATCTTTCCATTGGTAATCTTTTGCCTATTGAAAGAACCCCTGAAGAAATCTATGACATGCACATGTTCCACGGAGAAAAATATCAGGGAATTACGGAAGTTTCAGCTGTTGGAGACAAAGGAATTGTCGGAAAAATAAAAGGAAACGGAGGTAAAGGTTCTCTATTAGACAATGCAGGACAGTTATTTGGGCTTTGGCTGCAGCTTACCTTAGTGAAAGACCGTATCGCATTCCCTGTAAAGATCAGAGATATTGAATTCTTTGGCGATATGCATGATCAGGAAGGTGTTTTTGAATGTACCTGTATGCTGACCGAACTCAATGATGAATTTGCTATTGCAGATATCATCCTGAAAAGAGACGGAAAAATATGGTGCGCTATTACCGGCTGGCAGAACAGAAGACTGGAAATTGATGCCGCTTTATGGAATGTTTCCATGTCCCCACTGCATAACCGCCTTTCGGAAGAGATTGCTCCTGAAGTTTTCTTTTTCCATCAGGCCTATACCAGAGTCGCTTCATGGGATTTTATCCTGAAAAGATATTTCAACCAAACTGAAAAACAACATCATCAGCAATTATTACCAAACAAGAAGAAAAACTGGATGGTAAGCCGTGTAGCTGTGAAAGATGCCGTTAGAAACCTTCTTCGTCAGGAAAAAAATCATGCCTGCTTCCCGATCACTTTTGAGATCCGTTCTGATGAAGTGGGGAAACCTTATCTCATCAGTGATTTTACAGAAGATATTCATATTTCACTGGCTCACAAGGGAAAAGAAGCGGTGGGTATCGCGAGATATGGCAAGTCTGTAGGAATCGATATGGAACTGATGGAAGAACGCAGTTCAGGATTCTACGACATGGTATTTACCGACAAAGAATTAACCTTATTAAAAGACAGAGATCAGGCAGAATGGACCACCCGGTTCTGGGTAGCCAAGGAAGCTTATGGGAAATTCCTGGGAACCGGACTGAAAGGAAATCCTAAAGCTTTCGAAGTCGAACTTATAAAAGACGATCACCTGTGGATCAACAACATTGAAATCAAAACTATTAAACATAAAAATTATATTATCGGATGGACACTGTAAACGCAACATTAAAAATGAACCACGAAGAACTTTTTATCCTTTTAAAAGGTTTTATTACTGAAGTGATAGGCGCTGAATTTGTAGAGGAAATGGACATTACTCCGGAAAGTTCATTCACCAAAGATCTTGAAATGGACAGCATTGAGATTGTCTCTTTCTCTGAAAAGATCAAAGCGCATTTTGGCGATCAGATCGATTTTACAGGCTGGTTATCTTCTATGGACCTTGATCAGCTGATCAATCTTGACCTTAGTATGATCATCAATTATATCTACGAATGCCAATAATTACGGTCAATAACAGACAAGTTCATATACAGGAACTCAACAAAGGAGCCGAACAAACCGTGGTACTGATCCACGGGATGTTCAGCAACCTGTCCATTTATTACTTTAATATTGCCCCCGTATTGGCAAAGCATTTCCATGTGGTGATGTACGATCTGAAAAGCCACGGGATGAGTGAGCGCTTTTTGGATGGCTACGACCTTGAAAACATGTCATCCGATCTGATGGGTTTAATAGATCATCTTCAACTGGAAAAAGTACATCTTGTCGGCTACAGCTTCGGAGGGCTTATTGCGTTAAAAACAGCATTGAAATACCCTGACCGCATCAATCAATTGGTAGTGATGGAAGCTCCGGATCCTCAAGACGAAAAAGCCCGTAATATCATTGATGAATACAGTAAAGAATTCCTTGAGCATTATGTGGCCAACTTTACAGATACCACCAAAATACAGATGGGTAAAAGACAAATGGAAAAGAACCATCGTATGTATGAATTCCTGTTTAATCAGACCAGCATCAAAGCAGATATGATCAGGGAAAAACATTTCCTTGATGAAGCTGATTTCAGCCAACTGACGGCTTCTACTTTATTGCTTTACGGTACTGATTCCAACTGCAGACCTACAGGAGAATGGCTGCAGTCTCAAATCGGGCAGTCCGAACTTGAATTAATTCCCGGCGATCACAATATTCCCATCCAGGAGCCTCAGCTCATAGCAGAGACGATCGCTCATTTTTTATCTAATATCTTAACGAAGAACCATGGCTAAATTTGCATTTATAATTCCACCATTAACAGGACATGTCAACCCTACCTTAAGCATCGGTGCTACTTTGCTGGAAAGAGGACATGATGTAGTCTGGATCAGCCTTGACCCGACTTTAGAGGCTAAACTTCCCGAAGGAGGAAAATTATTACTGATTCAATACGATCAGACCGACGAAGAAAAGAAAGAAAGTGAACAATATCTCGATATTATTTCAAAAAAAGTAGTGTATGGCATTGACAGTGTTAAGTTTCTTTACGAAGAGGTCCTTATCCCGCTGAACAGACATTGCTATAAAGGAATTGTCGCTTTATTAAAAATAGACCAACCTGATTTGATTATTGGGGACCACCAGCTATTTGCCGCTCCTGTTGCCGCGAAAACTCTTGGAATCCCTTATGCTACTTCCGTTACCGCTCCGGCTGCCATTAAAATCATGAATGAGCTGCCTAAGGTACACGAATGGGAGGTAAATAAAATCATCGATTTACAAAAGGAACTTGGCTTCTCTGAAGAACGATCTCTGGCCACTTCAGACCTGTTAACCCTTGTTTTAACCTCGAATTATTTCTTTGGTGAAATGGAAGATCTGCCTTCTCAATATCAATTCACGGGTCCGGTTCTTACAGAAAGACGTATCTCATGTGAATTTGATTGGGATCGATTAAAAAACGCTACTAATAAAAAGATTCTGGTAAGCATCGGAACAACCTTCGATCACGATCATAAAAAAGCATTTTTCCAGAAAGTAATTGATGCTTTTAAAGATGAAAACTTAACGGTTGTCGTGGTTTCAGATCCGCAGCTTTTTGAGCAATGGCCGGATAACTTCATGGTGTATCAGCAGGTTCCCCAATTGGATCTGTTACCTCACCTTGATGGAGTGGTTTGCCACGGTGGTCACAATACCGTTTCCGAAACATTATCCAACGGAATTCCTTTGGTCGTAATCCCAATCGCTTATGATCAGTCGCACGTTGCCGGAAGGGTAGTACGTACAGAAGCGGGTGAACGTCTGAACTTCAACCGTTTTAAAGCCAACCACCTGAGAGAAGCTGTACAGCAGATTTTAAATAACCCGAGCTACCGTGAAGCGGCTCAAAAAGTAGGGCAGTCTTTCGCAGAAGCCGGAGGTTCAGCAACCGCAGCGGATTTATTGGAACAGGCAATATCAAAGGCTTCAAAACCTGAAAAACCATCTAAGTTTTTGTTTGTTGTTCCCCCGTTTTTCGGACATATCAGCCCGACTTTAAGTGTGGGAGCCAGCCTGATTGCGCGCGGCCATGAAGTGAAATGGTTCGGAATTACTCCGCTGGACAGCAAACATATTCCGGAAGGAGGATCTTACTTCTATCCTGAAGAAGAACTTGTTTCGCATCAGGAAGAGCTTCAGCGTATTTTAAAAAGACAGGACGACGGACCTTCATGTTCCGGCCCCGAAGTCATGAAGCTGGCCCTGGAAGAAACCTATGTTCCGTTTGCTAAAATGATGATGCCGGGACTGACCAGGTTGACAGAAAACTGGATGCCAGATGTGATCGTGAATGATTGTATTACTTTCGGAGGTGCGCTTTTTGCTCATAAAAACAATATTCCTTGTGTCACAACAACACCTGTTCCGCCGGATGTAATGGGAGATACGGAAAAAAATGCCCCTAAAATCTGGGAATGGCAGCAAAATCTTATTAAAGACTTACAGAAAGAAGTCGGAATTTATGAAGAAGGTATTTATATTCATTCCCATAAACTCAATATGGTGTTTACCTCACAGGCTTTCGCAGGCTTTGAAACCGTTCCGCCTCATATGAAATTTGTAGGTCCGGTGAAAGGACGTCCGAATGATGTTCCTTTCGACTGGGAAAAACTGAATGCTTCAACCACCCCGAAAATATTTGTGTCTCTCGGAACACTGCTGGTCGACATCCGTAAGGCTTTCTTTGAAAAAATCATTGCTGCATTTGCAGACCAGCCGGTAACGGTTGTAGCAGCCACTCCGCCGGAGATCTTTGAAGAATGGCCGGATAACTTTATCGTGAGCAGTTTTGTACCGCAATCCGCAGTGATGACTCATATGGATATGGTGATCTGTCATGGTGGTTTCAATACTGTAAATGATACTTTCCGTAACGGATTACCGATGCTGATCACGCCTATTGCATACGATCATTTCCATATCGCCAAATTAATTGAACAGGCAGGTTGCGGAAAAAGTATCCGATATAAAAGACTGCGTGTGGATGCCCTCCGTGAAACTGTTTTTGAACTGCTGGAAAACCCGGAATTCAGAATAGCGGCTCAGGAAGTTCAGAATACCTTCCTTACCGCTGGTGGTAACGATAAAGCAGTAGAACTTTTAGAGAATTTTGTACAACAGGAACAAGCAGCATTAGCTTTAATATAAGCCTATGAAAAGAAAACTGTTATTTGGTGAACGGATGCTTTTGGGTGATGGAACGGAACCTTTCAATGCGGTGATCCCTTTCAGGCTGAGAGGAACTTTTACTTTGAAAGAGATCCAGCAGGCATTGGCATGTATTCAGGACAAGCATCCGTGGCTCAGGGCATTGATCAGCCATGATGAAAAAAATATACCCTGGTTTGATGTTCCGGAAAAACCGATATCCATTCCGGTAAGGATTCTGGTCCGTCAGGGAGATAATCAATGGCAGGAGGAATCCAGAAAGGAATGGCAAACTCTGTTTAATTATGAAAAACTTCCCCTTATCCGTTTTGTGTGGATCAAAGGAGAGGAGGTTTCTGATATGCTTTTTGCGTTCCACCATTGTTTATGCGATGGCGGTTCTGCAATGATGTTCCTGTATGAGTTCCTGAAGGTGCTGGATGATCCTTCTGCAGACATTGGAACAGAAAATCCGATCCTGGGAATTGAAGATGTGGTACCTGCTGCTATGTTGGCCAGCCGAAAACAGCAGCTCAAAGCTAAATTTATCGGAAGACTGGCGGCTACGGCCATCAAATGCATTCCTGTCAGTAAAAAAGGCATTGAGCGAAAAAATGATTACCTGATCCATTGGAAATTCAGTCCAACGGAAAGCCGGGAATTTATGGAGTATTGTAAGTCTCAAAATGTTACCGTGAATACTTTTTTAAGTGCGGCCATACTTCAGGCTTTCAAAAAGATAAAAGGGACAGCTGCTTTCAATAAAGTTTCCTGTCCTGTAGACATCCGGAGGTTTGCTCCACAGATTAAAAACGATCATATTTTCGCGTTTGGATTGATGATTGTGGTTTCCGCGAATGAAAAATTAAGTTTTTCCGAAAACTTACCTGTGATGCAGAAGGCCGTGGAACTTAAAACCTCTAAGCTGAACCCTTATATCACCATGATGGTTATGGAATCCGGACACGATGCGCTGAAGAACTTTACGAAACTCCTGAAGAATGGGAAATCGTCCAACGACTGTATGTTTTCCAATCTGGGACGGATTCAGATTCCACATGAATATAAAGAATTTACCCTGGATACCATTTTTAGTCCTTCAGTGATTGGTCCCTTGGGAAATACAACGACTATGGTGGTTTCAACCTTCCGGGGAGAAATGGATTTTTCCTTTGTAGGAAGCGAAGGATACCTGCCTTACATCGAGGCTCTGGCGATCCGGGATGAAGTTATTCAAACTGTTAAAAAAGAAATGGAATATACTGCCGTATGATGAAACGAAGATTAATGATGGCGGAAAGGATCATGTATGTGGATCCTGAAACGCCTGTCAACTGTATATTTACAGCAAAGATCAACGGTAAAATTGCCGAAGAAAACTTTACAACGGCCCTGGCGAAAATTCAGCAGAAACATCCCCTGTTGAGGATGCGAATTGATCATAAATTGGAAGAATATCCCATTTACATAGAAGAAAAAGAAATGGGACCAATTCCTCTCCGTATGGTTGAAAGAAGTTCGGATGACGACTGGATGAAAGAGTCGGAGAAAGAATGGTTCCGAATGTTTAAGGATGAAAAAAAGCCGTTGGCTCAACTGGTGTGGGTAAAAGGGGAAAGGGTTTCCGAAATTCTTTGGGTAATGCCTCACTGCATCTGTGATGGAGCATCTTTGGTCACGTTGATGCGGGAACTTCTTGAATTGCTGGATAATCCCTCTTCTGAACTGCAGTCTTATGAGGTTTTCAGTTCGGCAGACGATTTTCTGCCTCCTGATTTTGATCTGAAAAAGAAGAAACGAAACGCCAGGTTTTATTTGCTGATGGCTAAGTTGTTTTTCCTGATGCAGCGGAAAAGTAAAATAAGAAACCATGGAAAAAATTACGTGATTCACTGGAAAATGGATGCTGAAGCCACTTCACAGATCACAGAAATGTGTAAATCACAGGGAATTTCAGTGCATGCTCTGTTGTGTGCTTCTTTTATGCAGGCTTTTCAGGAGAAGCAGGGAAATAAGGCTAAAGGGAAAGTGATCAGTCCTGTGGATGTGCGTCATTTCATTCCGGAGATCAAACAGGATCATGTCTTTGCGTTTGCGCCTACTGTTGAACTTTCGATCAGAAGAGACAGCCGGGATGTGGTACACAATGCTAAGCAGATCAAAAAAGAATTGGTTCTGAAAATAGAAAAGATGCAGGCCCGTGAGCTGTTGTGGATGGGGGAACAGATGCATCCGATTGTTGAGCGTATGATCAGCCTGCTGAAATCAAGCAGGGGAGGGCATGACGTTACCTTATCCAATATGGGAAAGCTCAATATTCCGGCTGATTACAAACATTTTAAAGTGGAAACCATCTTCAGTCCGACGGTGGCTTTCCCGTGGCTGAACTCAACAACACTGGTGACCACTACTTTTAACCAACAGATGGATTTTATGTTTATTTCGCATGAAGACTTTTTACCCAAAGCAGAAGCCACAGCAATTAAAGATAAAGCCCTTGAATTCCTGACCCAGCCCGTATGAAATTGAAAATAAAGCCGCCACAACCCAAAAAACTCAAGAAAACCACCCTGAAACGCTTTTTATTAAAGCGCACAATGTATTATGTCCTACCCAACGTATTTTTTAATTTCATCATCGCTTACGCCAGCTTCAAAGAGTTAGGCTACACCCATTTCTTCGCCGGAGAACAGAACCTGGCCCGCCTCACCCTGCCTATGGCTATCTTTCTTCCGGTAGTCCTCACCATTGACATTATCAAAAGAGTCACCGATGCAGCCAGTCAGGAAGCCATAGAATTTACCGTAGATGAACAGTTGAATATTAAAAAATTAATGACCAAACTGAGTATTTTGCATGGTTTGGTTACTGGTTCGCTGGTGCTGTGCTTGTTGTTTGTGGGGCAGTTTAATTTATCCAAGGATTATAAGCTGGATGGTGCAGCGATGGCTGTGGTGGTGGGAGTATTGGCAGGAGTGTTGTCTGTGGTTTTTGTGTATTTGCCGGTGTGGAGATTGAGAAGGTGGATGGGGAGGAGAATTGAGATAATCACTTAATATTTCCCAATCATTATATTATACAAACTAATTTTCAATTCTGTTACTGAAGATTAGTTTGTATATAGAAGAGTGTACTATAATTATCTAGGAGCTCTCATTGGTGGTGGCGGAAGTTGTTTTTGTGGAAGGTAATTATCTATCTCATTTTGTCTGATAATTTCATTTTTTATCGATTCAAAATCAATCGTAAAGCCTGAAGATTTTTCCGATTCATCCTGTTTATAAATTTTATCTTCAAGTAAACTGATCATACTGTTAAAGTTTGGATCCATAAAAGGTTTAATAAAACAAAGCTTATCTTTATTTTTTCCAACCTGAAATGTGATGTAATTTCTATTTCCCGCATAGCCCTGATTTTTGTCAAGCTGTTTTTTCACGACAAAACCTTCCATCTTTTTTGAAGAGAGTTGATTAACCTTTTCAATCTCATCTTTGGTCAGTTGATACTGATAAAAAACAATGTCTTTGTATCTTTTTAAGTAGACGTTTAAGATGCCTTGTTTGTTTATCTTGGAATATGAATGTATGCTGATGCTATTATCTGATTCTGTATCATAAGTAATGAGCTTAAAATCATCCAGCTTTAGTGTTTGGGCACTGAATAATACGCCTGCAAATAGTATAATTAATAAAAGGCCTTTTTTCATTTTAAGGTAATAATATTCTTTAAATATAGTATAAAATAAGAATCAGGCAAAGTTGCCAATATGAGGACTTCCAAGGGTAATGGATGTAGATTAATAAGTTTTGATTATATTCAATAGACTTTAGTATCATATTTTACAGGAACTTTTACGGTCTCAAAATAAGACGCTTTATACAGAAGACAGGATTTCCCTGCTTAAAGGAAAGATCAATCAGAACAGGTTTGGCAGAAAAGACTATATGCAAAACTTCAGAAATATTTCTGCCCCACAGCAAGCAGAGATTTGAAATGGGCTGTTGAACAAGGGATTTTATCTAAATCTGGAGAACAAAGACTGACGGAATATTATTTTAAGGAATAGTGATGAGGTAATTGTTGTCTATGTATTTGCCAGCAGGAAGGTTGGTGTGATGAAAGTTTAGGAAGTGCTGAATGATTAGCTCTGAAATTAAAGGTTACAAGGATAAAAATAAGTAATGAAGATAATTACTCCTACGCCATTCATAATACTTTAACATCCTTTATAGCCGCATCCCAGATAAATTTTCGTTCTTTTGCAAAAAGTTTTTAATCTTAAATAATTGCATGTCGAAGTTTGATGAAATCCGGTTTTTTGATGATCATGAAGTGAATGAAGCATTGGCGGGAATAGCCCGGGATCCTATGATGAAAGCGCTGATGAACTTTACTTTCCCGGACAGAGAAGAGGAAGTTTGGCAGGAACAGCTGAAAAATGTTCATTCTACGAGTGATTTTCAAACCCATTTCATTGCGCATACTGTTCGTCAGATCCTTGCGAAAAGCTCTGATGGCTTAACGACTTCAGGCTTCGACCAACTGGATAAAAACACGCCATATCTTTTCATTTCGAATCACCGGGATATTGTGCTGGATACTTCACTGCTTAATCTGGCTTTGCTGGAAAGCGGCCATATTATGACGGCTTCCGCCATTGGGGATAACCTTGTCCGCAGGAAGTTTTTAAATGTCCTAGCCAAGCTGAACCGTAACTTTTTGGTTCAGAGAGGACTTTCGCTTCGTGAGCAGCTGAAAAGTTCCCAAACCATGTCGGAGTATATTGATCAGCTTTTACATGTCCAAAAACATTCAGTATGGATCGCCCAACGGGAAGGCCGCACAAAAGACGGGAATGACTCTACCCAACAGGGCGTTTTAAAAATGTTGGCCATGGCCGCTGGAGACCAGCCGTTGATGGAGTATTTCAAAACCCTGAAGATCGTTCCTATCTCTATTTCCTATGAATATGATCCTACAGATTCCCTGAAAATGCCTCAGTTACTGGCTCAGCACAGAGAAGAGGAATATATTAAAGGTAAGAATGAAGATTTTACCACCATGCTCAGTGGAATTTTAGGCCAGAAAAAACGGATCCATCTGCATGCCGGCAATGTTCTTAATACAGAACTGGATGAAATTGCAGCAGAGATTGAGAATAAAAATAAGCAGCTGCAGGCTGTTGCCCAGGTAATAGACGATTCTATTATCCGGAACTATAAGCTTTGGCCGACTAAATTTATCGCCTACGATCTGCTTCGGAATAGCGATACCTATGCTTCTCAATATACGGAACAGGAAAAACAGCTGTTCGCAAGGAGACTTGAGATGCGTATTGATCCGTCTGATCCTGTTTCAAAAGAATATTTCCTGGCGATGTATGCCAATCCGCTGATCAATAAAACGAAACTTCAGTAGTAATTCTGTTTTTGCTGATTATAGCTGTGATTTCCTAGCAAAAATAACCCTATTATCTGCCACGAATGCACGAATAAAATTAACACTTAAGTTATTTTTAGTTTAAATACTTTTTGCATAGAAGTTCACTTAAGCTTTTAAAAATCTACGATTTTTATCAGATAAAAGATCTGCTCAATCTGCCGGATCAGCGAGCAAATAAAACATTTATAAAGATCTGGGAATTACATATAATTGCAGAATCTATTCAATAGAGGTGGACTTTAGTCCGCCTAAATAATAAAAAACAATCCATTGGCTTCAGCCAAATCCTATACAGTCATTTGTGAAATCGGTAATAAATAAAAATACGTGGCAATAAAAAAGAACATTAACAACTTCCATACTCAGTCTCCATCTTCCCGCTTTTAATCAAAAACCTTATCTTCGCACTACAAAACCTGACAATATGAAAAAAATAATCTTCCTCGTTTCAGCGGTATTCATATTAAATTCCTGTGTAGTAAGAACTGCCGCAAAAGTGGTAACCGGTGCTGCAACACTCGGATATAAAGCTGTAAAAGGTACCGTAAACGGGATCAGCTGGGCAGTAAGCAAAGCCAAAGGGAAAATAGATGAAGACCGCCTGGACGGAACCTGGAAAATAGTAGGGGTATACCGCGGTTCCTTTGAAGACTTTTCAAAAGATCAGAATCCGGATGCCTCATTTACTTCAGACTGTACAGAAAGCTTTGATCAGATTATTTTTAAGGCCAAAAAATCGAAGTTCAAACCGGTGCACTGCAGCTCCGATAAAGAAGACTGGGTAAAATATTCCCTTGAATTCGGTAAAAATCCTCTCACCAAAGAAAAAGAAAACTATATTGAGTACAATTCCAATAACTATATCTCTGTGATTGATGTCAATAATAAAACGATGGTTTTGGAGGGAAATGTAATGCCTAAGCTTGCCTTTTCCGGAGCCAAATTATATCTGCTGGAGAAAGTGAAGTAGAACGATTTAATCCATAATGAAGTCGTCGTAAAGTCATAATAAAGCCTGCTTATTCAAAATTAAAGCAGGCTTCTTATTTTAGTTTCCTCTAGATTTCTTAGATTGCATGGATGTTTGTTTTTTAAGCTCAGATTCGGCATATTGGGCAGACCTTTTGTTGGAAAACGCAATAGGCGCAAGGATTTAAAGCATTATGTTGTTTTTAAGGCGTAAGAAAACCGAAGGTTTTCAGCAGGTTTCTAGAGTTGTGATTAACAGGTTTTGCAGTTGCTTATGTTGATTTCAAGATGGTGTTGATTATTTATTTTCTATCTCTGCAATTTTCTTTCCCTGTTCACCCAGATAATGGATTGCCAGCTTTTCATATACTTTATACCCGTCATCCGTATTGGTAAATATCAGAATTCCTTTTCCCGATTTTGGAAGAACAATCGCAATACATCGGGTGCCAAGATCCGCACCTCCATGGGCCAGAGCATATTCACCATTGCCGAGATCATAGATTTCAAAACCTAATCCAAAATACTTATTCTCCTTGGTTTTAACCTGTCTTTTGATCATTTCCTGAAAGATATCCCGCTTCAGAAGGCTGCCTTTCATTACACTTACTATAAAATTTCCATAATCTTCTATGGTGGTATGCAGATCGTCGGCAGCATTGGCTGTTTTTATTTTTTCAACCGGATAGGGCAGGCTTTCTTTGTTATATCCGATGGCAAATCTTGATTCATCTGTATTTTTATCCCATACATAATTGGTATCACCCATTTTGAGAGGCTCAAAGATCAGTTCTTTGGCTAATTGATCAAGTGTTTTTCTGAACTTACTTTCCAGAGCTTTTTTCAGGTATTCAAAGCCTTCTCCGGAATATTGGTATTTTGTTCCGGGATCGAACTGGAAGCTTAGTTTTTTATCTGGATTCATCCATCTCCAGTTAGGAAAACCGGTCTGGTGGCTCAGAATTAGTCTGGTTGTTAGTTTTTTATGTCGGGGATCATGGGCGATATCCGGATCTGTCCAGTAGGATGCAAGAGGTTCATCCAGTTTCCATTTTCCAAGACTGATCAGACGTAAGGCAACCATTGCCGTTACAGGCTTGGTAAGAGAGGCTACGTTAAAATAGGTATTATAGGGTGCTGAAACATCTTTTTTTATTTCACCAAAGACTTTGATCTGTTTGAGTTCACTTCCTTCAATGATCCCTAATCCAAGGGTAGGAATATTAAATTTTTTCAACAAGTCTTCAATGTCCTGATCATTTTCAGAAGAAGCATCTTCAGAAGCCTGCTTTGCCTGATGATCGAAGCTCAGAGATTTCCTCAGTCTCCAGTTTCCGTTTTCCAAAAACCAGAAATTAGTAAATTGGGCAGAACCCACTAATTGTTCAGGCTGATGGTTGATACTTTCATAAAACTGATGAGCTCCATTCTGAATGACAGCATAAAGTTCTCCGTTTTTGTACATCGGATAAATTTGAGTGCTGTTGCTGATAAGAGCCCGTTTGGCACGATAAGTTTCCGGAGATTTGCATAAACCATTTCTGAAATCTGTCATGAACTTCTTCTTATCAGAAATACCGTCTTTGTCGTGATAAAATTCAAGCTGGTCACTTAGCAGGTTTTCCATCTGCTTAAAATCACAGGTGTTGAAGCCAACTGAAAAAAGGAGGCTGTCTCGGGATAGGATGGTTTTATAAATGGTGCTTGTTTTGTCAGCCTGCGCTTTGGCAGTATTCAGGAAAATAATAATAAAACAGAACAGTATCTGAGTATACTTTGTCATGATTGAAAAATTTTGACAAAGATTAGGATTTCCGTTGTTTTTATCCTAAAAATGAACCTGACAAAAACCCGCCAAAGTCCTGTCGGGATTTATATCATGTTGAAATTCAGTTTGAAATAAAGTTTTTTATTCCTGTCTATGGAAGCTGCGTTTCGGAGGATGATAAATATATTAGACAGTACAATCAGGATCATAAGAATCAATGTAAACTGTCTTCCGAGTTTTAAAAAGATACCCAGCATAAATACAATGGGAGCCATGGCTGTCCATATCATCTGGACGGAAATAATCTGTCTTGCCAAAGTGTTTCGCTGCTTGAGTGCAAACATCAGAAGGAGAGGAGCAAGGATGTTCAGGGGAGGAAGGACTACAAACAACAGAGATGAAAGATTGATGAGTTTGATCTTTGAATAATTGATCCCGGGTTCTTCTTCCATGGTTTGAATTTCTGTCTCCGGTTTTACTTCTGTCTCTTGTTTTGAAGTATCAGTTTCAGGAGCAATCATTGTTTCCTGTAATGAACTTTCCGGTATTTCCAATGCCTGGGCCAGCGCTCTCAATGTATGTCCTTTGGGTTCAGTTCCGGATTCGATCCGTTGAATGGTTCTTACCGAAATTTTAGATTTTTCCGACAGTTCTTCCTGCGTCAGATTTTTCTGTTCCCTTACAGCTTTTAATTTAGACATAACAGTGGTTATTCTGAAATATATTTTTAATTAATTTCTGACCGCTAAATTACATTTTTTCAGATCTGGATACAAACTCGCATCGGAATACGTGTTATTTATATTCTTCCGGCGATTTATTTTTTTCATTTTCCGATGTCGAGTTTTTTTCTTCGGAAAGTTTTTGGGTGTAGATGTAATATATTCCTGATAAAGCGATTATTATTAGTAAAGAAATGGTGAGCCATAACCTGCTGAAACCATAATTTTCGGCAATAAACGATCCTAAAAGTGGAGAAAGGAATAATGCTATCGAAAATATTCCTCCGAATAAGCCCATATAGGCCCCTATATTTTTGCCTTCTGCCCGGATAGACGTGATCGCTGATAAAAATGGGATTACCAATACATTGGAAAAGGAGATAAAAGTAACTGACAGAATAATGAGATATGGGTGTGAATAAAAAGCCAGTATCAGATAACCGATACAGAGTGAGAGTAAACCCAATACCACTGTTTGAATGGTACTGAAGGTTTTAGCCGCCCAATTGACCAGAGGCATTTCAACAATGAAAAGCAAAATACCGCAATAGCCGAATATCATTCCGATCTCTATTTTGGAAAGCCCGGTATGTTGATAAAACAGAGGCAGTGTACTGAACAGCTGCATAAGGCACAGGGCATAGATAACACAAAAAGAAATGAAAATAAGGAATGCCGTATCTCGGTAAGGAGAGCGAAAATGCTGAGAGGTAATCATTTTGTCCGCAGATATATGATGGTCTTTATTTCTGAAGTACAGATACATTATGCTTCCTGCTATACATGCTGCGGCAGCATTGACATAAAATATCAGACTATAAGAAACAGAAGAGAGAATACCTCCTAAAGAAGGACCGATAAAAAAACCCAGATTGAGAGCCAGCCGGTTGAGTGAAAAGGCACGGGCCCTGTTTTCTGCTGAAGAATATTTGGTAATGGCAACTGCATTGGCCGGAAGAAAAGTCTCACTGATGGTACTCTGTAAAAAAAAGATCAACGACAGAAAATAGATGTTTTTTATTTGAGGAATCAGTAAAAGTCCTGGGATACAGATAAAAAGACTGAAGACCTGAACCCTGAAGTATCCGGTTCTGTCGGTCAGTCTTCCGCCCAGATAAGCCCCCAGAATAGCCCCCAGGCCATAAAAACTTAATATGGCCCCCGTTTCTTGTAGGGAAAGGCTCAGCTCCTCCGTTAAGTAGACTCCAAGAAAGGGCAGAACCATAGATCCTGAACGGTAGATCAGCATAATAATGGACAGCATCCAGGATTCCTTTGCTAATCCTTTATAAGCGTCTGAAAAAAAAGTGATGATATTGCTCATGTCATTTTAAGTTCAGAATAGTTCTTGAAAGATTTTTCCAGAAAACATTACAGTATTTCAATTGAATAATCTCCGGAACCATGAAAAATATCATCAGCCCTGTCTCTCTGATATGGATGGGCCAGTAATGACCAATAGAGGAGCAAAAGATTTTTCGGGTTCCGGAGTTATTACAGATTAAACGTTCCTGATCAGCAAATAGAAATGATGAAGATCATAGAACTGATTATTTTTATAAACAGCATCAATAGAGATTCCTTCTTCAATAAAGCCATTGTTTTTCAGTACTTTCATAGAAGCTGTATTATATTCGAAAACTCTGGCAAAAATCCGGTTCAGATCCAGGTTGTTTACCGCATAGTCAATCAGTTTTTTTGTTGCTATGCTCACTATTTTCTTCCCCCAGTATTCTTCCCCGATCCAGAATCCGAGTTCTGCACTTTTTCTGTACACGTCAGGCTGTTTAATAAGACTTATCATTCCTGCAAAATGGCTATCGTATTCTATCGCAAATGTCAGCTGAGGGTCTTCCGAAGATACCATATCAATAAATTGAAAAGCATCTTTAAGAGTATAAGGATGGGGGAATATATCCCTCATATTGTCCCATATATTTTTATTATCAGCTAACCTGCTTAATGTGGCTGCATCGTTCACGGACAGTTTCCTTAAAATGATTCTATTTTCCATTGTACATTAATTTTTAAAAGTCTGATCATGCTGACGGGTAAGAAAAACATGCGGTTACACTCAGATGCTGTAGATGTTGAGTGAATTTTTAAGCGGCTCCAGTGAGGACTTCAAAATATCTTCTACTGATTCTTTCCCTTTATCGAGTACGCTCAGCAAATATTCGTTGGTAAGTCTGTTTTCTCTGAAAGGACGCAGTTCTTCGGATAAAATACTGAAAAACTTCATTTTTTCCTCAAGGCTGAGTACATTCTGTTCCAGAGCTTGGGAGAGATCTTCTCTGTGCAGCGAGTTATACCATTCCTGCAGTACTTTTTTATCCTGTATAGACATGATCTTTGCTTCCAGATCCTCCATATCTTCACTCAGGAAAACACAGTTTTTCTGGATCATGTATTTACCGTCAATTCCATTGATGTATCCGATCTTTGACGGAAGATATTGGGGAACACCAATGGAAATGCCATTCCGTCTTTTCAGGTTTTCTGCTATCTCTTCCATAATATAAATATAGCCGATAATCTCTTCTCCTCCCTGGAAGTAATCTGCATTAAGGCTTAATGCCATCGCTGCAATGCCTATCTGGGGGTATAGCCATTCGGTAACAGACGGATAATTGCTCAGGCCAAGTTCTTTTCTCTGATATGACTTCAAAGATCCCAGGAATGAGTTCTGATACAGGTGATTACAGTATTCTACATCAATAACGGTGCTGTAGTACAGCATATGTTCAAGGAATAAATGAGCAATATCCGATGTCAGAAGAATATTATTGTTTTCTACATCGAAACCTGAATTGATGAAATCCTGTACGACAAATAAAGTCCTGTTCTGGATGTATTCTCTTTCTTTCGGGTACATAAAATAGGCCAGAAGATCATCAAGGACTACAAATGTATTGTACTCATATTGAGATTCTGCCAGGGATTTCATCGCTCCGAAATAATGTCCTAAATGTCTGGGTCCGGTTACCGGGTTGTGTGCACTGATTAAATTTTTTCTTTCCATTTTTATTAATTTTTTTATGATTTGGTAAATATAGAGACCAATAAATTGGTCCCTATATTCTATTAAGGAATTACTTTTTTAATAAGACTTATTCGCAGTCCTGTTTGATATCACTGTCATGAATGATGATATTTTCATCTACCATATTCATCATTCTGAGTTTGTCTCTCGTTATTTCCAAGGGAGTGCTCAGCATAGGCTTTACATTCTCAAAAACCGGAGTGGCTTTACTATCAAGGGATTTTACTTTCCCTTTGATCTCTTTGGTGTTTTCTTTCAGGGTTTTCATTGTTTTGTCATTTAATTATTCACAATCCTGTTTGATATCACTGTCGTGAATGATGATATTTTCATCTACCATATTCATCATTCTAAGCTTGTCTCTAGTGATCTCCAGAGGAGTACTCAGCATAGGCTTTACATTCTCAAAAACCGGAGTGGCTTTACTATCAAGGGATTTTACTTTTCCTTTGATCTCTTTGGTGTTTTCTTTTAAGGTTTTCATTTTAATAAATTTTGATAGTTAATTATAGCAATTCCTTAATATTTGCTGTTTTTCCGAAATAATTGTCGCTGGTTGTCAGATTTCGCCATTCATTCATTTTATCAGATTTCTGCCAGACCTGGATAAGATCATTTCCAATGATGCTTCCGGCATTCCATTCATGGTCGTTTTCAACATCCACTCTTTTAAGTTTTACAGAAACATAACACTGGCCCTGGGGCGTAATTCTCATTAGCCGTTCCCCTGTTCTCGTCAGTAAAGGCTGGTCATTGATCAGATTTCTGAAAGTATCTTCACTTACGTCATTCACAATTTCCTGCCACGCAGAGTCAGCAGGCTTAATGATTTTTTCATCTACGAGCTGTTTGAGCTGAAGATTAGCTTCATACAACTCTTGATTGTTGGGCATATCTTTCTCTAAATTAAGTGCTCTTCCCGCTATATAAAGAGGAGCGAAGCTGTATCCAATCGGCTTGTAAGGGGCGATAAGCTTTCCTATATTGTAGATATCATCTTTATTATGTTTCGTGAGTACGGTTCCTACAATAAACGGGACGTGATGCCTGTGAAGCAGATCCATACCCTTCATAACCTTCTGAAAATTTCCTTTACCGCGGTACTGCTCACAGAGTTCCCGTGTTGAACCGTCGAGTGTGGTCTGCAGGAAAACAAAATTCTTCAGCTTACTTAAATGGATAATATCATTTTCCGTAGTTAAAGTCAGGTCAGAACCTATCGATACCATCAGACCAAGCTGATCCGCATATGATACCATTTCCAGCAGATCATTTCTTCTGGTAAAAGGGTCTCCACCGGTAAAACGGACATAATAAACCCCGGAATCAGAGATGTTTTTAATCACCGGAAGCCATTCTTCCACAGATAGTTCCAGAGAAATATCAACACGTGGATTGCTGAAATAAGAGCAGTAAGAACATTCTCTTGCACATTTATTGGTGCTTTCAATCTCTACACCCAGAGGAGCGTAAAAATATTCATCCGAAAAGTGCTCGTCCGGAACATCTTCGAAATAGAAAACAGGCTCTTCCTTAAAAATCTGATTTTCGAATTTCAGGCAGATATCAACTCTTTTCAGGAGGCTGACAAAGCTTTCAATCTCTTCAGGAAGAACATTGGAAATATCAAAATCTTCTGATATCTTCTCATAGATCTCAGGAATACTTTTAGGGGTTTTCAAAGCCAGAATGATCTGATAACCAAGTCTGTTGAAAAACCGGACCGATTTTCTTTTATTAATGAGAACAATGCAGCCGAAACCTTCTTTCCGTACTTTTAATTGCGGGTTTAAGATGAATCTTTCCATATTATTTTGTTTTTTAGTAGTTAAATTTTTTCAGAGAATGTTATAAATTTCTCTTTTCATGGTCCTGATATGGCCGGAAAACTGATCTTTTACAGATTCATAATTGCTGGTAATAATTTTATCAAGATCATCTATTTCCAGCTGGTTTTCCCTGAAAGGCCTCAATTCATTAACCAATATGTCTTTAAGCAGATTTTTGAGATAAGTAAAATCCTGATCGGCAGAATAAAATTCAAAAACATTCTGATGGCCTGCAGAGGTCAGCCAGTCCTCAATAACCTTTTTATTGTCAATTTTGTCAATTTTTTCGACCAGAGAATCTTCATCCTCCGATAAAAAAATACTGTTGTGCTGAAACATATACTCACCATCCAGGCCCAATACATAGCCATTTCTTGCAGGTTCGTATAAAGGAGGATAATTATAATCGTTGTATACTTTTTTGATATTATTTTTAATGATATTCATAATATAAGTGTAGCCTATGATTTCTTCTCCTCCCATAAATAATTCGGTTTCCAGAGCAAATGAAATCGCTGGTATGCTCAGCTGAGGGTAGAGGAGTTCAAAAACGGAAGGATACAGATTAAGGCCAAGTTCATCTCTCTGATAAGATTTGAGTCCTCCTAAAAATGAATTCTCATACAGATAATGGCAAAACTTGAAATCTATAAAATCGGAGTAAAAAATAACCAGTTCCATAATTTCAGGCATAAAGGAACTTGTCAGAACAATACGGTTTTTTTCAAAATCATATCCACAGTTGATGAAATCCTGCAGTACGAAATAAGTTCTGTTTTTAATGGCTCCGGCTTCCTTGGGATTCATGAGTATGGCCATGACATCATCAATAACAAGAAATGATTCATGCTGACTCTGGCTGTTAACAAAATCTTTCATAGAGCCCCAGTAGTGCCCCAGATTTCTTGGTCCGAAAATAGGGTTTTGCACACATACCTGCTTCAGTTTGTAGGTGATATTATCTTCCATAGCTATTGGTATAAAATAAGTTGATAAATTCCTTTGTCAATTCCACTTTATGATGTTGAATATCGCTGATAATGGAGGGGATGATGACTTCCAGTATCTCTTCAGATTTAGAGTTATAACCCTGTTTTTTCATAGAGCCGGCCTCTTTTATGTAAGAGTTCAGTAGTTTTAATTTCTTTTTTTGTTCTGCGAAATTTTTTTTATTGATCTCAAAAGTTTCAATAATCTTCTCTTTGGTCTCCTTTACCAGACTGATATTGATATCCTGCTTATTCTTAAAAATATCTTTAAACAGCGGATCATTATTTAAGTTATCATGGAAATCTTCTTTATATTCCAGTTCAATAAGAGCATCAGAATATTTAAATTCATTATTCATCACCAGGCTTGAGCATGCCAGATCCACAAGGTCAATGGCCTTATCCGGAAAATAGGAGTCCTTTATGTTTTTAGTAAGCTTTACGGCTTCCAGAACAGCCTCGTCATTGATCAGTACTTTATAAAATTCCTCATACCGGTGTTTCAGCTTTTTGATGATGAGGTAAGTAACATAGTCTTCCGGTTCTTCGATGGTTACCTTGTGAAACCGTCTGTCCAATGCTTTGTCAAGAAAGATAGAACTGTCATACTCCATAAAAGTAGTTGCCCCAATCAGCTGGATATCACCCCTGGCAATATAAGGTTTGAGCAGGTTTACAAAATCTACCGACCCTTCAGAGGCTCCGGCTTTCATAATCGTATGCAGTTCATCAATAAACAGGATCACTTCACTGCGGCATATTTCTTTCAGGAGCTCTTCCGCCCTTTCTTCAAACTCGCCTCTGTAACTTGTTCCGGCCAGCATTGTAGACATTTTGATTCCATACACTTTTTTATTTTGAAGCCCGTCAGGAACCTCATTCCGAACAATCATCTGGGCAATGCATTCCACAATGGCCGTTTTTCCTACACCGGGATGTCCCAGCAGAATGACATTGTTTTTAACCCTTCTGCATAATGTTTCAATAATTTTCTTAATCTCAATATTTCTGTAAAAAACAGGGTCATAGCGGTTGGATTTTGCATGCTCATTAAAATTAACAGCATACTTATCTATTGCCGAAATGTGAAGGGTAACATTTTCCATTGGATGATACTGGTTTTAATGGTTAATTATTCATTAGTTTTATATAATGCTGACAGTTATCTTAATGCTGTTTTGGCTCCATTCCCTTTATTAATGGGAGTTAATGTGAATTATGTTATCTACATTATAATTATAAATCAATCCCAGAAATATTTTAAAAAATGCATAGAAAAAACCTGCTGCCAACTTGAAAAGTTTCAGTAATTTCAAAACATAATATGTCCAGGCTGATTTTTAGTTAAGGAGTAGCTGAGCTCCTTAACTTACACAGCAGAGCCTTTAAGGGTTTCAGGAAGGTATAAGGAGTATATTACAGATAATAATATAACCTCGACCTATGTATGGCTAGTCTTTTTCGATTTTATTTTACTATAAAAGGGATATTGATGATTAATTTTTCCAGTTGAATACAAAGCTGTATTCCGGTAAAATCCGGATTTGAAGAGTGACCTGCAAATCTTAATTGGAAACTACGGATTCCCAAAGAATTAAAGTTTTTCTCTGCCTGAGAGTGCCTAGGCGTGTCTGTAAAGTAAACAGACCGGTGGTTTCAGATTATTTTGTTTTTTAGCGAAAGTTCTGCATGATGATCAAAGAAGAAGAGTATATTTTTTGTTGAACTTCTTTGATTCGGAAGCAGGTTTTAGCCTCTATACAAATCCTGAAATACTTTTGCCGGAGACCATGTCTGCAGCAGTAAAATTATTTGCCTTTTTCATAAAAAAATATTTTTAACGTTGGTTTGTTTATGCAATATACAAAATATTTATCACAACATGTAGAATTATATGATTATTTTTCATATTTCCTGAAACCCTTTGTGTAAGCTGTTTTTTGCACCAAAAAAAATATTTGAAAGTAGAATTAATGAAAAAATACCTGAAAATGCATTAAAAAAGTATTGAAAAAAAGATTCTTTTTATTTTCCGGAATCTTATCTTTGTTTGCGGAAAAGCCTCAGGAAGTTGAATACAGTCAGCGGGTGATCTTAAAAAAATAGAGCACTACACTTCAGGATTATTAACTTTCTTTCTTTTAATGAATTTATATCATGACCAAAGCGAAACAATCTATTCCTACCTATGATCTTGACGATATCTCACAGCGGGGTTTCATTATCGAAAGAATGGATAACCGGGCCAAACATTCCGAAGAAATCCTTGTGGATAAAGGTGTCCATCGTGACAGCCATTATATTTTCACCTTTATGAAAAGCGGCCATGTAAGAATGATGGTAGATTTTAACAGAGTGGAGGCAGAAGGGGCTTCCATGTTTTGTGTACTGCCTGGCCAGGTACATCAGGGGCTTCTGATGAAGGAGGTTTCCGGATGGTTTGCAGCCGTGAAGGTAGACCTGGTTCCAGACACTGTAAGGGCGGTATTTGAAGAAACTTTGACTGAAATAGAACCATTACCCGTTGAGGAAAAATGGATGGATCTGCTGGACCGTTCAGCAGAGTTGCTGAATAAGTGTTGTACAGACGAAATGTTCTCTGCTCAACAGGTAAATCTGGTGATAAGATCCCTGTTGAATGCTTTTACAGAAATGTTTGCGTTTATTTATATCCAGAATATTGGTCCGGAAATATCAAACGAAAGCCGTTCTCTACAGCTGACCAGAGCGTTCAGAATTTTGGTAAGGAAGAATTTTAAAACTATGAAAAGTCCATCTGATTATGCAGGCCTTCTTAATATTTCACGAAGTTATCTCACAGAGGTGATCCGGGAAATAACAGGAAAATCAGCACAATACTGGATTCATCAGGAAATTTTGATCGAAGCAAAAAGAACTCTGTTTTTTACCCGCCTTACTGTAAAAGAGATTGCCTATGAACTTGGATACAGCGATCATGCTTATTTTACAAGGCTTTTTTCTAAATTAGAAGGAAAACCACCTTCAGAATTCCGTGATACCAGTCAAAAGTAGAAATAAACCACGTTTTGTCCAATCATTACCACGAAACAGCTATCGGTATATTTTCATTTTAAGGCTTCCTTTGCAGTAAAAAATAAAGATGCCAAGTTTGCCAAAATGGATCAATGACACTGTAGAAAATGTCTGGTCCTCAAAATTTAAAGAATGCACGGTTACCCATATAGAGTCTGTTTCAGAGAACCTTCGCAGACTTCGTTTCAGCACCGATCTGATTAATGTTGATTTTGAACCTGCCTATGCCATCGGAATCCGGGTGAATGAAAGGGACTTCCGGAATTACTCACTACTGAACTTTAACAAAACAGAAGGAACTTTTGATGTGGTATTTCATCTTCATGATACCGATGCTGTAGGAAGCCGTTTTATCAACGGTTTATCTTCCGGAGATTCCATAAAAATCCTTATGCCCAGAGGAAAACGCTTTTTTGAGCCCGATGCTAAAATCCATTTTTCCATTGGTGATGAAACCTCGTTGGGAAGTTCTCTTTCTATTAAACAAACGGCTGAAGAAACAGGTGGTTCTTTTGTCTGTCTTCACGAACTTGAAGATCCTGCCGCTTTGGAAATATTCGGACTTTTCGGATACCACACTCCCAAAAATTCCCCATTGGAAATTATAGAAGCCCTAAATGACTTTCTGAGAGATGAAAAAGAAACCATTCATAATGATGAGGTTATATTTTATCTCACCGGAAACGGAAACACCATGTCCCTGGTCCGAAAATTCCTGAAAGCAAAAGGAGTTGCTCATAAATGCATCCGGTCACAGGCTTACTGGATCGAGGGAAAGAAAGGATTGTGAAATTTCTTCAGAAAATACGTTTTCCCGTAATCAGGAATTAAAGATTTTGAGTATACTTGCGGTAGTTTAGCAAATAAGCACTGTGGAAGCTTATTGTAAAAATAAAAACAAACCTGAAAACATACTGCATGAAAGATAATACACTGCTTTTGATGCCTGTTCGCGGATTAAACAACAAAAGTTTTATCATAGAAAAATACCAGCGGGGATATAAATGGGGTAAGAAAGAGATTCTTGAACTGTTAAATGATATTAATGAATATGATGATACAAAAGGAATCTACTGTATACAACCTGTAATTCTGAAGCCGCTGGGAATCGATAAACAGGAATATGAAGGAAATAGTCTGTCTCTCGAAAATGAAGTGATTGACGGGCAGCAGAGGATGACAACAATTTATATTTTACTGCATTATCTCCGTTCTCTTGGTGCGTATGAAGACATCATCCGGTATTCTATTCATTATAAAATCCGGGAAAAAAGCGGAGAGTTTCTTTCTAAGAAGCTTACTGAAATGTTCAGTTATATCCCTTCACAAATCAATGAGGATCTATTAGAAGATAAGAATTATAAAAAATATGTAGCTGAAGCCAATAACAGCTGGAAAGATTTTGTAACGGCAAACAGACATTTTGATAATGTAGACATTTATCATTTTTTTATCGTTGGATATTATATAAAAAACTGGTTTGAACAGTGCCTGGAAAGTGATAAACAGAAATGTTTTATCGAAAAACTGCTTCATCATGTTCATGTAATATGGTATTCTTTAGATGATGCTGTAAGTGATCATGGAGTTATTGACGTTTTTCTGAACAACAATAAAGGAAAAATATCTTTAACAACTTCCGAATTGATTAAAGCGCTGTTTATTCTGGATATTTCAAATAAAGAAAGCAAAGCCGTTGCCGAATATAAGATCAATCGTTTTGCTCTGGAGTGGGATCAGGTAGAAAAAAAGCTTCAGGATGATACATTCTGGTACTTTATACAGCCTGATTCAGAGAGATATAACAAAGGAACCCGAATTGATTATCTGTTTGATTTAAAACTGAAACAAAATTCCCGTAATGATGATACTTTAGCTTACCGCAAATATGAAAAGTTTTTCGATGAGCTAAAAGATGACAGGGAAGGAGCATTCCAGGCAAAATGGGATGAAATTATACAGCTCTTCAATAAACTGGTAGATTGGTATAATGATTCATTTTTCTTTCATTATATAGGTTATTTAACGGTGACGGGCTTAAGCAGTCTTCAGGATATTCTGGATTTAAGCAAAGGAAAAACCAAAAAGGTTTTCCAGGAGAACCTTAAAGACAGAGTCAAAGAGAAATTTGGAAAAACATTCAGAAAAGACGATCGTGATATTCTGGCTTATGCTGTAGAAAATCTTCATTATGATGATTTTTACAAACAAACCCAAAACGTACTTCTTTTGTATAATGTTCTCTATTATGTAGATAAAATGTCAGCGAATAAATTTCCGTTTGAGCTGTATGTCAATGAGAAATGGAGCATAGAACATATTGTTCCGCAGAAACCCAAAAACCTTGAAGATTTTGAACAGTATAGATTCTGGATTAAAGATCAGCTGGAATACAGAAAAGAAAATACGGAAATTTCTGATGCTGAAAAAACGATTCTAGATGAGCTGGAAAACAAAAACAGCTTTGAAGAACTTAAAAAAGATAAAGAACTGCAGGATCAGGTAGATAAGCTTATAGAGTCCTTTGAAGATAAAACACACCTGATATCAAATCTGGTACTTCTTGACCGGAATACCAACAGTTCATTAAGCAATCATCTGTTTAAAACAAAAAGAAACAAGATATTGGAATTTGACAGAGAGGGAAGGAATGATGATGATAAACCTGTATTCATTCCTGTAGAAACTCTTAATGCCTTTAATAAAACCTTTTCAGAAAATCTTAAGCTGGAACAGTGGTCGGGAGAAGACGGCGAAAAATATAAAAGTTCTATTGCAGAAAGATTAGAATACTTTTTACCAACAATTAATTCTTAAATCATGCTTGATCATCAATATAGTACATTTTGGGAAATAGTAACCGGTATAGGAATCGAAATTCCTGCCATACAGAGAGATTATGCACAAGGGAGAGATAGTGGCAGAATTCCGGTGATCAGAAGGAAATTTATCACAGCACTGTTGTCCGCATTGGAGAACAGCAGTCCGTTAAGACTTGATTTCGTCTATGGGAAAATTTATGGGGAAAAGAATGAGGAGGAGATCCGGAAAAACACATCGGCTATTACATCGCTTCTAAAAAGTATCCGGGATTATGCGGACAGTATTGATCTTATTGTTCCGGAAACTGGTGTTACTACCAAAAGCAATGATAACGGACAAAGTGTATTTCTGATTCCATTAGATGGGCAGCAGAGACTTACGGCTTTGTTTCTGATCCATTGGTTTGTTCTTTCAAAGTTGGGGAACAGAGATCAGCTGGGGCTGCTGAAAAGATTTAGGTATAAAACCAGAAAAAGCACAGAACTTTTTATAGAAATGCTTTGCAGCAAAGATGTTAAATTTCTCTTTGAAGATTCACTGAAAGAAGAGATCGTTAATCATGAAACATTTTCTAATACATGGCTGGATGATCCTACTGTAAAATCTATGCTGAATGTGCTGGAAGAAATACACCGTTACTTTAAAAAGAAGACTGAGCTGCCGGATTATCAACTGATCTGGAACAACCTTACAGGCCAGGAAATTCTGCATTTTGATTTTCTTAATCTTAAAAACTTCAGTCTGTCTGATGATTTGTACGTGAAAATGAATGCCCGCGGAAAAGAGCTTAGTGAATTTGAAAACTTTAAAGCCTGGCTGTTTGGAAAGATTGAACATGAAAAATGGGTCAGTGAAGAAAGGTGGGAAAAAGATTCCCTGAAGTTTGATGTTGAATGGAATGATCTGTTCTGGACTTACAAGAAGGAAACGGTTTTTGAAATAGACATGGCCTACTTTAATTTCTTTAAAATTGTATACGTAACCGACCTGGTGTTAAAAACCGATTTGGTTAATTCTGCTTTTAAAGAAGGTAAAAATAGAGAGGTTATTGAGGATATTATGAATAATACGGCAGATTTCGATTTTGAAATGATTTATCAGAATGATTTCAAAGATAAACTTGGATGTTATTTTGATGTTTTAAATTACTGTTCAGAAAATATTTTCGAAATGGAAGATTATGGAGGAGAAGTTTCCGGGTTTTTCAGATTCCTGTTTAATAATACATCGAAAATAGCATGGACTGATTTGATTAAAAATTATAGTATTATAGCTTTCATAGAAGCCAATTCTGATTCGGCTTTTGATAAAGACCATTTTAATGAATATTACAGGGTGTTATCTAATTTATATAACAATCAAACTTTTGATAGTCCCCAACTTTATAAAAATGCTCTGAGAGATATAAAAAAAATAAATAGATATATTAAGGAACATAATAGGAACACTCATCAATGGCTTTCAGATGTCAATGCGAATACATTCATATCTGTTTTCACTAAAGATCAGATAGAAGAGGAGATTTTAAAATCAGAATTAATCAATTCAGAATCTGATAAGACCTCTGAAGATTCATGGAATGCATTAATCCGTAAAGCAGAAGCACATCCTTATTTTAAAGGAAAAATCGGATTCCTGCTGAAAATGTCCAATAATGATAAAGATCTGTTTAGAACATATAGCAAAAAAATAGAACCGTTATTTGAAAACGATATTTTGAATAATAAAGATTATCTGCTGCAAAGAGCTTTATTAACCTTTGGGAACTATTTCGGAAGTAAGGGCAGAGGTAAAAGATCATTTTTCAAAAATGATGGTGAAACATATAGATCCAGAAGAGAAAACTGGCTGGGGTTCCTTACAGATAGCAAAAAAAATCAAATACTGATCTCTTTAGTTGATGATCCGCTCTATGATGATTCGGATATAAAGAACTCTTTGCAACTGATAATAGATCGGTATATCAGACAAAATCCGGAAACAACTTATATAAGTCAAAAGCTGTCAGACTTAAAATATCATCAGCTGTATATCTATTGTAAGAAATTATTTAAATATGGAGATTATGGTTTTATAAGGCTGGCTAATGAAAAATATGGTTACCAATTAAATGCAAGCACTACAGGTGGCTATTTTAACGATCTGCTCTGTGAATATATGAAGTTTACCTATTTCCATGATAATGATGCTGTCCTATCCCGTCGTACCAAAGGCTGGGAAAACAGTCCGTCAATCCTTGTCGGTAATGAAAGTTTGAAGCTGGTTCCTTATGAAGATGTTTTTATTGCTGAAGATGAAGAGACGGGTAATGAAACTGGGCGTTTTCAGAGCTTTGATGAAGTTATAGATTATATTAAAAAAATTAGTCTGGCTATGGTTGAGCCATAAAACAGGATTCTGTATTCGGAGAATAAATACACTAAATTACGGGAAGCCGTAATTTTTTTTTTGAGCTTGTTTGTAGTTTCGGGCATTATAAAACTTTGTAAAAATCTGAAAACAACAACTCAATAATTATGAATAAAAAAACCACACCTGCGGATCTCTTTCTGGGGATTCTTGCACTGCTTCTCATCAGCGTAAGCTTTTATCAGACCTGGCTTGGATTACAGCAGATCTTTGGCCCCGCCTCGTTTATTATTGCTCTCGTTTTGTCTCTGCTGCTTCTTTTTCTGTGCTGGATGCTCAGAAACGCCAAACTCGAAGGAAAACCTACCGGAAGTCTGGTCGGGATCTATATTTTTATAGCATCATTCTGCTTTATTGCCAACTTTAACGCGCTCTACACCCGGTTTATGAAAACAGATATTTACACCAATGAACTGCGGGAAATTAATAAACTCTATACCGCTTTGGAAAGTGACGTAGAATCAAGGTTAAGCTACAAATACAACAAGGCAACCACACAGAATATCGAGATCAAGAAAAAACAGCTGATGGAACAGATCAAAGATCCGGGTAACAAAGGTATCGGAACCCGAGCTCAGGCTCTCATCAACGACATAGAAAAGCTTACCGGGCAAAAAGTTGATCTTCTGACACCCGTAGGAAATGATTACGCAGATCTGGCAGAAAGAATGGGACGGCAGATTGATAATATCATCTCAGATTTGTCTCCCGAAGAAAGAACTTTAAAAACAGACATCAACAATGCAGCCTCGAAATGGAGCAAAAATATACAGGAACTCTTACTGTTGTCCAAAAAAGATAAAGACCTTCTGTCGCAAGGATTGATTGATGAGTCACTGGCAGAATATAACAAGCTCGGAAGCCGTGCCCAGAACGTTTTGGGAGCAGAAAAAATGCATTTTGAACCGGCAGTTTCACAAACTCAGGAAGTCGGAAAGATAGGATTTGCTTTTGAACACGCCGTGAAGAATTTCGGAATGTACCAGTTTGTTGTACTGGCAGGATGTATTTTACTTGATTTTGTAATTGTCATTATCATTTTGCTGGTAACAAGTCCTGACAACGGAAGAAACAGCGGCGGAAGTGTCTTCAGAAATAAAAGAAGCGGTAATACTTTAATTCCTAACAGCTAAACCATGGAAAATAACAACAATAATAATCTGAAACCGTTGTCTTTTGACAATGACATAAGCCAGCCTTTAAAACCCCTTTCATTTGAAAATAATAATGACATTCAGGAAGACTTTATTCCTATTGCCAGAACCATTTCGGATGATATTAAAAATAAGGACAGCAACTTTGTTTTCTTCTTCGGAACGGCAGAGTCGGGAAAATCTGTGATCCTATCCACCATGTTGTATTATTTCAGAGCCCACGCCGGAGTAGTACGCCCTAAATTGGGAACACCCAATACAAAGGAAGCCAATGTGTTACTGTCTGACTTTTTTGAAAACATCAGACAAGGTATTTTACCGGAAAGAACAACAAAAGATCAGGTTACACGGCTGGATCTTGTTTTTGAACCTAACAATAAATCAAAGAAAGTAGTTCCCATTAATCTTACTTTTCTGGAAACATCCGGTGAAAACCATAAAGATATCAGAAGAGGAGGGAGCTATCACAGCAGCATAGAATCATTTCTGAATGCCAATATTCCACTCACGTTTATCATCGTAACAAGCTATGAGTCGGCTCATAAAGATGATGCCCTGATTAACGAGTTTCTGGATGAGCTGGAAAGGAAAGGGAAAAACCTGAAATCGGTCAATGCCATTCTTGTTATTTCCAAGTGGGATAAGTCTGGAAGAATGGACGTGGAAAATGCCGGAGAACTTGATGATTTTATTATAGAACGTCTGCCGATGACATCACAGAGAATTGATACCTATGGACTGAGCAAAACCTATTATACGGTAGGAAGCGTTCAGAATACCACAGGGCGGGAAAGGATCAGCCTGCTTAATCTGTCTACAGCGGGTGTTCTCTCCAAATGGCTGTACAGAAGCATTACCGGATATGATCTGGATTATGAAGGGACATTTTGGGAGCGTATAAAATTTAGTTTTACAAACTGATGGATGGGAGTTATTTTTTCATAGCATTCGGTACTTTTGGAAACCCGAATGGATTCAGGCAGTCTTTTGTGTTAGGAGGGAATGCGGCAATAGCGAAAGAAATCCGGACATTTGATCTGAAAACAAATGCGATTAAGCTATTTCCTGACAGCCGTATTTATGCTTTACGGAAAGACTATGCCGGAGGTTCAAGCTTCATTTCTTATTGTCTGTATACATTTGCTAAAGAGCAGAATTCAAACCGAGGCGGAACTTTTATCGGATCAGGTTTGTTGTTTTCCGGTAAATCGGCCTCAGAAGGCCTCGTAATCGAAATCCTGAATGAGTTTCATGAAAATCTGGAAAAAAATAATGTGACGGAAGAAGTCATTTCAGTTGGTCATTCTGATCAGTTTACTGTACAGAAGCCTAAAGACTTTGATAAATTAGGATTTCATCTGCAGGATATTGATGAGGTGGATTTTACCAGATTCAGTGAAACTTATCTGGTGGTATACTGTATCACAGATCCGGCAGAATTGAAAGAAAAGCTGACAAAAGCAGTCCAGCTGCTCAATATGTATGATGCCATCTACTTTACCCAAAGCAGTGAGATCGCTGAATTTGTACAACAGAAAGGGATTTTTAAAATAGTGAACGCAGACGGCTTTGAAAATGAAATTCAGCTCCTTCAGAAAGAAAAAGAAAGATCAGTTCAGAATATGATCCGTGAACTGGAAACTGAAAAAGAAAGTCTGAAAGATGAAAAACAGAAAGTTATCAACGAAGCCAGTCAACAGATTGAACGAAATGTACAGCGCCATCAGGACAACGAAAAAAAGATTCAGGCATCGAGAGACAGTGTCCGGGTGATCAGTCAGGAATATGATCAGTATTCAAAAAAGTTAGATGAGCTGGTGAATAACTTAAAATCTGGAGGAAAGACAGAGATAGTCAGAAAACAATATCAGGAAAATAAGAAAGCACTGGGTTCTGTAGTCATTCAGAATAAAAATATACCTTCTCTTGATACGGTATCATCTTCTGGTCCGGCAAGACCGGGAACTTTAAAACCGAATTCTTTTTCCGGAAACAGTCTTGCAGAGTTTAATACCGGCCGAAGCAGAGAAGAAAACTCAAAGTCCAGATCCATGATCTATAAAATAATGACTTTTGTATTGCTGTTTCTTTTAGCCGGATCTTACCTTTCCTATTTTCTTTTTTTTAGTAAAGGGCATAAGATAGAAATCCCTTATACCGAGGCTTCCGTTTCTGAAAATTCAGAGAATGTTGAAACGGTACCTACTGTTCAGCCAGATAATACAATGGTCAGAGCAGAAGAAAATCTGAATCCACTGCCCAATTCTGAACTGAATGACAATGACCGGATTCTCATTTCTAAAAAAGTGAAGTCCGGAACAAAAATTGACAGTCTCGTCAATGCGATCTATGAACTTAATCCTTCTACCATCAAAGACTATTACAGGCATCAGAAAAAGGATTATAAAGAAAAGCTTTATCATATCAATCCAGCCAGTTTTTCCATCAAAGGACCGGATACGATTTGGGTAGATACTTTGAAGAAAGTGCCCAATTATAGTAAATTTTAGGTGCTAATATATTTTAATGTACAATAATAAAAATTCTTAAATATTGCCTGATTTATTAATTGATCCCTTGCTTTAGAAAAGCAGCAGACTATGTGTCATAGTATGGACAATCAATTCTGAGGATGTCTTTGTATTGGTTTTTGTCTCAGGTTACGCTTATGGTTTTCTACTGTATGATAAGAAATGAAAAGTGCGGATGCTACTTCAGAGGTATTTTTCTTAAGTCTAATGAATAAAATTAATGAAAAATGACAGATATATGTCATTTTTTTGAATATTGAAACTCAGTAATTTTGTTAATTAAATAAATATAGAAACAAGATGAAAAAAATTATTAGATTAGGAATTATTCTTATTTCTTCTATCATATATTCTCAAGTTGGGATTAATACACAGTATCCGAAGAGTACCCTGACTGTAAATGGGTCATATGCGGGAAGCTACAAATCGATAGCTGTTAGTACTAACTTAACTATTACCGATCAATTTGTAAATGTATTTGGGGCTTCATCTGCTATTACAGTTACTCTTCCCGATGCTATAGTAGCAGATGTAGTGAAGGACTCTTTTTATGGAAGAGTATATCATATTAAAAATACTTCTTCTTTTGAAGTAACTATTAAGGGAAATGGAACACAGATGTTACAAAATGGACCAACCTCAAGCCCGAATAGTATTATTCTTAAATCAGGAGAGTCGGTAATGGTGATTAAAAATTCAAATAATAACGTTTCAAATGCTTTATGGGATGTTTTTCAACAAACCAGTGTTACTAATGACACTACTTTTGTGGTAGGCGCCATTAAATCGTTTAGGGCAGTTGTTCCAGCAACATCATTTACGACTAATGGGGGAATAAGAAATATAATGACAGGGAAAGCTGTAAATCAAACTGCTACAACGAATAGACAGTCGGCTTATGAACTTTCCAGTGCAATTGAAAAGGCAAAGTTTATTATAATTAATGGGCTAAGGATGGATTTTATGAGAGTAAATTATAATGGAGTAGATGTATCTCCTAGATTTTTCAATACTACTGCTGGAACTATTACATATAACATTTCTGCTCTATCCACAAACAATGCAAATATTTATGGTGTAAACAATAATGTTTTAGGAAATTATTATAGTAATTATATTGACGGAGATGATGATTTACTGACTACTGAGAATGATGGAGCCGAATATATTAATGTAATGTTAACCTTTCCTGATGGACAATGGTACAATTGTACTTGGCATGCAACGAGAGATGCTGCTAACTATTATTTTTACTTTACGGCGCAACGCTTAAATTAATTGCCAAAACCTATTTCTAAAAATACATAATACATACCAGGAGAAATGGTTCTGTTATAGCAGTAATACACAACGCAAGGTTAATATATTTAGGTAATCATGTACTTTAATGTACCAATAGTAAAAATTCTTAAAGATTACTCTCCGATTCATCATTCAGTTTACCACCTATAAGTAATAAAATTTAATACTTTGTTTAAGAATAGAGTCTTGTACATTAAAGTATATCATTGCCTTATTCAATATTGTGTACCGTTTCTAGATAATCTGTACACTTTCTTTAATGCTGTTCATAACAAAAATACTCTTGGTTTGCCCGATGCCTTCAATCTCTGAAAGCTTGTTGATGAAAAATTCGTGGAACTCATCCATATTGGGAGCCAGGATCTTCAGCATGAAATCAAAATCACCGCTGATATTATAAAACTCAACCACTTCTTTCAGTTTTCCGACTTCCTCAATAAACTTTCCTGCGGTTTTTTTGTTATGAACATTCAAAGCAATCATGCAGATCACCATCATGCCTTTATTTACTTTTTTTCGGTCAAGAACAGCGGTGTATTCTTTAATAATCCCTGTTTTTTCCATTCGTTTAATCCGCTCATGAGTTGGAGTAGGACTCAGGTTGATTCTTGCAGAGATATCACGCACGCTCATTTTAGCATCTTTTTGCAGCAGACGAAGAATAAAAAGATCTTTTTCGTCAGGAGTGTATGAGTCTGTAGTCATTTGTTCTGTTTTTAAGTGAATAGTTGATTGTTAAAGTACAATTGTTCTTTTTATTTTTATATATACGTTATATTGTTCCAAATTTACTATATAATTTTTATATACGTTCTGTTAATTTTAATTTTGCAGGAAATTTGAATATATGGATACAAGGAAGAATTTAATATTAATTATTGCATCGGTGGGGACTTTTGTAGAAGCTTTGGATATTGCTATTATTAATTTAACCATTCCTTCTATCCAGGAGCAGTTCGGCATCGGAGCGGCCACAGTACAATGGCTGCAGACGCTATATGTATTATTTTTCGGTGGATTTCTGATCATTGGAGGTAAGCTTTCAGACCAGATAGGGCGTCGGAAAATATTTCTGATCGGAGCACTCATCTTTATGCTGACTTCATTAGGAGCGGGGCTTTCTCAGAGCTTTGAAGCATTAGCGGTATTCCGTGCCCTGCAGGGATTGGGAGCGGCATTGGTCATGCCTTCTGCTTTATCTATTGTAACCAACACCTTCAGAGGAGAACAGGAACGTAACCGGGCAATTGGTATTTTCAGTTCATTTGCCGCCATTGGTTCCGGAAGCGGGCTTTCCGTTGGTGGAATCATCAGTACCTACATGAGCTGGCATTGGGTTTTCCTGATTAATGTTCCTATTCTTCTGATCACTTTGATCTTTGCCTATCGTTATCTGCCATTAGATGAGAAAAATGAAACGACACAGAAAACGGATCTTGTTTCAGGAATCCTGCTTGTACTGGGACTGTTAAGCCTTACCTACGGAACTCATGAATTGATTCACATTCAGGAACAGCCTTTGCTGATTGTGGGTTCACTGGTGTTGTCAGTTCTGCTTTTGATAACAGTTTATAGAAGACTGAAATCTGTCTCCCAGCCGCTGATCGATCTGAAACTGTTCAGACATAGATCGCTTGTTGTCTCCAATGCAGTATTCTTTACTTTAGGGGCCTTTTTTATCGGATTTTTATTCCTTATTTCCCTGATGCTTCAGAAAGATATGGGACATAGTGCAGCATCTGCGGGGTTAATGCTGGTTCCATTCAGCATTATGTCAGCACTGGCAGCAAAATTTGTACTGCCTCATGTATCCAAAAGACTGAGCTCTTCCCAAATGGGAGTTTTCGGATGGAGTTTTATGCTGTTTGGAGCTTTATCTTTATTGTTGTCTGTCTATATTGGACATCCTCTGGCTGTAGTATTATTGGGAGCCGCCTGTATTTCCGGAATAGGAATGACCTTCTGCTTTACCGCCCTTTCGGTGATGGGAATTCAGGATGTTGAACCTTCTCATTACGGGGTAGCTTCAAGTTTAAGTTCTACAAGCTACTTCCTGGGCGCAGGAATCGGACTTTCATTCATGACTCTGATGAGCCAGATCTTTCCATCAAAATATGCAGTAGGAGATCTGAGCCTGATGATTCTGATTGGTTATGCAGTTTTGGCATTGGGAATGTTGTTGTACTTTATATTCAGAAGCTTAAAAGTAAGGCAGACTGCCGTTGCAGTTTCATAATCTTAAAAACACACAAACTATATAATAAAAGAACCGGTGCTTGAGTATCGGTTCTTTTTTTGAACCATATCCAATTTTTCTTTTACCGTATTTTCTTTAAAGAAATTAAAAAATCGATATGAATACTGACGGTTCAATCAATCGTCTCGGATATAGAACCCTATACAAAGAATCAAACTTTAGAGAAGATTTAAACTCAAGGATCCTGGAAAAAAACTTTATTGATTATATAGTCATATGAATTGATTTTGGTTAGAAAAGATAGAAAATAATCACGGAAATGGTAATTTTCTTGATTAATAATTTATACGTTTTTAAGGTATTTAAAAAAAATAACTAAAGAAAAAAATATTTTATGTTATTGATTTTATATAAACTAAAAAAGTTTTAGTAATTATAGTTTCCCTTAATTGTGATATAAAAAAAGTTCTTATACTTGTTCAAGATTGCAATCACAGAAATTAATAATTTAAAAAATCAAAAAAATGAAAAAAGTTATTTTATTAGCAGCTTTCGGAGTTGCTGGGTTAGCAAATGCGAAAACAGCCGATGTGAAAGTTCCAACAGGGTTAACAAACGTGAAAACGTATGAAGTGAAAATTTCAGAAGAAACCAAAAAAGAAGATTCTAATGCTGTTCCTTTCCAGCTTTGTGGAGTTAGTGTAACCTATTACGATGGTGATGGAAATATTACGGGATATGATCTCATAACATCAGATCAAAGTTCATTAGAGAACTGCCAAATGTGGCAAAGCTTAGTAATCCACAGATTACAGAAAAAGGGCTTTATTGTTTCAATGGACTAAAAAAATAATATGGGAAATTAATATTAATTTCCCATTTTTAAACGTAATATGAGAAACATTATATTTTTAAGCTTAGTATTAATATCGGGACTTGGGTTTTCACAAAAAATCCACGTAAAGTATTTAAACGTCCGCTCAGAGATTGCAACGCTTTATGAAGACCTATATATTGATAATAATAAAGTTATGTCAAGACAGGATTCACTTATTCAATTCAGAAATCAGAATACATCGAGCGGTACAATAACCGCTTTTAAGCCGTCAAAAATTACAAGAGCATTTTACTATATGTCTACTATAAACAAGGATCAGAACACAAAAGATTTTTTCTTTACTGGTACTGTAAATGGAAATGATCCTAATGATAACTATTTTATACATGATAATGTTCCCAAGCCGATATGGACCATAGAAAAAAGCAGCAGAAAGAAAATTTTAGGATATGAATGTTTTAAAGCCACTACGAATTTTAGAGGTTCAAATATAACTGCGTACTTTGCAAAAGATCTCCCTTATTCTGCTGGGCCATTTAAATTTTATGGTTTACCTGGACTTATTTTAGATATTAGAGTTGATAACAAGGCGTATAATATTTGGAAAGCAGAAAAGATCGAAATTGATTATAAAGAAAATATCAATTTAACACCGTCATTTAAACAATATCCAAAAATTGAAATGAACAAATTTACAGAGCTTAAAGACCAGCTACTTTTAAAAAATAATAAAGAAATTATAGAGACCCTTCCTCCAGGTGCCAAAATTCAATACAGCACCAATAGGTTAGGTATAGAGAAAAATTTTGAATGGGAAAATAAACCAACTGAATAAAAAGAAAAAAGACTGTCCTTTTGAGACAGCCTCCAGAAAACCAACGGTAGAGTCTAAAATGGACTATACTGTTTTTAATCGTTTTATAATCAATAAAAATATATGCAATCAATTTAATCTGCTGAGAAAATCTAGTTTTCCTCTGCTCAAATAAGGAATATATCTATTTTTCTATTAAATATAAATAATCAGCATAGAGTTAATTTCCTGTAGGGATTAAGTGTACTTTAATTTATACTGTTTCTAATATAACGGCCTAGATAGCCATATTTTTACTTCTGGTGATTATATTTTACTTTTGCCGTATGAAAATACAGATCATCAGCGATCTTCATCAGGAATTCGGATTTACTGATCTTGACTTCAGCAGTGCAGATCTTGTGGTGTTAGCGGGAGATATTAACCTGGGGACAAAAGGGATAGAATGGATCAAATCTAAGATTCAGAATAAGCCGGTCATCTATGTCTTGGGAAATCATGAATATTATAAAGGTTCCTATCCAAAAACACTGAATAAGATCAAAGCTGCAGCAGAAAACTCTTCTGTTTTTGTTCTTGAAAATTCCTCAGTAGATATTGACGGAATACGTTTTCACGGGGCCACACTCTGGACCGACTTTTCCATTTTTGGAAACCCCGTACAATACGGAATGCTTTGTCAGTCAAAAATGAACGACTACAAAATGATCCGCCGTGATCCTTCCTATTCAAAAATGAGGACCATTGACACCTTTAAAATTCATCAGTTTTCAAAACTTTGGCTGAAAGAAAACCTTGAAGAATCAGCGGGTCTGAAAAATATAATCGTTACCCACCACGCGCCAAGTATAAAATCCGTTCCTGAACATTACAGCAAAGATCCTCTTACAGCTGCTTACGCTTCTGACCTTGAGGATCTGATCATGGATTATGAGCCTTTATACTGGATTCACGGGCATATCCATACCCCGTGCAGATATAAGATCGGTGCCACCGAAGTCATTTGTAATCCTCACGGTTATATTGATGAAAAATACAACGGCTATGATAAAGAGCTTTTTGTTGAAGTATAAGCTGTCAGCTATCAGTTAACCTACTATTGGCTTTCGCTTTTTCACAAAAATCCCCTAATTTAGCATATAATTTCACTTCCGATGCCTAAAAAATCAGCAGCAGCATTACCGGAATTCGTTTCCATATTCACTTTTGAAGAGCTTCTCGAACAGGTGGAGTTTGATCTTCGTGTGAAAGAATTTGTAGTTATGGAGATTGATAAAGCCAGCTATGCTGTCAAACTGAATACCCCTTACCGTTCAGATTATTTCTGTATTTTTCTGGTGCAGCAGGGAGATATTCGTTTCAGACTTTATGATGAAAGCTATGAGGTGGCTAAAGGAGATGTTGTTTTCTGTCCCATGTCAGAAACATTCTGGGTAGAAAAGATTGCCGATGATTACAAATCCAAATATATTTTCTTTTCCATGGATTTTATTTCTCAGGCCGGGTTTAACTATAAGTCTAATCACGTAATGAAAAGCCTGTCATCAGATCCTACCCACATTATCAGGAACGAACCGGATCTGTACCGGAAAATGAACTTTCACCTGGATGAATTAAAAGCCCTGAATAATACAGAAAAAGATGATTATTACTTCAATGAAATGATCTGGCATCACTTCTCATTGGTGATCTATGAAATTGATAACTACTTCAAAAAAATAGAAAAACCACATCAGGTAACGCTCCGGGAAGATGAGCTTACTACCAGTTTTTTCATTCTGGTACAGGAGCATTTTAAAGAAGAGCATAATGTTCAGTTCTATGCAGATAAACTTTTTATCAGCCGTAAATACCTGACCAAAGTGATCAATAAAACCATGTTTAAATCTCCCAGAGACATTATTCATCAGGTACTGGCAGTAGAAGCCCGGCTATTGCTTAAAAACCCCAATCTGAATGTAGGAGAAGTGGCTGCACAGCTTAAATTCTCTGATCAGGCATCCTTCAGTAAATTTTTTAAAAAACATGCCGGAAAATCTCCGCTGGAATATCGTAAAGATGATTTGTATTGATAATCAGTAGGTTATATTTTTAGATGTCTTTTTGCTAAATAAGAGCAGTAAATTTGATTAAAAATATAAAATATTATCATTTATGTACTCTATAAATGATATTTCTCATGTTTTTCTAAATAAGGGGGTCTTTTTGACAAAAGAAGAGGTTTTTTGAATATTTCTATTGAATTTTTTTCGGACGAATTTTGCCCGGTAAATTTAAAAGGAATATTGTTATGCAGAGATTTTTTATCCAGAAATCCACTATCCTTTTCCTCTCGCTTATTGTTTTAGCGGGATGTAAGAAAAGTAACCCCAATCAGTCTTATCAGCAGCAGGCACCTGAGCTTCCGGTAGAAACGGTAAAGCAGGGAGACGCCTCTGTTTCCAGAGAATATGCTGCCTCGGTAGAAGGAGTTTCCAACGTAGAAATCCGTCCCCAGGTAACAGGCTATTTAAGCAGAATTTTTGTAGATGAAGGAGATTATGTAAGAGCGGGACAGCCCCTTTTCAAAATTGAGGATCAGGTATTCCGTGAACAGCTGAAAAGTGCACAGGCAGCCCTCATTACCGCACAGGCTGCATTAGCGACATCTAAAATAGACCTGGACCGTAAAAAAGAGCTGTTGAAAAACAAAATGGTTTCCGATATTCAGGTGAAAGAAGCGGAAGCTGCGTATAATGGAGCAAGAGGAGCTGTAAGCCAGGCGATGTCCTCCATTGAATCAACGAAGATTAATCTTAATTTCTCTACTATTAAAGCTCCTGTAAGCGGATTTATAGGAAGATTCAATTACCGTCTGGGAAGCCTGATGACACCTTCCAACCAGGAGCCGATCACCCTTCTATCCGATATTCATGAGGTATACACCTATTTCAGCATGAGTGAAAATGATTTCAATAATTTCCAGAAGCAGAATGCAGGAAGCAGTATTAATGAAATTATCAAAAATACGCCTGCGGTTTCTTTATTGCTTTCAGGAGGTGAGAAATATGCCCAGACCGGAAAAATTGATGCGGTGGAAGGCCAGTTCAACAAAACAACAGGTTCCATTACCTTAAGAGCGAAGTTCAGCAACCCGGACAATCTTCTGAGAAGCGGAAATACAGGGAAAATCATACTCGATCAGTTTTACAGCAATGTAGTTCTTCTTCCGATTGCATCCACAAGAACCATTCAGGATAAGATCTTCGTATTCACCATTAAAGATGGAAAAGCAGTGATGCTTCCGGTAGAAGTGAACGGAAAAGCAGGAGATAACTTTATTGTTTCAAAAGGTCTGAAAGCTGGTGACCAATACATTGCCACAGGATTCGACAGGCTGCAGCCGGGAACTCCCGTAACGGCACAGAAGAAAAATGCGCAACAGAAAAAATCGTAAGAAAAAATCATGTTAAAAAGAATTATAAAAAGACCCGTACTGGCAACGGTAATTTCCGTGCTGCTTGTCATTCTGGGGATCGTCGGTATGGTAAGCCTGCCGATTACCAAATTTCCGGACATTGCACCGCCTACTGTCATGGTAACGGCTGCTTATCCGGGAGCCAACGCGGAAACCATCGCGAGGTCCGTGGCACCACCTTTGGAAAATGCCATCAACGGGGTGGAGAATATGGATTATATCACGTCCACTGCAAGTAATGACGGTACTTTAAGCATTACCGTGATTTTTAAATTGGGAACAGACCCCGATCAGGCGGCCATTAACGTACAGAACAGGGTAGCACAGGTAACCAACCAGCTTCCGGCAGAAGTAGTACAGGCCGGGATCACTACGCTGAAAAGACAGAACAGTATGATCGCCATGGTCTCTCTGACCAGTAAAGATGGTACTATGGATGATCTTTTCCTGGAAAACTATGCTAAAATCAATATCGTTCCCGAGCTGAAAAGGGTGAAAGGAGTAGGAGATGCCATGGTATATGGAAATAAAGACTACTCCATGAGGGTATGGCTCGATCCGAATAAGCTGACTTCCTATAATCTTACCCCGGCAGAAGTTTCCCGTGCTATTCAGTCTCAGAACCTGGAAGCGGCACCCGGAAGATTCGGGGAAAGAAGTAAAGAAGCGATGGAATATGTTCTCCGCTACAAAGGAAAATTTACAGAGCCTGAACAATATGAGAATATTACGATCAAAGCCTTGAGCGATGGTTCCGTTTTAAAATTGAAAGATATTGCAAAAGTAGAATTTGGGGCGTACAGCTATACGGTTTCCTCCAATTATAACAAAAAGCCTTCAGTAACGATGGCGATATTCCAGATGGCAGGATCTAATGCCAATGAAGTGCAGATTGCCCTTCAGGAAAGAATGAAAGAGCTGGAAAAATCGTTCCCGCAAGGGATGAATTATGAAATTCCTTATGCAACGAAAGAAGCACTGGACCAGTCGATCGATCAGGTAATTCATACCCTGATAGAAGCATTTATCCTGGTATTTATTGTGGTGTATATCTTCCTGCAGGATTTCCGTTCCACCTTAATTCCGGCCATTGCAGTTCCGGTATCCATTATAGGAACATTCTTTTTTATGAAAATTTTCGGGTTTTCAATCAATATCCTGACGTTATTTGCCTTGGTACTGGCCATTGGTATTGTGGTAGATGACGCCATTGTCGTCGTGGAAGCGGTCCATGCTAAAATGGAACATAAAAAACTCAACCCGAGGGCCGCAACCATGTCGGCGATGAGTGAGATCACAGGAGCGATTGTTTCAATTACCCTGATCATGTCTGCGGTATTCGTACCAGTCGCATTTATGAGCGGCTCTACAGGATTGTTTTACCAGCAGTTTGCCTTAACACTGGCCATTGCCATTGTTATTTCTGCGGTGAATGCCTTAACACTGAGCCCTGCTTTATGTGCCCTGTTACTGAAGCATAACCACGGAGGAGCTCAGGAGAAAATGAATTTCAAAGACCGTTTCTTTGCCGGTTTTAATGCCAGCTTCAACAAACTGATCTTCCGTTACGGAAAATCGGTGTTGTTCCTGTTAAAAAGAAAATGGGTAGCAATGGTTCTTATTCTTGTTTTCGGAGGGCTTTTTGCCTGGATGTCAATGACAACCCCTAAAGGATTTATTCCGGATGAAGACCAGAGTTTTATTATTGTAACAGCCAATCTTGCACCGGGAGCTTCAAAAGACAGAACCTCAAAAGTGGTTTCAGATACGGAAGATCTTCTGATGAAAAATCCGGCTGTAGATGAGGTGATTTCCGTAGATGGATTGAATCTCTTCAGCGGATCAATGTCATCCTCAGCAGCCTCTATTTTCGTAAAGCTGAAGAAAGGAGAGGAGAGAGGAAAAGTGAGTAATATCAATGATATTATCGGGCAGGTTCAGGGAATGCTTTCGCAGGATAAAAGAGCCAATTTCCTTGTGCTGAATACACCAACGGTAGATGGTTTCGGAAATACCAGCGGGATGGAGCTTGTGCTTCAGGACCGTACCAACGGGGAACTTCAGAATTTAGGAAACATTTCTTACGGAATGATGGGCGCTTTGATGCAGAGACCGGAAGTAGCAGTGGCATTTACCACCTTCGATGTTACCTATCCGCAGTTTGAAGTGCTTGTAGATGAGGTGAAAGCTGCCCAGTTAGGTGTAAGTGTAGCTGATGTGCTTGGCGTAATGCAGGGATATTACGGAAGTATACAGTCTTCGGATTTCAACAGGTTCGGGAAGTATTACAGGGTATTGGTACAATCTACTCCGGAAACCAGACAGGATAAAGAATCTCTGAACGGTATTTTCGTGAAAAATAATTCAGGGGAAATGGTTCCTGTGAACACATTAGTTACTTTAAAGCAGGTAACAGGTGCTGAAGTGGTAGACCGTTTCAATCTGTTCAACTCTTCCAATTTAACGGTGATGCCGGCTCCGGGATTCAGTACAGGACAGGCTATGGCCGCAATCGAAGAGGTGGGCAAACAGGTTCTTCCTCCGGGATATACCTATGATTATAAAGGAATGAGCCGTGAAGAAGTTTCCGCAGGTTCACAATCGGTGATGATTTTTGGATTGTGTATCGTGTTCGTATTCTTCCTTCTTTCCGCACAGTATGAAAGTTATGTACTTCCTTTAGCCGTTCTGATCGCTATTCCGGTAGGTTTATCAGGGGTATTTGTAGGAATTACACTGGCAGATCTTTCCAACAATATCTACGTACAGATTGCTTTGGTGATGCTGATCGGGCTTCTGGCCAAAAACGGGATCCTGATCGTAGAATTTGCCATCCAGAGAAGAAGAGCAGGGAAAAGTCTGATCGCTTCGGCAGTAGAAGGAGCAAAAGCACGTCTGCGTCCAATTCTGATGACTTCACTGGCATTTATTACGGGACTTCTTCCGTTGCTGTTTGTGGTAGGACCTTCTGCGCTAGGAAACCATTCCATCGGTTATGCGGCCGTTTCTGGGATGCTTTTCGGAACAATACTGGGGATTTTTGTGGTTCCGGTACTTTTTGTAGTCTTTCAGGCTTTGCATGAAAAGATGAGCGGAAAAACGATAACGGATGCCGACTGGGAATATTAAATCCAAATGATTATGACAATGAATTCAATTAAAAATATAGCTTATATCGCACTTATTTCAGGAGCGGCAGTATCCTGTAAGGTTCAGAAATATGAACGGCCGGAAGTCAAAATGCCTGAGGTTTTCAGAGGTGACAGCATTACTACAGATACTCAGGAAAATATCGCGAAAACCAGCTACAGGGATTTCTTCAAAGATCCGGTTCTGGTTGCCCTGATTGATAAAGCTGTTACACAGAATAATGACCTTCTTGTTGCTTTAAAACAGATAGAGTTTGCGTCATTAGCTTATAACCAGAGCAAATGGGGAAATGTTCCCGTGATCAGCGGTGGTCTCAATGCGAATATCAGCAGACCTTCGGATAACAGCATGAACGGAATGATGGCCGGACAGTTTATGGGGAAACGGTATATGGAAGACTATACTGCCTCGCTCAATTTTTCGTGGGAAGCGGATATCTGGGGAAAGATCAGAGGCAGAAAAGAGCAGGCTCTTACAGAATACCTTAAAACACAGGAAGCTGCCAAGGCTGTTAAAACTCAGCTTGTGGCCTCTGTAGTGCAGGGATATTATAATCTCCTGATGCTGGATACCCAGATGGAAATCACAAAATCTAATCTTACCTATGCAGACAACACCCTGAAGTTTTTAGCAAAACAGCAGGAATTAGGGCTTACCACTGCCCTGGCAGTACAGCAGCAGGAAATTGTAAAAGATCAGATCCTGAAATCCATTCCGGCGATAGAAAGTTCTATAGCCACTCAGGAAAATGCATTAAGTCTGCTCACGGGCTCCATGCCGGACAGGATTGAGAGAAGTGCAAGCCTGAATAACGTACAGTCACCGGATCATCTGGCAACGGGTATTCCTTCAGAATTATTAAGTTACAGGCCGGATATTAAAAGTGCGGAGCTTGAAGTAAGAAAAAGTGCTGCAGCCATTCATGTTGCAAAAATGAGCATGTATCCTTCACTGAATATTACAGCGCAGGGTGGTTTGAATGCTTTCCAGGCAAGCCAGTGGTTCAGTATTCCCGGATCACTATTCGGAATGGCTGCCGGAGCTATTGCACAGCCTATTCTGAATGGAAAACAGCTGAAAACACAGTATGAACAGTCCAAAGTATTGGCAGGTCAGGCTGAGATCAGTTTTAAACAGTCCGTACTGAAGGCTGTAGGAGAGGTTTCCGATGCGTTGGTGCAGATCCAGAAGCTTGAAGAGCAGCAGAAAATAGCGGAAGGGTTAGTTGTAAAATCGAATGAAGCGGTAAAGAAAGCGGATATTCTGTTTAAATACAATTCAGCCACGTACATTGAGGTGATTATCGCCCAAACGAATAAACTTCAGACGGAACTTGATCTGGCTTCCCTGAAAGCTCAAAGACTGAATGCCATTACTACGCTTTACAGAGCGGTAGGAGGCGGATGGCAATAAAGTAAAATTAAACCTGCTTCGTCTGTAATGATGCAGCAGGTTTTTAATCCATACTATTATGAAGAATGCAGATATACAAGATGGTATTATTCTTATCCCCGATTTCAGCGGGTTTACCGAATTTGTGTTCAACACAAAGCTTTATACGGGAGAATATATTGTGAGACAGCTTCTTTCAACATTGATTGATGTGAACGGGCGCTATTTCGAGATTTCGGAGATCGAAGGTGATGCTATTTTGTTCTACCGTTACGATGAAAATCCGTCTTATGGAAATATTTCTGCAATGCTCTTGAAAATGCGGAATGCTTTTAATAAAAAGATTGAAGAATTGAGCAAAGCGTTAAGTACATCTATTGATCTGTCGCTGAAATTTATTGTGCATTACGGAAAATTTTCGCAGTACCAGATCGGGAATTTTAAAAAGCTTTATGGAAAGCCGGTTGTGGAAGCTCATCAAATGCTGAAGAATGATTTTGCAGAACAGCCTTCCTATGCTTTATTCAGCAATTCATTTCTGGAAAGTAGCAGTAATAATGAAGTTACCCTGAAAACTTCCAGCCGTCATCTTCCTGAGGTAGGCATGATCCATTATTTTGAAAATGTAAACTAGCATATCTATTTTTTAATCCTTGTAAATTTGCTATTGTATGTCCGGATTTTTCCGGACATTTTTCATTATTTAGTGATATATGTAGTGTTAATTTTTCCTTTAAAAGAAGGACTTTGAAATATTTTCCTTTTTTTTCATTTTTCGTGTAACAAACTTTCACCCATAGGTGTCTTATAAGAGAAATATTACTTTGGATGAAAATAATTATATGTTCGGTAGCTTTATTAATGGGTTCTTTAACTTTAGCCCAAGCCACGAATGACACAATAAAGAAAAACGAGAAAGAAATAGAAGCAGTAACATTGACTGCCAGAAAACCAACGGTAGAGTCTAAAGTGGACCGTACTGTTTTTAATGTTGCCAACAGCTCTATTCTTGCCGGAAATACAACCTGGGATGTCCTGAGAATGACCCCTATGGTAAGTATCGATAACAATGATGCTGTAAAAGCGGAGGGAGAATCGGTGACGGTATACATTAACGACCGTAAATCTGTTTTTACAGGAAAGGAGTTAAAGGAATATCTTAAAACCATTCCTGCGGATAACCTGATGAAGATTGAAGTAATCACAAGTCCTTCCTCACGATATGAAACAACAGGTTCGGTGATTAATATCGTGTTGAAAAGAAGAGATGATGAGGGATTGAAAGGGAGTGTGACTTTTAACAACAGACAACAGACAAAGAACTCTCAGTATACCAATCTTAACCTGAATTATCATAAGAAGAATTTTACCCAGACCCTTATCGGAAGTTACAGTGATAATACCTATGTTCAGAAAAGTTTTTTTGAAAATACACTGTATAAAGATAACTCTGTGAGCCAGGTAAATAATGAAGTAACCGGAAGAGGGAAGAGTCCTTCTTTCTCCTCGACCTCTGAGTTTGAACTGAATGATAAAAACAATGTAGGACTTATCCTGGAATATTATCAGAGCAGAAATACTTCCACATCGGATGCTGACGGAATCAACTATCTTAATTATAATCAATACCAGGATTCCTATCATCAGGACCAGGATGTAGTGGGAAAATACAGGACTTTGGGAACCAACCTTTTCTATAAGTATTATGATAAAGAGAAAAATAAAATTCTTGATATCAACGTAGGGACTAATTATAATTCCCAGATCAATTCTAATACCTTCTTAAAAACATTTAATGTTTCCCCTGTTTCGGATCTTTTGTTAACCAATTCTGATGAACAGACCCGTAATTATTACGTGAAGGTAGATTATACGCAGCCTATAGGGAAATCAGGAGGCAGCTTTGAAGTAGGAGGAAAAATGGATTTCAATAATAATGTGATTGCGAATGACGCAAACGGGAGTTACCTGAATAATATCCGTAAAAATGATGTTTTCCATTATGAAGATAATATCAATTCCCTTTATGCCAACTACAGCAAAACCTTTTTTGAAAAGCTGGAAACCAGAGTAGGACTACGTTATGAGCATATTGATCTTAAAATGAGACAGGATATAGCCGGAACAGAAAGAAAAGATTCTTACGGGGCATTCCTTCCTAATTTATTGGTGAAGTATACTTTTTCAGATAAATATGATCTGAGTCTTACGTATAACAAAAACCTATGGCGTCCATGGTATTCCGAGTTCAATCCTTTTCTTGTTCCCACCAATGACGGAACGTACAGCAGAGGAAATATGGAACTGGACCCTAACCCAAGCCACAGGTTGTATATGAAATTCGGATTCAAGAAAAAATATTTCCTTTCAGCAAGGTATATGTTCACCGACCAGGATTACTGGACCACCTTAAAAGAAGAAAATAATTTACTTGTTACCCTTCCTTCGAACCTAAATGGTAAAGTTCAGAAATATTACGTTTTTGCCAATACCAATCAGTCTTTCCTGAAAAATAAACTGAATGTAAATGTAGGAATAGGATGGTATTATGTTGATAACCATGATTTCAATGAAAAGAATGACCTGAAGGGAGCCAAATACCTGAGTTATCTGGGAGGCTCTGCCAATCTGTCGTACACCAATCTTTTCAACAAAAATATTAATTTGAGTGCCTGGGTGGAGATTGCCAATCAGAACAGCGGTAATTCATATGGAAACAAAGTGAATGTTTTTCATAATTTCTCAGCCACAAAAATATTCCCTAAAACCCAGATGGAGGTCAGCCTTCAGCTGATGAATATTTTCCAGAGACCAAATTATGATGCTACCAGCTTCAGCCAGTACGGAACTATCAGAACTTCCTCAAAATGGGACTGGTACGGAGCCTCAATTTCCTTTGTAAAACGTTTTGGAAACCAGAAAGTGAAATCGAATACTAAGACTGATGTAGAGAAAAATGCAGGAGGGGGCAAGTAGTCTATAAGATAACATAAAAAGTGCCGTTAATCCGGCACTTTTTTTATTTATTCTGTTTTGCTGAACAATGGAAAGTTGGTTGTCAGTCCAATGCTTAACCGTTTCATAAGTCCGTTATTAAGATTCTGCGTATCAAAAAAATCATTGAATTGAAAGCTTAATCCTATAGTGGTAATACTGACATCTTTTTTCATCTGGGATACAAATACCATTACTCCCGCATCCGTTATGGGTTTTGTAATATTATTTGGTTTTCCACTAACGTAAATGCTATAACCGAATGTCAGACTTTTTTCATCCATATTATCGGGTGTAAGCCTGCTTAGACTGACATGGAAAGGATAACTGTCATATTCCTTATAATTGCCCTGTTTAGCTGTTTTAGTTGTTAGAATCTCTCTTGTTACCGAACTTTCTGTGTCTATTTGTATTTTACTGTCCCTTACTTCAACGGAAGTTAAATCATTATAATTGTTCGTTCTAGAATATCCTGCCCTAAAGCTAATCAGCCAACTGCTTTTTATAAGCATATTGTAATTGAGGCCTAGCGATAATCCTGAAAAGCTCTTTGAAGAAAGCTGACTTTTAAAAGTTGTATCACTTTTATAGAGTTGGTATTTATTCACGGAATAACTGGCATAGATGCTGCCCCAGTCTAAAAAGTTATTTTCGGGCTTCGTTGCTTCTCTATCAAATATTTTAACCTGATTGAGGGATCCGGAAATATTGATACCCGGTGAAAACTGTCCGTTTTTAAAAACAGCAGCATATCCTTCTGTGGGCTTTACTTTGACTCCCAATGTCCAGAATTTATATTTTGGCTGACCAAATGGGGTTGTTCTGTTGTAATAGTCAAATCCTATACTCTGATCTCCTGTATTTAACTTAATCAAACCGCTGCTCATGAGAGATGAAGACTCATTTACAGTCAGCATGGGTTGAAATAAGGCATCTCCGTTTTTGTCTTCAATAAGAAGCTGTCCTTTCATGAAAGAGAGTGAGATGAGTAAAAAGAACAGACAAAAGTTAATCTTTTTCATACGAATTCATAAGCTTGATGTCCGTAATTATAATCAGTATTTCTGCAGGTAACTTTGTTAGACTGTTCTGTTTCGTTAATGAGAACTGAGCATTCAATTTCTCCATTTTCTTTACCTTCGCAGCCAATAAAGACATCCAGTGCATTGTCGTCAATTGGATAGTCTTGTAACTTTACATAATAATATCCAGATTTTGCGTTGTAGTCCCATCCGCTGCCGATTCTCGAATTACTGTTGGTGTTTTCAAGGAAAACTTCCCAGGTGAAGACTGAGCCTCTCTTTTTAAGTCTCAGTTCGATGTTGATGATTTTTCTCATGGGTAAAAAATTTTGTGGTTGTTTATAAAGTTTTTTAATGGTTCCGGAACTTTTGATAATAGCAGGTGAGCTCTCTGAACACTATCAAAGTTAGATTTTGTCTCTTTACAAAAAAATACTACTTTCGGGTAATTTTTAACATAAATTATGTTAATTTTATAGCAAAGTAACTTTATGGGTAAAAAGTTTTTAACAGATGCTGAAAAACCTCATCTTCTTGTAAAGGTTTGGAATAATTATCCTGAAGTTTTACAAAACGGAAATGAAATTTCTCCTCCACCCTCTATTGAAAAGATCATAGGGGATGTGTTCTCCATGGGAGAATTCTATTATTATGTAATTAATATTGCAGACAGTACCTTAAGCGGGCATCATCCCAATATCCTTAAAATGCACGGCCTGAAGCAGCTTCCTCACCACCTTAAAGAAATTATAGATCTTATACATCCTGCAGATCTGGATTTTGTAATGGAAGCGGAAAGAATGACTATTGAAAAGATGAGAGAAATAGATGGTTTTAAACACCAGCAGGAGCTTAAGACAAGTTATTGTTTCCGGATGAAAACGGCAAAAGGAAATTATGAAATGTTTCACCATCAGGCCCTGCATACTGCGAAAAGTGATGACGGAAAACTCCTGCAGGCTGTTAATATTCATACCAATATCCAGCATATTACAAAAGAAAACAGCTATATTGTATTGGTGCAGGGAATTGGCAGCCGGAATGATTTTCACCAGATGCACTGTCTTCCCGATATCAGGAATCCTGAACTGAAGGATCTGCTGACTAAAAGAGAAGTTGAGGTGCTTACCCTGCTGGCCGGAGGAAGTTCTGCAAAAGAGATTGCGGACAGGCTCAGTATTTCCTATCATACAGTAACCACACACCGGAAAAGTATTCTCCGAAAAACCGGATGCAGAAAAGTTTCGGAGCTTGTGAAAGTAGCCATTGAATATGGATATATTTAAAAGTGAAGCTGGCAGAAGTAAGCGGTAAAGTTTGTTTGTAAAGTATATTTTAAAACAGATTTAAATATCTTTCTTCAAGGGTTTTATTTTTTAAAGCTTCCAGAAACTCAGAAAAGCTGTCGGCTACATGATCAGTTTCCTCATACTCAGGTTCTTCCCCGAAATAAATCTTCCCAAAATTATTATCTGCCGTGCCAATTGAGAAATAAGCATAGCTGTTTTTTACGGAAAGAATGAAAGGCAGATGAGCATTCCAAAAACTAATGATCTGGTTCCGGGTTGTTTCATCACCTTCAAAAGCTGCCAGAGACTGCTGTTCAAACTCGTTCCAGCTGAACTCACTTTCAGTATGAGAGTCGTTAAAATCAGAAATACTATTGAACCATGTAGTGTCAGATAGGTTGGTAAGCAATAAAAATGATTTCAGGAAGATGTTATAATCTTCAGGAATTTTTGGATAACGTTTCAAAAAGTCTTCTGAAAGTCTTCCATTTGAACCGGTTTTTATGGTAAAATCTGGGTGATCTGCTAATGGATTCATTCTCTTATTTTTCGGTGATGATTTCAATTTCTGTTGTTGCTCCGAGGCTTTCCAGTTTTTTAATGTCGGCTTCTATCCATTTGAAATAGGCTTCGGAGAATAAGATCCTGGGCCGTTTGCTCAATTGCAATGCTTCAGGGCCTGAAATACCTAATTCTGCTTTCAACAGAGAAATTATTTTGATCTTATTGGGACCGGTATCTGTTATATAAAGCCGTGCTCTGCGAAAGTCTGAAGCTGATATTTTCTCCTCAATCTTTTCTTCATCCAATGGTGACATAGATTCAGCGACTTCCCGTACCTCATTCCAGAATTCATTATCCGGAACGTTTTTCAGATAATCAGTCAAAGCATCCTTATTATACTGAATACTCTGAATATCGTTTAACTGTTTCTCAAATTGCCGGATAGAAGGTGCGGCCATAATAGGAGTCCATTTTCCCTGTCCGTGAAAGGCAAAATAGACAGGGAACTGTCGGTCAGATTCTTCGAGATCAATAAAAAACGGATCATCAAAATAATTGGTGGCCAATACCAGCCAGGTTGGTTTAAAATCACCTGTTTTTAATCCCGCCAAATCTTCACTATTAGCATTGTAACGATATCCCTGCTGGAAATAGCAGAGTTCTTCAGGGTTAGCGTAATTTTCAGGAAGGGACATTCCTTCTATCCTGATTTTTGCTTTCAGAAAATTGACGATATCGATATGCTGAGCAATCTCGTCATATAATTTATGGTTCAGCTGTTGAAGATTTTCTATTTCTCCTTTTGATGATTCTTTAGGCGAATCATAGTCAAAAGGAAGCTTTCTCTGCATCCAGTGCATGAGATCCCGGTCCAGTACAGCCAGTTCAGACTCCTGTAAAACACCGTAATCGCTTACATAGACTTTTTTGTCATTCTCATGAACGGAGATGACCGCCACACGGCCTCCGGAATCATCCGCAACAGGGATATAGTCAGGCAGATATTGTTCGAAATCATAGGTGGTATAACGCTCTAATATTTCTTCCTTATCCCGGAATACCCGGCAAATGCCATACACGATTTCTTCAGTGTATTTTTTCTGAAATACTTTGATAAAGGCATGCCAATGGGCGGGAAGTTGTTGCTGCATAAGAGTTGATAAGGGCTTTCAAATGTAAATTTAAAAAAATCGTTGGAGAAGCACATACTATTAAGAAAATATGTAAAATCCACAATAAATAAGAATTCGTGCACCCGTGTTTAATCACAAAAGGTTCTGCACTTTAGTATAAATAAGTTTAAGAGCTTAATGCATAAAAGCACGCATTAGTTTTTAGAAATTTACAAGGTCAAAAAATAAAAAAGCAGATTCCTGTCAGAAACCTGCTTTATCAACTAAAAAAAACTGCCGGAAATGTGAGATTTTCTTTTCCTGCCTATACCTATTTTAAAGTAAACTTTACTTTCGTTTTAATTCCATCTGAAGAATTCCCGATTAAAGCCTCAAAATCTCCAGGTTCTGCAATCCAGTCATGTTTATTGGCATCAAAATAACTTAATGCGGTTTTATCAACGGTGAAGGTGACTTCTTTTTGTTCGCCGGGGTTTAAATATACTTTTTCAAAACCTTTCAATTCTTTGGCAGGGCGTGGTACAGAAGATTTTAAATCGCTGATGTAAAGCTGGACTACTTCAGCACCGGCTTTTTTTCCTGTATTTTTCACTGTTACTGTAAAAGTGATGGTACCATCCTGGGAGATTGTGGTTTTATCCGCTTTTGCTTTTCCGAATTCAAAAGTCGTATAGCTCAATCCGTGTCCGAAGCTGAAAAGAGGTTTGATGTTTTTAGTATCATGCCAGCGGTAGCCTACAAAAATTCCTTCATTATAGGTAATATTGATTGGATTTTTCTGATCTTTTCCTTTTCCTGCTGCCAGTTCATCCTTCTGTCCAGGATATTCTCCTAATTGATGAGCCGAATTGTCTTCAAGCTTTACAGGAAATGTAAACGGAAGTTTTCCTGAAGGATTAGCATCTCCCGCCAAAATAGAAGCGATTGAATTTCCTGCTTCTGACCCTAGATACCAGGCTTGCAATATTGTGGGAACTTCTTTGATCCATGGCATTGCTACTGCATTTCCGGAAACCAGAACTACAGCCAGATTTTTATTGGCTTTTGCTAAAGCTGAGATTACATTGTCCTGATTGTAAGGAAGACCATAACTTTTTCTGTCATTTCCTTCACTATCCTGGAAATCGGCTTTATTCAGTCCGCCAACGAAGATCACATAATCTGACTTTTTAGCAAGTTCTACAGCTTCGGTAAGCAATTCTGTTTCAGAACGGGTGTCTTTTAAATCCTGCCCGGATTTTACCCCGTTATATTCTCCGCCGATGTCTCCTACATACCCTCTGGCAAACTGTACATCAGTCTGCTTCCCGAATCTGGATTTAATTCCGTCTAAAGGAAGTGCTTCATATTTTACCTTTAATGAAGAGGAGCCACCGCCTACCGTCATAATTTTAATAGCATTTTCTCCAATAACCGCTATTTTTTTTGCTTTGTTAAGATCAATAGGCAGAACATTTCCTTGATTTTTCAATAGAACAATACCTTCTTCACCAATTTCTTTGGCTATGGCTTTATGTTCTTCAGAAGCAATATTTCCGAAAGGTTTGTTTCGGTTCATTGTTGTTTTGTAGGCAAGGCGAAGCAGTCGGGTTACCTTATCATCCAGTTCAGTGGTTCCTACTTTTCCGGATTTGATTAAATCTAAATAGGGTTTTGCCAGAAAATAATTGTCGTAAGCATTCTTTGTGCCTGCGGAAAGGCCATTCGTCCATGTTCCGAATTCAAGATCCAACCCGTTATGGATTGCCTGTTCGGTATTATTTACAGCGCCCCAGTCGGATACTACGACACCTTTATACTTCCATTCTTTTTTCAGAATATCGTTTAAAAGATATTGATTCTGGCTGGCGTATTGACCTTTATACAGATCATATGCTCCCATAATCGTCCAGGAATCTCCTTCAGTTACAGCGGCTTTGAAAGGCGGAAGATAGATTTCATAAAGCGTTCTGTCATCAACAATAACATTGCTGGTATGGCGGAACATTTCCTGATTATTGAGCGCAAAATGCTTTACAGAAGTAGCCACCCCGTTAGACTGTACGCCTTTAATATAAGGAACTACCATTTTTGAGGTCAGATAAGGATCTTCACCCATATACTCGAAATTTCTACCGTTTAACGGTGTTCTGTAAATATTAACCCCTGGCCCCAGAAGAATATCTTTTTTTCTGTAGCGGGCTTCTTCCCCCAAAGCTTTTCCATAATTCCATGACATTTTCTTGTTCCATGTAGCGGATAAAGCAGTCAGGGCAGGGTAGGCAATAATAGAATCATTCGTCCATCCGGCCTGGTCCCATTCGTCCCACATTACTTCCGGACGTACCCCGTGAGGACCGTCCGTTGTCCAGAATTCCGGAATTCCCAATCTTGGAACCCCCGGAGAGCTGAATTTCGACTGGGCATGAAGCATTGCCACTTTTTCTTCCAGAGTCATTCTCGAAAGAGCATCCTGGATACGCTGTTCTACAGGTTTCGATTCATCTAAATAAACGGGTAGTGCAGGTGTGGTCTGAGCCATATAAGAAACAGAAATGAAGGTGAATAAACTTAGAATGGCGGTTTTCTTTAACATAATGCCTGGTTATTTGATTGTAAGCAAAAGTAAAGAAAATTTTTTATTATCTCAAATTGAGAAAATGAAAATTAAATTATAAAAAAACTGCCTGGATTATCTGTCGGCAGTTTTTATCAGTTTTAAAGCTGAAAAAATCAGATATTGATCATTCAATTTTAGTTTTAATCTCTGAAATTCGGGTTCTTCGGATTGAAAATATTCAAAATATTCATTACCATCCCTTTACAGCGCCTCCTTTGAAAATTTCTTTGGCTTTCTTCTCCACTTCATCAGATTCATAGGCTTTTACAAAGTTTTTTACTTTCTGACTGTTCTTATTGTCCTGTCTTGCCACCACTACATTTACGTAAGGGGAATCTTTATCTTCTTTAAGAATAGCCTGTTTTTCAGAATCCAAACCGGCCTGAACGGCAAAATTATTATTGATAATTCCTACCACAACATCTCTGTCGTCCAGTACTCTTGGGATCTGGGCACCTTCAATTTCCATGATTTTAAGCTGCTTCGGATTCTCTGTAATATCAGTCACTTTTGGAAGAAGTCCTACACCGTCTTTTAATTTCAGTAAACCACTTTTTTGAAGCAGAAGCAAGGAACGTCCTCCGTTGGTTGGATCATTAGGAATAACAATTGTATTTCCCTCCTGAAGCTGGCTGATATTTTTAATTTTTTTAGAATAGGCAATGATAGGGTAGACGAAAGTATTGCCTACAACCGCTAAATTATATCCTCTCTGTTTCGACTGTTCTGTTAAGTAAGGTACATGCTGGAAAGCATTGGCATCAATATCACCATTGGTTAATGCTTCATTGGGAACTACATAATCATTGAAAGGGATCAGTTCTACTTCAAGGTTATATTTTTCCTTAGCCACCTTTTTAGCAACTTCGGCAATTTCCTGCTCTGGGCCGTACGTTATGCCTACCCGGATAAAATTAGGATCATCTTTCCTTCCGGAACATGCTGAAAACAGAAGTATTCCGGCAGCCAATACACCTAAGATCTTTATTTTTTTCATTATTTTATTATTCTCACTTTAAAATACTACCTATGGTCAAATTTTTTTGACAGTCTGTCGCCTAAAAATTGTATGATAAACACTAATAATACAAGCAATATGAGGACTGTATTCATAATGACAATATCATAGCCGATGTATCCGTACTGATAGCCAACCTGCCCTAATCCGCCGGCACCTACAGCTCCTCCCATAGCAGAGTACCCCACTAAAGTAATCAATGTGATGGTTGCATTATTGATAAGAGAAGGAAGGGCCTCCGGAAGCAATACTTTCCTGATAATCTGGAATGGTGACGCTCCCAAAGCTCTGGCTGTTTCTATTAAGCCATGAGGAACTTCAAGAAGACTATTTTCCACCAATCTTGCAATAAACGGAGCAGCTCCGATACTCAAAGGAACCAAAGCTGCATTGACGCCAATAGAAGTTCCGGCCAGGATTCTTGTAAAAGGAATCATCCATACAATTAAAATGATAAAAGGAATAGCACGGAAAATATTCACCACAACAGAAAGTGTTCTGTGATAGAATGTATTTTCCAACAATTGTCCTTTTCTGGTTAAAAAAAGCATAATCCCAACGGGAAGACCTAAAACAAATCCGAAAAATCCGGATACAAAAGTCATGTAAACTGTTTCCCAGGCTCCTTTTGCCAAAAGAGCAATTACCGTATCACTAAGCATATCCTTTTACTGTATTTTGAATTTTATTCTGATTGAAATAATAGATGGCCTGTTGGTTTTCTTCCGCTCCTCCCTGAAGCTGCAGCAGCAATTTTCCAAAATTGGAATGGCCAAGATATTCCACATCAGCTTTCAAAAGTTTATAAGGAATTTTATATTGGGAATATAAAGTTGAAAGAAGTTCTTCAACACTGATATTTTCGTTAAGTTCTATTTCGACCAGTGGAAATAAACCTTCTTTGGGCTCTTTCTGTAGTCTGTTATTGAGTTCCTGTGGCAAGGTCATGACATCTGAATTTATAAATTGTCGGATCACCGGATTTTCTTTATCCGAAATAATCTCACTTAAAGTTCCTTTAGCTAATAATTTTCCGTGGTCGATAACAGCAACATGATTGCAGACTGCTTTAATGACCTCCATCTCATGCGTAATCAAAAGGATGGTAATTCCTAATCTCTGGTTGATATCTCTTAACAGCTGTAAAATAGACTGTGTGGTAACAGGATCAAGAGCGCTGGTTGCTTCATCACAGAGCAGAAGGTGAGGATCATTGGCTAATGCCCTTGCGATGGCTACCCTTTGTTTCTGGCCCCCGGAAAGACTTCTGGGATAATCGTGGGCTTTATCTTCAAGACCTACGATTTTCAATAGCTCATGTACCTTTTTGCTGATCTGGTCTTTATTGAGATGATCCAGTTCCAAAGGAAGCGCAATATTACCAAAGACAGTTCTCGAAGAAAGCAGATTGAAATGCTGAAAGATCATTCCTATTTTTTTACGCTCTTCGGCCAGTTGTTTTGAACTTAACCGGGTAAAATCCTTGCCATTAATGATGATCTGGCCTTCATCTGGCCTTTCCAGAAGATTAACTGTACGAATCAGCGTACTTTTTCCTGCACCGGAAAATCCTATAATTCCTACGATATCACCTTTCTCTATATTGAGGCTCACCTGATCCAGTGCTTTAAAGGACTGTTTTTTCTGGTGAAAAGTTTTTGATATATTTTTAATTTCTATCATTCTGATGCTTTATACTATTTTAAACAGGCTGAAACCGCTTATTTGTTCTATTAAAAAATCTTCTTACCCGTCTGATTTTAACCTTTGACCGTTTCGAAAGTTTGAAGTACTTGGTAACATTTGTAAGAAGTACCCCCAGCAATATGATGGATAAACCATATAGCTGACCTCCGTTAATGCTTTGATGAGCAACAATCCAGCCAGCAATCACTGTAACAATAGGATTAATATAGGTATGGGTGCTTACCAGGGCAGCGGGCTTCACGGACAAGAGCCAAATGTACGACAAATAAGCGACTATCGATCCAAAGAAAATCAAAAACAGAACGCCCAGCCAAGCCGATAACGGAACCGCTGAAACGGAAAAACCGGTCCATTCTTTTCTTAAAAAAGCGATAAGAAAAGAGGCTAATCCGGCTATGATAAGCTGTTGGGCAATATTCATAAAAGTAGATTGGGAAGCAGGATTTTTCTTAGAATATAATGAACCTAATACCCAGGCTACAGAACTTAAGCCTAATACCACAAATGCGGTGATACGAAGATTTCCGTCAACTGCTGCATGAGCGGAATGTACACTTCCTTTCAGAAATAATACCAATCCAACAAAACCAATAACCAAACCTATTGGAATGAACTTATCTGAAAAATAATATTTCCAGTTTTTTCTGTCGATAGCAATAAACCAAAATGGTCCGGTAGCAATGGATATTGCCGCCTCTGAAGCGGTTACATATTGTTCTCCCCATGCCACAAGTCCTGTTCCTCCTGTAAGAATAAGGATTCCGGTGATGGCATTCTTTTTCCAGTTAACCAGAGCGTTTGCTTTTTCTCCCTTAGAGAGCAGATATCCGATCATCAGAATGCCTGCTACCAGAAACCTCAATCCGGAAAGTATGAATGGGGGAAAGCCTTTCAAGCCAAATGAAATAGCTAAAAACGTAATTCCCCATATTACATAGATGTTTGTAAAAGCCAATGGAACCAGCCATTTGTTTTTAGAATTGTTCATTTTTATTTTTTTAATGTTGTTCGTTTTTAATGAAAAAGGCTCTACAGTGTTGTAGAGCCTTTAAAAAATATGTCATATAAAGTTAAGGTCATCCACAATATTCCTGATGTATAGGCATACGGATCCACATCATCATTTTTTTGATGCTATGTTTCGTTATTGAATTATTTTTTAATTCTGCCTTCATTTTGTTTTATTTCCTGAATACGTTTGCAAATATATAATATAATTTTTATTAGTCCACTAAAAAAGTAGGGTTTTTAAATATTAATTTATTGTTAATAGTTTAATTGATTGTATATTAGTTATTTATGTTTTTATTTTTTTCAATATTATAAAAGAATAACTGCTTGTTAAATTTTATTTTAATCAAATTTCATTCATTTTCATTAATAATTAAGGTTATGAAAAACATAAAATAAATTGAAATTTATGAGAATTAGTTAAAAGTAGATGTTGTTGTTATGCTGCTTTTAAGGCGCAAAAAAATCAAAAATTTTTAGCAAGATTTAGGCTTGATTATGTGATATACAATTTTATCGGAGATAAAATCCTAGCGCTTTATTTATCCGATATAAAAAAACAAATTGCGCCCAACAAAACAACAATATATAAAACATTCTGCATGCTCTGCAAAATCAGAGAGCTAATAAAAAAGTTATCCAAAATTATTCGTGCATTAGCGGCAAAAAAATAGATACAAATTCATTTTACCTCCAATATTAAGAATATATTTTTTCTTTGTTTGAGACCGAATTCTCTTACATATCAGCAGAAGAGATTCCTCCGCATTTTGGCTGTGAATTATTAGCTGTTGATGTTTAACAAAATTAGCTAAAGTCAAAAAAAATCCCGATTTTTGCACTCCTTCAATAAACCCGAGTTCATGAAATTATGTATTGCCGAGAAACCCAGTGTTGCCAGAGATATTGCCAAAGTATTGGGCGCTACTACGCCTAAACAAGGCTATATGGAAGGGAACGGCTATTGCGTGACATGGACGTTCGGACATCTTTGTACCCTGAAAGAACCTCACGATTACGGTCCTCAATATAAATCCTGGAATTTATTTCTGCTGCCAATTATTCCCAACAGTTTTGGCATAAAGCTAATCCCGAATAAAGGCGTTGAAAACCAGTTTAAAGTAATTGAAAAATTAGTTGAGGAATGTGATGAGGTCATTAACTGCGGGGATGCCGGGCAGGAGGGAGAACTCATCCAGCGATGGGTATTGCAGAAGGCAAAATGTAACAAACCTATTCAGCGTTTATGGATATCTTCACTAACGGAAGAAGCCATTAAAGAAGGTTTTGCAAGCCTGAAACCTGCCGAAGATTATAAGAACCTGTATCTTGCCGGAAATGCCAGAGCCATCGGAGATTGGTTACTGGGAATTAACGCAACAAGGCTTTTTACTAAAAAATTTGGCGGAAATAAAGCCGTTCTTTCTATCGGAAGAGTGCAGACCCCAACATTAGCCATGCTGGTACAGCGTCAGAAAGAAATTGATGCCTTTACCACAGAAGAATACTGGGAGCTTAAAACAAAATACAGAGATGTTATTTTCAATGCTGCCATTGACCGTTTAAAAACTTTGGAGCGTGCCGAAAAAGGATTGGAATATCTTAAGGTTAATCCCTTTGAAATCGTTTCCTTTGAAATTAAAGAAGGGAAGGAAAAGAACCCAAGACTTTTTGACCTGACCGGACTTCAGGTAGAAGCCAACAAAAAATACGGCTATTCTGCAGAAAATACATTGAATTATATTCAGAGTCTTTACGAAAAAAAGCATGTGACTTATCCGCGTGTTGATACCACTTATCTATCCGAAAGTTTATATCCGAAAATAGAAGGTATCCTTCAGAAAATGTACCCTTATCAGGATTTGATTGCCCCATTGCTTGAAGCCCCTATTCCCAAATCAAAAGCTGTTTTTGATGATACAAAAGTGACGGATCACCATGCGATTATCCCTACCGAAATTCCTCCTTCTCAAAACCTGAGCAGGGAAGAAAAACTAATCTATGACCTGATTGCCAAACGTTTTATTGCCGTTTTCTACCCTGAATGTAAAATTTCAAATACTTTAGTAGAAGGAAAAGTAGGAACCATCCCTTTCAAAACCAGCGGAAGGCAGATTCTGGAACCGGGATGGAGAGCTGTTTATTCAAAAGAACCCAAAGAAGAACCTACAGATAAAGAAAAAGAAAAGGAAGAAGAACAAACCATACCTGAATTTATTGCTGGTGAAACAGGCCCTCACGATCCTATGATCCACCAGGGGAAAACTTCCCCTCCAAAACCTTATACGGAAGCAACCCTGCTTAGAGCAATGGAAACGGCCGGAAAACAGGTAGAAGATGAAGAACTTCGGGAATTATTAAAGAATAACGGAATCGGGAGGCCATCTACCCGGGCCAACATTATTGAAACCCTTTTCAAAAGAAAATACATCGAAAAGAAAAGGAAAAACCTGATTGCTACTCAAACCGGAATCCAACTGATTGATACCATCGAAGACGAGCTTTTAAAGAGCCCGGAATTAACCGGAGAATGGGAGTCAAAACTCCGTAAAATTGAGAAAGGGGAATATGAAGCCAATCTTTTTAAAGAAGAACTGATCCAGATGGTAACAGAGCTGACTGCAAAAGTAGTCTACGGAAAAGGAAAAGTGATTACCCTGCAGGAAGAAGAGAAAGAAGAAGTAAAGGAAAAGAAAAAAAGAGAACCTGCACAGAAAAAAGAACTTCAGTCCTGGGAGGAAACAAAATGCCCGAAATGTAAAGACCATACCCTGATGAAAGGGAAAACAGCAGTCGGTTGTTCCGACTTCAAAAACTGCGGTTTTAAAATTAGTTTTGAAATTTTTGGGAAGAAGCTTTCAGATAAACAATTGATGGATCTGGTTGTAAAAGGAAAAACTTCAAAGCTTAAAGGCTTTAGCACGCATCCTGAAGATTTGGCAGAAGGAGTTCTGTCTTTGACTGAAATTTTTCAAATAGAATTAAACTAAACTATTTCTCAAAATAATATCTATTTGTAAAATCTTTATTATTTTTGATTAAACTAATAATTAACATGAAATCACCATTTATTTATTTGATCATTTTTATCGGAGTTATTTGTTGTTTTGCAAGCTTTGTATCCATTAAAACTGACTTTTTTGAAATTTATAGGAGTAAAGAAACTGTTATTTATAAAGAGAATACAAGTTCATCAAGTGGTTGGGTCAAATTTCATGATTTTCCAAAGAAGGTAAAGAATAGTAAAGGTAAAATAATAACAAGTTCCAGTAAAGATATTTTAGAATATTGGAAATGTGATTGTAGTAAATATTCAAAATATTACTCAATTGAAGATTATGTAGTCTATGATTCGAAAGGAAAAGTAATTTCAAGTGGAGATAGATCAATTTATCGCGAAAGACCGATACCTAATAGTATAGGAGAGTTAATATATGAATCTTTTTGCAATGGAGAAGTAGCAACTTATACCGATATAGATTCGGCAGCTGTTATAGTTGATTCTTTATAACAGAAAATTTATTGGAACATTTAAATACTAATTCTTTTAAATCTATCTTTAAATTTACATCAAATTAAAAAGATAATGACACCAGAGAAAAAGAAACTCATGACCGACAGCTTCAGCCGTTCAGAAACTTTAAAATTCTATAAAGCAGAACTGCTGGAGGTGGAAACGGATTTCGTATCCATTAAAATTCCTAAAATGGACATGATGACCCGAAAAGCAGGAATGTTCAATGGGGCCATGATTGCTTCATTGGTGGATGTTTCCTCGGGATATGCCTCGGTAAGCCATTATCCGGAAGACTGTTATGTGGTTACGGTGGAACTGAAGGTGAATTACCTGCGTCCGGCTATCGGTGATGCCCTTGTTTCAAAATCTTATGTAATCAAAGGTGGTGGGAAGATTATTGTAGTCAGAACCGAAATTTATGTTCAGAATGAAAGCGGTGATTCAGAAAGTCATGTGGCTACTTCATTGGTTACGATGATGAAAATAAAATAATCCCTGATCATAAAAAAAATCCCTGAATAAAAGGGTTTACAGAATTTCTTTAACCGGAATGGAATAGCTTTTGCTCCATATCCCCCATAAACATTAAAAATTTACGATATGAACTTAATTATCCGATTGTTCGTAACGGCAATAGTTGCCTATCTTTTAACGAAAATTTTACCGGGAGTACATTTTGAAGGATTTTCTTCAGCCATTATTTTTGCTATTGTACTGGGAGTCCTGAACATATTTGTTAAGCCTATTTTAAGCTTATTCGGACTTCCACTGACTATTATCACGTTAGGATTCTTTGCATTGGTTATTAATGCAGCCATTATCCTTATTGCGGATTACTTTATAAACAGTATGGTGGTAGATGGCTTCTGGTGGGCATTTATCTTTAGTATACTCTTATCAATCGTCACCTCTTTGGCCAATTCAATGTTCTCAGATGGAGATTAATTGATTCAAATAAAGTTATAAAGTCCGCTGGTGTAATGCCGGCGGACTTTTTTGTTGGAAACGGTAAGAGTACTCAGGTGTTTTTAGACGGGGTTGAAGCAGGATGCTGAAAAAGAGAAGCTATGAAAGCAACCCAAAATAAGTGTTGAACTATTTTAAGATAATTTGATTTTACAGTGACCTTCAATATCTATAACCGAAAGTAACTTCCAGCCTCCTTCTTCCATCTTCCATCCTGATTTCACGATAGTCCTAATTTTAATGTTAATTATTTCGTTAATCTTTATTTTAAGTACTAACTTTGGCAATCTTTGAATTTAATAATAGGAATGTATGAATTAACATGAGTACACATCCGTTAAAAATGAATATCAACATATGAAACTTAAGTACAGTCTGCTGGCTCTAGCAGCTCCGCTCTTAATGAATGCACAACAAGTAATGACGCCTGAAATTCTTTGGACTTTGAAAAAAGTTGGAGTACAGGCAGTTTCACCGGATCAGGCTTCCCTTATTTATAAAGTAGGGCAGGTAGATCTGAAAACAGAAAAAACAAAAAGTGAGAACTATTTTCTGAACGTTCTTAATCATCAGTCTTCCAAAATCGATTTCGGTAAAAAATCTTTGATCCAATGGGATAAAAATGGAATCTATGCTCAGGAAGGAGACAAAATCTACCTTTCAAAAGATGCCGGAAAAACATGGAGTGAATTTTATACTATCGGAGAGGTTGATAATATTGTTATTTCTCCGGACGGGAAAAGAATTGCTTTTAGTAAGCAGGTTTTAGTGGAGAAATTAATGGGGAAAGATAAATATGCCGATACCCCAAAAACAACTGCTCAGGTATACACCGATCTGAATCACAGACATTGGGATTACTTCAATGAAGGAAAATACAACCACGTATTTGTTGTTAATACTTCTGATAAAGTAGACGGTGCAAAAGATCTATTGGAAGGGAAGACATGGGATTCTCCCCAGAGACCTTTCGGTGGAGCTGAAGATTTTATCTGGAGCCCGGATTCTGCACAGCTTTTATACGTTACAAAACCTAAAAGCGGTAAAGAATATGCAACAAGTACCAATACAGATATCTTTGCCTATGATATGGCTTCAGGGACTACTAAAAACCTTACAGAATCCAATAAAGGCTATGATGTAAACCCTAAATTCAGTCCGGATGGTAAATCTTTAATCTGGCAGAGCATGGCCAGAGACGGTTATGAAGCGGATAAAAATGATGTAAAAATCATGGATTGGAAAACCGGGAAAACAACGAATCTAACAGCAGCCTGGGATGAAAGTGTTTCCGGAGATGTTCTTTGGGGAGCAGATTCAAAAACAATCTACTTTACAGCCGCATACAGAGGAACAAAACAGCTTTTCTCATTAGATTCTAAATTGGCAAAAGTACAGCAGATTACCAAAGGAGATTTCGATGTTAACGAAATTTTCACTGATAATAAAACTTCACTTTTAGTAGGAAGAACAGACGTAAACCACGCCACGGAATTATTCTCTGTTAATGTTAAAAATGGAGAAATGAAGCAGGTTACCGAAGCGAACAAAGATGCTTATGCAAAGCTGGCTCAGGGAAAATCTGAACTTAAAATGGTGAAAACTTCCGATGGTAAAGAAATGGGAGTATGGTTTCACTATCCACCGAACTTCGATCCGAATAAAAAATATCCCACACTGGTATATTGTCAGGGAGGTCCGCAATCTGCATTGACACAATATTTCAGCGTTAGATGGAACTTTGCCTTAATGACAGCCAACGATTACATCGTAGTAGCACCTAACAGAAGAGGAATGCCGGGATGGGGAACAAAATGGAATGAAGATATCTCAAAAGACTGGGGCGGACAGCCAATGAGAGATTATCTGGCAGCAACAGACTACGCAAAAACATTACCATACGTAGACGGAGACAGAGTAGCAGCAGTAGGAGCAAGCTATGGAGGGTACAGCGTATTCATGTTAGCAGGAATCCACGAAAACAGATTCAAAACATTCATCGCACACGATGGATTATTTGATATGAAATCATGGTATCTGACAACGGAAGAACTTTGGTTTGCCAACTGGGACATCGGTTCTCCATGGGAAAAACCACAGCCAAAAGCATACACAGAATTCAATCCAAGCAATTTTGTAGATAAATGGAACAAGCCTATCATGATTGTTCAGGGTGGAATTGATTTCCGTGTACCTTACGAGCAGGGGCAGGAAGCTTTCCAGGCTGCGAAATTAAAAGGATTAAAATCTAAACTGGTATATTTCCCGAATGAAAACCACTGGGTACTTCATCCACAAAACGGATTGGTATGGCAGAGAGAATTCTTCGACTGGTTGAAAGAAACATTGTAATAGATCAATACAAGCGGGCTTTAGCCCGCTTTTTTTATATTGAAAAAATCTAAAGGCTTTAGCCAAAATTTATATATTTGAATATGCAAAACCGTATTTCCTCATTTTTACCCCTTATTGATAACCAATCTGAAATTTTAATTTTAGGCTCAATTCCCGGTGTGAAATCTCTGGAGAAACAACAATATTATGCTCATCCGCAAAACAAATTCTGGAAAATTATCTTTGAACTGCTGAATGAAGAGGTTACAGAAAGCTATACTAAAAGAACTGAGATTCTGAAGAAACATCACATCGCTCTTTGGGATGTCATTGATTCCTGTGAAAGAAAAGGGAGCCTGGATTCTGAGATCAGAAATGAAGAAGCTAATCAGATTGCCGAACTTCTGGAAGAATATCCAAACGTTAAAGCTATTTTCTGCAATGGTGGGAAATCCTACAAAAACTTACAGAAATTATTAGGGAAAAACTATAGGTTGCCAATCTTTTTACTGCCATCTACCAGCCCGCTTCACACGATATCTTTTGAGAAAAAATTAGGGGAATGGACGAAAATTCTGGATTTCCTGAAATAGTTTTTATCTCTCGTAGATGTCACGGATTCTGCCGATTTTCTTGCTGGAATTCGCAAAGCCGCAAAATAATTTTTGAGGCCGTATAAATAAGGCGCAATGATTTTATCTCCAATAAAATTTGATCTGAATATTTTGTATACAAACTTGCTGAAAATCTTTGATTTTCTTGCGTCTTAAAGACAGCATAATAGGTCAAAATCCTTGCGTCCTTTGGCGTTTTCCAACATTCATTTCTGTTTCCCACAGATCGTGTAGATTACACAGTTTTTTTATTTATATGTTTTTGTTGGGGTTTGGCACAGGCGCTATTTTTTCACCAGCTTTATGGGTATAAGTCGCAATGATTTTATTTACGATAAAATTTCACACTGTCAAATACATAAAAATCGTAGATTTTTAAAAGCTTAAGTGAACTTTTATGCACAAAGCTTTTAAGCTTACTTCTACTAAAGTGTAAAGTTGTAGCCTTTATGGTCCAACATTCAGCGAAAGACAGAAATCAATTACCATTTAAGTATTTCCTTAATCCTTTCAACAGCTCCAGCTGATTTTTTGTTCTGTCCAGATTATGTTCAGGATATTGTATGGAATAATAAGTACTCCCATTCAGGTAATCTGTCAAAAAGCGCACGGCCTGAATATAAATGACAACCTGTGCCGCGTAATCCAGATTATTAATTTCTTCAGGAACCAGTTTTTCTTTTAAATCAGATAAAAAACCCTCTTTTACAGCTTCGTATATTTCTGCATTGAAATTGTCTGTGGCCGTTCCGTCATCTTCAACTGTAGTATTGGTATAAGATCGGGCTATATCTCCAAAATCATACAGTAAAGTAGAAACCATGATGGTATCCAGATCAATAATAGCTAAAGGTTTGGAATTCTTGAAGAGGATATTTCTTACATTCGGATCTCCGTGAATAATCCTTTTGGGAAGGGAACCGCTGCTTTCCATATCAATCCATTGTTGGGGAAATGGAAGAAGCTGATTGGTGGTTTCAATTTCAGCAGAAGCAGTCTTTATCAAAGTGCTTTCCGTTTTATGTAAAGCAATCTTGTAATCTGAAATCCTTTTTTCAAAGTTAACAAAATCAGGAAGCGGAGTTCGGATTTCAGGAATGTTTCCGGTATTGATGGTATTGAGGAAACAACCTATTGCTTTTGCTGATGCATACGCTGTTTCTGCATCCGGAATCCTGAAAAAAGTTGTCGTATCTTCTATAAAACCGGTCATTCTCCATGATCCGCCTTCTTGATCTTTTGCAATAAAATTTCCGTTTAAAGAGGGGATTGGAATGATAAGCTGTAATGGATAATTCCCGTTTTCCAGAAGCTGATTAACTGCTAAATGGTTGCTGATAATCATCTCAGGTTGTTTGAAAACATGATGGTTGATCTTTTGCAGGATAAATTTTTTCTTGCGGTCTGAATCCTCTAAAAGATAAGTGGTATTGATCAGGCCGTCATTGATAGGAGAGAGGGCATAATTTTTCGTTCCTATAAATTGAGTTACAATATCATTTATTTCCATAAATCTTCCGGGTATCTGTTGTTTCGAATCTCCGATAGCAGAAAATCCTTAATATTCTTTTTGTCATCAGCATACGTAACTCCCATCCAATGTGAAGGGGAAGCCTTTACCAGGACCTTTATTTCCTTTTCATCTATCATTCTCTGAACTGCGGAAGGAATATAAAATTCCTGGCCGGGTCCCGGCTCAGATTCTATGAAATCATAAAAGTAAGCCTCCAGAAAGCAGAAAATATGTGGATTGAAAATGAAGAAATTCATAGATACAAGGGTATCGGGGGATAACTGTATATTCTCTCCGTTCTCGTTATAAATAATGGAACCGTTGAGTTTTTGAATGGAAGTCTGTTCTTCTACGCTAATCAGGTAATGTTCAGGATCCAGTGTACATATTCCTCTCGCTACTGCTCCATGGCCGCTTAATGTTGTGCCTACAGGATAGGCAACCATTCCGAACTGCGATTCTGAAATATGATGGTGGTCAATTTCATCAGCAGCCAGCTGATAAGCTTCCTTTCCATAAAAATCATCCGCATTGATCATTACGAAGGGTTCCTGTATTGTATATTTGGCGCAAAGAACAGCGTGGGCAGTCCCCCATGGTTTTTCACGCGCAGGATAATCGAAGCCCTGTAACGGAATACTGTTGATTTCCTGATATATCCAGTGGAGCTCAAAATTTTTGGTTTCAGAAATGTTGTTGAGCCGGTCAATATAACTTTGGGGAATCAGTTTATTGACAATAATAACGATTTTCCGAAAGCCGGCTTCCAGCGCATCGTAGATAGAGTACTCCAAAATAGGAGATCCGTTATCGAATATTCCGTCTACCTGTTTCAGTCCTTTGTAACGGCTTCCTAATCCGCCAGCTAATATGAGCAGTGCTTTTTTAGAACTCATCAGTCATTCCAAATACAGGTTTACGGGTTTTCCATTTTCCGTTGGTGAAATCAGGGATATCTACCACTTGTCCTCCTTTGGCAATAGATTCTTCACTCAGCGGAGTGATAGAATACCATAACGCAAGATCATAAACATCCATCGGGAATTCTATATTTCGTTTGATACATTCAATAAAAGTATTCATCACAAAGAAATCCATTCCGCCATGTCCGGCTCCGGCAGCTGTACTTTCGAACTTCTTCCACATAGGATGGTCGTATTCTTTCATCCATTTTTCCGTATTCTCCCAGCGATGGCTGTGGTTCATTGTTTTTTCAAAATAAATATGCCCCTGGTTAAAATCTCCCCAGCCGAAATCCTGCCATAATCCTTCAGTTCCCTGTACTCTGAAGCCTAAATCATAAGGTCTCTGTAAGCTGGTGTCATGGGTTAAAAGGATCGTTTCTCCATTAGCACATGCAATTTGAGTGGTTACAATATCTCCCTGGTTGAATTTTACCTTGGCATTCGGATGATTTTCTCCTCCTTTAGCATGTTCTGTAATATATTTATGTAGCCCTACAGACTTTGAAGAGAATGAAGAAAGCCTTGTCAGACGGTTCCCGCGGTTGATGTCCATCATCATGGCAACCGGACCTAATCCATGGGTAGGATATAATTCTCCGTTACGCTTTACATAATGTTCCGTTCTCCATTTCGCTTCACTGAAACCTTTATCTCCGAATTCAGCCCCGGAATTGTAAGGAGTAACCCCGTCATTGAAAAGAACACCTCTTAAATCATGCTGATATCCGCCTCTTCCATGAACCAGCTCTCCGAACATTCCCTTACGAACCATATTCAGAATGGCCATGATATCTCTGCGGTAACAGACATTTTCCATCATGAAAATAGGAACTTTTGTTTCCTCATATACTTTTACAAACTCCCAGCAGTCCTGAAGTTTTATGGCTCCTGAAACCTCCATGCCAACAATCTTTTTAGCACGCATCGCTTCTACACCCTGAGGAAGATGCCATTCCCATGGAGTAGCAATAACAACAGCATCTATTGTTTTTAATTTTAAGAGATTCCGATAATCATAGTCACCGTTAGAATACTCCTGAGCAGCTGATTTGTTATTGTCTTTTAATATCTTTTGAGAAGCGGCAAGCATTCTTTTATCCGGATCTGCAAACGCTACAATTTCTACATCATTACGTTTTGCCAGCAATTTTACATGTTCCTGTCCGCGAAGTCCTACGCCAATAAATCCTACGCGAACTTTTTTATCTGTTTTAAAATCATTGGAATAGGCAAATAACGAATTGGGCAGAACTAAAGCACCAAAGCTTGCCAGAGCAGCTGTTTTAATAAAGTTTCTGCGGGAAGTATGATTGTCCATCTATTTTTTTTCTAAATATATTAAAACTTTTGCAGACAGCGATGGAGTGGGGGCTACTGGTTCAAAGACTGGAGAATAATAGCATAAAAATGGTAACTAAAAAATAAACAAGCAGCCAGAGCTGGTCCTTCAGCTATTGACCATAATAAGCTGCAATTACTTTTTCTCTCATCTTATTCAGATATTTGATGTCTTTGGTATTCGATAAAATAATTACAGTGAGGTTTTTATCTACTAAATGTACCCAGTTGGCGCTGTGCCCATATCCTTCACCCTGACGCTCTGCAAATATCGTGTTAACAGAACCGAATTTTTTAGGATACACCCAGAAACCAAGAGCTGTATCTTCCAGCTTCTTATCAGCAGTCAGCATGATATCCAGTGATTTTTTGCTGAACAGCTTATGATTAAAAACAGCCTGGTCAAAGATCTGTAAATCCTTAGGGGTGGAGTACATGGCTCCTGCAGAATAGAAATTGTCAATGTAGGTATTCGTTGGCATATGCAGCGAAAAGGGGTCAGATTCATCTGCTGAATATCCTTCATCAATATTTTTAATAATGTCATTATGATGAAGAAAGCCGGTATTCTGCATTTTCAGAGGAGTAAGGATCTGTTCCTGTAAAACTTTTTCAAACGGCTTATGGTAAATTTTTTCAATGATCTTTCCGAGCAGAATAAAATCTCCGTTGTTGTAGCTGAATTTAGTTCCCGGCTCATCAACCAGCTTTTCAGAAAGGAAGGTATTGATGAAATCATCCAGCTCCCATATTGTATTATCATATGCCTGGTGGATAAATTCCGGTGTACTGATGTCTTTATTGGCTCTTCCGCTGCTGTAGGTAAGAAGATTCCTGATAGTGGCTTTTTTCGCGGCTTCCCCTTTGTATTCCGGGTAATAGGTAGAAATGGTGGAGTCCAGATTTATTTTTCCTTGGTCATAAAGCTGCATAATCAATGCTGCCGTAAAGGTTTTGGTGAGTGAAAAAATATGAAATCTGGTTTCATCAGAAAATGGAATCTGGTAATGCCTGTTGGAGAAACCTTTGTAAGTAAGTAATTCAGTTTTGCCATTTTTCGCCAATAAAACAGAGCCGTTAAAATTATCTTCTTTTACAGAAGAGTCAATTACTTTTTCGACTTTCTGTAGCTGAGGATGAACAGTATTGAACATCATCAGCAGAAATCCTGATAGGATATATTTCATAGGGCTGTATTTTTAAATGAACATAGAATTACTTACTTCAAAGATAAGTATTTATGTTATTATTTTTCCATATAATATACTTCTTCATAAGGCTGAATCAGTACCCATCCATGTCCTGAAAACTTCATCTGGAATTCTTCACCGCTTCCTCTTCCGATAAGGCTTTTTAATGAAACATTGGTTTTCAGTTCAGGGCTCAGGTTTCCGGACCATGCTACTGTAGCATTAGGATCTGTGAACACCGGAGTATCAGGAGTTACCAATAACGTTAAAGGATCTCCGTGAGTGGTTATGGCAATATGCCCCGTTCCCGATAGCTTTACCTGGAAAAGTCCGCCAGCCAGCATTCCTGCAACACTTTTAAGCATGGTAATATCACTTTTTACACTTTGCTCATGGGCCAGAACATCATTTCCGTTTACACATACTGACTCATTGTTCAGATAAAGGATACGAACTTTCTTTCCGGAATCTGCCACATATAATTTCCCTGTTCCTTCAGCCTTCATGAGTTTGGCTCCTTCTCCGCTGATTGCTTTCTTTAAAAGATTTCCTATTCCTCCGGACAGCATTCCCTGTCTTTCAAAATTGATGTTGCCCACATAACTTACCATACTTCCTTTCTTCGTCCATACTGCCTGATTATTCAGGTTGATTTCCAGAAGGTGCTTGGTTTCCAGCTCAAAATAGTCTCTCTGTTGTGGATTTTCTTTGGTTTCATTAATAAATGCTTCAATTGAATACTTGCTCATAATGTTTTGAAATTTAAATGATATATAATTTTTTAGTGTTGTTCTTTGGGTATAATTTGTACTCTTTTCAGTGGTGTTTAGAATTAAGGTGAGCGAATTCATCATCATCTATTCTTCCGCTCCATACAAAATCAATGATCTCATGTCCGTCAGGGTAAGGATTGTTTAAAAAATAGATTTTACAAGGAGATTTTTTCATAACTGTTTTTAATTCCGGGCTAAAATAGACTTTTTTTCAATGCAAAACTCCCGTAAAATCACGGTTTTATATTTGAATTTAAATAATACTTGACAAAGGGGTATTGAATGTCGTATATTTGCACTCCGAAAATTACACCTTGTAATTTCAATAATTTTTAAACCGTAATTTAAAAAATGAAAACATCAGATTTTAATTTTGATCTTCCTGCGGAGTTATTAGCAGAACACCCATCAGAGCACAGAGACGAAGCCAGATTAATGGTTCTTGACAGAAAAACTGAGACCATCTCGCATAAACTGTTTAAAGATGTTGTTGATTATTTTGACGAGGATGATTTGTTTATCTTTAACAATACCAAGGTTTTCCCTGCACGTCTTTATGGAAATAAAGAAAAAACAGGCGCTAAAATTGAAGTTTTCCTTTTAAGAGAGCTTGATAAAGAAACAAGAGTTTGGGACGTATTGGTAGATCCTGCAAGAAAAATCAGAATTGGTAACAAATTATTCTTTACCGAAGATGAATCTCTTGTTGCTGAGGTAATTGATAACACCACTTCAAGAGGACGAACTCTGAGATTCTTATTCGACGGATCTTATGATGAATTCAGAACTAAATTGAAAGAATTAGGAGAAACTCCACTTCCAAAATACATCAAAAGAGCAGTAGAGCCTGAAGATGCAGAGAGATACCAAACCATCTATGCAAAAGTAGAAGGAGCTGTTGCTGCACCTACGGCAGGATTGCATTTCTCCAGACATTTGATGAAAAGACTGGAGATCAAAGGAATCAACTTTGCTGAAGTTACCCTTCACGTTGGTTTGGGAACATTCAACCCAATTGAAGTAGAAGATCTTTCTAAGCATAAAATGGAATCTGAAGAGATCATCATTGACGAGAAAAATGCTGACATCATTAATAAAGCTGTAGATGCTCACAGAAGAGTATGTGCAGTGGGTACCACTACGATGAGAGCATTGGAAACATCTGTTTCTTCCAATAAAAAAATCTCTGCTTTCAATGGCTGGACTAATAAATTCATTTATCCGCCTCACGATTTTGGAGTAGCCAATTCAATGATTACGAATTTCCACACCCCAAAATCTACATTACTAATGATGATTGCTGCATTTGCCGGAAGAGATTTCGTGATGCACGCTTATGAAGAAGCCGTAAAAGAAAAGTATAAATTCTATTCTTACGGTGATGCAATGCTTATTTTGTAATTAATTTTAAATTATAGATTATAAATTTTAGATTAGGTTCTAACCTCCGGAAGGGATTTTAATCTAAAATTTATAATTTAAAATCTATAATCAACCCTATTTTGAAAGATATCCGTACATTATCATTAGACCAGCTTAAAGACTACTTTGTGTCTTTGGGAGAAAAACCGTTTCGTGCGAAACAGGTCTACGACTGGCTATGGAGTAAAAACCTCCATTCGATTGATGAAATGACGAATCTTTCGAAAACCCTTCGTGAAAGAATTTCCGAAGAATATACCATTAATCCGGTTTCTGTAGACCAGCTTCAAAGAAGTTCTGACGGAACCATCAAAAATGGAGTAAAACTCCATGATGGATTATTGGTAGAATCTGTTCTTATTCCAACCGAAACAAGAACTACGGCCTGTGTATCTTCACAGGTAGGCTGCTCATTAAACTGCGAATTCTGTGCTACGGCAAGACTGAAAAGAATGAGAAATCTTGAAGTAGCCGAAATTGTAGATCAGGTTGCCCTGATTGACAGTCAAAGTAAAATGTATTTCGACAGACCGCTTTCCAATATCGTATTCATGGGAATGGGAGAGCCGATGATGAACTACAAAAATGTGGTGGAAGCGATCAGAAAAATTACCCAGCCTGAAGGTTTGGGAATGTCTCCAAGAAGAATTACCGTTTCTACATCCGGAATTCCGAAAATGATCAAAATGCTTGCTGATGACGAACTGCGTGTGAAATTGGCCTTGTCCCTTCACTCAGCAATCGAATCAAAGCGTAATGAGATCATGCCTTTCTCAGATAAATTTCCATTAACGGACATTATGGAAGCGCTTCAGTACTGGTACCAGAAAACAGGTTCCGTGATTACTTTCGAATATTGTGTATGGAAAGGCATCAATGACGGAGATGAAGATATTAAAGCCTTGATCAGGTATTGCAGACAGGTTCCTTCTAAAGTAAACCTGATCCAGTACAATCCAATCGGAGACGGAAAATATGACCAGTGCAACAAGCAAGCGGAAGAGAATTATGTTCGTCAGTTAGAAAATGCCGGAATTACCGTTATGATCAGAAAAAGCCGTGGCGGCGATATTGATGCAGCCTGCGGACAATTGGCCAATAAAACAGCCGATTAAAATTTCCTTAAAAAATCGAAAATTTCTCTTAAAAATTTCTTAAAGTCCTACCTTTGCATTAAAGTAATACGTGATGATGGACTTTTTAATGAATGAAGACGGTCTTGAAAGTGTATACGCATGGGCAATTCCGTTGCATGCCGCTGTTATTTTGGCCGAAATGATCTACAGCCACGTTTCAGAAGCTAAATTGTATAGTGGGAAAGATGTTGCTACCAATGTCTATCTTGCCCTGATGAATTTTGGTCTGGATCTGATCATGAAGGCTTTCGCCATGGGAGTCATGTTTTTCTTTTACAGCCACAGGCTTTTCTCATGGGATTTTACACTATGGTATTGGCTCATCTGCTTTGTGATAACAGATTTTGCCTATTATGTACTGCATTATGTAGATCATCGCTCAAGAGCATTCTGGGCGGTTCATATCACGCATCACAATTCAGAATTCTTTAATCTTACAACCGGGTTCAGAAGTCCTGTTCTACAGCCGCTTTACCGATATTTATATTTTTCTCCGCTGGCATTTTTAGGATTTAATCCATGGCACATCATGGTTGCGTATGCTATCGGGCAGGTATATGGAACCTGGGTGCACACCCAGACCGTAAAAAGTATGGGCTTCCTGGAATATATTCTGGTTACCCCTTCTCATCACCGGGTTCATCATGCCTGCAATATCAAGTATCTGGATAAGAATATGGGAATGTGTCTGATCATCTGGGATAAAATCTTTGGAACTTTTGAAAAAGAAGATCCTAATGTGCCCGTAAAATTTGGTATTTATCCGAAAATGCCGGATAATAGAGCGGACACGGTTCTGTTCTATGAATGGAGGAAAATATGGAAAGATCTCCGGCAGCCTGGCCTTACATTTACAGACAGAATCAACTATATCTTCAATTCTCCGGGATGGAGACATGACGGAACCGGAAAGACGGTAAGGCAATACCAGAAAGAATACTGGGCAAGACAAGCAAAAAAACAGGAACAGAAAAAGCAGTCTGCCTGATGTCTGTACATTCATTTTACATCAATAAAAATCTACAATAAAAATCGATGGGACGGGCTTAAGCCCGTTTTTTATTGAATGAAAGATCAGAAATTGTAATGTTCATTCTTTCAATTATTCATAAACCTTTATTTTTACCCTATGAAAAAGATCCTTCTGTTTATTACAGTGATAAGTTTCCAATACGTGGTTGCCCAGCAGACCGAATTTTTGAAGATACGCAAACACAGAGTAGGCTATTTAGATGATAAGATCAAGGAGACTTCGGGCCTGAGTATTTTTAATGGGAAATTATATACTTTCAATGACAGTGGTAATGATCCTGAACTTTTTGAACTGGATGAAACAACCGGGAGCATAAAAAACACCCTTAAAATCAATGCAAAAAATAAAGATTGGGAAGCTTTGACGAATGACGGGGAAAATTTCTATATCGGGGATTTTGGAAATAATGCCGGAACGAGAAGAGATTTGGAAATCTACAAACTACCTTTCGGGAATGGTGAGCCAAAAAATGACTCCATTGCTAAAATCTCTTTTTATTATCCGGATCAAACGGAATTCATTCCTAAATATACCGACAATGACTATGATGCGGAAGCGATGATTTACCTGAATGGCAAGCTGCATATCTTTACCAAAGAATGGACCTCAAAATCGACTACTCATTATATTGTTGATCCGGAAGTATCTGAAAAACAGGAAGCCCGGAAAATTGAATCTTATAATACCAATTTTGTAGTAACTGATGCTGCTTATTTTGATAAAAAGCTATATTTGGTTGGATACACCAAAAGAACAGAAGTCTTTATGAATGTATTTACCGAAGCGGAACCAGGGGTGTTTTTTAAAGAAAAACCAAGGCATTATTATCTGGGAAGCGCTTTAGCGGTAGGCCAGATTGAAGGTATTGCAGTTGATGAAAGAGGAATATACATTTCAGGTGAGAAATTTAAATCGAAGTTTGGAAAGGCAGAACCGGCACTTTTTTTTATTTCGAAAGACCAACTCAAAGATTAATTATATCTTAAAATTGCCTGAAAAAAATTATCTTTGTGATCATTAATTAGTATTTACCTATTATTCACAGATTGTGGCCAACATTGTAGAAGACATCAAACAACCGATCAATGAGGAAATGAAACTTTTCGAGCAGAAGTTTTATGAATCAATGCAGAGCAAAGTGCCTTTATTAGATAAAGTAACCCGTTTTATTGTTACTACCAAAGGCAAGCAGATGCGCCCAATGTTTGTGTTTCTGTGTGCCAAGCTGATTGGTGAGGTTAATGAGAAAACCTATCGCGGAGCTTCCATGATCGAGCTGATCCACACGGCTACACTGGTGCACGATGATGTAGTGGATGAAAGCTTCAAACGTCGTAATTTTTTCTCAATCAATGCTCTGTGGAAAAATAAAATTGCTGTTTTGGTTGGGGATTATCTTTTATCCAAATCCGTATTGCTTTCTACAGACCATAAAGATTATGATCTGCTCAGCGTAATTTCCAGAACGATCCGTGAAATGTCAGAAGGCGAACTTCTTCAGCTTGAAAAGGCAAGAAAACTGGATATTACGGAAGAGGTCTATTATGAGATTATCCGCCAGAAAACAGCAACCCTTATTGCTGCCTGCTGTGAGATAGGGGTTTTATCCAATAACGCTGATGAAGTTCTTGCCAAAAAGATGCAGGACTTCGGAACCTATACCGGAATGGCTTTTCAGATCAAGGACGACCTTTTTGATTATCTAAGCTCAAATGTTATCGGAAAACCTGTAGGGATCGATATTAAGGAGCAAAAAATGACACTTCCTCTGATCCATACTCTGAAAACAGCTTCAGAAAAGGACAGAAAATACTATTTCAATACCATAAAACGTTATAATAACAATCCTAAACGGGTAAAAGAACTGATTGAGTTTGTTAAAAGCTCAGGCGGTCTTGACTATGCCGTTAAAGTGATGAAAGATTTTCAACAGAAAGCCAAAGATATTCTGAACGAATTCCCGGATTCTGAACCCAGAAGATCTTTACAGAGTATGCTGGATTATGTTATTGAGCGAAAGTTTTAGACTAAATAATCTTCATTGTAAGAATAATAACAGCTAGAACTATACAAAATAAGGCGATTAAAAATAAATAATCCGCAATAGTCTCAAACCTGATTTCCCGCTTTTCATGCTTGGTCCTGATGGCCAGGAATGAAAAAAAACAACTGCATGCAAAAAGAAGACAGGCAAGACCTGCAAATTCGTCTAAATGCGTGTTGTGACTGATCTTTGTGATTTTAAGAGAGGTGATGATGATCAGTGAAAACCCTAAAAGATTACTGGAAGCATTCAGGATATGAGGTGACTTTTTTTCCATCTGTTACAATTTTTTTCAAAATAAAACACAATTTTTTTTATTATCAAATTTTTAAAAAAGATTATTAAAAATTAAAATTAATTTAAAAATTGTATATTAGCGGAATACTTGAAGAATAAAAACTTTTATATCTAGCTATGCAGACAACTTATATTGAAACACAGCAAATTTCCTTCCAGGATTTTAAAAATCAGATACTTGAAGACTACAGGTTAGGAAGGATTTCTCGCGAAATGTCTTACCTCGGAAGAAGAGAAGTGCTTACGGGAAAAGCTAAATTTGGAATTTTTGGAGACGGTAAGGAGCTTCCGCAGCTGGCCATGGCAAAAGTTTTCAGAAACGGAGACTTCCGTTCAGGATATTACAGAGACCAGACTTTTGCATTAGCAGCAGATGCTTTAACCGTGGAAAGTTTCTTTGCACAGCTATATGCTGATACAAGCGTAGAAAGAGAGCCTGCCTCAGCTGGAAGACAGATGAACGGGCATTTTGCCACAAGAAGTTTAAATGAAGACGGAAGCTGGAAAGATCTTACGGCTCAGAAAAACATCTCTTCTGATATTTCTCCTACTGCAGGACAGATGCCAAGATTATTAGGATTGGCACAGGCTTCTAAAGTTTATAAGAGTGTAAAATTTGAAGGATCAGAAAAATTCTCGAAAGATGGGAATGAGATCGCTTTTGGTACCATTGGTGATGCTTCTACAGCAGAAGGCCATTTCTGGGAAACCTTGAACGCAGCATGTGCCCTTCAGGTTCCTATGATTGTTTCTATCTGGGATGATGGTTACGGAATTTCTGTACCAACTAAAAACCAGAGAGCAAAGGCTGATATTTCAGAAATGTTAAGCGGTTTCCAGAGAAAAGAAGGCGAAAACCAGGGATGTGAGATCATTCAGGTAAAAGCATGGGATTATCCTGCATTATTGGATGCATATGCCAGAGCAGAACATTTTGCAAGAACAGAAAGCATTCCGGTAGTGGTGCATGTGATAGAAGTTACCCAGCCTCAGGGACATTCTACTTCCGGTTCTCACGAAAGATATAAAAATGAAGAGCGTCTTGCCTGGGAAGCAGATTTTGACGGATTGGTGAAATTCAGAGAGTGGATCCTTAATTATTCTATAGAGATTGAAGGTAAAGAAGAAATCATTGCTACTGCCGAAGAATTAGATGCTATTGACGAAGAATCTAAAAAAGCAGTAAAAGCGGGCCAGAAAAATGCCTGGGAAAACTACCAGAAAGCTATTACAGATCTTATTCAGTCTGTTCTTCCTTTGGTAGAAAACCTTAAAGGACAGAATACTGAAGTGGAAGGGTATATTGCCCAGTTCAGCAAATTGGTTTCCAAAGCTAAAAAAGATATATTCCACCTGGCAAGAAAAACCCTTATGGCAACCAGAGGAACTCATTCTGCGGAAAGAAATCAGCTGATGCAGAAGTACCAGGAAGTATTTGAAGTGGAAAAAGATAACTATTCTTCCCATTTGTATTCCCAGTCTCAATGGAAAGCTGAAAATGTAAAAGAAATCAAACCAGTTTACTCAGATTCTTCTGAAGAAGTAGACGGAAGAGTAGTGGTAAGAAATAATTTCGATAAAATTTTTGAAAAATATCCTGAAACTTTAGTATTTGGTGAAGATGCCGGAAATATCGGTGATGTCAACCAGGGACTTGAAGGAATGCAGGAAAAATATGGTGATGTACGAGTAGCTGATACAGGAATCCGTGAAGCTACGATCCTTGGACAGGGAATCGGTATGGCGATGAGAGGATTGAGACCAATCGCTGAGATCCAGTATCTGGACTATATCCTATACTGCCTTCAGGGAATGAGTGACGATCTTGCAACGGTTCAGTACAGAACAAAAGGAGGTCAGAAATCTCCGGTAATCATCAGAACAAGAGGGCACAGACTGGAAGGAGTATGGCATTCAGGTTCTCCAATGGCAGGAATCCTGAACCTTTCCAAAGGTATTTTAGTATTGGTACCTAGAAACCTTACCAAAGCAGCAGGATTCTATAACACGATGCTTCAGAGCGATGATCCTGCGGTTATCGTTGAATGTCTGAACGGATACAGATTAAAAGAAAAACAGCCTGATAACTTAGGTGAATTCACTGTTCCTGTAGGTAAAATTGAAGTGACAAAAGAAGGAAAAGATGTTACTTTGGTCACTTACGGCTCAACATGGAGAGTTGTAATGGAAGCCGCAGAAGAATTGGAAAAATTGGGAATTTCAGCTGAAGTTATTGATGTTCAGTCACTGATTCCTTTCGACCTTTCTCACGAAATTGCAGACAGCGTTAAAAAGACCAACAGATTGGTGGTGATTGACGAAGATGTAGAAGGAGGTACTTCCGCATTCATTTTACAGCAGATCCTTGAAAAACAGAAAGCGTTCAGATATCTGGATTCTGATCCGTTAACGATCGCTGCAAACGACCACAGGCCTGCATATGCAAGTGACGGAGATTATTTCAGCAAACCATCTTCAGATGATATGGTTGAAAAAATCTATGCGATGTTCCACGAAACCAATCCTCAGAAATATCCTTCATTTTAATCAGGATTAAAAATATAACTAGCCGCTTTCCAATGGAGAGCGGTTTTTTTGTGGGTAAAACAAGAGTAAATATTTTTTATAATTGCGACGGCAGACAAAGACAAATTATAGCGGATGATTCCAGTCTTGAATTTTGTATACTTTTTTTTGACTATGTCGAATCTTCGATTTCAAGAAAAAAATGATAATTTTCAGCTTTATGCTCATCCTGATTTCTGCCTGATCCTTAATTCCATTTAAATTCCTACATTTGAATCAATATCAAACTACTTTCCATGAAAATCACCAAGCTTGTCATCCTGTTCAATTACAAGAAGATCGTTTTAGGAGCTGTTATTTCTTTCATTCTTTTTCTTTTATCTTTCCAGGTGGATTCTCATGAATGGATTCTGTTTTTAAGAATAATCGGTGTTCTTATCCTCTTGAATATCATTGCATCAGTTACAGCGTCTTATATTCTTTATGACAAGTCCGATCTTTATGAATTAAATAATTTGAAAGATATTGTAGACTGGAATAAAACAGAGAAAGCGGTCTTAGTTCATGCCAGTTTTGATCCTTTATCCCGACATTTAGAGGAAAAATATCCGAAACTACATTTAACGGTCTGTGATATTTACGGTAACAGGCATGAGCATGAAAGCGGAATAAATGTTTCAAAAAAACTGTTTCCACCCAATGAGAAAGAGATCAAAATATCACCCAATCAGTTGCCTTTTGAAGACGGTTCCCAGGATATTATTCTTGCTGTTACTGCCGTTCATGAAATACTGAATCATGATCAGAGGGTTTTGTTCTTTAAAGAAGCTAAAAGAGTAGTTAAAAAGGGAGGATTAATCATTATTTCGGAACAGTTCAGAGATGTAACCAATTTTATCTTCTTTAATATAGGTGCTTTTCATTTTCTAAGCCGCAAACAATGGGAAAAAGCAATCTTTTCTGCCGGTTTGAAAATATCAGAGAATAAAAAGATCACTCCTTTTGCCGATATGCTGGTGATAAGAAATGATTGAAGTTATTTCCATTGAAAATAAATGAAAGCATTATGAAGTTTGAATTGTAAGAGATTACCGAAAACCTTTGGCTTTCTTGCGCCTTAAAAACAGTATAATAATTCAAAATCCTTTAGTTTTCCAACTTCTCAATCTTTGAAATATCTCTCGCAGATTTTTTGTAGGCTAAGATTGTAATAGCCGAAGGACAACCAAAGCCTCATAGAATCAACGGAGTTGATTCTATCCTTTGCATCCTGAAATCATCAGTATCAATCATCAACTTTACATTTAATTCTTTTCTCCTATTTTACATAAACAGTAAATTAATTTGTGCATTGGTAGCAAAAATATTTCCCACTGATCGCACACATTTTCAAGGATGGTAAAAATTATTTTGGCAGCTCAATATCAAGGAATAAATAATTAAATCTGCTCAATCTGCAGCATCTGCGAGGCTAATCTTTTTTTCTTCTTTACTCAATACACTGCAATGCTCAGACTGCATTTCTTTATTCTGATATTGTGCTTCCCATTCCTCCAGTTTATATAAAATAGGCAGTAAAGCCAATCCTTTTTCTGTAAGGGAATATTCCACTCTTGGAGGCAGCTCTTTAAATTCTTCACGGATGATCAATCCATCGGCTTCCATTTCTCTAAGCTGGTCGGTCAGTACCTTTCTTGAAATCACATTAATCCGTACAGCCAGCTCCCCGAAACGCAGCTTGCGGTCCTTGATCACAAGAACAATAATGGGTTTCCATTTGCTTCCTAAAGCAGACATTGCCTTGCCAAGAGGGCAGCTGTATTGCATCAATTCATTCTTTTTCATGGGAAAGATATTTATTTCTTGAACATCATATGGAATCGGAATTTCATATGTTACTTCAATGTTACTATTGTAGGTTACCGCGAAGTTACCACTATTTTTTTAATGAAAGATACAAAAACAAACTATTATTAGTTACTTTGTGTAACAATTTAAAAATGCACTAGCAAAAAATATTACAAAATGAGTACAGAATCACTGTTTACACCATTTAGCTATAAAAATTTAGAGCTTAAAAACAGAATCGTTATGGCTCCAATGACGAGAGCCCAGTCTGATAATGGAGTACCAACTCTTAAAATTGCAGAATATTATGCAAGAAGAGCGGCTTCAGAAGTAGGATTGATCCTTTCGGAAGGTACAGTCATTAACAGACCAGCTTCCAAAAACCTTCAGAATATCCCGGATTTTTACGGAAATGAAGCATTAGCGGGCTGGAAAAACGTTATCAATGCTGTTCATCAGAATGGGGGCAAAATGGGGCCTCAGATCTGGCATGTAGGAGATACCAGAATGGCAGAGGATTATCCGCTGGTTCCAATGGAAAAGGCATCTACCATGACCATTGAGGATATTCAGGATACCATTGCCCAGTTTGCCGCTTCTGCCAAATCAGCAAAAGACCTTGGATTCGACTGTCTGGAAATCCACGGAGCTCATGGGTATCTTATTGATCAGTTCTTTTGGGAAGTAACCAATACCAGAACTGATGAATACGGAGGAAAAACGATTAAAGAAAGAAGCCGTTTTGCTGTAGAAGTTGTAAAAGCAATCAGAGCGGCAGTAGGAGAGGATTTTACCATTATTTTACGTCTTTCCCAATGGAAACAGCAGGATTATAAAAGCAGGCTTGCCGAAACTCCAAATGAAATGGAAGACTGGCTTTTACCGTTAAAAGAGGCCGGAGTAGATATTTTCCATTGTTCACAACGCCGTTTCTGGGAACCGGAATTTGAAGGTTCTGATCTGAATTTTGCAGGCTGGGCCAAAAAGATCACCGGGCAGCCAACAATCACAGTAGGTTCTGTGGGATTGAAAGGTGATTTCCTTAATGCATTTGCAGGACAGGGAACCGAAAAAACAGATCTTACCGAACTGACACGCAGACTTGAGAAAGAAGAATTTGATCTGGTAGCAGTAGGACGTGCTATTCTTCAGGATTATCAATGGGTTAAGAAAATCAAAACCGGAAATATGGAAGAACTGCTGGACTTTTCGGCAGAAAGCATGGGGAATCTGTTTTAATGTGAATATTGAATAGTGAATTTGCTTCGCAGTCAATTGTTTGGGGGGTAAAGATTCACTTTACGGAACAAAAATTAACGGTCACCATTAGCATTTACCCGTCATAAAAATTTCAATACACTTTATTTTATATTTAATTTTTCACCTATTTATTAAAAACTGCGGCTTTCGGAAATTTCTGAAAGCCGCAGTTGATTTTTTTATCTGCATCCATTCATTGCCGGTTCACGAGCCCATCAATATGGTTTATTGAATGGATAAACTTTATCCTTAGAAGAACACTTAAGTTTAAAAAAACTGCTTTATCTGCGTTATCATCGAGCATAAAAATCTGTCGCGGATCTGCACATGTTTGCCTTGTAATTAAAACGTTATAGGTTTCCAAAATCTATAACGTTTAGAGTCCGCGAGATAAAAAGATCTTTGTAATCAGTGCAATCTGTGGGAAACCTTTATCTCCAAACCAAAAAAGTTTCAAAAGAAGAAAACTTCATTACTCATCATTAATAAAAAAATCCGCTCCAGATGACGGAGCGGACTACTAACAGATTTAAATATCTAAAACTGCCGTAACGGCAATAGTGATTGTGTTTATAAACCAATATTTTTGGTTGGTTTCAATTGTTTAAGAATGTTTTTTGGAATTGCATTCTTGTGAATCAGGATCGCGGTAGATTTATACTCAACGTAAGGTTTTGTTACATAAAGATACCCCTCAAAATCATTGGTTACACCCCATGAGTTTTTAACCATATAATATTCCTTTCCGGTCTGGTCCTTAGCCAATCCTACAATATGCATGCCGTGATCATCTGTTGTAGAAAGATTATTTAAAGCTTTCTGACGCATATCTTCAGTAATGGTTTTATCTTTTTTAGGTTCTGTAAACAGAGACTGTTTATTCTCCGCGTTGATTTGGTCCAGATCCATGTCCGGAACATAGGCTACACCGTTTTTATAAGAGAAATAAGGCTCGGAAACATCAGTAGCCCAACCTACAGAATATCCTTTGCTTACAGCATTGTCAATGATTGCTGTAAGATCTTTCATCGGAACATTCCAGTCAGAATCGTGGCTCCAGTTATCAGGAATCGGAACTACAAATTTCTGGTAGTATGGATAATCTTTGTAAGAAGAAATTTCTACATAATCTTCAGGATTGATGCCTACAACTTCTTTAGCGAAAGTCTTCGGTGTATAATTTTTCCCTTCGTAAGTAAAATTAGCAGGAACTTTTCCAAGGTATTCATCAAGGATAGCATCTACAGAATTCATCCAGTTATCCGTAAGCTTTCCTTTTGAACCTGCCTGCACAAGGCTGTCAAGAACAGGTTTAAGTTTTTCCTGCATTTCCTTAAAATTATTAAGGGTTTGTCCGGCTTTTAGTCCGGTATATACATCCTGAGGTACAGCTCCGTATTTTTTGTACATATTGATCACGTCGTGAAGTTCACCTCCGTCACCCCAGCTGATCGCTCCGCTGTTCAGTACATATAATTTAGCTTTGTCGTGGTATGAATTTCTGGCAGTAAAAATTTCAGCAAGATCTACTGGTTTTTTACCCATTCTCTGCATTTCAGATTCAAGGAAAGAATTTCCTGAATAACTCCAGCATGTTCCGGAAGAACCTTGGTTTTTTACTGAAGTAGCTCCTACGTCTTTTAACGTGGTAAACTGAAAATTAGCATTTTGAGAGTGATTGTTTTTTAGTTTGTTGATCAAATCATCTTGGGCAAACATCATACTTCCTGCAGACAAAACAAAAAGTAATGACATAAATTTGTTATTTTTCATTACTATAAAAAGATTATTTATATGAATAGTCGTTCATAGTAAAGATTTGTTACAAAGGGAAAAGTTAAATTTGAAACTGAAAATTTTTCATAAATAGGGAGGTATTATAAGACAAAGAAACGATTTTAAAGACCAGATAATGAGAGGTTTTCTTTGCATATCAGACTTTTACGTCTTCTTTGTTTATTGATGAATTTCCTTTATTTATTTTAGAAAAAAGTTAATATGTTTCCAACCTATCCGAAAGTTAATGCATCTATATCAGTATAAAGCCATACTATGGAAAGAGAATTACTAATAGAATGCCAGCGTAACAGCCGCAGTGCACAGCGGAAAGTTTACGAGACCATGGCGGGCCGGCTGTATTCAGTCTGCAGACGCTACCTGAAAAATGATGAAGATATTGAAGAAGTATTGGCAGATACCTTCTACAAAATATTCACGAAGATTACCCAGCTCCAGAACCTGGATACCTTTGAAGCATGGGCCAGAAAAATTGCAGTGAATGAATGTCTTCAGAAATTAAGAGCAGGGAAGACACAATTCGTTTCTTTAGAAGAGGGCTTTATAGAAACATCCGGTGCACCAGCAGAAAGTATTTCTTTTGAAAAGGATATCCTCAGCCTGTTGAGCTTTCTTCCCGAAGGCTGCCGGGCCATATTCAATCTTTTTGCGATTGAAGGGTATCCGCATAAAGAAATTGCAGCCATGCTTTCCATAAGCGAGGGAACTTCCAAGTCCCAGCTCAATTTTGCCAGGAAAAAACTACAGGAACTTTTGGTTAGTCAAAACATTTAAACTTTACAACAATGGAAAATAATCACGATATAGATAAAAGATTCAATGATGCTTCAAAGCTTTCAGAAGAACCTGCCGGATTTCCTGGTTTTGAAAAAGTTTGGGCAAAAGTTGAAGAAAAACTGGATAAAAAAGAAAACAAAAAGAAAATCATTCCGGCATGGTTCCCTTATGGAATTGCAGCCAGCCTGATCCTTGGTCTGGGAGTCTTTTATTTTCTGAATAAAAAAGATACGGTTCTTCCCTCACAGCCTGTGATTGCAAAAAGTACAAAAGAAAAGCCTTCAGGAACTCATATTCAGAAGATAGACAGTACGGTAAAGGCTAATATTCAGAAAGAAATAAAAGAAATTGAACCTCCTGTTTTAGCATATAAGCCGATAGTAGTGCCGGAACCGTTTATTCCTCCTGTTTCCTGCCATCTGCCGGAACCTCCAAAAATATATGAAGAAAATAGGGTTTCCCGGATTGAAAGTGATACGCTGAAAGAAAGGAGTATAGATGAGGTAGTCATGATAGGGTATGGAATGAAAAAAACAGCCTCAGTCGCTTCATCAAGCACTTTAATCGCCTCATCAGATGTGAGTGCTTCTTCTGCCTTAAGCGGAAGAGTAGCAGGGGTGTCAGTTTCTTCACCGGGAGAGAAAGGATCTGAAATCAGAATAAGAGGAGCCAGCAGCCTTGGAGCTGTGAAATCTCCACTTTACGTCATAGACGGAAAAATCATAGATGCGAAAGCGGGGATATTGAATGTTTTAGACTCTAAAAATATCAAAGAACTAAAAGTACTGAAAGGTTTTGAAGCAACCTCTTTATACGGAAGCAAAGCCAGTGAAGGAGTGGTGGTCGTTACAACCGTGAAAGGCCTGTCCGAATCTGAACTTAAAAAAATTAAAGAAATTCCATCCAAGAAAGAAGAAGATCCTGAGCCGGAAAAAGAACTTCCGAAAGCAGGACAGCTGACAGCAGGAGAACTCAATGATTTTTCCAAATGGGAGTACTGGAAAGATATTGCCGTTCCCACCCTTAACGAATATAAAAATAGCTGGAAATTCTTCCCGGACAGAAGAGTGTCTGTTCAGCTGGTGAATAAAAATAAAAAACCAGTGATCGGGGAAAAAGTAAAGCTTTTGAATGATAGAAAAGAAGTGATCTGGGAAGCGGTTTCTGACAACTTAGGAAACGCAGAGCTGTGGATCAATCCCATGACTGAAGGCGGAGATTTTTCAGGAAAATATTCTCTGACTGACGGCTCAGGACAAACCATCAGTACCAATATAAGGGAATTTAAGAACGGGCAGAATCTTATTGTATTGGACAAACCCTGTATGATCAAAAGAAACTTAGATATTGCTTTTGTAGTAGATGCTACCGGATCTATGGGGGATGAAATCTCTTACCTGCAGTCTGAGCTTCTGGATGTGCTTAAAAAAGTAGAAGGAAACCTTAAGAATACAGACGTACGATATGGTTCTGTTTTTTACAGGGATAAAGGTGATGAATATGTAACCCGTAAATTCGATTTTTCTGAGAATGCAGAAGATCTGATCAGTTTTATAAAGAAACAAAAGGCAAGCGGAGGCGGAGATACCCCGGAAGCCGTAGTAGAAGCATTGCAGGTTTCTATAGATGAATTAAGATGGAGCAGCGGAAATTCAGCGAAAATAATGTTTCTGATCCTGGATGCACCGCCACACAGGTCTGATGAAAATATTGCCGTTCTTTATGAAAAAATAAAAGCGGCTGCCCAAAAAGGAATTACCATTATTCCTCTTGCAGCAAGTGATACAGACAAGCAGACCGAGTATCTGATGAGAACCTTCGCCCTGATGACCAACGGAACGTATACTTTCCTTACCAACGACAGCGGAATAGGAAATCATCACATAAAACCGACGATTGATTCCTATGAAGTGGAAAAACTGAACGCCCTGCTGCTAAGGCTGATTCTGCAAAGAGCAACCCTTCCGGAATGCCAGAACGGAATTACCAATCAGAACCTGAATAAAAAACTGGAAACAGAAGCCAATAACCAGGAGGATTCTAAAGTCACCATCTTCCCGAATCCTACCAAAGGGCTCATCAATATCAAATCCAGAAATGCCGTAGATGAACTGTTTGTCTATGACCTGGCTGGCAAGATCATCATGAGAAAAGAGAAGCTGGAAGGAGGTAAAAACACAATCGACATCACGGCATATCCTCAGAGCATTTATCTGATAAGAATGAGGTTCAATGACCGTTGGGAAACCTTTAAAGTGATTAAAAATTAATGACAAAAAAAGAGAAATTTCTTCGGAGATTTCTTTTTTTTCTTTACTTTTAAACAGATAACCATGTATGAAGAAAATTTATCTGACACTCCTGCCATTGGCGGCTAATTTCTTGTTTTCACAAAACACCTATTATTCAGGAACATTTTTAGACCTGAAAGATAAACCAAGGAATTTTTTAAAGATTCATAATAAAAATAATGGGATTTATGAACTTACCGATGAAAGAGGTTTTGCCATTATTGAAGCTAAAGAGAATGATACTCTGACCTGGAACAATGGCAAAAGTAGATTCATAGTAGGTAGAACTCAGGAGCTCAAAAAGATTTTAGAAGATCATATTGGGAGAGAAAGTGTGAACAACATCAGAAGCGGTGCTTATGACAGTCTCGTTACCAAAGAATTTAAAGATGAGTTCAGTCTGGAGAATTCGAAAACATTCACCCACGGAGATTACAATTCAGGATATTCTTCTCCCAAGGTAAGAAGGATAAGTAAAACAGGCGAAAACTCTTACAAAATAAAAAGTCAGCCGGAAAAATATCTTGTCTTTAACGGGAGCTTTACCACATCCTTTGATATTAAAAATAGAAATTCAATTCCCGAGACCCAAAACCGTTATGTACAGGGGCGTTCAGAAAGTGGACAGCTGATATGGAGAGGTCCTGAAACAGGGGAAATGTTCAGCTTTGGTCCTGATATTTCTTCGTTGGGATATGATCATCAGCCTTATCCGTATGATGTGAGTGGCAGACTGATTCCTTTAACCAATGGAATGCCTCCGGCAAAAGCCTATCGTAATGATATCTTCAAAACAGTTGTTGGGTATAATAACCAGCTTAAATTGAGTACCGCTCTGAAAAGAGGATATTACGAAAAATTACGTTTGTCCGTCGATCTGGGTCAGCAGAAAGATATGATGTATTTTGCTGATCAGTATAATATTTCTAACTCGTTCAAAACCAAACTGAATGCAGATATTCTTAAATTTTCCCTGAATTTTGGTTTCAATTATGACGATAATAAAGCGGTGAATTCAAACCGGATCGGACTTTATAATAGGGTTTATCAAAATTCACTGCTGACTCCGGTTTCTTTTTCTAATGCTCAGAACAGTATGCTCCCGGACGACACCCAAAGAAGCTACAGCCAGTCGGCAGACAATCCTTATTTTTTGTTGAATCAGAACAACAAATACAATTACAGAGACCAGAGAAGACAGTTCAGCTTTGATTTGTCAAGAAACTGGAATAAATGGAAACTGAATATCAGTCAGACTTATGAAAATGATGCTTTCAGAAATACAGATCTTTATAAACCTTCCACGTATGGCTTTGTAAACGGCACCTATAACAGCAGGGAACAGAAAAACAGACTTTATTATTCCAACGTTCAGGGTTCTTATTCTCTGGGAGATTACAATCATAAAAGCGTATTAAGTTTTAATTTTATTCTGAATAACAGGGAAACCGATGTATATAACAGTCTTACTCAGACAAAATATGCCTATCAGAGAACTTCACAGGATTATATTCTGAATTATAAATTTGATTATGAAGGCTATCGGGGGTTCAGAGCGGGATTTAATGCAGGAAATGCTTTTTACGTATCAAATACTTCAACTCAAAATAACTACTGGCTTCCAAAGCTAAGTGCTTACCTGCTTTTTGATGAGATCTTTGATTGGTACGATACAAGCTTCAAAATTCTGGGAAGCTATACCCAGCTGAGTTCAGAACCGGAAATTACAAGATCCTATGCCTCTTATACCACCACAAGGCTGAATGCTCAGGATGCCTATCAGTATTTTCCGGTGCTTGAAGCAGAAACGTTCCGTAATCTTTCCAATATCAACAGCAGAGAAGGAAAAGTAGGGGTTGTTTACACGGCAGGCCGTCACCTGAATATTGATGCCGAATATTTTAACAGAAAAATAACTGATGATGTTTTCCCTGTTTTTGAAAACAACAGACTGCAGCTTAAAAATGTAGCAGACCATACCTACAGCGGCTTTGAAGTCAATGCCGAATACAATAACCTATATCTGGGAACCGATTTTACGACGACTAATAAGGCTTCTTTCTTTAAGTATAAAGATGTTGTAAACAGCGTAAATCCAGGGTATAACGGATTAGCTGTTTCAGGATTCAGAGATATTTACAAGACATTGTCAGAAGGAGAGGTTCTGGGTGCGGTAAAGGGAAGTTATTTTGAAAGAAATGCTGCAGGAGAGCTGATTATTGACGAATTCGGGTATCCCAAAAAAGCAGATGGCCTGAAAATTATTGCCGATCCCACTCCCGATTTTATTATGAAATTCAACCATACATTGAACTATAAGATGTTGACACTGGATATTAACTGGGAATGGAAAAAAGGTGGTCAGATCTGGAACGGAACGCAGGCGGTACTTGATTATTACGGACGTTCCCAAAGTTCTGGTGAAGACAGAAATATCAAAAATTATGTCTTCCAGGGAGTGAATGCAGGAGGAAATACCAATCAGATCCCGGTGGATTTCTATGATTCCGGGCAGAATGTTTCAGAGAACCGGTGGATGAGGTACGGTTATCTGGGAGTAGCGGAAGACTATGTTCAGAAAGCAGATTACATCAGGATCAGTAACATCTCGCTGACCGGAAAGTTCAATGTCGGGCGGTTTAAAAGAGGACTTGGTATAACATTTTATGTGAATAATATTCTGCTTTGGCAGGCGAATAAGGGGGCAGATCCTAACCAGAATTTTTATGATCTGGATAACGGAAGAGGCCTTGATTTCTTCAATCTCCCTTCCTACAAGACTTTCGGATGTATGGTTTCATTTCAATTTTAAAAGTATGAATTTCAGATTTACAGCATATATTGTACTGCTCTTCACTTTGTTTTCAATGGATTTGAAAGCGCAGAAGCAGTTTAAAGATTTCGAAAAAGAAAAAACGTATATACAGACCAGCCATGTTTTTTACAAACCCGGTGAGACAATGTATTTTAAAATCTACACGGTACAGGCAGAAAATAATCTTCCCGCAGACCAGAGCCGTGTGGTGAATTTTGAACTGATTGATCCGTCCGGAAGCGTTATTTCAAAAAATAAATATGAAATTACCAACGGCTGGTCAGAAGGTTCTTTTCATTTCAGTGAGGATATGAAGGGGGGAATTTACAAAATCAGGGCATTTACAGGCTGGATGCAGAATGAAGAGGGAAAAAATGCCTTTGAAAAAGAGATTACCCTTCAAAAAGTGGTTTCACCAAGAATTCTGATGAAGCTTGATTTCCCTAAAAAAGGATATGGAGCAGGAGATGAGGTAACTGCCGATTTTTCAATACGAAGCCTTGCCAACCTGCCAATCCCTTTCTATGAAGCATATTACACCGTGATGCATAACGGAGAAAATGTGACAGAAGGCAGCCTGATAACAGATAAAGAAGGAAAAAAACAGCTTAAATTTAATCTTCCCAAAGTTTTAACATCATCAGATGCACTTCTGAATATCAAAGTGGTTTTTGATGGATTTACAGAATCCATTTCAAGAAATATTCCGGTAGTTCTCAATAAATTGGATGTGAAATTCATGCCGGAAGGAGGAACTTTTATCAATGGAACAGAGCAGAATATAGCATTCAAAATTATAGATGAATTTGAAAAACCTGTTGATGCCGTGCTGGAAATCTATAACCAGAATCACCAGAAAGTAGCTGAAGCTTCAGCATACAACTTCGGAATGGGAAGCTTCGTTTTAACCCCTGAAAAAGGACAGACGTATTATGCAAAAGTGGCCCGGCCTGAGAATATTTCACAAACTTTTCCGCTTCCGACAGCTCAGGATACTGGTATTGTTTTTAACCTCCGGAAAGATCATCAGAAGATCTATTTCACCATTACTTCCACAGATAGCAGAAATGTTGTGGTGAAAGGCAGTTTCCGTGAAAAAGAGATCTACAGCCAGTCGCTTTCTCTGCAAAAAGGCCAGAACCGTTTTGAAATTCCGGAAAATGAACTTCCGGCAGGAATCAGCAGATTTACGGTATTTGACGGAGAAAAACCCCTTGCAGAACGGATTGTTTTCACCAATGAAGACCGGCAGATGAACGTTAAGATAAAACCGGTAAAGAAGCATTATCTTCCAAGAGAAAAAGTAGTTCTGGATATTGAAACCACAGACCACAGTGGAAAACCAATTCCTGCCAATCTTGCGATGAGCGTCGTGGATGATAAACTATGGACTTATGCAGATGACAAGCAGAATCATATTCTTTCATGGCTCCTCATGGATTCTGAACTGAAAGGGAAAATAGAAAAGCCCCAGTTTTATTTCGATAAAAAAGAAGAAAAAGCAAAGAAAAGTCTTGATCTGGTTATGCTTACCAACGGATATCGGTATTTTGAGCTGGTTCCGGAAGTGATTAAAAATCAGAAATACAAATACCTTCCCGAAAAAAAGAATCCTATTTACGGAGTTGTAGAAGATGAAAAAGGAAACCCTGTGAAAGCAGACATCTATCTGGTGGAAGGAAACAGAGTGCTGAAACAGGAAACTTCAAACGAAGGAACTTTTTATTTTTCCGATCTCAAACAATCGTATGACTACAAGCTGATTGCCAAATCTTTTCAGCCGAAACAGGAGGTTAAAATCAGGATTCTGTCTTACAGATTGGCTGTCAATCCTTTGGCAAAAAAATCTCTGAATAACGTAAATGTGGAAGAGGTGGTAAAAGAAGCACTGAAAGAGGCAGGAACTATAAAACTGAAGGCAGAACCACAACCGATACAAACGAACATTGAAGCTTCAAGAACAGATTCCAGAGATCAGAGGGAAAGACCTTATAGGTCAAGAGGCAGAGGCACTAAGAGTGATACCATCAGAAGCTCCCATATTGAAGAAGTGGTAGTGGTTTCATATGGTATGGTGAGAAAAAAGGATCTTACAGCAGCTGTAACGACTGTCAAAGCAGAAGAATTGCAAAATCCGGATTTAGCTTCTCTTGTGAGTGGTAAAGTGGCCGGAATAACAGTAAATTCTTCAAACGGGCAGCCCGGAAGTATGATCAACCTGCGGATCAGAGGAACGACTTCAATCTCAAATAAAACCCCTCTGTTTATTGTAGACGGAGTGCCGGTGGAGAATTTTAAAACAGTTATTAATCCTAATGACATCAGCAATATAACCATTCTGAAGGATGCTGTGGCAACCTCTGTGTACGGAAGCAGGGCTGTGAATGGGGTGGTGATTATCAATTCTTTAAGCAATAAAAGATCTGGGCTTAATGTTGATATTACCCCGAAAACGTACTATGCCGTAATGGCTGTTCCGAGGGACAGCCTTTTGTCTTATTCGTACAGCAGAAATTTTTCTTATCCTGTCTACAAAAATACCAATACCTCTTATCGTTTTGATTATCGGGAAACCCTGTACTGGAATCCGGTAGTGGAAACCGATAAGAACGGAAAAGCCAAAGTTGAATTTTATAATTCTGATGCCAATTCCACATTCAGGATCATGACAGAAGGAATTTCCGGAACCGGACAAATTGGAAGGGATGAAATCACCTACGCCGTACAAAGTCTGATCGCCATTGATGCGAAAATTCCACAGTACCTGACAAGAACAGACCAGATGACCATTCCTGTTGTTATCAAAAACAATTCGTCAGAAACCCGGAAAATGAAGCTGGACGTTATTGTACCGAACCGGGTTAAATTAATAGAATTCGACAGTATTATTACTTTAAAACCACTGGAATCCGGAAGAATGCTGGTCAGAATGCAGACGGATGAGGTCATCAGTTCCAATATACAATTTGCCGTACAGTCTGGAGATTTCAGGGAAACAGCAATTTTTCCGTTGAATGTGGGAGAAAAAGGATTTCCGCATCATTATGCCCTGATCAGCAATAAGGCCGAGAACATACAGCCGGTTATTCCGGATTATATCAACGGAAGTTTTTCTTCTTCCTATATGATATTTGATAATACAGCCCTTCAGCTGTTTGAAGATCTTGAAAGACTGAAACGGGAACCTCACGGATGTTTTGAGCAACTTTCATCAACCGTATATCCTAATATTTTTATTCTTGATTATCTCAGGGCAATTAAAAGGATAACACCAGAAACAGAAGCTTTAGTGATAAGAAATATGAGGAAAGGCTTTCAGAAAATGCTTGCCTATAAAGGAAAAGACGGCGGTTTCGGATATTTCAGTTCTTCGGAGTCTGATGTTGCGGTATCTGCGTTTGCCCTGCTGGAATTTAAAGACCTGAAAAAATACGTTCCTATTGACCAGAGAATCATACAGAACCTGACCTCCTTTATTTTATCTAAGAAAAATCAGAACGGAGTTTTCGAAGTGAGAAAAAGCTATGAAATACAACGTCCTTTTAATGAGCATGCATGGTCCAGGAATCTATATGTAATCTATGCACTTTCTAAATCAGGGATAAAGGAAGGATTAGATCAGGCTTATAAAACAGCGTTGGATAAAGCAAAATCGACCAGAGATTCGTACCAGCTGGCTTTAATGACTAATGCTGCGGCCCATTTCAATAAAGACAGCGATTACCAGGAACTGATAACCCTTCTGAATCAACAGTATGAAAATGATAAGCTGAAAACAGAAACAACTTTTACCGGTTCGGGAGGCTTTTCCGCCAAAGCAGAAACTTTATCGCTGTACATCATGGCACTGCAGAAAGATGAAAAACTGAACCAGCTGAAAATTGCAGAAGCTGTTGATAAGCTCATTAATTACAGCGGATATTACGGTTTCGGGTCTACACAGGCTACGGCACTGGCTCTGGAAGCTTTATCTGATTTCTTTGCAAAAAATGAAAAATTATACGGTATACAGAGACCGGTTATTACCATCAACGGGGTAAAAACAAAACCGGATCTGAGCCTCGCTTCGGCCTACAAAACCGGACAGAATGAAATTAAAATAGATTATGACGCTTCAGTTCAGAAAGGACTGCCTTACAAGCTGGAATATGAATATTACACACTTCAGGCTCCTGAAAGCAAAGATATTCCGGTAACACTGGAAACCAGATTAAAACAGGGAATTTCAAAAGTAGGAGAGACCAGCAGAATGACGGTAAGCGTTAAAAATAAAATCAACGGACCTCTGCCGATGGTAACTGCAAAAATTGGTATTCCCGCGGGACTGACACTACAAAATGCTCTGCTGAAAGATCTTATCGATAAAAAGCAGATCTCTTATTATGAGATTTTCGATAATTATCTGGTTTTGTATTGGGAACATTTTGATGCCGGAGAAACCAAAGTAATCAACCTTGATCTGAAAGTGGAATTCGCAGGGAAGTACACCGGAAAATCCAGCAATGTCTATATGTATTACATGCCGGAGTCCAAATTCTGGAATCAGGGGGTAACAGCAAAAATTGAATATTAAAATCAAATGAAAGAATAATATGAATCCCGGTCGACATGATCCGGGATTTTTTGTGTCCCACAGATGACACAGATTTTTAGATTGAATGTTGTTGGAAAAACGCTAAGCTTTTTTATGCTGGATGTTTATAGGAGGCAAGGGCGTTAGCACTTAGCAAAGGCTTTTTTTTTTATTCTCTCGCAAATTTTGCAGATTAGGCAGATCTTTATTTCAACATATAAGAATTGAAGGTCATGGTAAAACCTTGCTGAAAATCTTTGATTTTTTTTTGCGGCTTAAAAGAATCATCATGGTCTAAAACCCTTGCACCACTGCGTTTTTCTAACATTCATTCATTTAATAACAGACAAAAAGAGAAAGAAAATAAAATTAACTTTCAAAAATTATTGAAAATTCAAAATATTTAATTAGATTTGTAACAGAAATTTAAAAGAAAGAACAATGCAGCTTTCAGAAGCAAAAGAAAAGTATATACAGACGTGGGGAACCTTTGCTACCAATTGGGGGATCAACCGTACCATGGCTCAGGTTCATGCATTGCTTCTGGCGAACGGAAAGCCGCTTTCTACTGATGAGGTAATGGAGCAGCTGGAAATTTCAAGAGGAAATGCCAATATGAATCTCCGGGCTTTAATTGACTGGGGAATTGTAAGAAAAGAGCTGATCAAAGGAGACCGGAAAGAATATTTTGTTGCAGAAAAAGATGTCTGGTATCTGTTTAAGCAAATCACCAAAGAACGTAGAAAAAGAGAAATTGATCCTGTGATTGCTTTTTTGGAGGAGTTGAAAAACATTGAAGACAAGGATTCTGCCGAAGCAAAAGAATTTATAAAGCTGATGGGGGATTTCAGTTCAGTAACCAATAAGATCAGCAATATTATGGATCTGGCGATAAAAAGCGACGATCACTGGCTGGTAGGGAAGATCACCAACCTGTTAAAATAGAAGAGGATATTCATCCTTTTTTATTTCAGATTTGTTTTCAAAAATTACTGAAAGTATAAAATAAATAAAAATTATGAAAAGTTTAATCATTCATTTATTTCTGATCTTTTATTTTGTAAAAATCTGATTTTTAAAACTTAAAAACAAAAGCCATGACAAAACTATTTGAAAAACATCTTTACCTGCTGGTTTTCACCATCATTGCCCTGATTATTATTGCCTGGTTCCTGTTGATAGAAAATGGGAGCTATGGAATTACACTGTTCCTTACCATTCCTATTTCTATTGGATTTATCATTGGATATTTAAAGTATTTTAAAGACTTCAGCATAGGAAAGATTCTTACGATGTCTGCAAAAATTGCAGGAGGTCTGGTCATTTTATCCGTTATTCTGATTGTTTGCGGTATAGAAGGAGCCATTTGTATCATTATGGCACTTCCGTTTATCGCTTTTGCTGTACTGGTAGGATATTCTGTGGGATTAATCCTTGGAAGCCTGGATAAAGCAAGGTATACCGGCAGTGTTCTCCTGTTTTTTCTTATCATTAATCCGGCTTCCTATATTTTTGATACGTATACAGAACCCATCCAGGATACAGTGACTACAGAAATGATTGTCAATGCTCCTTCAGAGAAAGTATGGCAGCTGTTAAGTACCGAAGTTAAGTTCAACAAACCTGATTTCGTTTTATTTGAAAAAGGAGTAAGCTATCCTCAAAGCATAAAATTGACGGAACATAACGGCAAGTCTGTTTATACCTGTACAACCAATAATGATAAGATCAACCTGAACATTAATGAATTCATAGACAACAAAAAAGTGAAATTTTCCCTTGAAAATCAAACTATTCCTATGAAGGAGGTAAGTCCTTATGAAGATATTGATGCCAAACATTTACATGATTATTTTATTGTAGATTACGGTGAAATTTCCCTGGAAAAACTTTCAGAAAACAAAACAAAAATAACTGCGAAAACCCAGTACAGCTATAAAATTGCTCCACAATGGTACTGGAAAAAATGGTCCAATTATATCCTGGATAAAATGCAGGGGCACGTATTGAATTCCATTAAAAACCAATCTGACCATGACTGATCTGCAAACCTATTTTAACCACATCCAGCCAAAATATTATATCAACGAAATCGCCTCCTTAGGTTTTACAGGATTATTCAGAAAAATGGCGGTGAGAAAAGTGAAAAATTATAGTGATAAAAGGGTACTGGACCTAATGAGCGGGCAGGGAGAAAATCTCAGGTATATTCAAAAGCCTAATAAAAATACCCATATTGTAACCCTTGATTTTTCTTCAGCCATGAACAGGAAATTATCCTCAGAGTTTAAAGAACGCTACTCTATAAAGCAGATTGAAAATGACTTTTTCAGCAACGGGATTCAGGATCGTTCCATAGACATTATCCTGTGTTCTTACGGAACAAAAACCATTGAAAAAGAAAAAGAACAGTTTTTCGCAGAAGAACTTTCGAGGATCATTGACAAAAACGGGGAGATCATCATTGTAGAATTTGTGAAACCCAAAACTCCATGGAGATTCAGCTGTGTGAAATGCTATATCGAAATATTTGTTTCAAAGATCTTTGGAAAAGAGTTTAAAGAATTATTTCATTATATCAATCAGTATGAAGGTCTTCAAAATCTTAAGGAACATTTTATCAGTGAAGACTTATCGGTTCTGACTCATAAAAGATATCTGGATCTTATTGAAATCCTGCATGTAAAGAAAATGTAATACCAATTGAGATACAACACCAATAAATCAAAAGGTGAATTTATTAATTTTTGAAATGAATCACGATGAAAACGTTTACAAAGATTGATTATTTTGTTCAGATCTTCGCCCTGGTAGTGGGATTCCTGTCTTTAATTAACGGATTTCAGGATATGGGAGCTTTACGTTTTTACTTTATTGTGGGAGGCTCACAGCTGATCAGCTTTCTGATAAGGCTGTTTTTAAAAGAAAAAAAATCTCCGGGATATATTGCCTACGGAATACTCATTCTCCCGGTCTGGATGATTTTGCTGGTCTTTTTTCTGTTTGGAAATACCATTAAATATCCTGGTTTTCTACTGTATGTATTAATGTCTTCTCTGATATACAGCCCGGTTATGACTGCTATATACATTTACTACTGCTATAAAAAATATCAATTCTATAACTCAGAATCATGAAAACCTTAAAAAAACATACCCTGATCTACGACAATGAATGTCCGATGTGCAGCATTTATTCCAAAGGTTTTACCAGTTGCGGCATGCTTGATGAAAACGGCCGGGAAGCATTTACGGAGTTAAGCTTAAAAAACAGAAAACTGATCGATTTCCACCGTGCCAAAAATGAAATTGCATTAATCAACCAGGAAAATAACAAGGTTGTGTACGGCCTGGACAGCCTGCTGCTGATTATCGGAAATTCATTTCCTTTGTTGGGAAAAGTGGCAAGAATACAGCCATTGTACTGGGTTTTCAGAAAAATGTATTCTTTTGTTTCCTACAATAGAAAACAGATTATTCCTTCACAAAAAGATCATACGGAACAGGCCTGTACTCCTGATTTTAACCTGAAATACAGACTGGCTTACATGGTTTTTGTAGTCCTGTTCTCATCTACTGTTCTAAGTATATTTTCTGCAAAACTGGGATTAGGCATTGGTCAGAATTTTTGGAGAGAATTAATGATTTGTTTAGGACAGATCGTCTGGCAGGCCTTATTTTTAAAAGCTTATTTAAAAAACCGGATCTGGGACTATCTGGGAAATATGATGACCGTTTCCCTGATCGGTACGCTGCTTTTGATCCCCGCCTTATTGTTGAATCTGACCTCTGTTTCTGCCATAATTTATTTTGGAATAGTCGTATTCACTATGTTCCTGGAACACCTGAGAAGATGCAGGGTTTTAAAACTAAGCCTTCTCCCGACCCTTTCATGGATGATATTCAGAATGACCGTTTTAGCCTTACTTATTCTGCTTAACCTTTAAAAAACTAAAAAATGAATCATGCCGAACTCATCAAAAAAGTAGAATGGAAAGACCTGAAATCTCTTTCCACAAAGGAAATGCTGATTGAAAATAATATCAGTCTTCCATGGTTCTTTATTTCGCTGTTTCTGGCTTATCACGGATATTACTGGGCAGCCCTTCCGTTTTCGGGATTTTATTTTCTGACTGCTCTCAGACAGGTTCACAACGGTTTTCACAATTCGCTCGGAACAGGGAAATTCCTCACCTGGCTGTCCATGTATCTCAACAGTATTTTAATGATGGCTTCTATCCACGCAGTAAAATTCAACCATATAAGACACCATAAATACTGCCTTTCCGAAGAAGATTATGAAGGGAAATCTGCTTCTATGAAATGGTATGAAGCCGTCTTGTATGGTCCTAAGCATATGTTTCTGATTCACTGGGTCACTTTCAGGCTGGCCAATAAAAATTACAGGATGAAAATGATCTTTGAACTGATTTCAATCGTCGTTTTTGCAGCAGTAGCCTTTTATTTACAGATTCATTTCCTGATCTATCATATCCTTGTGATGATCTTCGGAGAATTTTTAATGGCTTTTTTTGCGGTATGGACGGTTCACCACGATACCCATGAACATCCAAATGTGGCAAGAACCCAGCGCGGATTCTGGAAAAATAAGCTCACATTCAGCATGTTTTATCATATGGAGCATCATCTGTTTCCGGCAGTTCCTACCATTAAGCTGCCTGAACTGGCGGCACGAATTGATAAAGCCCTCCCTGAACTGGATAAAAAACAAACCTTTTAAAAGATAGAAAGAATCTATTTAGAAACCCTGATCAAAGCAGATATTCAGAAGGTATTTGACCTTGCAAGAGATATAGATCTGCACCAGAAATCTACAGCAGGAACCCATGAGAAAGCAATTGCAGGACGGACTTCCGGACTCATTGAAGAAAATGAGACAGTAACCTGGAGAGCAAAACATCTGGGAATTTACCAGTCTCTCACTTCAAAAATCATCAGTATGGAAAAGCCTTATCACTTTACAGATACCATGCTGGAGGGAGCTTTTAAAAGTATGAAACACCAGCATATTTTTAAAGTTAAAAAGGAAGATACCCTGATGGTCGACATTTTTGAGTTTGAATCACCATTGGGAATAATAGGGAAAATGTTCAGCAAATTTTTTCTTAAAAGCTATCTCAGAAAATTTCTGCTCCAACGGAACGAACTCATCAGGAAAGCTGCAGAGGGAAGTTTGTAAATCCTATTTTAACCATTAAAACCTAAAAAAATGAACTTTTTAAAAGCAGAATGGCGTAAACTGGCCATCATCAATTACGATATCAACCCTGAAGTTCTTTTAAAATACCTGCCAGAAGGTACTGAGCTCGATTTTTATCAGAATAAATGCTATGTAAGCCTGGTCGGATTTATGTTCCTGAATACTAAGCTGCTTGGCCTTCCTATTCCGTTTCACCGAAATTTTGAAGAAGTAAACCTCAGATTTTATGTAAAAAAGAAAGAAAACGGAATCTGGAAAAGGGGAGTGGTTTTCATTAAAGAAATTGTTCCCAAACCTGCCCTCAGCTTTGTAGCGAATTCCGTTTATCAAGAAAATTATACCACGATGCCGATGAAAAATAAGATGTATGAAAAAGATAATGAGCTGCTCATTCAATATTCATGGAAAGACAAAACCTGGCATTCCATTGAAATAACTGCAGAAAACCAACTTTTAAAAATGGAAGCCAATTCAGAATTTGAATTTATTACCGAACATTATTACGGATTTACCAAACGGGAAAATAGCACTTCGGAATATGAGGTCTGTCATCCGAAATGGGATCATTATCGTGTAAAAGATCATCAGCTGAACCTCTGTTTCAGCAAAATATACGGAACCGATTTTGAATGCCTAAACCATCAGAAACCTGTTTCCGTAATGCTTGCGGAAGGATCAGAAATTCAGGTGAAAACAAAAAAACACCTCAGAAAAATCTGAAAACCCTCTTTGGAAACCAGTATCTAAATTCTTAACCGCTAAACCTTGAACCCTAAACCCTAAACCTTGAACTTTAAACCCTAGATCCCATGAAAATCATCATAGCCGGAGGAACCGGATTCCTCGGAGAAAACCTTGAAAAATACTTTACCGAAAAAGGAGATCAGGTATTTATCCTGACCAGAAATCCGAAACGGAAAAATGAAATCTACTGGAATGCATCAGAGTTAGGTGAATGGCAGAATGTTCTTGATGGATCTGATGTGCTGATCAATCTCACCGGAAAATCTGTTGACTGCAGATACCACGACAAAAACAAAAAAGAAATTTACACTTCAAGGATCAACAGTACGAAAATCCTTCAGGATGCTATTAACCAGTGTAAGATAAAACCTAAAATCTGGCTGAATGCAAGCTCTGCAACCATTTATACCCATTCCGAAACTCAGCTGAATACTGAAAAGAACGGAATTATCGGAGACGATTTTTCCATGAATATCTGCAAAAGCTGGGAGAAAGAATTCTTCAGCGTTCAGAATGAAGAGGTAAGAAAAGTTGCATTAAGAACTTCTATTGTATTAGGCCGTAACGGTGGTGCTTTCCCAAAATTGAGAATGATTACAAAGCTAGGGCTGGGCGGAAAGCAGGGAAGGGGAGAACAAAAAGTAAGCTGGATTCATATTGATGATTTCTGCTGGGCTGTAGATTGGATCATCAGACACGAAGATATTTCAGACGTGATCAATATAACATCCCCTGAACCCGTTTCCAATAAAGAATTGATGGCAACAATGAGGAAACTGCTGAAAGTCCCTTTCGGATTAAACGCTCCGGTCTGGCAACTGGAAATAGCCTCTTTATTCTTAGGAACGGAAACCGAATTGCTGCTCAAAAGTAGAAATGTATACCCTGAAAAAATGATGAGAAGCGGTTTTCAGTTTACCTATTTCAACCTTGAGGCGGCGTTGAAAGATCTGCTCAGAAGTTAAACTTGCCAATTAATGAAGGGATGATTAAATTAGCAGAAAACGAATCCTTTATGCTCATCAAACAGAAGTCAAAGACCTTTTTGCTGTCGTCATTTCTTATTTCGTCTGTGCTTTTTTCTCAGGTGCACAATGTTTCTGAGGGCTACGTTAAGCCGGATGATCCTCTTGTGGTACAGAATCTGGAACAGTGGCAGGATCTTAAATTCGGACTGTTTATGCATTGGGGAACATACAGCCAATGGGGAATTGTGGAAAGCTGGAGCCTTTGCCCGGAAGATGAATCCTGGACGCAGAGAAAGCCGGAGCATGGAAAATCATATAATGAGTACGTGAAAAACTACGAAAACCTGCAGACGACCTTTAATCCCATCGGGTTCAATCCTCAAAAATGGGCAAATGCTGCAAAGAAGGCAGGAATGAAATATGTGGTATTCACTACAAAGCACCACGACGGATTTGCCATGTTCGATACCAAAGAATCTGATTATAAAATTACTTCTCCCAGAACTCCTTTTTCAAAAAATCCCAAAGCGGACGTTACCAAAGAGATCTTCAATACTTTCAGGAATGACGGATTTAAGATTGGGGCTTACTTTTCAAAACCCGACTGGCACTCCGAAAACTATTGGTGGCCCTATTTTCCGCCAAAAGACAGAAACGTCAATTACGATCCCAAGAAATATCCCGAAAGATGGAATAGCTTTAAAAAATTCACTTTCAACCAGCTGAATGAGATTACTTCCAACTATGGTAAAATTGATATTCTATGGCTGGACGGCGGCTGGGTAAGACCTTTTCACACCATTGATCCTGCAGTGGAATGGCAGAGGACCATTAAAGTAGAACAGGACATTGACATGGATAAAATCGGGAAGATGGCGAGGAAAAATCAGCCGGGAATTATTATTGTAGATCGCACTGTTCCCGGAAAATGGGAAAATTACATAACTCCTGAACAGGCCGTTCCTGAACATGCCCTTTCTATTCCCTGGGAGAGCTGTATTACGATGGGAGATTCCTTTTCCTATGTTCCCAACGACAATTATAAATCTTCCCAGAAAATCATTGAAACCCTAATTAAGATCATATCCAGAGGAGGTAATTATCTGATGAATATTGCTCCCGGACCCAATGGCGACTACGATGCGGTGGTCTATGACAGGCTGAAAGAAATTTCCAACTGGATGGAAAAGAACCAGTCTGCAGTTTTTGCTACGAGAGGTATTGCCCCCTATCATGAGGGAGATCTTTACTACACCCGGAGTAAAGACGGCAAAACGGTAAATGTTTTTCATATCAGTGAAAAGGCAGAATATAAAGCTCCAGCAAACCTTACATTCTCAGTTCCCGAAAACTTTAAACCGAAAACTTTAAACCGAAAACTTTACAGATCTTAGGTATTCAGTCAACAATAGAATGGAGGCAGAACGGTGATAAGATTGAGGTGACAATACCACAGAACAGAACAGCATTACAATACGCTATGGTTATTCAAATGAAGAAATAAGTGAACAGAAGATTAATCGTTTTAAGCTAGCCCTGAGAGATAATCCAGAAATTGAATTTATCTTTGGTATGGTATATGTACATTTAGAGTAAATCAGGATTAATTTAATTAAATTCTCTAAAAATGTAAATATCATGAAAAAGTTATTTATTTCAACCGTATTGCTATTAGGTTTGTCTATGAATGTTTTTGCTCAGGAACATCCTCCGGTTCCTCCGCATCCTTCAAAAAGTGAGTTGATTAATCACAAAATGAGTGAGCTGGATAAAAGATATAAAGCCGAAAAGAAGCTGATTCAGAAATACCCTCTTTTAACCAAAAAGATGAAAAGAGCACAATTACAGGCACTCAATGAAAAATATCAAAGTCAGAAACAGCTGCTTAAAAGAATGAAATAACGCAGGTTTTCCATTAATAAATAAAAAGAGCAGGCGAAAAGTCCTGCTCTTGTATTTTATATAAGCTTTTAATACACCTTTCTGGCCAAAAGAAGATTAAGGAGAAATGTTCCTGTCCAGTTACTGTTGTTGGATCCGTTGTTCCCGATAAAGTCAATACGGGCTACCGAAACCGTAAGCCGGGTTTTTCCGCCCGGTCCGCTATTGGCTAGACTCACAAAAGAAGCCGTAAACACGTCCGGAAAACTAGAGTTATTTCCTGCGGTTAGTATAGGGTACATATTATTCACATTGAATGGAGGCCCCTGATATTCATAAACAAGAGTCATTCTGCTCGCATTTGAGTAATCCGCTGTGTGTGCGTAAGGTGTAGAGGTTTTACTGATTATCCACCACGCGTTTGTTCCTGTTCCTGTATCATATGTACTGACATTATGATTAATCCAGTCCGCCACAGGGGAAGTTCCGTCTTTATGCGGAGGAATAGAAAGCTGAACTCCAAAAATCTCAACATTGTTAGGCTTAGGCAATACCGTGAACGATAAATCCCAGGTTCCCGCAGTAGTATTGCTGTTATTCACCACTTCTGCGTAAGCTCCTGTGGGAATGGTGAAAGAAGTGACGGGGTTGTTGTCTACTCTCAATGTATTACCACTGGATGCCTGAAGAGTAATATCGAAGGCCGATATATTTTTGATTTTATAAATCCTGCCCGTAAAGCTGGAAGTTCCCGCTCCGATTACCGGAAGCGTAAATGTGGTATTGGCAGATCCGTTATAGGTAAGATAATGATCTGTCGCGATAATGCTGTACGATACTGCAGTAACCTCTTTGTAATGGGCCCCTAATGATCCGTTGATCATTAAAGTACTGTTGGGTGTCTGAGTATTAATACCAACTTGTGCTTTTGAAAAAATACCCCAAAGTAAAATGAGGGAAATAATAATCTTCGTTTTCATATTTTTATATTTAACACTAAAATATGAAAAATTACGCTATTATATTTATTTATAGGATGTTAAAATTTATTTATTAATAATAAATCCCATTTATGGGATATGCTGAAAAGTGAAATATACTAAAATTAAATCTCTGTGTTTAAAACAAAAACAGGAGGTTTCCTGTTGTATTTTAAGCCTGTTATTGATAAAACAGGATTTGTGTTCAGTGAAATATGGAACAGCAGACCATGAAACATCAAAATTTTTTCCTTAAATTCGCATAAAAATTTTTAAAATAATGAATTACGATATTATTGTCATTGGAAGTGGTCCTGGTGGATATGTTACTGCAATCAGAGCAGCACAGTTGGGTTTCAAAACCGCAATTATCGAGAAAGAAAATTTAGGAGGAATCTGTCTTAACTGGGGTTGTATTCCAACGAAAGCTTTATTGAAATCTGCTCAGGTTTTTCATTATATTAACCATGCTGAAGATTATGGATTAAACAAAGTAGAAGCAAGCTTTGAATTTCCCAATGTAATCCAGAGAAGCCGTGGTGTAGCCAGCAAAATGAGCAAAGGAATCGAATTCTTGATGAAAAAGAATAAGATTGATGTAATTCTTGGTACTGCTAAAGTTCAGAAAGGTAAAAAAGTTTCTGTTACAGACAAAGACGGTAAAGTAACCGAATATTCAGCAAACCATATCATCATTGCAACAGGAGCACGTTCAAGAGAACTGCCTAACCTGCCGCAGGATGGTAAAAAAGTAATCGGATACAGACAGGCATTATCTCTTCCTGAGCAGCCGAAATCTATGATTGTTGTAGGTTCCGGAGCTATTGGAGTAGAGTTTGCTGATTTCTATAATACCATGGGAACTAAAGTAACGGTTGTGGAATTTATGCCGAATATCGTTCCCGTAGAAGATGAAGAAGTTTCTAAGCACTTAGAAAAATCTCTTAAAAAATCCGGAATCGAAATTATGACCAATGCTTCTGTAGAAAGCGTTGATACAAGTGGAGAAGGAGTAAAAGCCAATGTGAAAACTGCAAACGGAAACATTACACTTGAAGCTGATATTCTGCTTTCTGCTGTAGGTATTGCGGCAAACATCGAAAACATCGGTTTAGAAGAAGTGGGAATCCAGACAGATAAAGGAAGAGTACTGGTAAATGAATGGTACGAAACTTCAGTGCCAGGTTACTATGCAATCGGAGATATTATTCCTACTCAGGCATTAGCTCACGTTGCTTCTGCTGAAGGAATTACATGTGTTGAGAAGATCAAGGGAATGCATGTTGAAAAAATCGATTACGGAAATATCCCGGGATGTACATACTGTCACCCTGAAGTAGCATCTGTAGGTCTTACAGAAAAACAGGCTAAAGAAAAAGGATACGAGATCAAAGTAGGTAAATTCCCTCTTTCTGCAAGTGGTAAAGCTACTGCGAACGGAAATACGGACGGATTTATCAAAGTAATCTTTGATGCCAAATACGGCGAGTGGTTAGGATGCCACATGATTGGTGAAGGGGTAACAGATATGGTAGCTGAAGCTGTAGTAGCAAGAAAACTTGAAACGACAGGCCACGAGATCATCAAATCTATCCACCCGCATCCAACAGTATCTGAAGCGATCATGGAATCAGCAGCAGCAGCTTATGGTGAAGTGATTCACATCTAATCTTTTATAAAGATAAACTCATCATAATAGAGCCCGGATTTATCCGGGCTTTTTTAATGGATAGAACTTATTTTAGTTCAAAGATTTCCATTGTTTGTAAGCCTCCTTCATGCAGTGTCCGCAAGGGCGGAACCCGTTTTGTAATGCTTCCTGCTCAGAAGTGAAAAATACTCTGTTTTCTTTGTAAAGACGCTTCCCCGAGCGGCATCCCAGCCGTCCGTAAATTTTCAGCTTCATATTACCTCCGAAACAGATTTCTCCCTGCCTGATGAGACTTCTTAAAACAGGATCCGGAATTTCAGAATGATTAAGCATAGTTGATAACGGTTTTAGTTTAATATTTAGAAATAAAAAGATAAAGAATGCAGTATCCTTGCCGATTGATAAGGGAAGCTTAGCTAATCTTAATCTCAGTTCGGGATAAGAATATCTGATGGATGCAGGTTTGAAGCTTGATGATGGAAGAAGGAAGTTTTGAAAGTCATTAAGAACAAATATTGATCTGTTTTTATTTAATTTGATTTTCTGGTAGCTTTCAATACGTATAACTAAAAAGTAACCTCCATCCTCCTTCTTCCAACCTCAACCTCCAACCTTTTACATTTAAACTCCTTAACCCGAAGTCAGGTTAATCTTATATTCCGAATCAAATTTCTTATTTTTCGACGAACACTGCAATCCGGAATGAGTTCCTCTGTTAAAATAATGGTAAAATCTGCATATTTAGAAAAATTAACCTGATTTTCTCGCGGTCTTTTCTTACATTTATTCTATGAATTTTGAGAAAGTAGGACTTGTTTTGTCAGGAGGTGGTACCAAAGGAATTGCCCATGCCGGAGTGTTGAAATTCTTGAACGAAAAAAATATTGAAGTAGACGTCCTGTCGTGCTGCAGTGCAGGTTCTATTGTGGGATGTCTTCATGCTGTAGGAAAAACTCCCGAAGAAATTCTTGAATTCTTCAATTCAGTTTACTTTTTCAATTGGAAACATTTTGCTTTTAATCAGCCGGGGCTGGTTTCCTCCGTTATTTTCAGGAATTATCTTAAACCTATCTTCCATGATATGAAGTTAGGGGATTTGGATATCAAAGTAAAGATTGTAGCCACAGAGCTTGTTTCCGGAACCCAGAAAATCTTTGATGAAAATTTCGAAGTCGTAGACGCTATCATTGCATCCTGTTCCATTCCGGGTATTACAACCCCTTATATTATTAATGACCAAATGTATTGTGATGGAGGGGTATTGAATAACTTTCCCGCTGATATTATCCGCGATGAATGTGACAAGCTAATCGGTGTTTTTGTATCTCCACCTAATGACATTGATATCAAAGACCTGAAATCAATTAAAGCTATTGTTTCCCGTTCCTATGATCTTCTTTCCTACAGGATTGAGAAAATAAAATTTGATTACTGCGACTGGTTCATTTCCTCACAGCAACTGTCTACCTACGGAACTTTTGAACGAAAAAAAGACCGTCTGGACCAAATCTTCAACATCGGGTACAGAGCAGCCGAAGAAAGCTTTGAAACCAGCCGTTTTCATACAGAGCTCAGAAAATCCGGAACCTAATATAATCCTGACTTCACCGCGAGCTGCTGATTCGTTTTTTTATCCCACGATATTCCCCCACATAAAGAGAGTACAGATCAATGTAAAAATAATGGTGATCCAGGCAATAAACGCTGGAATCTCCCAAAAGTTCCGCGGGGAAGAATTTTTATAAAAAAGAACATAAAATAGGATCAGTATGACTGTATTGGCAGCAGCAAGAATGATCAGTTCAATAAATGCAGCCGGTATCTGGGTGCTTCCATTCTGATAGGTATAGTAAAGATGTCCTGTGCTTAATAGCTGCAGTAGTACTGTTAAAGCCGGAAGTATCAGTGATTTATTCATTGCAGGTATAAAAAATCCTGCATAGCAGCAGGATTCTTTCTTTATTTTTTCACTACAGTTCCATATTCATTTACGATCTCCTGGTCATTATTATCTGTAACCGTTAAAGTATAAGGAGGTTTTTTTGCAGAATCTGTCAAGTAATTTCTCCAGACCTGGTACGTATAGCCATTATTGTTAAAAACGATGGAATAATTGCCTCCACTACCGTCAGGAACCAGTTCACCATCGCTGATGATCATATGAGGTTTAGTGGTGATGCTGGAATTCGCTCCCCATGATTGGTACAGATATTTGCCATTGGGCTGTTTATCAATTCGGATCTTAAACTTTTTGGTCTTGATGATTACTGTTTTGGGAACCTGCTGGAAAAAGCTGTGAGAAGCTGTATGACTAAGCGTTAATGCTCCGTCTGCAAGATTTTTAGCGTTCATGAAGGAAAACTGGGCAACGCAGAAAATTCCTAGTACAATTTTTTTGGTCATTTTGTATTGGTTATTGTTGAGATTAATTGCCCATCAAAAATAAAGCCATTTTATATTAAAATGGTTTCCCGGATCCAGCTGTCCAGCTCGTAATGATGTTTAATAGTTTTTGAAAACCATCCGTAGCTTCTGTATTTTTCTACATACTGCCGGGAAAAGGTCAGAAGGTTTTTATTATCATTGAAAAGATTTATATTGATATTAGTCCTCAATGCTTCAAAACGCTTATCCAGCCATGTTTTATCTTCCGGAGATCCCGACTTATGATGCCTGATCAGAATATTGATAATTCCCGTGTCGATTCTTTCGGATGACCTGAGAATTCTGTCCAGTTCAGCAGTCAGCATTTCATCATCTGTAAATTTAATTTCAGGAATATTTTCGTCATCATTCTGAAACAGGTGTTCAAATTCATTATCATTGAGTAGAAGACGGGCATCGTGCATCAGATCCCGGACTGTTTCATAACCTTCGTTCTCTTTGTGGATGAAAATGGCAGGAATATCCATTTTCAGGCGGATATAGGCTTCTATTTTATGATGGCCGTCCAGAATAAAGGAAGTGCTCATTTCAGGGTCTGAATAGTAAAGATGGCAGAATACCACTGCTTTGGGGCACGCTCCTTTCCGGATAAGGTCCATATAATAGACAACTCTTGCTTCATCAATACTGCTGCTTTCCAGAGTAAGAATATGATCGAAATCCTTAATAGGATAAAACCAGCCTGAAAAAAAACCACTATTAGATTGCACCTTATCAGCAGGTAAAGATCTATAGGTGTGGAAATCCGTATTGTCAAACGGCATATTTCCCAGATATACTTGATAGGTCCCATTTTCAAAAAGTTGCAGGAAATCCTGAATGCCGGTCATTATTTCTTCTTCTGTACTATCCATGAGAGCCCGGTTAAGCTGATCGGCCATACTGATCTGTTCTTCTTTTGAAAGTTCAGATACAGCATAGTATTCACCCACACTGCCTCTGCAATCAGGCCAGTTGACAGCAACAGGACGCCGTATGCTCAGGCAGCTGGCAAAACCATCAAACACAAGTCTGATAATTCCCTGTCCGTTGGTAACAGAAAATTCCATGATAATTATGAAACAGCCGTATAGCTTGCAAAAGCTTCTTCCAGGCTGTTGAATCTGCCTTTGAACTCATCAATAGGGCAGTCCTGAAGAATTACCCCTTTATGAATCAGAATAACCCGCGAACATAATGCTTCTACCTCCTGCATGATGTGGGTAGAGAGAAGAACAGTTTTCTGCTGCCCGATTTCTTTCACAACATTCCGGATCTCAATAATCTGATTAGGATCAAGACCATTGGTAGGTTCGTCCAGAATCAGTAAATCCGGCTGATGGATAATAGCCTGGGCAAGCCCGACTCTTTGTTTATATCCTTTAGACAGTTGCCCTATCTTTTTTGATTTTTCAGGAGTAATGCCTACCAGCTCGATCACTTCATCTACTCTGGAGGCCGGAATTTTATGAATATTGGCCACAAACTGAAGATATTCTTTGATGTACATTTCCAGGTACAACGGGTTGTTCTCGGGAAGAAAACCTATTTTTCTTTTACAGGCAATTTCATTTTCAGCAATATTCATTCCGTTAAAGATAATTTCACCCTGATCAATTTTCAAAGCACCGACAATGGATTTCATCAGGGTAGATTTTCCCGCACCATTGGGTCCGAGAAGTCCGATGATTTCATTTTTATCAATAGAAATGTTGATCTGGTCAAGTGCGGTCTGTTCGCCAAATTTCTTGGTCAAATTGATTATCTGAAGCGGCATAATAGGTATTGTCTTTCTGCAAAAGTAAAAATAAAAAAACTCATTCAGATGAATGAGTTCAGTAATATTGAAAAAATATGTTTATTTTTTTGATTTTTTGTTTTTATTGCTGCTGTTTGAAGCGGGTGCAGCAGTAGATGCCTGGTTCGCAGCGGGCTTTGAGGTATTAACCTGATGAGTGGGAGCTGCAGGCTTATCATACATCGTATATTTTCCGTTGGTTCTCCCGAAAACCTTTTCCATCTGTTTCTTCGTTAAAAACTGCGATTTTCCTACATACTTACGGTTTTTGTTAATGTACTGGATAAACTGCATGGTCGGCTGGCCATAGTTTTTTTCGTAATGAAGTTCAATAATATCATTGGGAAGCTCCAGTACAACATTTGCTTCCGGAACTGTTGTAAAGCCTTCCATAATAAGGGTATACAGGCCAGAAACATCACCATCCAGATTCTGAAAAGAAAAAGACCTTATGGTATTCAGGTTACTGGTATTCAGATCCTGATAGTTGATGGTAAATTTATCATCTTTTTTATATAAACCTACGGAATTATCTTTGCCAATTTCCACCAAGCTTTCATTTTTCAGCACTTTAATCTGTGAGAAAACTGAAATGCCGAATATACATGTAATGAGTAGAAGTATTTTTCTCATGTGGATGAATTTTAATGTTTTATAAATTGGTGTACTAAAATTACTAATAAAAATGCTGATGGGCAACTTTATTCCTTCAGGCAAAAATAATACTTTTTTTTAATATCCATAGGAGCTTGCGCATAGATGTTATGTATGTCTTCGTATGGTCACTGCTTTGAAAATCAGGTTTTTATGGGTGAAAAGTTAAATTTTACTATTCGGCCAGCTTAGTAATATAATAGGGTTGTTTGTGATGTAAGTTATTTATATACAGTGTTTAATGTGTGTAATGATAATTTAGAATAAAATCTATAAAAAATTAATATATTATCTGCACTACGGGAATATATCGTTTTTAAGATCAGTAAAAAAGCCAATACTCACCGCATTGGCATCTTCTTTACAGAAACAATAAATTTAATTATAAACCTCTATTCTATCAATGTTGAGGAAATTTTTATCAGTGTATTTTAGTATTTAAAATTTCTCATCATTTGTTTTTTTGCTTTAACTAATGCTTACTACTGTTTGAGGGTGTCAGTTCAGCTTATTTCCCTATGTTAAACTATTGTATAAAATCCCACTGTAGCTTTGTAAAACAGATATTTTTTGCTTCTGAAATTTTCACTAAATATATAAAAATACCTTTAAGTTTTGCTGTAATCCCTCAATAATGCTACGTTTTATAATAAACGTTTCTCAGAAAGCTTCGCAATAAAAGCATCGAACTCATTTTTGTAGCTTCTTCCTACAGGAACCGTATAAGGGTTCAGTACAACTTCCTGATTGCTAAAAGCCGTTATATAATTGGAATTGATCATAAACGACCTGTGGATTCTAATAAAACCTTTATCAGATAAAGCTGCTTCCAGATCTGTCATCTTGTTTTTGGAAATGAAACTTTCATTATTGGTCAGAAATGTTTTTACATCATTTCCCTGGCTTTCAAAATAAATAATTTCCCGTACTGAAATTTTCCGGCTCATTCCTTCTGTTTTGAAAATAATAAAATCCTCTTCAGAATCTTTTTTATCCCTTAAAATACGTTCCACAGATTTGAAAAAACGTTCAAAAGTGATGGGCTTCAGAAGATAGTCTACGGCTTCCAATTCGAAACCTTCCAGCGCAAAATCACGGTAAGCAGTAGTGAAAATTATTTTAGGCCGATGAGAAAGAGACCTTAAAAAATCAATTCCGTTTAAATGAGGCATCTCGATGTCTAGGAACATCAGGTCTACTGATTTTGTTTGCAGCAACTGATAGGCTTCCATCGCATTTTCTGCTTTTCCAATCAATTGGAGGCTGCTGATTATGGCAATATGTTTTTCCAGCAGGGAAGAGGCTAAAGGTTCGTCATCTACAATGATACAGTTAATCATAGGCCGGAGGAGTTTTTATTTCAGCTTTAAAAATATTGTTTTCTTTTGAAACATTGAATACAAATTGACTCTGATAATGATGCCGGAGCTGCTGTTCAATATTCTGTAAACCGATTCCCTGAGTTTCAGCTGTATTCCTGTTACTTTGGCAGGTGTTTTCTATTCTGAATATTGAATACCCGTTTTCCATCTGTACTTCTATTCTGATTTTTGTCTGTCCGTAAGCTGTGGCAGAACTATGTTTGAATGCATTTTCAACCAAAGTAAGATAAATCAAAGGAGGAATAATTCCTGTACAGTCGGGTTGTATGGTTTGGGTGATCTTTAGTCTTCCTTCATGGTAACGCAGACTTTCGAGTGCAATGTAATCACCAATAACCGCAAGCTCTTCCGAAATAAGAATTTGATTTTTAGGAGCTTTGTATAGAATATAGTCAAAAATATGAGCAAGACGATTGATGGATTCTGATGTTTTTTCAGATCCGATTAATGAAAGGGAATAGATATTATTCAGCGTATTGAACAGAAAATGAGGATTTAGCTGGGATTTCAAAGATTTCAGTTCCAGTTCTGCTTTTTCTTTCTGTAATATCAGGGTGTTTTCCTTTTCGTCTTTATATCGTATAAAAAACATGACAGCCGTAAACATAAATGTCCCGCTGACAATCGGAAAGCTGTAATGTGGTAAAAGATACCCAATGTCTGTAAAAATACTGATCAGGCTGTCTTGCGGAATTTTCATGAAAAAAGGTTCAGCTCCATAAACAATGAAGAGTCTGTTCACAACAGAAATAAGATAAATGCAGATTAGAAAATATAAGGAAAACTGAAGGTATTTTTTAGTGTCAAGGAATTTACGGACCAGAACATAATAAATGAAATTGGCTCCTGCGATCTGAAAAATCCAGTGGCAAAAGTTATAAATAATCAAATTATGGAATGCTCCCTTTTCGTATTCACTGTAACTTCTGGCTGTTCCGAATAAAAATAAGGCAGTCCAGAAGAAAAACTGAAAATATAGGTTCTTTTTGAGGGGATTTTCTGATGCAGCTTTCATTATTTTCAAAAATATAAAATCCGGATACAAGATGGGTGAAATTCCTGTCAAAATATTCAGATTGATGATGGAAGGCAGAGATTGTCATCCAGACAACATATCCAACCGTCTGCCTGTCTTAGCCTGTTATCTGCAGTTTCTGTTAAAAATGAGTTTCAGGCAAACGCATATTTGCAGGAAAAATGGTTATAGAAAACTCATCAGACAAACTTCATGGATTGGATCACCTGCGGGCATTGGCTATCGCATTGGTATTACTATATCATTACCGCGCATTTAAACATCCGGAATGGATTGATATTGTCGGACAATTCGGGTGGACGGGCGTTGATCTGTTCTTTGTGCTCAGCGGGTTTCTCATATCAGGTCAGCTGTTCAGAGAAATAGAAAAGAAGGGAAGGATTAGCTTAAAAACATTCTTTACCAAACGTTTCTTCAGAATCATTCCTGCCTATGTTTTTACGCTTTTCCTGTATTTCTGTATTCCTTTTTTCCGGGAAAGAGAAGCATTATCCTCTTTCTGGAAATTCATCACATTTACCCAGAACTATGGCCTGGATGTTATCAATAGGGGAACGTTTTCCCATGCATGGTCTTTATGTATTGAAGAGCAGTTCTACTTTTTCCTTCCCTTGCTGCTTCTGATTACTCAAAAAACAAGATTATTCAGGCATATGGTACTATTATGTATGTTACTTATTGCTTTTTCATTGACAGCCAGGGTTATAGCTTGGAAGGAATATGTTATTCCGGTTATTGATTCCCCAGATTTCTGGAAAAACTGGTATATGAATATTTATTATCCTACCCATACACGGCTGGATGGTCTTGCGGTTGGAGTTCTTGTCGGTTTTCTGATGAATCATTCAACAAAGACTAAACGAATGGTTCACCATAACGGAAATCTACTTTTTGTACTGGGAGTTGTACTGTTATCCCTTTCATTTTGGTTTTGCAGAGATCAGGTTTCAGAAATGGCTTCTATATTCGGATTTACTTTTGTGGCATTGAGCTATGGTATAATCGTGATGGCTGCGGTTTCGGAAACTTCATTCCTGTTCAGAACAAAATCTTATATTACATCCCAGCTGGCCGGATTGTCATATGCGGTTTACCTTTCTCATAAGGGAATTATTCATATGGTCCAGTTTCTTCTTGAAAAGCTGAATATTCAGTCTTCAGATAATCTAAGTCTTTTGATTTGCCTGTCAGGCTGTATTGCAGGAGGACTGTTTTATAGATTAATTATTGAAAAATCCTCTGCAAAACTGAAGAACAGGATTTTAATACAGAAAATAAGCAACAAGGAGAGGTGTACTGATAACATCAATTCAACGCAGCCTTAAAAATAGAAAACACCCTAAAAAAGTATTCCTGGGGTGTTTTATAAAAATCTAATTATTATTTTACTGTAAAATTAAATTGTATTCGGAGCCTGATGTCTGTGTAGTCCAGGCACTTCCGCTGTTCATCTGGATCGTTTTGCTGTTAACGATGGAGAATGTTGTTACCCTGTCGGCAATATCTTTATAAGCGAGAATTATTTTTTTAGAGCCTTCATCATATTTCCATGTGCCGGTGCTGGACATAGGATCTGTACTCCCCGGTATAGTTTCCTGCAGAGTAAAAGTCTGATCCGGCTTGAACGTAATAACTACATTTCCGGAGGGCGTTTTCCCTGCATATTTTCCTGATTTAAATGTCGCAGCTGTGGTAGTACTTCCGTTTTCAGACGTTTTCACAGAATTACAGGAAACAATGAATCCTGTTAATAAAATGAAAACAGTGGCTGTTAAAATCTTTTTCATAATGATGGATTTTTAAGGTACGGTGTCAACCGCAGCGCTGTTATAGTTTTATTATCAGCTAAAATAATGCCAGAAACCGTAATTGTTAATAGCAGAAAACAACGTTTCTGAAGGATCAAAAGCCCGGGCTCAGGTTAATCTAAGATCTGAGAAGCTTCTGAATTTCTTTCTGATCATTTTTATTACGCCTTCTTATTTTTAAAATCATCATAATAAGCACGCTGAGAATAACCAATCCTGTTACCATTGAAATAGCAATAAGATAATTATAATGGGAGATTAGCTCACTGTTCTTTTTTTCGGTTTCTATGGTATGGGCATCAATGGCATGGTTAATGGAACTTAGCTCGCTTTGTTCCCTTTTAAAACGGGTTTCAATATACTTTTTGCTGTAGTTCTGATAATGGTTCTGTTCTCCCATTGCCAGGTAATTATCTGCCATTTCTTTGTAAATTCCTTCATTCAGGGTAAGATCTCCTGATTCTTCTCCCAACTTCTGTGCCTTAAGCAGCAGGTCCAGAGCTGCCTGATTCTGGTGCTTCTGTTTGTGTACTTCAGCCAATCCTTTTAAGGCAAAAGCCTCCAGACTTTTGGCTTTGATCAGGCCAGCAAAATCCATCGATCTCATAAAGGCAGGCTCTGCTTTTTCAGGCTGGTTGAGATTGAGATAGCAGTATCCGATATTATAATACATGATACTCTGGTTAAAAAAGGTGGTCTTCTTTTCTTTCACCTTTTCAAAGTTTTTCACGGCAATTAAGAATTCCTGAAGTGCAATTTCAGGATTGGACTGGCTTTTATAGATCATTCCCCGCAGAGCATAGCTTCTGGCAGTTTCAAAATATTTAAAAGAAAGCCCTTCGGGAAGTCTGGCCAGATATTCGTCTGCTTCATCCAGTGTTTCAAGGCTTTTACTATAAAGCTCCATTTGTTGGAACTGAATGGCAGCCGAAATAAAGAAGGTGGTCTGTACCTTGGGATCATTGGTTTTCCGAACCAGTTCTCTGGCTTTTAGAATATGTCTGAGTGATTCATCAAAGTTTCTTTTGGCAATTTCTGCCGTGGACAGAAGCAGGTAGATTCTGATGGATTTATTAACATCTTTCTCTTTTTGAAGTAGTTTTTTTCCTATACTGATTGCATTGTCCGGATTATTGTAGATCTCCTGGTTAGCCTTTTTGATCAGGGAATCATCAGAAATGTTCTGCCCAAACAACAAGCCTTGACAGAACAGTATTATAAACAGGAAAATTCTGGCCGCTAGTTTCATAATCTTTTATTTTTAATGATTTCCTGGATATAGGTATTAGGAGACATCCCTGTTATAGATTTAAAAACGTTTGTAAAGGCACCGTGCGAAGAAAATCCCGAATGCTCTGCAAGATAGCTTACCTTGTAATTGAGATAAGCGGGGTCGGTCTTTAGCAAATGCGCAATATGGTTAATTCTCAGTTCGTTAATGTAGCCATTGAAGTTTTTTTCTTTATGGTTATTAATGACCTCCGACAGATACTTTGTATTGATCCCAGTCTGCGCAGAAAGGACCGAAATAGACATATTCTTGTTCAGATAATTATCTGTCTGCTCCCATTCTTTCAGCTTTTGAAGAATTTCGTCTTCCTTTTCTTTGGAAATTTTCGGCGGATCTTTTTCCTGAGGTTTATTTACCTTTTGGGGTTCATCTTTCGGACCTTCTGTTTTAAGGGGTATTGCATTTTCCCTCTCTTTCAGCTTTTCAAAAAATACGAGCTGCTTTTTCAGGTCTTTACTTCTTCCAGATTCATATAAAAAATATCCTCCTGCTGTTATAATAAAGAAAAGGATAACGGTAGTAATAATTTTGAACTGGCTGAGTTTGCTTTGTCTCTGAAATTCAATGTCTTTGTGATGGTAGTTTTCAACCAGTTTTACAATATACTGTATTCCCTCTTTTTTGCTGGAATCAATTTTGGTTTTCAGCTCCGTATAAAGGTTATTGTAATAATGATACTTTTCATCGTTATTGAGAGCCAGATAATTTTTGGCAAACAATTCGTAAAAAATAACTTTCATATCGTGATAAGGCAGCCCTTCAATCTTTGAGAAACCCTCATCAAGATATTTTACAGCAGTTGTATAATCTTCTTTCATGAAAAAATAACGGGATATACTTTCATACGCAAAAGCGGCGAGAAAAGCATCATTTCCATGGCTTTCAATATCCTGTATTACGAGGTCCAGCAATTTTTTTGATTCTTCCAATTTATTAATCCTCATCAGAAAAGTAGCACGGAAGATGATATTTTCTTGGCTTATAATCCGGTTTTCTTCATTATTTCCGTCGAGATACCGGTCACTTTTATCAAGGAGCTGAAGCGCTGTATTATAATTACGGTTAACTCCTGAGTTGATGGCCTGCAGCTGAAACAGTTTGGCAATAGTCATCCTTTCTTTCAGATGGCTGCTTTTTAAAAGCTCACGGTCAGCCAGAACCCTGGTGATTATTTTTTGAGACTGTCCGTATAGTCCCAGATTCTGATATTGGTCGGCCAGATTATAATCCCCGAACAGCTGGATAAAGTGGGAGAGGGTTTCGTTTGGGTTTTCATCTTCCTTTTGATTGGAGATATTCACCGCCTGAACATAATTTCCCTGGAGAGCATAAGCCTGTGAAATGATTTTTCTGAGAATAATTTTATGCTCAGGATTTTTATCACTGATCAGAAGACTCTGTGAATAGCTGATACAATCCTCCGGATTTTGATACAATTTCTGAAAAGCTTTGTCCGTCGAAATGCTAAAATCCGGACCGGTTTGCCCGCCAATAAAAATAGGGAACAAGGCGATGAAAAATAATATCCAGACATTACTTTTCAGTATTTTTTGCAGCAGATTGTTTCTTTTCTGCTTGTTTTCCTTTGATATTCCTGGCATTTGCCTTTTTTAAGGGTTGTTTTTCAACTGTTTGATTATTAGATTTTTGCATTTTAAATTCTTGTAAAATGAATGAATTCTGCAAGCCAATCTCTTTATAAGAGGCAAATATAACGCTAATATTGTTTAAACCTTTACGCTGATTGAAAATATTAGACTTATCTGGAGATTTTAATGAAATTATCATACTTATCCGGTGTTATAGTTGTAAAAAAAACAATGGTGTTTCCGTGATGGTTTAATAAATAGATAAACTCCGGAGCTTAATGCCTCCTGTTCTTTTTAAGATAACAGAATCCGGGTAAATGATATGAATAAGATCCTATTGATGATTATAAATTCTTCAACAGAACAATACATTCTTAACTCTAAAAAAATAAAAAATGAGAAAGCATTACCTCTTATGGATGATTTTACTTCTTCCGTTTTTACAGCTGAATGCACAGACGTACTGTACCCCGGCCAGTGGAGGAACAAATTCCACCTATTATCTGAAAAATGCTGTTTTTTCAGATCAGGGGTCCTTTTACTATGATGCAGCAGCCTATCAGGCTTATGTAAACAATTCTGCGAGCCATATCGTGACTTCCTATCCCGGAGGAACAGTGAAAGTACATCTGGAATTTGCAGGAAGCGGAACCAAATCTCTGGTATGGGTAGACTGGAATGCCAATGGAGATTTTAATGATTTCTATGAAAATCCAATAGGAACATCTGCTTATTCCTTTGTGGATGATCAATTCTTTATTCCACCTGCACAGGCTCCGGGAATTTACAGAATAAGGGTACAGACGGGAACAAACCTTAATACTGCACCCAACCCTTGTGGACCTAATGCCGGTAACAATGGAAACTTTGTAGACTTCAGCTTAAAAATTGAGGCTGCTCCAACCTGCTTTGTTCCTTCCGCTCTTACCTCAAATAATGTAACAACGAATACAGCTTCTATTTCCTGGACAGCTCCTTCCACAGCACCGGGAAGTGGTTACGAATATTATTATACCTCTTCTCCAACTGTTCCGGATGCTTCTACGACAGCTTCGGGATCAAGTACAGCAACCTCTGCTTCTATCAGTGGACTGGATCCTTTTACTACTTATTATTACTATGTAAGATCGGTTTGCAGTACATCCAGTAAAAGTGCATGGTCATTAAGAGGAACATTTAAAACAAAATGCAGCCCTATGACCTATATGTTTGAAGATTTTGAAAATGCGACAGCAGGGGCGAATTACGTTGTAGACTGTTGGGAGAGAATAATAACAGGGACTGGTTATCAGGCTATTAGTGGTACAGCTGGTGTAAATGGTACAAAAGCGATGAACCAGAATACCAGCGGTACAGCCAATGCTGTAATTGCAGTTCTCCCGGCATTCAGTAATGTAAATGCGGGAACTCACTGGCTGAGATTCAAAGCAAAAACGGCGAGTAGTGCAGCAGGTCTGCTGGATATCGGATATGTTACCAATGATACGGATGCTTCTACTTTTGTAAACATTCAGTCAGTAAGTGTAGGCAATACAGCATATGACGGATATGAATATTCGGTAGTTATTCCGAGTACAGTTCCTGCCAATGCAAAACTGGCCATAAGAAACGCTGGTGTTCCGAACAACAGTCTGTATTTTGATAATGTTTATTGGGAGCCTAAGCCAACATGCATAACTCCGTCTAACGTAGTATTATCAGGTGTTACCAGTGCCTCTGTTACTATTGGCTGGACCGCTCCGACACCAGCTCCTGCATCAGGATATGATATTTATTACAGTACAAGTAATACGGCTCCTGATGCTTCTACACCGCCAAATGCAACCGGAGTAACGGCAAATCCTTATACAGTGCAAGGCCTTAACTCTGCAACAACCTATTATTTCTGGGTAAGAGCAAGATGCAGCACCACAGACCAGAGTGCATGGACCAATATTGTTTCTGCATTAACACTTTGTGCCCCGAAAACAGCACTCTTTGAAAATTTTGATTCTTATAATGCCGGTCTTATTACAAATGTTCCATGTTGGGGAAGATTGGTTACAGGAACAGGAAGTGTAAATATCAACGCAACAGGAGCTTATTCAGGAACAAAACATATTATGCAGAGACCTGTTACAGGATCTTCTATGGCTATCTTACCTGAATTGAGTAATATTAATGCAGGAACACATTCACTGAGATTCAGAGCTTATTGCAGCGCAAATACAGGGGTGATGCACATCGGATATGTAACTGATCCAACGAATATCGCTTCATTTGTATTGATTCAGAATGTAAATATTACCAATACATCCTACACAGGAGCGAGTGAGTACAGCATAGCGGTTCCTAATATGGTTCCTGCTAATGCAAGACTTGCCATATTTATAGATGGTGCCAATCTTAATTATTATTACGATGATATATCCTGGGCACCAACTGTTGCTTTGGGAGTGAGTGAAATAGCAGCAAAACATGATATTGTTATTTATCCTAATCCGTTTACAGATACGATTACTATCTCAGGAGAGGTAGCACTACAATCGATTTCAGTATATGATATTTCAGGGAAATTGGTGAAACAGATACAGTCTTCTGAAAAAATAGTTTCATTACACGAGCTTAACTCAGGAGTGTACATGATTAAATTAATCATGAAGAACGGAACTTCGAAAACCATAAAAGCAGTTAAAAAGTAAATAGGTTGTCTGTCATCATAAAGCGGTGATACTTTTTTCACCGCTTTTGGACAGATCGGTCATTTTTCTATGACAATTCCATCCTTTTAATTTTCAGACAGTACAGACTAACAACAAAACAAAATAAAACATGAGAAAACATTACCTGTTATTTTGGATGATTTTACTTCTTCCGTTTTTATCACTGAATGCACAGACCTATTGTATTCCTGTCAGTGGAGGAACAAACTCCACGTATTATCTGAAAAACGCTGTTTTTTCGGATCAGGGGGCATTATATTATGATGCAGCGGCTTACCAGGCTTATGTGGATAATTCCGCAAGTCATACAGTAACCTCATATCCAGGAAGTACGGTAAAGGTACATCTGGAATTTGCAGGAAACGGAACCAAAGCCCTTGTATGGGTAGACTGGAATGCGAATGGAGATTTTAATGATTTTTATGAAAATCCGATAGGAGTATCGGGCTACTCAACAGTTGATGATCAGTTTTTTGTTCCGCCAACACTGGCACCGGGTATTTACAGGATAAGAGTACAGACGGGAACAACGCTTACTACTTCTCCTAATCCCTGTGGACCTAATGCTGGTAACAATGGCAACTTTGTAGATTTCAGCTTGAAAATTGAACCTGCAGCTCCAACCTGCTTTGTGCCTTCTTCTCTTACGTCAAATAATATAACAACGAGTACGGCTTCTATTTCGTGGACGGCTCCTTCCACGGCACCCGGAAATGGTTACGAATATTATTATACCTCTTCTGCAGCGGCTCCTGATGCTTCCGCTACAGCTTCGGGAGGAAGCTCAGCAACTTCTGCTTCTATCAGCGGATTAGATGCATTTACTACCTATTATTACTATGTAAGATCTGTTTGCAGTGCATCCAGTAAAAGTGCATGGTCTTTAAGAGGAATATTTAAAACGAAATGTAATCCGGTGACTTCTATGTTTCAGGATTTTGAAAGCGGAACCACTGGAACTCTTTACAATCTGGACTGCTGGGATAAGATTATTTTAGGAAATGGTACACAATCCATTAACAACACAGTGGGGGTGAACGGATCAAAAGGAATGTACCAATATGCAAATGGTGCTGCCAATACCGTTATTGCAGTGCTTCCGGCATTCAGTAATGTCAATGCAGGAACCCACTGGCTGAGGTTTAAAGCCAAGGTAAGCAGCGGAACCGGAACGCTGGATGTAGGTTACGTTACCAATGATACAGATGCATCGTCTTTTGTGAATATTCAGTCTGTTACCATGACCAATACAACGATGGATGGTTATGAATATTCGGTAGTCATTCCGAACACGGTGCCTGCCAATGCACGACTGGCTGTAAGACATGGAGGAGTACCCAACACCATCATATACTGGGATAATATGTATTGGGAACCCAAACCAACCTGCTTTACTCCGGGGAATATTGTTTTATCCAACGCGACCAGTTCAGGAGCGGATATCTCATGGACAGCTGCTGTACCTGCGCCTGCTTCAGGGTATGATATTTATTACAGTACAAGCAATATACCCCCAACGTCAACAACACCTCCCAATGTAACAGGAACAACTGCAAATTCTTATACCTTGCAGGGATTGAATTCTGCGACAACCTATTATATCTGGGTAAGGTCAAGATGCAGCAGTACAGATCAGAGTACCTGGTCAAATATTGCATCCGTACTTACGCTGTGTGCTCCGAAAACATCTCTTTTTGAAAACTTTGAAGCTTACAATAACGGATCAATTGCCAGTGTGCCTTGTTGGGGAAGACTGACCACAGGAAGCGGGATTGTAAACGTTGATGCCTATAGTGGTGGTTATTCAGGGACTAAACAGGTTTTCCAGAGACCAGTTACAGGGTCTTCTATGGCCGTTTTACCTGAATTGAGCAATATTAATGCAGGAACACACTCATTAAAGTTCAGAGCGTATTGCAGTGCGGCTACCGGTAAAATGAAAATTGGTTATGTGACAAATCCAACGGACATTAACTCATTTGTACTTATTCAGGATGTAAATATTACCAATACCTCTTATACAGGAGCAAGCGAATATGTGGTAGCAGTTCCTAATACGGTTCCTACCAATGCAAAACTGGCCATATTCACCACTTTCGCCGACGGTGGAAACGTGATCTATTATTATGATGATGTATCCTGGGCACCTACTGTTGCTTTGGGTGTAAATGAAGTAACGGCAAAACATGATATTATTATCTATCCTAATCCGTTTACGGATGTCATTACAATTTCGGGAGAGATAAAGCTGAAGTCTGTAGTGGTGTATGATGCTTCAGGAAAAATGGTAAAAGAGCTGAGATTTCCTGAGAAAACAATTTCATTACAAGAGCTTAATGCTGGGGTGTACATGATCAGATTAATCATGATGGATGGTACCTCCAAAACCATAAAAGCAGTCAAAAAATAAATATGTTGTCTCTGCCATGATTAGCAGCGAACTCATCCCGTTGCATTTCATGGCAGATTTTTATTCTGATGACCAGGACTTATTATTTATTCTGAAAGCGAATAAGGAGGATGATGAAAGCTATACCCCTTTTTTATTATAAAACAAAAGTATTTTAATGATCCCTAAAGAAATATTCTATCATACAAAGCAATGGTCAGCCTTTTCAAAGAAGCTTTTGTTTGGTTTTTTATTACTTCTCTTTGCCAGCAATGATCTTTTTTCGCAAAGAGATACCGAACATTGGTTTGCCCCTATGATGTCAAGGCTCAACCGTAATAATGACAGACAGGCTTTGTTCCTGTCTACAGACAGTACTGTTCCTTTCCCTGTTACCATTTACAATAACAATATAGCTATAGGAACGGTTACGATCAGTAAAGGAAATCCTCAGACATTTGATATTCCTATGGAACTGATGATTGCCGATTCTCAGACTGAACTTTTTAAGGCAACGACCAGAGGTCTTTATGTAAAAGGAAAGAAACCCTTTTTCTGTACATTCAGGTTCTCTGTAAAAGCACATGCTGAAATTCTGACTTCCAAAGGAAAAGCAGGAATCGGTAAAAAGTTTTATACAGCTTATGGGCCTATTACCATATCCTCATCAGTATATAACTTTTCCTGTGGCATTTTAGCTACCGAAGACAATACCACAGTAACGGTTTCGGGCTATAAACCTTCCGTTCAGTTTTCTAATGGAACCAACGGAACCAATACTCCCTCGATGACTTTTACATTAAATAAGGGACAGTCCTATATCTTAGATGGATTAGGAAATATACCCGGGAATCAGACTGGGTTTATCGGGGCTAAAATTGAAGCTACAAAACCCATAACAGTTACCAACGGGAATTTCAATGGGCAGATTGTTGGTTCAAATAACGGAGGTGATATCCTGATGGATCAGTCTATTCCTGTAGAACGTATTGGCGATGAATATGTACTGATGAAAGGAATGGCTCTCCTGGCAGAGAACACGGAAGGAGCTATAGTAGTGGCTACAGAAAACAATACCCGGGTTTTCTTAAATGATGAGACGACTCCTGTTGCCGTCCTGAATGAAGGTGAATCCTACAGAATAAATTCTACAGGATATATCAGCCAGAATTTCAGCGGGCATTATAATATGCGGATAAAAAGTACCAAAAAGATCTATGTTTATCAGCTGATGGCAGGAACAACCTCAAGGAGTGATATTACCCCAGGAGCCAACTACATTCCGCCACTGAGCTGTTTTCTTCCCAAGAAAATAGATGAAATCGGTATGGTTGATATTATGCCTTATTATACCACTTTCACTCCTGCGGTTAAACTGAATATTATTACAGAAGCAGGTGCTTCGGTATCTGTAAATGGAGTAACCTTATCGGGCACAGAAGGACCTTATCCCGTTACAGGAAATCCAAACTGGCAGACTTATTCCGTCAATAATGTGACAGGGAATATTACTGTACAGTCTACCAAAGCGGTAACCGCAGGAATAGCAGGAGGAGACGATGCAGTAGGGTACGGCGGTTATTTTGCGGGATTTTCTTCCATTCCTGTTATTGCCAAAAAGAATGGAAACTGTATTCCGGGAATGATCCTTGAAGTGGATGACAGCTATGCTTCTTACCAATGGAACTTCAATGGAGAACCTATTCCGGGAGCGACTACTAATACCTATTCTCCAACCAAAGCAGGAAATTATACCGTAACTGTATCCGTGGGTGGGAGCTGTCCTCCTGAAACCACTCCTGTATTTGAGGTGGTAATGCCTCCCCAGATTCCAACGCTGCTTACCGACAAGGTGATCTGCGTTAATGAGACAACAACATTAGATGGCGGTCCTGGATTTCAGTCGTATGAATGGAGTACAGGAGCTACCACACAATCCATCTCCAATGCCGGAGTCGGGAATTACTGGGTGATTGTAGGATATAATGGCTGCTTCAGCAAGTATGAGGCGTCTGTAACACCCGCTGCTCAACCCGTAATCAAGAATATTGACCTGGATAATAAAAAAGCTACGCTTACTGTGATTGGAGGAAAGCCTCCTTACAGCTATTCCACGGATAATATCAACTGGCAGATTTCCAATGTGTTTACGAACCTTCCAAACGGACAGCATAAGTTTTACGTGAAAGATTCTTATAACTGTGATCCTGTTGCGGTAGAAATGACGGTCATCAATATCATCAATGCTATCACTCCGAACGGAGACAACATTAATGATATGGTTTCCTATTCAGAGCTCCGCTACAAGAAAGATCTGTCTTTTTCGGTGTATGACCGGTATGGGAATAATGTCTTTAAAGGGACAGCCTTCAACAACTATACATGGGACGGGAAATTCAGCAATAAGAAAATCCTTTCCGGAACCTATTGGTTCGAAATCTCATGGAAAGAATCTGATAAACAAAATACAGCTATTAAATATACAGGCTGGATTCTGGTGAAAAACAGAGAATAATCATTACAAAATAGTATTAACTGTAAAAAAGCATATGAAAAAGACAATATTATTTTTTATATTTTTCTTTTTTTCCTTTTCTGTGTGGGCACAAAGGGATACTGAACATTGGTTTGCTCCTATGAAGCAAAGTTATTTTACGGATACGAATAAACAGGCTTTGTTTTTATCAACAGATTCCACCGTTCCGTTTTCTGTAAGTATCTATAATAACAATATGCTCTTAGGAACAGTGACCATCAGTAAAGGAAATCCTGTTTCGTATGATGTTCCAAAAGATCTTATGATGACAGATGCTCAGTCAGGAGCATTCAGCACTACCACCAGAGGCCTTTATGTAAAAGGAGATAAACCGTTCTTCTGTACATTCAGATTTTCAGTGGATAAGCATGGAGAAATTCTGACCTCTAAAGGCAAAGCCGGAATCGGGACGAGGTTTTATACAGCGTACGCCCCATTATCGGTTACCAATGCAAGCTTTAACTTTACCTGTGGTGTGTTGGCTACTGAGGACAATACCACTGTGACGGTTTCCGGATACAAACCTTCCGTTCAGTTTTCCAATGGAACCAACGGAACTAATACTCCCTCGATGACTTTCACATTAAATAAGGGACAGTCATATATTATAGAAGGAGATGGAGATATAGCTGCTAATTTAACAGGTTTTATCGGAGCTAAAATAGTAGCCAATAAACCGGTTTCTGTAACCAATGGGAACTTTAACGGACAGCATACCTTGATTGGAAATGGAGCAGGAGGGCTTGATATTTACATGGATCAGTCTATCCCTGTAGAAAGATTAGGTGATGAGTATATCGTAATGAAGGGGATGGCACCGATTTCTTATGAGCTGGAAGGAGCTGTCGTTGTAGCTACAGAAAACAATACCCAGGTGTATGTAAATGATGAAACAACTCCAACTGCTACCCTGAATGAAGGACAGTTTTACCGTATCGGATCTACATCATTTATCAGTCAGAATTTTAGCGGACATTATAATATGCGGATCAGAAGTACCGGAAAAATCTATGTCTATCAGCTGATGTCCGGTGGTAATTCGGGAACATATTATAATACTGGCGGAGCCAATTATATTCCGCCGGTTAACTGTTTCCTTCCTAAAAAAATAGATGAAATAGGTCTTATCAATACATTGCCTTATTTCACGGATATTGACCCCAAAGTCAGGCTTAATATCATTACAGAATCCGGGGCAACGGTATCTGTGAACGGAACAATATTGTCTGGAGTTCAGGGACCCTATCCTGTTACAGGAAATTCAAACTGGCAGACCTATTCTCTAGAAAATGTGACAGGTAATATTACCGTACAGTCTACCAAAGCGGTGACTGCTGGTATTGCGGCAGGGCATGAGGCAGTGGGTTACGGTGGTTATTTCGCAGGATTTTCTTCCATTCCCGTTATTGCCAAAAAGAATGGAAACTGTATTCCGGGAATGATTCTGGAAGTGGATGACAGCTATGCTTCTTACCAATGGAACTTCAATGGAGATCCTATTCCGGGAGCGACTACTAATACCTATTCTCCGACTAAAGCAGGAAATTATACCGTGACAGTATCTGTGGGTGGGAACTGTCCTCCTAGGACAACCCCTGTATTTGAAGTGATAATGCCTCCCCAGATTCCAACACTGATTACCGACAAGGTGATCTGCGTTAATGAGACAACAACATTAGATGCCGGACCTGGATTCCAGTCGTATGAATGGAGTACAGGAGCTACCACACAATCCATCTCCAATGCCGGAATCGGGAATTACTGGGTGATTGTAGGATATAATGGCTGCTTCAGCAAGTATGAAGCGTCTGTAACACCCGCTGCTCAACCCGTAATCAAGAATATTGACCTGGATAATAAAAAAGCTACGCTTACTGTGATTGGAGGAAAGCCTCCTTACAGCTATTCCACGGATAATGTCAACTGGCAGAGTTCCAATGTATTTAGGAACCTTCCAAACGGACAGCATAAGTTTTACGTGAAAGATTCTTATAACTGTGATCCTGTTGCGGTAGAAATGATGGTCATCAATATTATCAATGCCATTACTCCGAACGGAGACAACATTAATGATATGGTTTCATATTCAGAACTCCGGTACAAGAAAGATCTGTCTTTTTCGGTATATGACCGGTATGGGAATAATGTCTTTAAAGGGACAGCCTTCAACAACTATACATGGGACGGAAAATTCAGCAATAAGAAAATCCTTTCCGGAACCTATTGGTACGAAATCTCATGGAAAGAATCTGACAAACAAAATACAGCTATTAAATATACCGGCTGGATTCTGGTGAAAAACAGAGAATAGTCTCTGAAAAAAATATAATTAATAATCATCGCAATATCATCAGCAAAAGGTTGATTAAACGGCCGTTATGATTTGCTTAATTTAAAAATCTCCTTATAATTTATGAAAAGGGTCTTATTTATTTTTATGCTGCTATTCTCTCTTTCCATTCAGGCACAGAGAGATACGGATCATTGGTTTGCCCCTATGGCCGGAAGTCTTGTGAACGGAAGCCCCAAGCAGGCTTTATATTTATCTACAGACAGTACTGTTCCTTTTCCTGTTACCATTTACAATAATAACGCGGTAATAGGAACCGTTACGATCAGTAAAGGAAATCCTCAGACATTTGATGTTCCTCTCAATCTCATGTTAGGACAAAATCCGGCTGATGCCATGAGTGTAAAAACCAGAGGACTTTATCTTCACGGTGATCTTCCGTTTTTTGCCACCTACAGATTTTCAGAAATTAATCATGGTGAAATCTTGACGTCAAAAGGTAAAGCCGGAATCGGGACAAAATTTTATGCGGTGTATGCTCCGCTGACGAATAATACCAATACCCTGAATTTTACCTGTGGTGTTCTGGCTACTGAAGACAATACACAGGTTAAAGTTTCAGGATACAATATGACCACCTGGTTCATTAATAATTTCAACGGGCTTACACAACCTACGATCACCATTACCCTGAACAAAGGGCAATCTTACATATTTTCAGGATCTGCCACCAGACCCGGAAATAAGGACGGATTTATCGGGGCCAGAATAGAAGCTACAAAACCGGTTTCCGTAACCAATGGAAATTTCCGCGGCCAGTTCGGGCTTATTCCACCTTATAACGGAGAGGACATTATCATGGATCAGTCGGTTCCTGTGGAACGTCTTGGAAATGAATTTGTCCTGATCAAAGGAATGGGGAATCTTCTTCCTGAAATTGAAGGAGCTATTATTGTAGCCACCGAAAATGATACCAAAGTCTGGCTGAATGGTAATCCTACCCCTGTTGCCACATTAAACGAAGGGGGTTATTATCGTGTAAAAGCTTCCGGTTATGTGGTAAACGGACCTTCTCATCTCAATATGTATATCAAAACAAGTAAAAATGTGTATACCTATCAGCTTTTATCCGGTACTGCAGATAATGATGCTACGGAAGGATTTAATTATATCCCGCCTTTAAACTGTTTTTTACCTAAAATCATTGATGAAATCGGGAAAATAGACGAATTCCCTTATGGAGCTGTTTTTAATCCACCGCTTTTTGTAAAGCTTAATATTCTTACCCAGGCAGGAGCCAATGTAACCGTAAACGGTGTGGGAACTACTGCTGCACAGGGACCTTTTCCTGTGACAGGAACAACTGATTGGGTTTCCTATACCATTCCCAATATTGCAGGAAATGTCACGGTAAATTCCACTAAAGCAGTTACTGCCGGAATTGCCGGAGGAAGCGGAAACTTAGGTTACGGAGGTTATTTTGCAGGATTCAGTTCCGTTCCGGTAATCACTAAAGCTTCCGGGGATTGCGCCCCGGGAATTGTTTTACAGGCTGAAAGCGGCTTTACCCATTACCAGTGGAACCTTAACGGAAATCCTATTCCGGGAGCCAATGCCAATACTTTTAGCCCTACGCAAGGCGGAAACTATACAGTGTCTATCACTAATGAAAATTGTGTGTACACTACTTATCCATATAAAGTATATTCCTGTCTGGCAAACACGGTAAAACCGCTTAATGCCTGTGGTGCCGGAATGCCTACACAGATTACTCCAACATTCAGCAACTCAACACAGACCCCGGTTCCGGGAAGTGTACAGATTATAACGCCTCCTGCCAACGGTACTTTAACCATAGATCCTGCTACAGGTATCTTGACTTATACAGCCAATACAGGAACAACAACAGATACCTTCACGTATAAATTCTGTGGAAATGATCCGGAATTTACAGATTGCGAACAGGTAAAAGTGAATGTTACCGTACAGCCTCTGGTTCTTACAGATACTACGGTAAGTGCATGTAATATTAACGGATCCGGGATTTTTGATCTTACTTCGGCTAATGTGGGCGGACCTGCTACAGCCATTAAAAAATATTACCCTACACTGGCAGACCTGAATGCAGGAACCGCAGAGATTATTCCGGCGAATGCCTATGCGGCTACATTACCTGCCACGGTTTATGTGAAAGTGACTACAGTAGAGGGATGTACGGCTAATGCAAAGATTACCCTTCAGTATTATCGTGGTCCGGATGTTATAGATGCGGTGCTTTCCGGGTGTTCTGTTCCCAATCAGCCAAGTCAGGGGACTTTTAACCTGACAACAGCAATTGTTACTTCTACCAATCCCGTTACGAAAAAATATTATCCGACCCTTAATGACGCGATTAACGGAACCAGCGAGATCACAACTCCCAATCCTTATATTTCTCCAAATGCAACAGTATACGTAAAGATCACCACAGTGAACGGTTGTTCTGATTATGCTAAAATAACCCTGAACGTTATCCCGCCAAAACCATCAGCTCTTTTAGTGGATCAGTACATCTGTCCTCTGGCGCTTACCAAGTTAGATGCAGGACCTGGCTATACTTCCTATTTATGGAGTACGGGAGCTACTACACAAGCCATTCAGAATGTGCCGGTGGGAGATTATTGGGTAATTCTTACATCAGATGGCTGCCAGACGAAGCAGACGGTGAGAGTGGTTGCTGTTCCGAGCCCGAGAATTAAGCGGGTTGATGTTAAAAACAATACAGCAACCATTACAGTAGAAGGAGGAGAGCCACCTTATCTGTATTCCAGAGATGGAATTCTATGGCAGGATTCCAATGTATTTACCGATCTTCCACGGGGACGAAATACATTCTATGTAAAAGATTCATTCAACTGCGATCCGGTACAGATACAGATTACAGTACCTAATCTTGTGAACGCAATCACTCCGAACAGCGACGGAATTAATGATGATCTGGACTACAGTGAACTGAGCTACCTGAAAGATTTGAAATTCAATGTATTCAACAGATATGGACAGCTTATATTTTCTTCGGAAAAAAATAACAGCCTGAAATGGAATGGTACCATTGGCGGAACTCCCGTGAGCAGCGGAACCTACTGGTACGAAATCACCTGGACCGAACCGGAGACTAAGACCCCTGTAGCTTATTCGGGATGGATCCTTGTGAAAAATAGAAATTAGGAGTTTTTTATTAAAGGGGATTTTATTATTATATTAATGATGAAGGAGATGAATGAAGAAGAATGCTTTTGTTCGGGCAGTACAGATCTTGATTTGTGCTGCCCGTTTTTATTAGGAACAGGAAGTCTCATTTTTCTCCTCTCTTTTTTATAAATTGTAACACTTGAAAATAGTTCAGAGATCTGCTTTTCATCCACCTGTAACACGACTCATTATGAAATATAAAAACGTTTCGGTTATCTTTAAATTAAACTCATTGTACCTTTCTTTTTTGTATTTCCGGATGTTCTGGCTTTCAGACGGAACGGAGACTGAAGAACTTCTGCTTTATAAGTATATGTTGTATTCGGTTTTTATGGTGTATCCGTTATTTATTTTTTCAACGCTTATGTTTTCTAAAGAGGTGAAAGCAGGTTTTTTTCTGAAATTTTTTATATGGCTGATGATCCTTCTTGGGCCAGCACTCTTTTTCTATACCTTTGATCTGTATCAGCAGAAGGAACTTCTTTATGGATCTATACTTACGGTGATTCAGTGCCTGATCCAATCCAGAACCATAAAAGATGACGAAATGCTTTTCCGGGCTGCCGGAGTTTTTGCCGCAAAGCTGCTTCTGTGGTTCTTTGTTTTATTGCTGTCCATGATTTCATTGGTGTGGTATTCAGACAGGGATATTCTGACCAATATGCTGGCTGGGGGAATTTATTATTTTTGTGTTGCAATTCTCGATATTCTGATTGATAAATATAAATTCCTCTCAGAAAAATAACGGGATAAAATAAAAGTCTATGACCGTAAAAGAGTTTATCATCAAAGAAATTGACTCTGTGAATGCTTTCATTGCAGAAGGAAAAGATAAAGAAACCAATATTCAGTTGAAGAAAGACCTGTCAGAAACCCTATATCTTCTTGATATTTTCGAAAAGTATCGGATTAAAAAAGAAACTGTTGAAACTGTTTTTGAACTCCCGGTTTCCAATACGGGATACTCAGATTACAGAATAATCAACGACTGTGAATTTGATGATCCGGACCAATGGCTTGAAGTAAGTATTTCCGGAGAGAAAATAAGATTGTCAGAAGGTGATCTTGTCATCAGAAAGAAATAAAGAAAGCAGCTTGGTTATGGTTACTCATGAAATGTTTTAGTTGATAATGTTCCATAGCTATAGTATTGCAAATCAGAACCAGTCTTTTTCCAAAAAAAATAACAATCATTTATTTAATATTAATGAAAATTATTAATTTAAAAAGTGTTAAATCTGAAAATTTTATCATTTGAAAATTAGACTTACTGTTCAGGAAATAAAATAATGTTAATGTATTGTGTTGATTTTTAATGACTTGAAATAAAATAGTGCAACGATGGTATAAGTGAAATGCCGGAAAACTAATCCTGTTTTTGTTCATTTGTATCACCGATTTGGCTAATTATGAAAAACACAAGTGATGAAAAAAGAACCCATGGGTTTCCACAGATTTTTGTGAGAACCCTGTTGTTCCTTTTGGTTCTGATTCCATACTTGAGTTTCGCAGGAGCTCATGCCAACGAGACAGTTATTCTTAATACTGATGACGAAGCTGATATTTCCGGATCTGAAGAAAAGAAAATTTCGAATATTTCTTCCAAAGCAAAAATATACCTCTCCGAAGGTACCGTCATTGTTAATATTGGTAGCCCTATAGAAGTTGTTTCTATAAAACCGGTTTCTCAGAAAAATAAAAAGCGTATTGAAAAGGCTTTGCCGGTTCCCGGAAAATCTCCGACCTCCCATAAAACGACATCAAAGAAAGAGATAAAACCAATTGTTTCCACAAAATATAAGTCCGGAATATCGTCTGAATTTCTTTTCAGCCCGGATAATACGTGGACAGGTTATATTCTGACCTCACAGAATAATAAGGTTAAATCTTTCGGTCTGAAAAGTTCTTTCAGTACCATTCTGTTTTTCTTTTCAGGTTTTTCCAGGGTTCTCTATCCCAATCACATGAATGAGACATTTAAGGATACCCTGAAATCCTATCATACAAGACCTCCGCCTGCTATTACTTCCTTCATATAATCTTCAGTTTCTTACTTCTGATAGTAAAGGGGCCTAATGAAGCCTCAATCTACGGAAGCAGGGATTATTATGCCCGAATTGTAATAATTCATCATCACCCTTTACCCTTGTCCTATTTTTTTTAAACACAAATAATACATACACTTTTTTTAACCCTTTTAAATTAAACACTTATGAAAAAAATGATTTTCGCAGGAGTGCTGTTTGCGGCACTTGGAACAACAGGAGTTTGTGCCAACAATTTCAACACATCAGCAAATGCAAAACCGGAAACAGAAATGTCTGTGAAGAGTTTTTACTATGTTACTACCTATTCAACGAGAAAAGAAGGAAGCTGTAATGTAAAGTATAAACATGTCACCAAATATTTCCTGGGATTTGCGATCTACACAACAACAACTCTTGTATCCAAAGACTGTTCAGGTGATGGCGGAGGAAATACAGGAGGGAATACGGGAGGAACTCCATATAGATTCTAAATGATGAAAAGAGCACTGCTGCTCATGATGGGCAGCAGTTTTTTCTTTTTCAGGTGATCTAAAGTGTATAAGTTGCTTTTTGAACTCATTTCAAAGTAGATAATACAGTTTCTACAGCTATTCTTTACAAATTAAATTTCCAATAATTCTTATTTAACACAACAACCGGCAAACTTGTTCAGTAATGTATTGCCGTACTTAAAAATGAAAAAATGAAAAAATCACGATTTTTTAATCTTTTTGTTCCGATATTGCTGTTCTTTTCAGCATACCTTTCGGGGCAGAATATCACGCTATTGGGCAAAACTTCTGTTACCGCCAAAGGTAGTGGAGCTACAGGAAATCCGGTTGCCCTCAACTGGAATATTCCGGCAGGAAAAAATAGAGTAATGATTATTACCTATTGGTTTGAACGCGATCACAGGGCAGGAGCAGATGGAAGTAATTATCCATCCGGAAATTCAGGATTTGATTATATTCCTCCAACAATAGGCGGAGTTTCCATGGCAGGAAAAAATGCCACTCTGACTTACTTCAGAAATGATGCAGTGACGGCAACAGCAGCAAACGCCCATTTTTCAACGATTATGCATCGTTATGTTTTTACGGAAACACAGGGATTACCAACAGGAATTACTGCCATAGCATTTCCTGATATCAATACTCCCAAAAATGCAGGAGATGAAGTTGCAGTTCATATTGAGGTTTACGGAAATGTAAGTGATGCTAATACTTATACGGCAACCGGAGGAAACTTTTGGGGCTCCGGAAATACAAATACCACAACCTATTCTTATTCAGGAATTCCCACAGCTACCCAGACAGGAAGAAGTAATTCTGATATCATGTATCTGGCTTTTGCAGGAATGACAAAAGATGAAACTTATACGGTATCTCCATCTTCATGGATTAATACAACTGATGTAAGTGTAACCAATACAGAGGGTAATGGCGGGTTTACAGCAACCAATGCACCGCAAAACGAACCGGATGGGATAAGATCATCTACGTGGTATTTCACAGGAAGTACAGCCGCTCCGTCAATGACCCTAACAAGGGCTTCCAATAACAGGATTGCCACCGTACGTCTCAATTTTTTATCACTCTTACCTCTTGCAAAGCCATCTGTAACCGGAACCGTTTACAAAGATACGGATGGATATACCAATATCAACGGTACAGTAACCAATGCCGGAGGATTATATGTAAATGCGGTAGGATCAGACGGAAGATTGGTGTACTCTGCATCAGTAAATACTTCTGGAGTATTTACGATTCCTGCAGGGTATGTTACTGAAGGAAGTACATATACTCTACAACTCAGTAAAAATACAGGAACAATAGGAGCGGTTGCTCCTCTTCAGGAACTTCCGGAAGGATGGCTGACAGTAGGAGAGGCCACTTCTTCTACCGGAAACGACGGAACACCGGACGGAAGGATTGTTCTTTCTGTAGGCTATAATGCAATCACCGGACTTCGTTATGGTATTAACGATGCTGCAGTGTGTTTTTCTTCTTCGTCCTATAGTAATTCAGGATGGAAAGCGGTTGTTTATGATGCTCCGGCAGGAATTGACGGCTGGACACAGGTTTCTGGTTCCAACAGTTTCCCGACATCAAGCTATGCACAGATCGCTACATTCGATTATAATGTAAATGCTAATACCAATAATGCTTTTACAGTTAATTTTCAGACAGGTACCATTGGTCTTACCCCTTCCAATCCACAGATTTCTAACTATGTGGGAACAAGGATTCCTTACAGTACTAATGAAGACTATGCTGTAATTTTCAATAAAACCATTAAAAGCGGTGAAGAAGGACTTTACAAATTTGACCTGACCTACGGTGATGATCATATTTTTATCTATAAAAATGGGGTAAAGATCAATCAGCAGAAGGATGCTTTCAATGTAGTGCCCGTGAATAATTTTGCTACTTTAAGACTGAATATTGGTGACGTGATATCTATTCTGATGGTTGAGGAGTGGGTGTATAATACAGCTGTGACTATGGCTGCAACACGTTTTACTGTTCCTCCGGTTCAGAATATCAGCAATATCTGCCCTGATAATTTTGTGAATCTGAATACCGCTTTTACAGGAACGGTTCCTTCAGGGGGAGCTCTGGTATGGTTTACCAACAGCAGCCATGCAGGAACTCCTTTGAACAGTGCTCAAGTACAATATGCGGGTGCCGGTACTTACTATGCATTTTATTATAATAGCAGTACGGGTTGTTACAGCCTTGCTTCCAATCCAGTAACAGTAACGATAAACAGTTGTCCGGTGGTGAATAATTGTATTACAGGGGATTGTAATTCCAATACATTCCTGAATACGTCTAATCCTGATACCATTGAATATGACAACTTTATTTCAGGTTTCCATTCAAGTACCATTAAAAAAGCAGACGGGACCTATATGATCTGGGGACAGAATGCACAGCCGGGGTCTGCAGGAGGAAATATCACTTCACCGCTTGCAATAAACCCTGTAAATGGGTTTAATTATACCGGGAAGATTTTGAAAACAACTATCGGAACAAAAGGCGTTTCCGGCAGTGATGCAGATCAATACGCTTTGTTGTCCGAAGATGGATTATATGTTTGGGGAGGTCCGAATGTACTGGTCAACAGTGCGGTTAAAAGTGACCGTATTTTCGGAAAGATTACCAATGCAACAGTTGGTAATGCCAATACTTACGGGCTTCCGTCAGGGGTCACTCCTACAGATGTCAAGATGCTTTTTGGTTCTTATGCTACATTAGCTATTACAACCTGTACAGGAGAAGCTTATGTTTTATCATGGACAGGAGCGAAAAACGGAGACGGTACCGATGATACTGGGGCAAATTCCAGCAGCTGGCACAGAGTCATGCTGAACTCTTCAACTACCCTTAACGGTGTCGTAGCCATGAGAGGAACAAGAACGGCAATGATGGCTTTAACCCGCAGTGGAAAGCTCTATACCTGGGGCTCCAAATCCTATTTAGGAAACGGAACCGATAAAGCAGATAGAGTATATGCAACAGAAATGACTTTACCATCAGGAGTGATTCCTAAAATGATTGGAATGACCCTGTATAAGAATACTCCAACAGATAATTCCTCTACTGTATTAGAAAATTCATACTACCTGCTAAGTACGGCAGGAAAGCTGTACAGCTTAGGGAATAACACCTACAAACAGCTGGGAACTTTTGATGCTGTTGAAAAGAAAAGCTGGGTCAGTGTAAAATCAACCAGTGCTTCTGTTGACCTGGCCAATGTAGCCTGGATAAGCCCTAATGAACATGACAATGCAGGATATGCAGCCAATCAGGCTCTTACGACAGATGGGAAACTTTGGTCGTGGGGATATAATGCAGGATCTATGTTAGGAGGCAGTACCAATAATGCTGCTATGGATCCTGTGTTAATGACTGGCGGACTAAGCAGCACAGATAAAATCCTTGCTGTGGAAACCGGAGGGCATACCAATATGGTTTTCAAAGCCTGCTCAAATACACTTGGATATATAGGGCATAGTGCAAACGGAAGTATGGGAATTGTTGACTCCAATAATTATGCAACTTTCCAGTTCAGCCAGACCCCGTCATTCAACAATTTATGCAGTATTGAACTTCCACCTGCCGCTCCTGTGGTCAGAAATCTGAAAATGTGTTCCGGAAACACAGCTACTCTTAATGACGCTTTGGAAGATGCTGTGCCAACAGGTTATTCAGTACAGTGGTGGACAACTCCTAACCGTACGGCGGGTACCCAGGTGACTAATCCTGCCGCTGCCGGGCCGGGTACTTATTATGCCTTTTATATTGCTGATGCAGGTACATGTACAGCCGTTACAGGATCTCCGGTAGTTGTGTCCTATTATACAGCATCTGATCCTGAATTCATCAACTGTATCTGTTTTAAAGATCCGATTATAGCAGGTAATGCACCGGATACCAAGATAGGAATTACTTTACTTAAAAGAGCCGGAAGTTCAGATACAGATAACTGGCCTACGGTAAGAAAATCCGGGCATATTGCTCTGGAATCCAATACTCAGGGGCTGGTGATTACCCGGATTTCTAAAGCCAATTTAGGAATTATCAGTATTCCACAGGAAGGAATGATGGTTTACGATACCACAGATAAATGTCTGAAAATATATTCAGACGGGGCCTGGAAATGTTTCAGTACACCGGCTTGTCCGTAAAACCAGCTGAACTTTGAATAGATAGCAGTTAATTACAATAATCCGTCCGGATCTTTCTTATAGAGGGAATGTGTGTAACTTCTCCGGTAAGATGATGGTAAATGCTTTGAAAAGAATTTTGCCCGGATTTTTAATAGACTGATCAGCAGAGTATTCTTCGGTTGATTTAAAATAAAAAATGAAAACAATGAAAAAAATAATTATCACCTCTTTATTAATAGTTTCCCATCTCACTTTAGCCCAGGTGATCTTTGGGGATGAGACCGGAACGGCAGCCGATAAAACTTCTGTTCTTGTAGATTTTGCCGCTAATCAGAATAAAGGAATTATTCTCCCTTATACACGAACTCTTCCATCAGGAACCGGGTTGGTGGAAGGTACGATACTTGTTGATGCTTCCGATGCTGCTCAGGCAAAAGTAAAGTATTATAACGGAACCTGGCAGGATCTCAGTAGTGGAAACGGAGCAAATATCAATGCAGCTCTTGTGAAACAGCCAGCTGCTGTTACAGAAGATACGAAGAAAGGTGCCATTATTGGTGCAGCAACTTCCTCAGCCAATGGAGTTCTGATTCTCGAATCCTACAACAAAGCAATGGTTCTGCCTCAGGTGAACAGTACCGATGATGTGATCAATCCTGCAGCAGGAATGATGGTCTATATCAATAAGACAGGCTCTAAGCGTCTGGCCGTATTCAACGGAGCCAAATGGACATTTTGGAAACCCTGATTGCCATTCTTAAAACCATTTTGATTTCTATATCATGGAAATCAAAATGGTTTTTTCATCTTTAATTTACCGTCAAAAAACATAATTTTTCTAAATTCTCTTAGAAATAATGATCAAGTTGGCATGTGATCTTTTCTGTCTGAACTATTTGATACCATTGAAACCAGTTGAAAGATATCTGGTGCTTTTTTTATCAATATATGCCTGTGTCTGTGCTGATGTAGGGATGGGAGCAGAATTTTTTAACCGGACTGAAGATGAATGGTAAGATTTGTAATATAACATAATTGAATTATTTAACGTATTTAACGAAAAATAAATGCATATTTGTGGTTTTTAATTAAAAATTTCACTTTATTGCATTGTTATTGTTGTTTTTTTTAATCATTTATTAAATAAAGATTGAAATTATGATAGAAAAAAAGATATTCTATATATTTTTATTAATTCCCGTTCTTTTATTTTCCCAGACACCCCAAAAAAAAATTCCTGAAATTGAGCAGCTGCTGGATTCTTCCTATATCAAAACAATGGAATTCGATGTGCAGACCGGAATATTTTATGCTAAAAAAGCACTCGATATCAGCAAAAAGAAAAACTATTCAAGAGGTATTGCAATAGGGAATTTTCGTATTGGCCAGTGTTTAACAGAGCTTAATACCTATAAACAGGGGCTGGAATACCTGGATAAAGCCCAGCAGGAAAACAAAAATCTTAACGATACCAGTCTGAATTTTGAAATAAGAAGAGTACGTGCCCGTATTTACGCCTCTTCCAAGCTGTATACCAATGCGGTTGCAGAGAATAAGAAAGCACTTGCTATCATCCCGGAAATGAAAAGGTCCGAAGAAGATAAAAATTTAGCCAGAGCTTTAATTTATGAAAATCTGGCCAACACCTATGGTTTCATGAAAAAGCAGGATTCGGTGTATTTTTATCTGAATAGTGGCATGAAGGTGCTCAGAAAGCTGGATGTGAAGAAAAGCATGATCAGTATTATTAATAACTATACCAGACTGGCAGATTACTATCTGTCCATTGATAAAGCAGAGGAAGCGGAATACTTTCTGGTAAAAGCGGTGAACTTTGCTAAAGCAAACGGATATCCTTTTCTTTCTTTTACCTTCAGAACATATGGCGATTTGATGCTGTATCATAAGAAAAACGATTCTGCCTTGTTTTACTATAACAAAGCTTTACAAATTTCTGAGCAAACCAAACTGAAAAGCGAACTTCCGGCGATCTACCTGAAAATAGCCAATGTGAGCCAGCTTCTGGGAAATACGGTTTCGGAAGAAAAATACAGACTGAAATCATTCGAGCTGACAGACAGCCTGAGATCTGAGGCACTGGCAGCCTCAAATATGGCTGTTAATTCAATTCTTTCAGATCAGCGGGAAGAATTTGTGAAGGAAAATAAAAAACATCAGTCCTATCTCATCATGATCATAAGCATTACCCTATTACTGTTTATTGGCTTATGGATGCTTTACAAGAAAAAGGCTAAAAAATTAAGCACCTATAAAAAGGTCTCAACCCAGAAAGAACAAATGCTTATTCAGCAGAAAGAAGAAATCGCAATGCGATATGAAGAAGACACCCGAAAGCTTGAACAGAAAGTAAATGAGTCTTTTGATGAGGTATTGTTTCTGGCCAAAAATAACAGCCCTGAATTTTTTACCCGCTTTCAGGAAGTTTATCCTGAAGTGATAAGGGCGCTGTTGGCAAGGGATTCTAAGCTCAGGGTTTCGGAACTGGCATTATGCGCCTATTTTTTCTTAGGATTTACAACAAAGGATGTGGCGTTATATACTTTCAAATCGATCAATACCGTGCGGAACAGAAGGCAGAATCTCCGTACGAAATTGCAAATTCCAGCTGATGAAGATCTTGAACTATGGTTTAAAAACCTTTCTAAAAATCAATTTCAATAAGAGAAAAGCTGTTTGGTCTTAGGAAATGATAATTGATTAAAATTAAATAATTGAATATCAGTTTGTTGCTTTAAAATAGAGCTTTGATAGTATATGATATTTTTTATTTTTTAAAAGGAATTGAGTTGTTTTATCCTCAGATTATTGTTTAAGATTACGGTTATGAATTATAAAAACATTCACATCGGACAGATGGTGAAGAAACGGGTTGCAGAAAACGGGATAGAAATGTCCCGGATCTGTAACTTCTTCAGATGCACAGAAAAGGAAATAAAAGAAATGTACCTGCAGAAAGATTTGAATACCCGGTTCCTTCTGAGGTGGAGCAAACTGCTGGAGTACGACTTTTTCAGATTATACAGCCAGCATTTGATTTTATATGCTCCTCCTGCAGCAGAGAACGCTGATAAAACCCCGGTAAAATCTGCTTTGCCTCAGTTCCGTAAAAATATTTATACCAAAGAGGTCATTAATTTTATCATAGAGCAGATTGAGATGGGAAAAATGACCAATAAACAGATTATGGAAAGGTACAGGATTCCAAGGACAACCTTAAGCAAATGGATCACCAAATATAAAGCTGAGCCGGAAAACCCAATTCATTGATCTTTTCAGATTGGGTACAGAGCTGCCATTAGAAATTAATTCATTTAAAAACACAAATATGGAGAAAAAAAAACCGGACTATAAACGTCTGTATTCGGATATTATTGATCAGAAATATCCCGAAAAGAAATTCGAATGCCGGAAAATATTGGAAAAAGGGGAACTATCTGTTTTGGATATTGTTAGCATCAACCGTAAAATCTTTGGTATCTCAGATGAAGAAACCCAGACTGCCAATCAAAAATATCGTTCCTATAAAAAATCCGACATTGTCCAGATTCTGGATTATCAGAAAAAGCACAACTTTAATAACAGCCAGCTTGCCCGCCATTTCAAAATGAGCCGGAATACAATTGCCAAATGGAGGAAACTGTTTGTGATCTAAAAAGCTGCCTTACAAAAGTAGGCAGCTCTATCATTATTTTCTCTTAAAATTATGATGGAACCCTAAGCTGTTCAACAAAATAGGAAGGCGTGAAACCTGTTTCATTCTTAAAGGCCGTTACAAAAACCCTTGGGGTTGTATAACCGCATTCTTCAGCGAGATAATTAATCTTATATTCACGGTAGATAGGATCCTCATATAGCTTTTTAGTGATGTAGCCGATTCTAAGTCCGTTAATATAGCCTGTGAAACTTTTATCCCTGTAGGTTTTTATAATTTCCGAAAGATACTTGGTATTGGTATTAAGATTATTGGCCATCCAGGTAAGGCTGAGATCTTTTCTGAGATACTTTTCAGACAGCTCAAATTTTTCAAGTCTGGCAAGCAGTATTTTTACCGTTTCATCTGTAATGCTGACAGAGGATTTAGCTTCTGCATTTTCTTTGATTTCTGCATGTTCTGCAGGAATAGCCTTTTGTTCACTGTTTATTTTGGTAATCTGGTCTTCATATTTTCTATGGGAGATCTCATTTTTTTTCCTCCAGTAATGCCATATAGACAATGCTAAAAGAAGAATGAAGCAGCCCGTAGATAAGAGCAGAATTCTGATAGTAGAGGTGTGCTCTTTATCTTTTTTTATTTCTGCAGCAGTGACAAGTCTGTCAAATTCTTTCCCGGCTTCCTTTTTAGCAACATCATTGAGGCTGTCGTTCAGTTTCGCATATAAAAGAGTATATTTTGCCTGCTCTGCAGAGTTTTTTAGCTCCTCATTAGAATCAGCGAGAAGCATATAAGCAAATAGTCTGTAACTTGGATTTTTCTTATACTGTTCCCGTTTTAAAACTTCATTAGCAAGGTCAATAGACTTTTTATAATCCTGTTTTTCTAAATAGAACCTTCCTGTACCACATAGTATAGGTAAATCAAGCTTTTCAAAAATATCAGGCTGTGTGGTTTTATAGTTATATGCTTTTAAATAGTATGGCACTGCCAGATCCAGACGCTGAGGTTGTACAACACCTAAATAAAAGTTACCAATATTGAGATTATTAAGTGCAATTTTTTCATATTTTTCAGACTTTAGTTTTTGATAGGTATCACTTATCTGTTGGAGCTCTTCCAGTTCTTTTTTTAAATAGTGAATAAGTGAATCTGATTTTTTATAGTCATAAAAAGATGAAAACCTATTGTACACGGTAGCCGTTAAAAAATGTCTTTCATTGGTATCCTCTACTTTATTGGCATATTTCAATGCATCGTTCATATTCTTAAACTCCTCTTTCTGTATCCCTATTGCTTTATTTACAAAAGATTTATAGATAAATAGCCTTGTGAGTAGCTCATTATTATTAACATCCAGCGCTTCTGTATCTTTAATCAATTCCAGCATTTTTTTGTAATCAGAGCGCCGGTAAAAAACATCCAGCATCTTGATTTTTCCTTCTCCAATTCCTTCTTTATAATTGATTTTCTTTGATAATTCAATAAGTTTATCAATTTGCCTGATGTCTTTATCATTAGTTTGGGAGGCAATTTTCTCATACAGAGCATTGATCTCTTGCTTTGTTGGAAGGCTATTCTGGGCTGAAATAAGAAAAGGAAAAAAAGATAAAACGAGGATAAAACAGTAAAGTTTTGCCATGTTAGTTATTGTTTAAAACAAATGTAAAGAAGAATTTTATTTTAAAATTGCACATACCAACACAGGCAGTATGTATCTTTTCATAAAAATGCATTTTGATTGTATATTTGATTGATTATCAGTAATTATTTTTTGTAAAATAACTTTCAATACCGTGATACATTCGGAATTATTCCTAAGTTAATGTTGTGTGTTATCCTGCAGAAATCTAATATTGCGGGGCAACCAGTGATAAGAAATGTTTCGAGCAGATTCTGAAAATACGATGATGTACAAAATCTTCTCTCTTTGTTTGGGGAGAAGATTTCTTTTCTTGAGAAAATCATAAATAGCAAAATAAGCTAATATATAATTTAAAAAATCCAATAGTATGAAAACACACGATGTAAATGGAAAAGTAATCTTAGTGGCCGGAGGAGGCAAAAATCTTGGCGGCTTACTGTGCCGCAACCTTGCTGCAAAAGGAGCAAAACTGGTGATTCACTATAACAGCGAAAGCACAAGATCCGATGCCGAAAAAACACTCGCAGATGTACAGGCTTTAGGGGCAGAAGCTATTCTGGTACAGGGAGATCTTACGAAAGTAGAGAAGATCACTGAACTTTTTGATGCAGGAATTAAAAAGTTCGGAGGAATTGATATTGCCATCAACACGGTAGGAAAAGTCCTGAAAAAACCTTTTGCAGATACTACCGAAGCAGAATATGACAGCATGAGCGAAATCAACTCGAAAGTTGCCTATTTCTTCATTCAGGAAGCGGGTAAAAAGCTGAATAATGATGGAAAAATCTGTACCATCGTTACTTCTCTGCTGGCAGCTTATACAGGCTTATATTCAACGTATGCAGGAATGAAAGCCCCTGTGGAACATTTTACCAGAGCTGCTTCTAAAGAGTTTGGTGAGCGGGGTATTTCAGTAACAGCAGTTGCTCCCGGACCTATGGATACTCCTTTTTTCTATGGTCAGGAAAGTGATGATGCCGTAGCCTATCACAAATCTGCATCTGCACTTGGAGGATTAACGGATATTAAAGATATTGCTCCGTTAGTAGAATTCCTGGTTACAGACGGCTGGTGGATTACCGGGCAGACCATTTTTGCCAACGGAGGGTATACTACGAGGTAAGTCATGATCATTCAGACGATATAAATAATTTTTTTTTATTATCCTGTATTTCCGGCATTATAATTCTATGATATGGACTGAACATAGAATGCCGGAAACAGCACAGATGGTTGGGGTACTACTTTCCAGTACTCCAACTTTTTATTATAACTTTCAGAAATCACCAGGCGGATGACAGATTCCGGCTTTCAAATCTTCAATCTTCCGGATATCCGTTAATTTGTGTGAGGGTTGATCTGATGTACCTGCATGTAACTATGTCTCAGAGTGTAGGCCTGATTGATTCCCTCCATTTTCAGGAACTGTATATAAACCTGAATGTCCTTAGCTGGAATGATGTGATCGGACAGCATAAAAAAATAATTTTAATGACTATATCAACAGTCTCAGAATAGAGTATATCATCCGGCAACTTTATGAGAGTGTTATTTTTAGAGAATACAACATCAGTTATTTGGCCGAAAAATCAGGATTTGCTTTAAGAGAGGTATTTACCAGTGACATTCAAAAAAGAGACCGGAATTTCTCCCTCCCATTTTATAAAAGAGCTAAAGAATTTCAAGAATCCCATATGAAAGTAGAATGTGGTTTTTTTATTTTCAAAGCTTTGTGGTAAAGAAATTCATTGATTCTTCTGAATACCTGTCTGTTTTTTATATACTTAATTTCTTTTCATAATAGATTGGAGAATAATTACACCCGCAATGCTGACTTCTATTTTTCGATTTTTTTTAGCCGGATAAAAAAAACAGGCTTTTTCCATCAAAAAATACCCCCTTTTTTTAACGATTATGTAAAGTCAGGTATTCCTGACATAAACTTTATTTTATTATAATTGATTGATTATCAGTATTGCTTATTTGTATATTGAAGGAAAGAGACACGTAATTTTCTGAATTCTTCCTGCATTAACCTTGTGCACCTTTCTGTGTAATGATAATATTGCATTAAAGGTTAAAGGATTTAATTAATATAAAAGTTTTATTAAATTTTTTTAACGGGAAGACTAGGTCAATTATTAAACTAATCAAATACATAATGAAAAAAACACTACTGATTTTAACCGTACTTGCGGCCTGTACTATAGAAGCACAGGTAGCAATAGGAAAAGAAAATGTTACCAACACTTCGGTATCCCTCGAATTTTCCAATACAGAAAACAGGGGAATTATTCTCCCTTATGTTGAAAATAAAACCGGAATATCTGCCGAAGGAAGCTTAATTTATGATACCACAGATCATAAAGTGAAGTATCTTAAAAATGGTGGGCAATGGGTGAATCTCAGCGAAGATGATGGCACAGCCGCAACCATCGGGACAGCCGATCTGAGCATACAGGGAACAGATAAAGTAGAAAAGTCCACTGCTAAAACGGGAATAGGAACTGTTTCTTCTACCAATGGAATTCTTGTTCTGGAAGCTTCAGATAAAGCGATGATCCTGCCCAAAGTAGCCAGCCCGCATCTGGCCATCATCAACCCGGCACCAGGGATGATGGTATATGATACCGTTAAAAAGCATCTTGCGGTATACAACGGAAAGGTATGGACATTCTGGAAACCATAAACCAAGTCAGGGAGGTCTGAAAAATTTTCAACCTTGCTCAAAATCTAAAGAAAAAACCAATTCTACTCATTTATAAATGTAATTACCTATGGTCAAGTAGGTATTAGTACTAGATTATGTGAATTACAGATAAATCCCCTGGATATACAATCGAAAAACACATACCACCGGAAAAACCGGTTAAAAATTTATTGAACATGAAAAAACAGACTATCCTTTTTCTCATATTGCTCATTTTGGGTAATGTGATGGCTAGGGCACAGAACTGCAGCGTAAATGCGGGTGCCAATGTCACTATATGTGGCACGTCTACCAACCTCTCGGGAAGCCCGGGGGGCACTACATCGGGAAATCCCGTCTGGACGCTGGTATCCAAGCCGGCAGGCGCACCAAATCCGGTGATCGCGAATCCTTCAGCATACAATACCGGGGTCACAGGGATGACTTTCCCGGGTAATTATGTTTTCCAGATCGCACAGAACTGTACCGTGGGAACAACAACTTCTCAGGTAACGGTTACCGCGCCGGGGGATGTATCTGCTTTCACCGCAGGACCGGATATTACCAATGTTTCTGCCACTACAGGTACAGCAACACTTAATGGTGTTGTGCCTGCAGGTTATACAGCATCATGGACGTATTATAACATTCTGGATAAGGAACGATATAACGATATTACCACTACCAATGCAGTAATGGCGAATACTAATACAGTAAATCCAACACTTACTCTCATAAAAAAAGCAAATCATGATATTGATCCTGCTTATCGTGCGGTGTTAAGAATTACATCAATTAATAACCCTAACTGTTGGTACGAAGACGATGCTATTGTTAGATTTATTCCCAGTCAAAACCTTATATTTAATTCAACATATGATCTTTGTTATTCGTCAACAACTTCTGACCGTTATATAGGTCTAAATGCTAATTCTCCAGTATTTGCAACAGGTTATCCAAATGTCTCCGGTAACCCCGCTTTTGGCACAACAGTATCTGTTACCCCAATAAGCCAACCTAGTGGAGGAAATATTTCCTTTAAAGAAATAAGAGGAACCAATGTATACTTCAATGGAATAAATACGATAGGAACATATGTGTTCACTATTACTATTTCCAATACTAATGGAACTTATACAACACCTCAGATCACTTATAATTATAACGGTACGGATCCTAATCCGGTAAGTTTTTTAGATCCTGCATATCCCAATCAGATGCAGGTATATTCAACAGGCAATAGTGGAGGTGCCGTGTATTGCAACATGGTAGGTTCTAATGACCCTATCTCTTTTTATTTTAAAATTGATCCTGCCAACCCACCAACTATTGTTACTAAAGTAACACAATCCGGAGTAGTTCCATCTGGTGGAGCTCTGGGAATAGTGCAAAATGGAGCAGGTACAATGAATAGAAGCGTTACATTAACACCCCCTGCAGGAGGTTGGAAAGCTGCTACTTATAAATTTGCTATAAATAGTTCTTCAGGGGTATGCAATACATCCCAAAGTTACTTTGTTCATATATCAGATGGAGCCCGATCGAATGTTAATGTGAATAATATTACTGTATGTTATTCGGGGTCAGGAACTGTAACAACTACTGTACCTTTGCCTGCTATTTATCAGGAAACGACTTCAAATCCTAGTTATTTCCAGGACTTTAACGGAAGATATGATTTTACATTAGTTTCAAAGCCTGCTGGAGCTGCTAACCCTGTTTATGAATCAACAAATCTTAGGACATTTAAAAATGCTTCTACAACTATTAGTAACCTGAATAAAGAAGGAGAATATATTTTTAAAATAAAAGCTGTTCCGGATGCAGGTGGTGTTGGAGCTTTCATAGATAAAGAATACGCTTGTTCAGGGACCTCATTAGAAGGGACTTTTTCCATATTTGTCTCTGCGCAGGTAGGCTCTAATGCTGGTTCTGCACAGACTTTGGTTGGAACTACCCAGACTACTTTCAATGGGAACAATCCGGGAGTTGCCACAGGTGCATGGACATTGCTATCCAAGCCTGCAGGCGCTACCAATCCGGTGATTGTAACGCCATCAGCTTACAACACGAATGTTACAGGATTCAATACTCCGGGGGTATATACTTTCCGATGGACCGTTACCACAGGTACCTGTACCAGTACCAGCGATTTGACGGTTAATGTGAAGGCTCCGGCTCCCGGAGGTATAACGGCTGCAGTATGGTACAAGGCAGATGCAGGTGTATATTCCAATGCAGGAACAACTGCTGCTACAGACAATGCTGCTGCTCAGCAGTGGAACGATCAAATGGGAACAGGATATCACCTTGTTCAGACTGCTGCTGCACAAAAACCGATTTTCTCTAACCAAAGCACATTGGCTAATTTTAACCCAACCGTGACCTTTAATTCTACAGGGCATGGAACGGGACAAGGTGGCTTTATGGCCGCAGATCCGGGAACAGGAAATGCCATTATAAACCGTGCTCAGGGAAGTATCTACATTGCTGGTAAAATGAATACTCTTGGATCCGCTGGATTAGCAGGTTTTGACCAGACAATGGATTATCCTGGCTTACATATTTCCAACAATGCCACTACGGATAAGCTATTATTTTATACAGCAGGAAGCGGTTATACGACATTATCCACCAATTTGTTTGCTGCCAAAAAACCTTTCGTAGCAGGTTCTTCCTGGCTGAACGGAGGAGGTACACCTACTTCCAACGTATTAGCAAAAGTATGGCTGGATGGCAATGAAAGTATTTATAATAATACGGATGGCAATGTAAATACAACGGATAATGCCACAACCCGTGTTTTCAGAATTGGACGTGACACCAACTGGGGAAGTCATGACGGTCAGATGAATGAAGCTATTGTGTTTGCTGCTCCTCTTACTGCATCAGAAAGGGCCCGTGTAGACTCTTATCTGGCTGTTAAATGGGGGACAACGCTTACGGGAGACTATACAAATTCTGCCAATGCCGTTGTATGGAATGTTTCTCCTACTTATCAGAATAACATTCTGGGTATTGCACGAGATGATCTTTCTGTTTTATATCAAAAACAATCACGCAGTGAAAATGTTGGTCAGAAATTAATCATAGGAGCCGGAAGCTCATTGGCTAATACCAATATGGCCAACACCAATACTCTGACTGAGGGGCAATTCCTTCTGGCAGGAGATAACGGTTTGAAGCAAGTTCTTAGTATACCATTATCTTATACAGCAGGTTCTAACGGGGTAATCAACTACCGTTTTGAATCCATCTGGAAAGTACAGAACACAGGAAATGTAGGCACAGTAACCGTGGCATGGCCAAAAAGTGTAAAAAACCTTTACCTGGTACAGTCTTCGGATGCTGCTTTTGACGGAACGGATACCTTTACACCAATGACAACAGAGGTAACGGTAAATGGAGTAGTATACAATACGGTAAGTGTAACATTAGGAAACGGACAGTTCTTCACTTTTGCAGGTTTTGTTCAGGCTCCGGGAGGGGTTGTAGGACCTGATTTCTGGGTGAAATCTGATGATGCCGGAGCTGTAAGCACAGCCTGGAAGGATCATTCTGCCAATTCAGATGACATCCCGAATGTAGGTGGAGTAGTTCTGTCAGTCGCAAACAGAAGCCATAACTTCCATCCATATACTACAGGATATACTTCGGCGAAGTTTTTTTACAACAATGCTTCAGCACTGAATCCTTTGGGCAACATCCAGTATCCGAATATCAGCACTTCTGTTTTTTCAGCAGTGAGACCTACTGAAGACAGCGGAACCGGACGTATTACAGGAATAGATGATGATGTAACCTATGCTTCTGAACCTGGATTTTCTATTGCTAACGGAAAGCCAAGACAATATGAGTTCTTTAATACGACAACGTCTTCTGATTTTTCTGTAGCCTTCGATACCGGAGTTTCCAATATATTTTCAGCAATTGCTAATAATACAGTAGCCAATGGTGGTACTTCCTCAATTGCCGGAGGAGAGAAGAGATTAGGCTTAAATGGTTCTTATGAATCTTTTTCCGGTTTTGCTACAGCTAATAAATTTCAGATCTATGGTAGAAACCTGCGAATAGGTCATGCCGGTTGGGATGCTCCGGGAGCTTTCCCGGGTGATATTATGGAAGTAGCTTGGTACAACCGTACACTAACAGAAAATGAACAGTCAAGGATCAATTCCTATCTTGCTTTAAAGAATGGAGTTACTTTGAAGGAAAACTACCTTTCTACCACGAGCAATGTGGTTTGGGATAGAATAAGTAATATTGATTATAACAACAATATTTTCGGTATTGCAAAAGACGATTTCACAGCCCTGCATCAAAAACAGGCTGGAAGTGTCAATCGTGGACAACAGCTTGTTATTGGTAATGGAACATCTTTATGGGATTCCAATGCTGCCAATACGAATGCTCTTACAGAAGGACAGTTCCTTCTTACAGGAGATAACGGCCTGAAGCAAGGTCTTAGTATACCATTATCTTATACAGCAGGTTCTAACGGGGCAACCAACTACCGCTTTGCATCCATCTGGAAAGTACAGAATACAGGAAATGTAGGCACAGTAACCGTGGCATGGCCAAAAAGTGTAAGAAACCTTTATCTGATACAGTCTTCAGATGCTGTTTTCGACGGAACGGATACCTTTACCCCAATGACCACCGAGGTAACTGTCAATGGAGTAGTATATAACACGGTAAATGTAACCTTAGGAAACGGACAGTTCTTCACTTTTGCAGGTTTCGGAAATGCACCTGGAGGAGTTGCCAACAGCCTTTCTTACTGGTATAGAGCTGATAAAAATGCAGCTAATACAGGTACGGGAACAGATGTAACCGGATGGACAGACCTATGGAGCGGAACTACAGTGGCACAGATGGGAACCAATGCATTGCCAAAGTATACATCAGGAGCTGCTAATTATTTTAACTTCAACCCAGGAGTTAATTTTACAGCAGGAACACAAACTCTTGGTAACACCAATGTCAGAACATTCTCTGAGGATTCTTATGATGTGTTTACCTTCACTAAAGAAGGAATGACCAGTGGAGGAGCTCACCCGAGTATTTTCAGGTCTCTTGTAGATAACGCATTGCTTACCGGAGATATACGCAGATGGGATGGTTTGGGAATTATAATGGATAACAGAATAGAACGATTCTCTAATACAGGTGGAAATACCGATTATTACGGAACCCCTGCAGGAGCATTCTCTACAACAATCCCAAGCATCATGTACCATACCTTTACAGCGCTTACAACAACTAAAGCGCTTAACGGAGGTGCTAATTTTGCGACAACCAATCATTCAGGAACAGGAGTTCGTAATCTGAATGGAGGACATTTATTCGGTGATTCTCAGTTTGGAGGTAACGGAAGTGATAACCGTGGATTCATTGGTAATTTAGGAGAAACAATTATTTATGGTTCAGGTAATCTTACAGCGGTTGAGCGAAGAAGAGTAGATTCTTATCTTGCCATCAAGTATGGTATTACGCTGGGACAGGTGAATACAGACCATTATCTTTCAGCAGACGGAAGCATTGTATGGGACGGAACCTCCAATACGGCTTATAACAATAATATTTTTGGAGTATCACGTGATGATATAGAAGCATTTGAACAAAAGGTATCAAAAAGTGTGAATGCCGGAACGATTCTTACGGTGGCTACCATCAACGATTTCGTCAATCCGAACCAAAATGCAGCCCGTACAGGATTTGTTAATGATAAAACTTATTTCCTTCTGGGAGATAATGCCAATGTAGCAACAACGCCTGTAGACATTACGGTAGGTACCCGAACTTATAAGAGGATCCAGAAATCCTGGCTGGTACAGGAGAAAAAATCGGAGGCAGGTACCCTATTCTTTGAAGCAGATCTTACGGCTTATAACAGCGCTTCATTTAATACCACATCAGGTCTGATGACCATGTTGGTAGCAGACGATGCGGCTTTCACAACCAATGTAACGGTAGTGAATCCTACATCAAACAATGCTGCCAAATGGGTTTACCAGCAGAATATAGCAGACGGCAAGTTTATTACATTTGCGGCAAATCCTTGCTACGGTCCTGATACAGACGGAGACGGTATCGCAGATATGTGTGATTTTGACAATGATAATGACGGTATCTTAAATACTAATGAAGGCTATATTTGTGACAAAGCTTCAATCCCGACATCTGTATTAACCACAGATCATGTAATGAACTATAACCTTGTTGATTATAACGGTATTAAAGGCTTTAATTTCAAATTAACCTCAACAGCAGTTGCACAACGTTGGGCTTCTCCTGCTGCTCAGTTTAACATGAGTGGTATAGACCCAAGAGTCAATAATAATAAGGTGACTTATGAGTTTGATCTTCCTGTTGATAATTTAAGATTCTGGGTTGGAGATCTGGATGCTCTGGAGAAAGTAAATGTTAATTTTTATGACCAGAATGGTAACAGAATTACTGATCTTCTTCCATATACAACAATAAAAGCCGAAGCTGCAGCAGGCAGTACGACGTTTACAACAGATGCAACCTATGGTGTGAAAATATCTACAACACGTAATTCAGGAGCAAACAGTAATGTGAATTATGTTGAAATCTACACCCCAGGTATACAGATCAGTAAGGTGGAGGCTACTTTTGTAGGAACAAATGGTAATACTCCGGAATATCATATTGGTAATATGTGTGCCAAGAGAGATCTGGATGGTGACAGAATTCCGGATTATCTGGACTTAGATTCTGACGGAGACGGCTGCCCTGACGCCATAGAAGGTGCAGGAGGCTTTACTACGGCTAATCTTGTTAATTCTTCACTGCCTGGTGGTAATACAGGAGGCGGCTATACCGGAACAGCTGGCCCGGTTATCCAAAATCTTGGTAATACGGTAGATACTAACGGAATTCCAACGATTGCCAATACAGGACAGGCTGTCGGAAGTTCTCAAAATGCCGCTGTTTCAGCTTGTATTCCTCCATTCTGCTATAAACCGGGTATATTGGCCGGAACAGCACTGAATACCAAAATGGGAATCACAGCACTTGGCAGAGCAGGAGTGAATGCAGACAACTGGCCAATGGTAAGAAAAGGAGGCTGGATTGCATTAGAAGCGAAAACCAAAGGTTTTGTACCTAACAGAATAGCGTTTGATGCATCAGGAAATCCAGTGGGGATTCCGGCAGCTAACTTTGTAGAGGGAATGATGGTGTATGATACTACCAACAAATGTATGAAGATGTATACCCTGAAAGAGGGTGATGCTTCCATGAAGTGGCATTGTATCTCTACACAGACCTGCCCGGACTAGATTGACAAACATAAAAGCTTTTCACAGAAAGCAGTAAAAATCAACAGCCTTGTTGAGATTTCTTGGCAAGGCTGTTTCTTAAATAACTTAATAATATGATTTCAAACTTTAGAAATATTCATATTGGAGAACTGATTTACTTGAGGGTTACAGAAAACAGAACTGATGTATCCCGTATCTGCAGCTTTATGAACTGCACAGAAAAAGAAGTTAGAGAAATGTATTTGCAGGAGAACCTACCCACAGATATTCTGATGAGATGGAGTAAACTGCTTGAGTATGATTTTTTCAGATTGTATTCTCAACATTTAATACTCTATGCTCCGCCTTCAGCACTGGCCAACGATACAGAGGTATCAAAACTGCCAAAATTCAGAAAAAACATCTACACTCAGGAGATTATAGGTTTTATACTGGAGCTGATAAAGACAGGAGAGAAAACCAGACGGGAAATTGTTGATGAATATGGAATACCTAACAGTACTTTAAATAAATGGATCAATAAATATGGAGTCTCATAGAAATCAGATGAAAAAATGATTATAGTATAAAAAACATTCATTGAAGATTTTTGAACTTAACAAAACGTACACTAAAGATGGAAAAATACAGCCAGCCTAATTATCAGCGGATCTATTCCGATATCATTACCCGGAATTTTCCTCATAAGAAACAGGAATGTGAAAGACTGTTAGGAAAAAAAGAACTGTCGGTAATTGATATTTTAGAACTTAATAAAAGAATTTTCGGAACACGAAACACTGAAATAGGGAACCAGAACCAGAAACACCGTTCTTATAGCAAATCTGATATTTTGCGGATACTGGATTACCAGAAAGCTCATAAAATGAACAATTCGCAGGTAGCCAAACATTTTGGACTAAGCAGAAATTCAATGACCAAATGGCGAAAAGTATTTCTGTGATAAACATGATTTTTTTGTTTATAATTTTTAATATGAGACCTTAATAAACACATCTGATACACCGGTAAATTCTATTTGCCGGTGTTTTTTGTACATTAGCGAAAACATTTTTAATCCCTGAAAAAGAACGGAGCAATCCCATGGATACCGAAAAACTCAATAACCTCAGAAGCAGCATCTCAATTCCATTGAATAGGGCCATTCAGCTTTTAAAAAAGAATGACGGTGATGTAAAGGCCAGTGAGAAAGAATTTCATCTTGATAATATCAGGGAGATCTCCATAGCTGCTGCCTGTGATGAAGAAATAGCAGAAAAATACTACAATGAATGCAGGTATGATATCGCAAAAGCCATTGAAAAGATCAATGCACTTCCGATAATGATTACAACAAGAGAAAATCCGTCCCCGCGAAATGAAATAGGATTTATTCTGTGGCCAATGTCAGCAGATTGGAAATATTATAAAACAGAGAAGCGGAATGACGCTTTTATTCCCACAGCAGATTTCGATCATATCATCAATGAGTTCAGATCGGTTTTTCCCGTACACTATCCTGATATTAATTATGATGACGACGGTTTTGATGTCTGCGGACATAACTACTTTGACAATGCAGACTGCAGAAAGATTTTTGAAAGAATCAGGCATTCGGAAACGGAAGATCCTGCCGTGAAAAAGTTTAAAAATGATCTGGTAAACTGGCTGGATGATAAACTGCAATATGCTGATTATATCGTGGTATACGGAAATCTTTAGGTAGATATAACCCAGTTCATTCAATTAAAATAAATAACCTCAGAGTTCGGGATAAGAATATCTGATAGATGCAGGTTTGAAGCTTGATGATGGAAGAGGGAAGCTATGAAAGTGATTAAGAACTAATATTGATCTGTTTTTATTTAATTTGATTTTCTGGTAGCTTTCAATACGTATAACTAAAAGTAACTTCCAGCCTCCTTCTTCCATCTTCCAACCTTTTATATTTAAACTCCTTAACTCGAATCAGATTAAATAACAGTAATAATCTGAGTGCATTCAGGGTAATGATCTCTCTCTCTTTCACGATTGTGATAAAGTCTGATGAGCTGATTTGTGCCAATTTTAAATATATTTGTGCACTAAATATGGAGATGTAGGGATGTATTTCCATCTATTGATCAGTTGAAAACAATTTTTAGTACAACTATATGAAACAAGCAACGACCCCGCTGATGAGGTTGGTAGTCTTTTGCGTTATCGCTTTATGCAATCAGGCTTTTGGCCAGAGTAAAAATTATTCTGAATGGTATCTGAGAACTCCGGACAGCCTTGATGCTTATAACCAGGATATTTACGTAAGAGAATTAGGAACAGGAAAAGATACTGTGGTGGTAATTCATGGTGGTTTTGGGGCCAACCATGATTATATGCTGGATGCCATTGAGGGGCTGGAAAAGAAATATCATTTTGTACTCTATGACCAAAGAGGTTCCCTGCTTTCTCCCGGACCCAAAGAGAAGCTTACCTTTCAGAAAAATGTGAATGACTTAGATTTACTGATCAAGCAGCTTGGAAATAAAAACGTTAAGATTATGGCTCATTCCATGGGGACGCTGGTTGCAATGGAATATCTACAGCAGCATCCGGAGAAAGTTTCAAATCTGATCCTGGCAGGAGCTATCCTTGCAAAGTCAGACAGCATGATGAGTGTTTTTTCAAAACGACAGAATGAACAGGTAAAATTTCTGAGCTCAAGACCTGAGGTTAAAGCTTTGCCAATCTATAAAAGATATAAGGAATTGAAGGGCAAATTCACCAGCGACAGGGAAAGAACAGATTTTAACAGGATGGCCTTTGCTGCATCCAATATATACAGAATAGACCGATATAAGCTTATGCGCGGCGGTTTCCATTATTATAAAGAAGAGGCGTCTGTAATGTCAGAAACCGTAAACTGGAAATACGATTACAGAAATTCTCTCAATGATAATGCTAAAACTACCATTATTTTCGGTGATCATGACTTCCTTGATTTTAATGGAGAAGTATATCAGGAGCAGATAAAGAACCATAAAAAAATTAATTTCAGACTGATCAAATCGGCCGGACATAATATTTGGGTAGATCAGCCGGAAATTTTCAGAAAAGAACTGGATATGGCGCTGCAAAGGTAAAAACGAAATATTTTTAATAAACATGAATTTTTCAGGTCTGTTTTACTGTAAAACAGACTTTTTTATTATGATTGTCTGTAAAAAGTAATTTAATAAAATTGTTTAGCAGAATAATCATATTGATTTCAAACGGGATAACAGCAAATAATGAAATCCCTTCAGACAAGCTGATTACAGAGAGATTGCAATAAATATAGAAAGATTGGTCATCCGCTGAATGAATGTAGACACAATGTAGATACCATCTGTTTGGCCTGAATTCAAAGAAATCACACCTTTGCATAAACATATTGTTTTCATAGTTCTTAAATGGTTAAAAGCTGAAAATTAACCACTCTGAGAAAAACTTCTGAAAATAATAACCATGTTTTCTTTGTAAAACAAACCAATTTTAAAATGACTTTAAAAATAATCATAGGTTTGGCAGCTGCACTAGTCTGTATATTTATACTGAGCTCCTGTTACGGAACTCAGAAGAACCTGATTGCGGAAAACAGAGTCTATCACTGGAAAGTCTATTTGGTAAAAAAGAAGCACTTTTCTATGGGAACCTATCAGCACTTTGAAGTCTATTATAAAGGTCAACTGCTCATATTACCCAAAGAAGTCACTGACGGCAGTCAGGAAATTCGTGAATTCATAACCGCTGGAGTAGTAGATAGTCGTTCCACCCAGTTCGGAACCATTGCGGTGATTTTTGAAGGCCATTTTATCCGTGAAGATGGCGTACCTTACCGTACGATGGTCACACTGCACATCAGACCGGGCAAGGGAAATGAGCTCTTCATTACCAACCCATGTAATGGTAAGGAAGCGGTGATTACGATAGGGTAAAATTACTTCCAGACCGGAATTTTGATAAAACTGTCATTATGCCATTTGATCTGTAACGGCTCTTTGGCATCTTGTATCGTTTCATCATGGACTTCTTTTCCAGATCCGTAATTAATTTCTTCAAAAGGATGTTTATTTGTATTCAAAAGAATTGCAAAACGGCTTCCTTTAGCGATTTTCTTACTGACAAATCTGGTTGTATGAAACGGAATGCTTTCTTTTTTTCCGGGTTTCAGCAACTGCCGCTTAGTGTTGTCCTTGGCATAAGATGCTCTGCCTACATAGCGGGTTAACAGAAAATACTGGCCGTTAGGAAGGATCTGGTATAAAGCCAGAGATACATCAAGATCTTTTTTGTTAATTGAAGCAAACAGATTTCCTGTAAAAGAACCGCTCATTTCAAAATCAGAATCGAAGGGATCTGTTGTATACAGAACACCGTTGCTGGTATCCAGCGTATCAAATATCAGGGTAGGAGTGAAATAATTATTCTGATTTTCCCGGTCTTTAAAATCCACGGTCTGCGGAATAAAAGCAGTGCGGTTCGGACGTTTTTTTCCAAGCAGATAACCCTGGCCAGCCTTTGTTTCTGTTAAATACAGGGTAAGGGTATCATTATTGATTTTATCCAAGTCAGGACTGTGCTTCCAGGTATTGGTTCCCATAACCTGATAATTGACTTTATCTTTAAGAAGAGCCGGCTTAGGTGCTCCTTTTAAAATAAAATCCAGCCACTCATAAGCAAGCTCACCCATATTGATATGGGCTGCCGGATCAATAGTATAGCCCATCAGGTCAGGCTTTGCACTTCTCTGCCCGCCGATATGGTCATAAGGCCCGATGACAAAATAATGATCAGCATTTTTATTATACCGGGTATGCAATTTGAAGTATTCCAGTGCTGAAAGCTGAGAACCGTCATAATATCCTGTTGTACTCAGAACAGGAATATTAATCCTGTCATATTCTTCAGGAGAAGGAACCAAGGATTGCCAATACCGGTCATAGGCCGGATGATCAATCCATTTTCTGAATATCGGGTTTTGCCGGCCGGAAAGGCTGTCCATGCTTCGGAATGAAGATCCGTTATCAAACCATTCAAAAGGAAGGCTTCTTTTCAAGGGTGGATACTTATAAATATTGTCGTTGGACCAGCTCAATATGTTGCTGATGGGCACATTATTTTCATAAGGCATATCAAAACCGGGCATTACAGCAACCTGTGGAACAATGGTCTTCAGGGCCGGATGAATTTTCTTCGCCGTTGCCCATTGGGAAAAACCGGTATAGCTTCCTCCCATCATGCCTACTTTTCCGTTGCACCATTTCTGTTGATTGATCCATTCGATAATATCGTAAATATCCGTTCCTTCATGTTCGTACGGGCTATAGTTTTTCAGATCTGTTCTTATCCCTCTGGCATAGGCAACAATACCTACATAATCCCTGTCGGCAGACCTTTTACCCAGAATGACATCACCGGGTCCCTGATAATAGGTAGTATAAAACAAAACAGCAGGAACCGGGTGGTCGTTACCTTTTTTCCGTACAATAATAGCAGAGATAGGAATACCGCTCCGGGTAGGAATCATTACACTATCCTGAATCATAAAACTTGTCTCGGGAGATTTCAGCTTTTGCCCGGAAAAAGTAAGTGTACCTGCCCATACAAAAGCCAGTAAAAGGATAGATTTCATAAACTTAATTGTTTTAATATTTAAATTCCCGATCATATGTTTATATATTATCAGGAACCGTATTCTGTCATATAAATAATATCACGCTCAGGATCTGCCACAGCGAGAACCAGGCTTCCGAAAAGGGAAACAAAGATGTATTTTATAAGATTTTCCGCTGAGATGGACAGAAGTGGTCAACAGAGGCTTAAAATACACTGCCAGAGACGGATCTGTAAAAACCTCTGAAGGTTCAGGATATAAAGTAATATTTTCTTCTGTGATCATAATATAGTTTTCTTGTTAGGACAGATCATCATCATCATCAATGAATGGATTGGGATCGCTCTCATCCCAGTTACCAGCCTCAAACCGGGCGTTGTGAGCCGGAAAGTGTTTTATAAAATATCTCCATAATCCCAGAGCTTTTCGGTAATGGTCCACATCAAGCGGGGCGAGCGGATAAGACCCTTTTCCGTCATGAGGGAGATAGCGGATCTGTACATTTTTATTTCCTTTCAGATCATCCTGTATATCATATTGATACCCTTTTGAGTCATCATCTTCTGTGGCTAAAGACGGGAAATACTGTAAGTCCTGAGAAGGTCTGCTTTGTGTCAGCTGAATCCTGTCAGTATATTCCTGATTATTCTGGCGGAAGGCAAAATAAACACTGTCACTCCAATAGCCGTTTCTTTCGCTGTCATCATAATCATTATAGTACTTCAGTACAATAGGAAGGTTGAGGTAATATTCAATTGTAGCAACAGTGATTTCAGCTTCTGTTTCCTTCTTGCAGAGGTTGATTTCTTCAGGTGCTAATTGCTCCATACGTTCGGCAGCCATTAATGCATTCGGCCAGAAGAACTTCAGCAGGTTTTTTTCTGCAGCCGGTGTATCCTCATCCACATAGTACCATTGCTCATCCGGGGCTTTCCAGATCACTGCCAGCTGCTCGCGGAAGTTTGTTTTGGGAGTGACAAAAAGTTTTTTGAGGAAAGTTTCTTTTTCTTCTGTTTCAATCTGTTCTGCACAGATGAAGATTTCATGGTCGTCCTGTTCCAGCCGGAGAGAATCTTTCCACGATTTTCCCTGTTCATCGGTGTGGGCACGGGTAACTGTAACAAGAACATCTTCTACCCGGTATTCAAAATCAGTGGAACCTATAATGTTAAAATGACTCAATTGCCTGAGGTTCTCTAAACTCAGATCGTAATTAGCAAATAAAGATGTTTTTTTCTGTTCTTTAAGCAGAGGAAGTTCTTTAAGCAGAAGCTGATGCATTCCGTATCTGGAAAGCTGACTGTTCAGGCATTCTGTAGATTGGCTTAAGGCCTCATCATCAATAAGGTCAGATAAAATAACGCCGCTGGAATCAAACTCATACTCATCCAAATGGGTATCGATGCGCTTAAAGCCGTGTACTTTTACATTATAATCCGTTTGTATAAGCATAGCTGCGGTCATATTTCCTTTTACAGTAAGCTCCCCGTGGTTATAGTCGCCCCAGAATATTTCGTTCACCACAAGGTCCTGCTGTACATAAATTTCCTGTCCGCCCACAATAATGTCAGGACAATGGAGGTTGCCCAGTACAATAAGACTGCAGGCTCCATCCGTTTCATCATTAAAGATAAACCGGGTAACGGATAAATTTCCCTGAACAACAATCAGACGTATGATCTGCTTGTCATACAGATTGCCCAGACGTTCAATTTCTGCTGTGTTTTTTTCATCGAGCGCCCGGCTGTACCGTTCAGACCAGTCCGCATCCAGTCGGTCAAATGGATTATCAAGATCAATGCAGTCAAATTCAGTATCTCCATCAAAACAAAGTGCAAGACTTTTATGGTCATCCTTTGGGAAATACTGTTTGAAGGAACTGTCGTCAGGTAAGTTCTCTAAAAGGGAGGTTATTGGTATAAGCTGGGCTTCCTGATTTTGTATGATTATTTTTTGCATGGTTTTTATTTTTAAGCTTTCTGATTCTTAAGGTTAGGAATAAATTACAAAGGGATCAGGTTATACTTGAGGAGGGATTTCTATCTGTTCTTCAAACTCTAAAAAGTCCTCATGCAATCCGCTTACGGGTTCTCCCAATTCATCCGTTTCCCTGTTTTGGGTCATCAGGATCCAGCTGTCATTGCTTTCGTAATCAAAATTCCCATCATCAAAAATACCTAGCATATTGTACAACATTCCCTTTGCATAGCTGGTTAGAAACTGATTTAGCTTCTCTGTGCCGATTGCAGAGCTCATTTCATCATAATTCTGATTCATTTCCGGGTTGAACTCCTCAGCAGCATCTATATTGCCCGCCACATCATAAGCAGACAGATACATCTCTTTCAGGATCATAAACCTCGCCCATTGGGGAATACCTTCCCGGAATTCACTCCACGCCCAGTCAAGAGGCTTTTTGGCTCCGGATTTTACCATCCGTTGAACGAGTTCTTCCAGGCGTTGTTTTTCAGTTTCGTTTAATTTTGAGAACTCAAATTCATAATACTTTTTGTTAGATACGGACAATTGGTTCAGTTGTTTTTCTATCTCTTCCATGGTTTTGATTTTCCTGTACGAATATCGGGTATTTCTTCTTCTCTTACCTCTGTTTCTTTTATTTTTATCCATCGTGACCGTCTGTAACTGTATATGGTATATGTATTTATACCGGACCAATCGGCAGCTCTGAGGATGACGGCTATGTCATCTCCCCGAATGGCATTAATGTTTCCTATGTTTTGAAGTACATCCAGACCAAGGATATATAAATTATCTTCATTCAGGTTTAACGTCCGTAAGTTGTTGGAAATAAGCTGTAATATGGGCTTTTTAGCGACGGTTTTCTGAATGAGTTGATCATAATCTGAAACCGTGTCTATGATAATAGGAGTATTATCAATACTGCTTACAAATGATACGGTCAGGGTGTCTGGCTGCCGGTCTCCGTTAAAATCACCCACAATAAATTCCTGTTTTGTTAATTGTGACATGGATATCTTGCTGTTGAAATATTTTCGCAGACTGTTTTCCAGCCGGAGATAAGCTTTATTTTTCTGCTTTTGCTGGGCACATACAGAATTAGATGTCATTATTGACAGAAGAATTAATATGAACCACAGCAGCTTCATTTCTATTTTCTATTGATTCTTTTAAGTACTTTTGAGGTATAAAGCGCTTCAAGTTCATGCTGGGTAAACCCGATGGTAGTATCGGAATAACTGCTCTGGTGATCGCTTTTAAGTTTTCTCAGTTCGGACAGTTTATCTGCGGTGAACTCATGAGGGTTCACAAATATACTGTCCCCTTTAATCGCTTTTACACGATAGAGCGTATATAGGCCGTCTTCTTTCATTTCATAAATATCACCGGGTTTGGGCTGTTGTAACCAGGCTTTGGTGTCTTTATTCTCAAAAAGAACACTAAATATAACGAATATAATGAACAGAAAGACTATAATCAGCCAGCTGTAATACTTTAAAGGAATTTTAGCTTTTTTTCGGGCTGCTGTATAACCAGCTGACAGATGCGGAGGCATTTCTGCTTTGCCAAGGACCTGCTTACAATGGCTGCATTGGCTTACACCGGTCTTGTGTAAAGGGATAAACGGTATCCAGAAGATGTGGAAATATCTTACATAAAAGTAGAGGTATACCGTCTGGCTGGAATGGCAGTGAGCACAATTGACCAAAGATCCTTCATCGGATTTAAGAGTTCCGCTTCTAAGTCCAAAAATAATCATAGTAAAAGTTTTTAATATTTGAAGTAATGTGAATGAGGAAGGCGGCTAAGATTAAAAGGCTGGAAGCTGGAAGGGGAAAACTGAAAGTTATTTTACAGCCATTAACTGGATTAAAACAGAGCTGCGGTTATACCTTATAAGCTTCATGATCTCCATCTTTCTGCTTCCATACCACCTGAGTCAGAAATTCTTATCCGGACTGATATTCAATGAGTCCACGGTTAAGAACACTATACTACTGTTAGCCGATAAAAGAAAATTTATCTTCAAACATTTTTCCGATAACCGGAAGAGGCTTTTGAGCATTGTTGGCTGCATTGATGATGCCAATGATCCAAAGAATGACAATTCCCAAGCTCAGTATTCCTAAAATGCCCAGCGCCGGAATGAGCATGGCAAGGACATTCAGTACAACAGAAAATAGAATACTGATGATCGCCAGTCCTAATGACTGTCTTAAATGATACCTTAAAAGACTGTCAGAGTGATCTTTACCCATAAAATAAGCGATTAGCCAGCCTACGATGCTGATGTACGATACGATAGAAAGTGTTTTGTTGTCCATTTTAATTAATTTTTATGTTGATAAAATATATTTGATGAAATATGCTGAGTGATTTTATGATGAAAGAATTCTTTTTATAACCGTTTTAATGTGAGAGGTACGGCTTCTTTCACTTCCGGAACAAAGGTATACACTGTGACTAATCAGGAGGTTATCTGTCTGGCTACAAATGATCTACATGCCGAAATCAAATATGTCTACAATGTGTCTACATGGCCTTTAGCCTTCATAAAATAGGTTATTTTTGTGGTGTAGACATCCTGTATATGACAGCTGCATATTGTGAAAATAAGTAAGAATACCCGCTTTAATTTTGATAGATGTGATGCCATACTATTTAGCTAAATTTAGAATCGTAATGAAACATAGAATCACTCATCTCTTTTTGCTGCTTTTAGGTCTGCTTCCTATCTCCGGTACTGCTCAGAACCGTTATACTGACAGTCTGTATAATCTGGTGAGATCACCAGCAGTCAGCGGGAAAGAAAGAGTGATGATATTGTCTCAATTAGCAAACAGGATACGTTACTACAATCAGCCTGAAGCCCTGAAACTGGCACAACAGGCCATTGCTCTGGCAGGAAAAGAGAAAGACACAAAGTATAAAGTATATGCTTACGAAGCCCGTTCAGCAGTGTATTTAAGCATGCAGGAAATAGATCTTGCCAATAAGGATACGGATAACAGCATAGCTTTTGCCGGACAAACCAAAGATATAAAAGCCCAATCATGGGCATGGTACGGAAAAGGGAGAGCTTTGGATTATCAGGGTAATCAGAAAGATGCTGTTGCTGCAGAGTTGAAAGCCCTGCAGTTGATTAAAGGGAAAGGATACTGGAAGGAGGAAGCTTCTATTTATTATGCCTTTTATGGGATATTCAGTACCTGGGAAGATGTGGACAATGAAGGTAAATACGCTTTATTATCCCTTGAAGCAGCCAAAAAAAGCGGCGACCCCAATAATTTGTGCGAGTCCTGGCAGGCTGTTGGTTCAGCAGCGGCAGACCGATTCAGAAAAACACAAAACAGAAAACTGCTCGATTCTGCACTGGCTGCCCAGAAAAAATCTGTTGAGGTATACATTGCGAATGAGCCCTATATGAAGAACACACAATTAATCTCCATTCCAAGTGTAAATATTGCAGATGCCTATAACCGTCACTTTCCGGCATCGGCACAGATAACAGATTCTATACGCCATTATGCCGATATTGCACTGCGTTACGCTACAAAAGGCAAAGATATGAGAATGCAGGCCGCTTCTTTTGGAATTATGAATGAAGATGCCAAGCGCAACGGTAATTTTGAACTTGCAGAAACCTATCTGCTCCAGGCTTTATCTTTAATGTTAAGCAGTACTACACCTGATTATTATATACGCTCTTCCATTTACAGGGATCTGGCAGATCTTGCCGAGCGGAAAAAGAATTATGCCAAAGCTCTGGAATATCAAAAAGCATATCAGGAAGATTACAGGAAAATATTCGATAGTGAACAGAATAGTACAGGTAAGAAACTGGAAGCACAGTATCAGGCTAAAGAAAAAGAGCAGGAAATAAAATATCTGAAAGAAAGAGAATCCCTGCACAAAACCCAGAAATATCTTTACATCGGGATTGCTGTAGCCTTGCTGCTTGGATTATTGTTCATGTTTCGGTCTTATCATTTCAGACTGAAGTATTCTTTGCAGCGCGGAAAAATTCTGGAACAGGAAAGGGAAGAAGCCAGGTTACTGGCCCAGGTAAAACAGGATGAAGCCCTGATTATGGCTGTTGAAAAAGAAAAAGCCGAACTGCTTGCCCGTTTGAAAGAGAAAGAAGCAGACCGCCTGCAAACCGAACAAATGGTGATACTGGCTCAAAAGGAACTCCTTCAAAAAGAAGTCCTTGCCGGAAACCTGCAGGTAGAACAAAAGAATAAGATCCTTCAGAACCTGAAAAATCAGCTGGAGGAAAATCCCGGAAAAAGCCTTGATAATTTTAACCTGAATAAAATTCTGAAAGAACATTCCCATATTGACCGGGATTTTGAAGAATTCAAAACAGATCTGCGGGAAATCCATCCTGATTTTTATAATCGTCTGCAGGAAAAAGCGGGCCACAGGCTCACCTCACTGGATCTGAAGTATTGTGCCTACATTTTTATGAACCGAAGCACCAAAGAAATGGCAGTGCTGCTTAATGTAGAACCTAAAAGCATCCGGATGAGCAAATACAGGCTTAAACAAAAATTAGGACTGGAAAAGGCGGATGATTTAGACGAATTTATCCGGAAATTGGTATAAAAAGCATCTCAAAGTGATGTTTTCTGATGTACTTTCTTTGTTTTTTTCTACAATAAAAAAACTCATACAATATCAATCTAATTTTTATATTTGCACGGGTTGGATTTTGGATGTTAAAAAACTTTCAGAATCCCGGTAAAATGTTAAAAATAAAATAACCATAAACAAAGAAGCGTAAAGAATGGATAAAATGAATTTATTAATTATTGTAAATATAATCTCTTTATTCATCACACTGTTTCTGGCATTTTTCCTGATTACACTTAAAACAAAGTACAAAATAAGCAACTCTCTGTTTGCTGTTTTTCTACTGTTAAATGCCATAGATATTAGTGAGCCTTTGTTTTACATGGTGGTTGACGGTTCATCCAACCTGGGAATGTTTAGGAGCTCCTTCGCTTTCCTGCAGATTCCCGTTTTTTATCTCTATATCATATCAGTCTGTTACTCAGATTTTAAGTTAAAGCCGAAATATTTATTACATCTGCTTCCATTTCTAATCGTTAATTTGGTTTTACTGCCACGTTTTTATACGGTAGATGCAGCATCGAAAATGAGTTTTATTCAGAATCGCCAAAATATGATAGAGTTTCAGTTCATTCATATTTTAATACATCTTCAGATTACTGCATACATCATTTCTGTTTTCCGAGTACTAAGGAAATCAAAGAAACTATATCTTGAAAACCATGCAGGGAAAAGCATCAGTTCCTATAATTGGCTGTTCCAGTTTACCATTGTCCTGACCATTTTATATACGGTAGCTCTTTTAAAAAACATTTTTAAATTTTCTGATTATCCACACATTTCAGAATGGATCAAGATGGGACTTTTAGTATCTTCTCTCTTCATTTTTTGTTGGTATCTGTTCAAAGCATTAAATAATCCGGGTCTTTTTAGAAATGTTGATTCAAAACAAAAGCTTGTTTCTGAGCTTGTTTCAGAAGAAAAAATCCATGAACAGTCAACAATAAATGAAAGAGAGTACAGTGAAGAAATATCGAATTTGAAAAAATATATGGTTGAAAGAAAGCCTTATCTCAACTCTTCACTTACCATTCAGGATATTTCCGATGAAATTAAAATTCCTGTCCGGGATTTATCCCTTTTAATCAATCATCAGCTAGGGCAGCATTTTTATGATTTTGTAAATGCTTATCGTATCGAAAGTGCTATGAATATTCTGAAAGATGAGACAAAAAGCCGGGTAACTATTCTTGAAATCCTGTATGAAGTGGGTTTTAATTCAAAATCTTCTTTCAATACTGCTTTTAAAAAACACACGGGAAATACGCCAACCAGCTATCGTAAGAACCTACAGGTCAGTGATTTGTAATTACTCGTACTCTTTCTTGTAAAGATTCGCACCTATTTCTCTGAACAAATGTGATTGAATACTTTTATTCGGTCGCATAATTTTTTTTTCTCCCACATCTTTGTATCGAAATAATTTTTAACATAAACAACGATACAATGAAAACTTCATCAAAATTTTTAACAGTACTGTTATTTATAAGCAGCTTTTCTTTTGGACAAAACATTACCCAAAAGATTGATTCCATCATAAGCGATAATTATAAAAAAAATCCTGAGGTAGGAATTAGTGTTGGTTTTATCAATAACAATAAGGAATATTATACAGCCTATGGTAATCTGAATGCAGAAAGTCAAACAAAAATTGATAAAAACTCCATATTCGAAATTGCATCAATTACTAAAATCCTGACTTCAAACTTAATTGCACAGGCAGTTTTGGAGAAGAAAATAAAGTTAGATGATTATATAGACGGATTTCTTCCCAAAGAATATGTATTACAGCCGAATCTTAAAAACAAAATTAAAATTTCGGATCTGGCATCACATCAGTCTGGTTTACCAGATATAGACTTTCCAAAATTGATGGAACTGAACCCGCAACAGCCCGTAAGCAGTGTGACCATAGAAACATTAGCGGGAATAATCAATAACTGCAGTGAGCTAAAAGACCATGGTAAGTTTCGTTATTCTACTATTGGATATACTTTAATGGGGCAAATACTAGAGAAAGTGTATGGTAGGAGCTATGATGAAATTATCAGAGCTAAAATAATAAAGCCTTTACAAATGAATAATACATTAACTAAAGACTTTAATGTAAAAAATATAACTACGGCCCACAATCCTGATGGAGGAATTCAGGAATTTTTCAAATGGAATATTACAGCATCTGCAGGATTGGTAAAATCCAATACCTCTGATATGATTACCTATTTAAAAGCAGTTTTAAATAATGAAACAACAGTTGGAAAAGCTGCTGTCATGACGGAAAAAATCGTGTATAAAGATGAAAAAAGAGACATGGGATTGGGGCTTAACATGATGACGGATGATAAAAACACTATTTATTCGAAATCAGGAGATTCTATGGGCCAGTCTTCCATCATCTGCTACAACAGGAATAAAAAATGGGGAATTATCATACTTCTTGACCAGAGAAACTCAAAAATGAGACAAGACCTGTTGAATAAAATTTATGATAAAGTCCTGAAATAGAGTAGTGAAAGTTGGCTAAAGAATAAAAATTTTAACATAAAAGAAGGTCACATCATGAAAAATCCCCTTTATTTATTCATTATTACACTCATGATGTTGAGTTGTCAAACAAGAAATAATGCAGTAACCTCAAAAAGAGATTATACCTTTCTTACAGATAGTTTACATCTTGATAAGCAGTTAGAAAAGTATAAGCTTCCGGGAGCTAGTCTTGTTATTTTTGAAAATTATAAGATTGTTTACTACAGCCAGGTAGGAGTGAAATCAATGGATTCTAAAGAAAAATTAGATGTAAACACTGCTTTTTCCACAGCATCAATCACAAAGCCAATAACAGCACTTCTTTGCCATATTCTTGAAGAAAAGGGATTAATAAACCTGGATGAGCCAATAGATAAGTACTTAAAACGCTGGCATTTGCCAAAAAGTAAGTTTACAGAGAATAATAGCCCAACCTGGAGACAATTTTTTAATCATACTTCAGGTACAAACCAGGGTGGATTTTCAGATTATTACAAGGGAGATGTCATTCCAACTATAAAACAAAGTCTGTTAGGGCAGATCCCAAGATATGATAAGGAGGTTGAATTCCTGTTCACGCCGGGAACCGGTTTTGAATATAGCGGCGGCGGATATGTAATTGTCCAAATGGCATTAGAAGATACTTTGAATAAATCTATTGCAGAACTGGCACAGCAACATCTTTTTACCCCTCTTGGGTTGAAGAATACCACCATGATACAGCCTAATGAGAACGGATTTCCAACAAATGTAGCTTCTGTTCACGATAAAGATGGAAAAGTTATAAAAACAGGCCTGCCCATTACACCGCAAATCGGAGCATCCGGAGTATGGTCTACTCCTACAGATCTGGCTAAGCTTTCTATTGAGATACAAAATGCTTTACGCAATAAAAATAACAAAGTGGTTTCTCATCAGGTCGCCAAAAAAGTAACGGAAGTAACCGCTTTGAAAGATGCCGTTGGTGGTTGGGGCTATGGATGGCAAAAGTCTGTTGCTTATAATAACTATGACTGGTTGATGTGTAATGGCTCTAATACAGGAGTAGGGGGAAGTATTTTAGCTACGATGGAAGACGGAAATGGTTTTGTAATTCTTGCAAACGGTGAAAAGCCTAATCGTATTCCGGTGATCAATGAGGCCCGCATAAAGCTTCTGACATTAATGGACTGGAATAAGAAAGCATCCAATGAAAACATTCGGGAACTTCCTTTGAGTTTAAAAAAACAGCTTATCGGAACGTATAATGATTTTCTTTATGGACAGAGAGCGGAAACGAAAATTGTAGAAAAGAATAACCGTCTCTATGTTGAATCTCTATTTTTGGGATTTTTTAAAGGAAAAAATGAGAATGAGTTACTATATCTCAAAAATGGAACCTTTAAAATCGTAGATTATCCGAACACATTAAAATTTGATTTCAGCAATGGAAAAGTAAATTCTGTCCTCTTAATAAGAGATTCCATGAAAACAGAAGTTCAGATTACAAAAAAATAAATAAAAACTTCCTATGTAAAAATTGCTGACCGGAATTTTCCTGTTCCATGCTCTGTTTGCGTACTCGCAACAAGATGATAAGGCCGCAATCTCTGATAATATTAATGAACCAAAATCAAATACCAAAAAATGATAAAAAAAACGCTCTTATTAACTTTTGTTTTAATGTTTACAACAAGTTTTGTGTCAGCAAAGGCGAAAATTCCTTTTGGCAGGATTGACAAAATAGAAATAGTAGCAGATTTGCCTGACACGGAGAAATATGCTGTAAGTAAAGGCTCCAAAGAATACCTGGATTTAGCAAGAATGCACCAGGAATATAATATTGCCTGGATAATTCCAGCTTGGATAACGCAGGAACCCAAATTGGTTCTGGCAAAAAAAGAAAGTGATGAATATTTCGAATTAACCAATGAACAGCTTGATCAGGTTTTGAGTGAAAATAAATTGAATAAAGAAAATCTTCTGCAGCTTGGACTTTACACAAAATATGGAGGGAAATTCATCGGACTAATCCTATATGGCATCTTTTCTAAAGACAAGCCTAAAAAAATAAATACAACACATATCTAAACATAAAAACTTAAACCAAAAAAAATGAACCCATTATTTTTAATTCCAGTCGTATTAGTAATTGCAGGAGTAGCTTTCATGATTATCATGAATAAAAAACACAAAACTGCAAAATCAGAAATTAATTTAGATTCTGAAAGAACTAAATATAACCAATACAAACAAGAACTTTTAACTCAGGATTTTTCAAAATTAACAGAGTGGATGAATGGTAAACCCATTGATGCTTTTACTTCTGCATCTGTTCCCCAGTCAACAACCAATAAAGTGCCGGAGCTTGTAACTGACGGGATAAGAAATGTAGCGTTATCCGCAATAGGTGTAAAACTCAAACGAATTGAAACAGATTGTTTTTGGGCGTTAAGTGGAAACGATTTGCACTTTTTCAGCACCAATACAGTGGGGCAATTGGATGAACATATTGTATTTGATCATTTTAGAATTGAAAAAGCTGTGCTTCAATATGGAGGTATCTTGAAATCGCAATTGGGTGTTTATGCAAAATCCTCAGAGGAATATTTACCAAAGACCCATATTATTACTTTCGATATTGACGGAAGCCCATTATCTCTTGAAATTCACGATAGACTTAACTATAGGGTTGACCCGGAAGATATGCTCAATCTGAAAAAACAATTAGAAACAAGAGCAAAATATCAGGTAGTTGGCGAAAAATTTGTGAAAATTTTACAGGATAAATTCCCTAACCTAAAAATGACTTAATATACCATGGGACTCTTTTCAAAATTTTTGAATTCATTTAAAAGCCTCCGATTAAATGATAAAAATGGAGTAAATGGCTATTTATTAGATCATTTGCTGGTAGGTTCAATGTATGCCGAACAACAGTCGGCATACCTGAACTCTTATGAAACAGGGTTGAATAAATCTGATACTACAAAGCTGGTTGAAACCTATTGGGGAATATCAGATCAAAATCAGGCCATGGAAATTCTCCAAAGTCTGCACGACAGAAATCAGGATGAAAATCTTGATATCGTCTATAAAGCATTTGAAAATTCAAAAAATTATACTGACATTTTAAAGTCAAATTTACCAGATGAAGAAGACGTTTTTGAATACTATTTAGTCCTGTTCAGAAAACTGGGAAATGTTGTTCCTGAATTGATTGAGCAGAAGATTGTCACAGACTTTGCTCAGTTAAAAAAGACAAAAGATAGCGGCTGGAATTATGGAAGAAGTGTATTCTTAGCACGTTGCTGCTGCGAATTAAATTATATTTCTGAAAAAGAACTCATAGAATATTTGGCAAAATCCCATAAAGAATTGAAAAAATATTGCAGCACCTGGAAAGAATATACAACGAGTTATATTTTTGGAAGAGCAATGTGGGGGGCGGCTTTAATAACGGAATGGTACAGATTGCAAATGATTTATTGAATAATAACCAAAGCCCACTCAAAAATAAAACATATCTCTGATTAAAAATTCTAGATTCAAAATCCAATAAGTATGATAAACTCAAAAGTATTATTTTTTTTAGGAATCGGATTACTCTCCATCAAAGGCTTTTCACAAACCAAAACGATTGAGAAGAAAGGTAATGTAACAGAGAGTCAGATGAGTCTCTCTGAAAAATTATCAAAATATATGCAGACTCAGGCAGATGTGAATGGATTTAGCGGTACCGTTCTGATTACCAGAAATGATTCTGTGCTTCTGCGGAAGGCTTATGGCTTAGCAGATTACGAATGGAATATTAAAAATACAATAGATACCAAATTTCAGTTAGCATCTGTAACAAAGCAATTTACAGCATCTGCAATTCTTCAATTAGCAGAAAAAGGAAAATTATCACTTGATGATAAGTTAAATAAATTTCTTCCGGATTTCCCTAATGCCGAAAATGTTACCCTTCATATGTTATTATCACATTCTTCCGGACTTTCCTTAGGATTTAAAGAATTGGCTTTAAGTACCATATCAGCTGATTCTGCCTATAAGGAAATAAAAAAAATACCCTATGAATTTTTGCCGGGAACTAAAAGTGAGTATAGCAATATTGGTTACTATTTATTAGGTAAGATTATTGAAAAAGTATCAGGAGAAAAATATGCAGTTTTTTTGAAAAAAAATATATTTGAAAAAGCAGGAATGAAGAATACTGGAACTAGTAATAATGATTCGATAATTCTAAAAAAAGCGAAAGTTTATCATCACACGGAACATGGGTTGGCCCATAATCCATATATTAATTGGGAATTTAACATTGGACATGATGGTGTTTATTCTACCGTTGAAGATTTGGCATTATGGGACAGAGCGCTTTATGGGACTGCTATTTTATCAAAAGAAATGAAAAACAGAATGTTTACTTCCTATAACGAACAAAATTTTGGATATGGATTTCTCATCAATCCTTTCTATAATCATGGACATCATTTAATCGCTCATGATGGAGGCTTTTTGGGAACCATGACTTCCTTCAACCGTTTTACAGATGATGGTTTGCTTGTTATTGTGCTTTCTAATAATCAGTCCCCGGCTTACCTGCTTGCATACGGCTTATCGGCAATATGCTTTGGTAAAGAGGTTGAGCTTCCATACCGTCATCAGAAGGTTAAAAGCAACCCGTCACTTTATAAGCTCTTTGAGGGAAATTATGAAGATATTAAGATTCTTGAAAACAAAGGAAAGCTCTATTTTAATGACTTTGACATTGAACTATTCCCTGAATCAGATAATAAATTCTTCAGGTCAGATGATGATAACAGAACTGTTGAGTTTATTAAAGATGTGAATGGAAAATATTCCACCATTAAATTAACCAAAGCGGGGGTGGCGGAAATACGGAAAAGACTATTTTTAGATAAATAGCAATAAGTGCGGAGTAATTTATATTGATAATTGATAGTAGCAGATGACTGAATATTAAAGTGAGTGGAATAATAAATAGGAAGTCCCCGCTGAAGTCTTTTCTAAGCTGTTTACTACAAATAAGTCTAACTATTAAACTTACGGTTTGAAAATATCAAATAATATTATTGATTTCTCATTAAGAGTTAAGATGGGGTATTGGATCTGATTGACCTGGGAAGCAGGAACTTTAAAAAATTGAGATTAAATCTGTGTGGCTGAAGCGGTAGAATACTATGCAGTTTCAATTCTTTAATTATCACGCTAAGTTTTTTTATATAGCCTTCGGAATTGAAGATAAATTAGTTACTACGATCCAACATAAAATAAGATACCGCTGCCAAGGCACAACTAAAATTTTTAAATTGTGCCTGATTAAGACAGCGAAATTCAATTCAGACTATTTTCAGTGCACTGATATTCCTCCGAAATTGAAATTGTTTTTCATCATTGTGTGCTGTTGAAAAGTAAGTGTGCTGTAAAATAAGTTCAATAATCTGAATTTCCTGCTATTGACTGCTGTTAATACTTGTTAACCGATCATGTTTTTTTTGAGAATAATGTTAATTGTCAGTATTGTAGTAAGCTGTAAAATAGACTGTTATGTTTTTTGAACTATTAATAAATTTAAAATATCCTATATATTGTCAATATTGGTTAAATTTTAATATGTCTTTTTGAAAAATCTCTGAATAGATGTTATTTAATATTATTTTTTCAAATTTTCTGCTGTTTCGATTTTTTCAAATTAAGGAGAGTTCATAATGTATTTTATAGAAATATTTGTCGCTTTTTTTAATAAATGTAGGAGAGCAAAAATGATGATCAGAGGCAGAATTATTCTATATCTATTAAAAAAATAACTAGATCTTAAAAATAGAAAACAAAAGTTCGTTTTATTTGTTTGCTTAATGAAATTAACAATGTTTTTTATTTATAATATTGATTATCAGTTTTATATGTATATTTTGTTAACGTTTTATATTGATAAATGGCTTTTGTGTTAACGCTTTTTAACGGCCTGGTATATCTGATCTATCACATCTTTGAATATTTTTGTCGTCGAAAACACAATCTAATATATTAACAAAATATTTACAACACAGAGAATGATATTGTTCTCTGTGTTAAATTTTGTCTTATCAAAATAGAACATGTGAATTCTGTTATTAATATAAAGATAACAACTGAAGGGTATATCATAGCGGGGATTAAAAAGTCATCAGTTTCTGTTTTTATTGATGGAAGAGCGTAAAGAAATGATATTGACAGAATATAAGCCTTCTAAATCCAAAACTTGTATCCTGATGATGGATGATAATACGAGCATACATTTCGTTATCTGCAATGCTGATGTTGGAATTTCAGGAAACGGTAGGAAGAATAGTAATTTTTTTTCATATTTTTTATGCCTTTAGCCTTATTAAACATTTTGTTCAATTTAATACTGGCTGAAGTTTTTAGTAAACTTAAATGATTTTGATGCTTATTCTTTGTAATCCCTTTCATAACAGTACGAATCTTTAAAACATGGTTCTCCGCCTCCTTTGATTTCTCTATTATGTTTTTTTGAGATTAAGAATGCTATTATGGATTGATTTAATGATTCAGGTTAAGAAAAGAAAAACCTCCCGAATCATACGGGAGGCTAACGAATAGAATATAAAATAAAAAGTATTTGAGACTTATATCAATATTCATTCAAACAATATACTATTTATGATAAGATTTAGATTATGCTAGCTTTACATTCACTGCATTCAAGCCCTTATCTCCTTTTTGTACATCAAAAGTTACTTTATCATTTTCACGGATAGATTTTGTGATTAATCCTGAAGAATGTACAAATATATCTTTGCTCCCGTCTGAAGGAGAAATAAATCCGAAGCCTTTTGCCTCATTGAAAAATTTTACTGTGCCTTGTTGCATTGTAATTGTTATTAAAAATTATTATTTTATTTATTAAATATTGCTGATTATATAAAATATTCCATACAGGATTTTATTTCAGCTGTGGTACTGATAGGTAGCCGGAGTAGTTGTAACTTCAGCCGGATTATTCAGTAAAGTGTCTGCAAATTTTCTTACTGCAGAAGACATTGTTGCAGAAAAAAACAATGTTTGTCTTTTTACAGGAACAAGTCTCAGAATATTTTTTATATCGCTGATAAATCCCAGATCCAGCATTTTGTCTGCTTCATCCACTACAAGCATTTCAATTTTAGAAAGATCAATACGTCTCTGGGTGATTACGTCCAGAAGTCTTCCGGGATTTGCGACAAGAATATCCACCCGTTTTCTCAAAGCAGCAAGCTGGCTTCCTGCAGAAGTATCTTCAGAAATAGAAAGTTGAGACAATGGCAGATACTTACTGTATATTTCAAAACCTTTTTCAATCTGTACAATCTGTTCCCGCGTCGGGGTAAGTATTAAAATTCGTATTCCGTTATGTTCGGCAGTGTGTTTTTTTAACAGTTGAAGTATAGGCATTACAAAAGCAGCTATTCTTTCTGTTCCTGTTGGTGCACAACCTATGATATCTTTTCCTGATAAGATATTGGGAATTGCAGAATACTGTATTTCAGCAGGTTTAGAGTAGCCTGTCTCTGTTGCAGCGCGGATAATAGGATTGATTAAATTTAAATCTTTAAAACTCATTATAAAATTTTCCGGGTTTCCTATACTTTGTCAATTCTTTTTATCTGTATTTTAAAGTTGGTGAATTAATGAATAAGGATAAATAAAGAATGTTTTTTTTCTATTCATCATTTTGCTTGCTTCAACTCATTCAATGATTTATTGGTATTATATAATAGCATTGATTTATTGGCAATGACGTTTCTTTCCTGTTGTAAAGCAGGACTTTATTAACCTCATGTTCTTTTACAAATGAGGTTAAAAATTGGGCAGCTGAAAAAGCAAAACTGAAAGAAAAAATGGTGATTTTAAACTATGACAGAATAGCAAAGGCAGAAACCTGTTTTTATAAATGCTTTGCAAATATATAATAAAAATAAACGAATATATGTGGGTTTAATTAGTTGATTATCAAAAAATTATTCGTAAATACCGCACGAAGCTGAATGGTTTGTCTGGTATGGATCATTTTTTAGGTTCCAGACCTATGCCAATTTCTTTCACAACAACGAAGAAAAGCATCTCTTTTGTTATTATTGTAAGAAAAAGAAAAGGCTGTCTCACTTTTGACAGCCTCTATTGATATTATACTTCCAATATTTCAGGTTCTTTTTCTTTCTTCAGTTTCTCAATAAAGTCTGAAGGGGTTAAGCCCGTTTCATTTTTAAAGGCATTCTGAAACACCCGTGGTGTGGCATATCCGCATAACTCCGCTAAAACACTGATTTTATATTTTCTGTAGACATCCTGCTCGTAAAGCTTCAGGGTAATATACTTAACTCTGAGACTATTGATGTAACCATTGAAATTTTTACCCCTGTAATTTTTTATGACTTCAGAAAGATATTTTGTATTAGTGTTAAGATCACTTGCAAGCCCTGCGATGGTAAGATCACTCTTTAAGTATTTTTCTGTTTTTTCAAATCTGGCGATTTTACTTAATAATTGATTAATGGTTTCCTCCGGAATTGTTTGGGGTGCTTTTACTGTTTTTTCTTCCTCTTTTTCTTTTTCAGAGTTCTGGATTTCCGTCTCATGTTTGATTTTTGTTATCAATTCCTGGAATTTATGCTGAAGAATTTTATTTCTTCTTTTCCAGTAATACCATATAGCAGCCCCTACTGCAATGATAATGATCAGGAAAATATACAGATAATTTTTAAGCGTAGTATTCTTTTCCTGGTCTTTCTCTTTTTTTATTACACGGGTAACCTTGTTTACCGAATGTTTTTCTGCTATTTTTATACTGTCTTTTAATTCAGTAAGAAGCTGGCTGTATTTTTTTCCTTCCGCCGTATTACTCTGTGCTAAATAGGCTTCCGTTAAAATCTCATAAAAAACCTCCCTGCTGGCAGGTGAAGAAATCCTTTTCTCCAGTTTCAGACCTTCCTTGGCATAATGAATGGCTTTATCATTGTCTTTCTGATCAAAATAAAAGTCACCCGCTGTTCTGTAAAGGTTCATTTCATTAAGAGGGTTTATCTTTCTGCTGCCAACAACCTTCAGTGATTTTAAAAGATATTTCTCTGCTGTTTTTGGATCGGAAGGCTTCATGATCCATAAATAGTAGAGCGCAAGATTGGGCTGTATGGAAAGAATCAGGTCGTATTTCTTTTGTGAGTGTATTTCCGTGCTTTTATCAGAGATTTTTTCTGCCTCGCTTAACCCTTTTAAAAGACATAAACGAACAGAGTCGGACTGTTTTTTACTCTGATCAAAATAAGATGAATAATTGGAGTAAAATAAACTGCCGTAATAATGACGGACGTCGTTGTCTTTGATTGTTTTCAGGTATTTTTTTGAAATCTGATATGCTTTATGGGAATCTTCCAGAAAGCCCAGATCCCCCAATGAACGGGCTTTAATCCTATACATATTGGATACTAATTCTGATGGGCTGCGCTCATTAATATATTTTTCTACATCTGTGCAAACCTCAATAACTTTCTCTGTATTGTCTAATGTACTATAGGTCCGCACCAGTTCAGCACCTATCAGGAAACTAATATCGTATTTGTTCTCTTTTGCCGTTTTGTATTTTTTTTCGAGATCCCGGACGGTTGTGCTTACTATTCCTGTCTTAGCAATATTGTTTTGGATCTGCTGCAGTTCGTTTTTTAGCTGTTCTTCAGATACTTTCTGGCTTTTTCCCAATGCAAACATGTGCAGGGTGATGAATAATAAAAAATAGTTGTGAAATCTCATTTACTTTTAATTGAAATTATATTAGTTTTTACGGAAAACAGAGGTTTTTACAAATATATAAATATTAAAAGCTGAATTATCATTAAATACTGTTAAACCCAGATTTGAAATGATTCTAAAATAAAGATTGGTATGCTACATCGTTATGCCGGCTCCCAATTTTTGTATCAGATCCAAGATGCCTGAATGTAATTTTATTGGTTCAATAAAAGAAGCTGATCTTTCGGAACAGCTTCGTTGTATCTGAAATTACGGGTTTTATGGCTTTATTTCTCTATTCTGTAAAATAATGCGGTGATTATTTGGGCTCATCATATGTTGAGTAATATAAAAAGACAGGATAATACTTAAAAGTTTCTGTTTTACCTAGTGTATATTCATCACTTCTGTATACGTTAGAAAAATCAAGGATGGTGGATTTTTTCTCCGGAGAATTATAAATCATTTTTATTAAACTGGTGACAGCCGTTTCCGTTTCGTAGGTAAACAAAAGTGTTTTGCCATCTGCACTATATACTTTATAGTTGTAGATTCTGGCTTTTAATTTTGTGTCAACTCCGGTATCATTTAATTTTACTTTATACATGAGCTTTTGTGGACCCATATGCGTAATATAGACATCCGCTTTTTTATAATCTGCACTATATTTAAAGTTTATAAAATTTTCAAGCTTGTGAAGGCTTTTTTTAAATCTTTCCTCCCCAGACATTAGCTGAACTTCAGTGTCTTTAGGCATTTCTATAGGCCCTGATTTGGATGAACCTGCCGGTTTTTTCTTTTGTGCATTGATCGTAATTACTGAGAACAGCATTAAAACAGAAGCTACAATTAGTTTTGAGTTTTTCATGAGATTATTTTTGCAATGTTAAATAAATTATCGTTGTAAAAAAATAGATCCATGAGTTTTTGTTGTGATTTCTCCTGATTTCCGCTACAATATCGGCTTAACGGTCATATACGAAAACAGGCTGCCTTTTTGAGACAACCTGTTTTTCATGTCTTTAAAGGATTTATTTCGAGCTATATGGGCTTTATTAAATTCCTTTGAGATCTTCCCCGATTTATTTTTTTGGTGTCAGAGAAAAGTTATCTATATAAACTGCCTGATGTATTCCATTAAGCAAAACTTTCAGACCCAGATGAGTATCTTTTTTTAAAGAAATAGTAAAGGTCTTTTTATCTCCCGTAATCTCAGATGCCTTAGCTATTGAAACATATGATTTTGCATCAGATGAGTTGCTGATTGAGAAAATTTCCAGTGTAGTTTCTCCTTCGTTATCCGATGCATCAAGAGTTAGCGTATAGTTTCCTGCTTTAATTTTTGGGGTCACTAAATACATATTTTCTCTCGGGCTGCTCATAGAATAAAATATGATTTTTTTGTCACTGGCATAAAGCATTGCTTTTCCCGGCTGGGCAGTCCAGCATTTGTTAATATCTTTCCATGCATCAAAATTTTCTGTAATGGTGGATACGGTATTACACTGTGCTTTTGCCGTTAAAAATCCTCCCAGAGTCACTATTCCTGCAAATACAAATTTTCTCATATGGTATTTATATATTATCACGTAAAAATAGCTAAAAAAGGGCATAACAGGAAATAGAGTATACGTGTTTTAGAAAAAATGTGACCCAGGAATTAAATCTTTCAAGGGTATTTTTGAAGTGTTTTTCACTGATGACATTTTTAATTGATGAGATGAAGAATAGAAGGTTAAAAATAGATTAATGGCAATGAAAATGAGTGGAGAAAAACTGTACAGAAAAAATTTACCTTACATTTCAATGAAACTTGCTATATTTAGGCCCGAACACGAACAAAACTAATAATGCAGGACGTAATCTGTATTTTTAAATACATTACGTGCTCAAAAAACAATAACCATTTGAATTTAAAAATCATGAAAAAACAGTATTCATTTATTTCCTTCTGTACAGCTTTTTCACTGTAAACGCACCAACTGTAGAAATAATACATCCCAAAACAGAAATTATTCAGTTAAAACTCAGGAAAGTTTTCAGGAATTGTTATTGCCTGCCTGAAATATAACCTCCAAAATCAGAATTTCTGGTTAAGAAGTTTGCCTTTTCAGAACAAAGTACATTAAAAAAACTATGAATTATACATTGGAAGACGTTAAAAAGTTCATTTTTGAATTTTTAGCTAAAGAAGCCGAATGCTGGACAAAATTAAATCTTAATAATCTGGATACTTTTAATCAATCGGTAAGAGAACTATATGAAATGGCTATAGAACAGGTAGGAAAAGGGTTAGGGATTTCCGAAAGGACAGATTTCGGTATTTTTAAGAGAACTGAAAAAGAAATAGCAGAAAACCCCTTAACTAATACTCCCCGTCATTTATATAAACTCAGCAGTTATCAAAATAAAATGTATGGAAATATATGGGTGGCCTATGTTTCAAGTACCAACCCAAGAAGGGAGATTAATAAAAGTGTATTTTTTGAAGGATTCATTACGGGTACAATTGGAAATGAACTGAAAATCATTGGAAAAATGATCATAAATACAAACCGTTTAACAATGGCTGTAACGGGTTGGAAAGGAAATGTTTACAATCCTTCGGACTTAGATGTCAAAAAAATCGGAAAATTTATTGAAACAGAACGTTATTCAGAACCGGGTAACCGGGATAATTTTTCACTTAATGAATATTGGAAAGATAAATAAATGATGGAATAGAAAATCCACAGATAAGTACTTTATAGATTACATTTTTTCAGAACAAATACATGAAAAAAACATGATTTATACCTTAGAAGACGTTAAAAATTTTATTTTAGAATTTACAGAGCTGGAATATCAGTTTGAGATAGGCTTTTATGACAGTTCAATAACAAACGAAGAATGGAAATCTTTAGTCGTAAAACTTAAAAATTGCTATAGTACTGGATTTGGGTATTATGCAATTATAAATACATTCAGAGATGAATCAAGAATGACTAAAAAAAGATTCGAGAATAATAAAAATAATCTTAAAAAAAGGAGACTGTTTTTAATCAGGAAATATGAGAATCCTAAATTCGGTAAAGGAATATATAACGCAGATTCTAACGTCGTTTTTTCCTGTTTTTTAGGCTCTGATGTAGAGATGGGAGCAGAAGTTTATCCAACTAATGTTAGTGTTGGTATCGTGAATGGAGATTTAAGAATTACCTCCTCAAGGGAGCTTGATTTTGAAAAAAGAAGAAATGAAGAAGTTATTGAATGGATTTACAATAAAAGATCCAATGTTTCTAAAGAGGGTATCACCATAAAAAAAGACGGAACATTAGTGGATACATTAAGGATTTCCGAGCCTGAACATCCAACCTGGATGGAAGATTATTATAAAGGATAATATCGGCAGTCCTCCCAAAAGAAAAAAATATTCAAAAAAACAATTAACTATAAAAACCAATTTAAAACCATGGGATTATTTAAAAAGAAAAAAAAAAAGGAAGAAACACCTAAAAGCAATGTATTATTGGCGATGCCGATGTTTAATAACGGAGAAACTTTTGATCTGGAAAAAGTCATTGCCTACCTTTTATCGGATTGGGGGATTGAAGCAACGGATATCAACGGTTCTTCAGAAACGGTGAGTTTTTCTGTTCAGGGAGAAACGGTTGTATTGGGGACAATTGCTGCTCAGATTCCGTGGGGTGATATTCAGGGCGCGGCACAATATGCTTACAACTGGCCAACTGCAGAAGCAGATCTGGAAGACCATAATTCACACCTTATCGTAACCATCCTGTCAAACAATACTAATCATAAAGAACGCTTTGGCATTTTGACAAAAGTTCTGACAGCAATTCTTGCTACAAGCAACTGTATTGGAGTATACCAGGGCTCTCAGTCTTTGCTTATTCCAAAAGAACAGTACTTGGATAGTGCAGAAGCATTGAAATCGGATCTGGTTCCGCTGGATTTGTGGGTTTATATCGGTGTTAGGAAAGGGGAGCAGGGCAATAGTGCTTATTCTTACGGATTAACAACTTTTGATAAGCTGGAAATGGAGTTTGTGAACGCACCGCTTGAGTTGAGAGAATTGTATACTTATTTAAACGAAATCTGCGGGTATGTCATCAAAAGCAATGTCACATTTAAAAGCGGTGAAACATTAGGTTTTACGGCCGAACAGAAAATTAAAATAGTGCAGTCAAAAGGAGTGTTTGTAGAAGGCGAATCATTTAAGTTTGAATTATAATCTCCAGACGATCATTAAATAACCTCATTCCGGGATAAGAATATCTGATGGAAGCAGGTTTGAAGCAGGGTGATGGAAGAGGGAAGTTATGAAAGCCACTAAGAATAAATATTGATCAGTTTTTATTTAATTTGATTTTCTGGGGGCTTTCAATGCGTATAACTAAAAGTAACTTCCAGCCTTTTACATTTAAACTTCTTAACCCGAACTAAGGCTAAATACGATTAATAAACGATAAATAAATAGCGATGACAATAAACATGAACACAGTTCTCGAATTCTATGAAGCCATTCGGGAAGAATATGGTAATCCGATATTAAGAACCGTTAATAGTCAGGAAATTCTGAACGGTAATCCTGTGGCAAAAAATATATATGTTGCTGTTTATGGCGATGGAATGATAAAAAGCAGCGGATTTGACATGTATTTATATGAAATAAAATATGGAAAAATAACCCATGCAAAAATAAAACAGGCATTTAAAGAAATCGGATTTACTGAGGGGTTGAACATCCTGACACAAGTAAAAAGAAGCGCGGACCTGGATGCGCTGGATATGGCCTATTATCAGTTAGATGAGGTGTTTGAAGCCTGTTTAACTGAGTATCTTCAACGCAGCTGGAACGATCCTGAATTTATGCTGTACTGTGATTCAATTTCGTTTAAACAGAAATAATTCATTGAAATCCTTAAAAGTTTTGAAGAATCATTAAAATGGTTGATGATCTGCCAATTAAAATACATTAATACATATTACTAAAACTATGAACTACAAAAAAGAAATTGAGATAGAACTTAAACATAAATTTGATCCAAAGGACACCGGAAGTTATGATATAGATTCCCTTGATGTAGAAGTAACGCTGGATCTGCACGAAGAGCTCATCGTGGAAGATGTAACCTTTCAAATTGCTCTGCAGGAAGTAAACTTTTTCAGCTATGAAGATGAATCGGATATTGATGCTTTCGATATCTATCTGATGAAATCTGATGACAAATTCGGACAGCACCAAGCCATTCTTGATCAGACGATCACACTTCCAATGACACTTAACAACCAGAAGAAACTGGATTTTTCAATTCCCATTTTTTCATCTCCTGATGGGCATCAAAACTTTTTAGACGTTATCAAACAAGCTCCTGATCATATTCTTGATGATGAAAGAGAACTTGATCTGCACATTACATTTTATCTGAACCCGGACAAGTCCAATGAGAAATATGACTACGGAATTTTTAAAATAGCCAATCCGTTTTTCGGATCATAAACAATGTATACCTATTTATTTAAAAGAAACTAAGATGACACGAGAAGCAATACTTGAGCAGCTTAAAAGCTCAAAATTCAGCGATTTTGCCAATGGAATAGAGAATACCGAAACATATTTCAAAGAATCCGGATACGATGAGCAGTTATTTGAAAATGTACTTACGGTTTTTACTTATCATTTAGATCATAAACACGAGGAAATTGAAGCAGCATATGAAAGATTCGGAAGAAATTTTCGATTATTTTTTATTGTTGTAAAAACCCATGAAGACGCATCGGACATGTTTTCACGGGGACAAATAGAAGGATTGTCCACATTTTTATCCAATTTTAAAGAAGGTAAACTAGATATTTCCGGTTACTTTCTGGCAACAGGGTTCATCTACCAGCTGGCTGCCCAGTCATGCCATAATGTAATGAAGTTTGTAGACAGGAATGAATATCCGGAGGAGTATGAAGCGTTAGAAATGTTTCATTCAGTATTCGGAGAGCTTTGGAAACTTCAAATGACGGCCCAGGGGATCATCCGGGAAACAACAGTCTGGGATGATTACTCAGCGATTTACCTTTTTAATAATATACTAGATAAAGCGGATTTAGAAAGCCAGTCGCGTATGATGGCAGGTTTGTCTGCTCATGAAGGGAACACAAGAATCCAGCAGAAAATCGTCGATAATTATATGGAGTCTCTTGATTGGGAAGTGAAAAAATTAGAGGCCCAAAAAAAGCAGGTAGAAGGCGTAAAGGAACGGATCATTGAATGGTTTCCGGCTTAAACATTAACCAATCTGCCAGAAATCACGGGCAGCATATGAAATATAAATAACACAATGGAACAAATAGAAGAACTGAAAAAATCCAACGGAATATTAAAATCAACTTTAAATAATATTCGTGAGAAAATAATAGATGAGTTGGTAAATGTCCTCAATGGAAATGCCATTTCAATGCTTCCTGATTTTAAGAAAGAGGATATGGCAGCCCATAATTTTGAATACCGTCACGAATGGTTTTCCATGGTGTTTTTCGGCTCCAATGCAGCTGGTTTGACTATTACGGAAGAAATTGACCTCCTGAGGAATGAACTGAACGCTTATTTTTCAGAATCAGAAGAGTTAATGGACATTGTCAGTGATCTGGAAGATGATTGTGAGGATGAAGAAGAATGGGAAGAAATGAAGGAGGAATATGAACAGGAAAAGTATGAAATTTTTGATGATTGGTTTGAATCCTGCTGGAAAGAAGCTCAAAAATTAACAGGCAGCAGTGTGCCCACTTATTTGTCAATTGATGAACTGGATTTTGGGGTAGAATTTATTTCCTCAGACAGTGTTGAAATCAATAAAAATCAAACCAACATAAGACGGTATATCCATTAAATAATGAGTTTCCTGAATTGTATCAGGAAAAAATAATGACTAAAAATAAAATGAAACCAAGACAGTTTACCAAATATAAAAAATTAGGATCGCCCGGTGCCTCGCCGGGTTCACCAGACAGAATGCTGACGAGTTATCCGGCAGAAGCTTTGGTGGAAAAAGATAAAAAATACACCGAACAGAAGATTCTGATTCCGGAATTTTCCGTTCCCGGAATTCTCGCGAAACCTGAATTGGATGGATTAACATTCCATTTCATGGCATTCCCCACCATCTTTGAATACGCGGATTTCCGTCTGATAGACGGAAACAGATATGAGTTATTAGGCTTTAATGGAAAGCCCGTCTCAGAATTCACTCCGGAATTTATAACCGAATGCCTCGGAGCGATGCAGCCACATTTTGAACAGACGGACGCAGCATCAGTGTACAGTGAAGAAGACGGAACAGATCCATTTTACCATAAAGAAGATGCCATGCTGCTGACAGGCAAAGTAAAATGGCATTTCAGCACTTATTTACGTCAGACTACCGAAGAGGAAGACGAAATACTCTATGATCTGCAAGACGAGGGCGAACTTGAATACGAAGATTTCGATGAAGATTTCAACTACACGACCAATTACGATCTGCCGGTTTTTAAAGATGAAAACGGAAACACTTTAGAATTTGTCTGCCGCTTACATATTGCCCATTTTCCAGGGACGCATTACCTTTTTTATTCACCCGAAACGAAGCTTGTACGTCAGTTTTCACAGTTTCCGAGAAGAATAAAACGTGAAATTAATTTTTCCGAAACGGATGAGTTAAATGGGCAGGAGGTGTTTGTAAAAATACTTTCTGATCCGGGAAGTGTTCTTACGGATCCTTCCCATTTCGAACGGAGAATCCTCCTGCCGAAATACAGTTTTCCGGGGCTGACTATTGACAAGAAATATGAAGGTCTGGCTTTTCATTTTGTATTGATGCCTGTTTTCAACACCCTGATAGATTTCAGACTCACAGCTGATAACAAGTATGATGTACTGCGTTTCGATGATCTGGAACCGAAAGATTTTACAGACGATTTTGCCATACATTGTGAAAGTGAAATGGATACCTATTTTGACGAAGTAGACGAGAAATCCCGCTTTTTTATCGTTGACCGGAATGCAGACAGCTACGATGATTTATGTCTGGCCATTGGTACTGAGCCTTTCTGGGATCAGTCAGACTTTATGCGTGAGAAGACTGATGAAGAAATTCAGGCAGATTTTGATGCTTTTAATATGGATATGAGGGATCCATTTGATGACAGAGATTACGTAACCGATTATGATTCGCCGGAATTAAAAGACGAAAATGGTGACACTATGGAATTTGTAGCGAAATTATATCATGGCGAAGTATTCGGGAGCTATTATCTGTATTTTTCACCGAAAACGCGTTTGGTACGTCAGTTTTTCCAATGTACATAATCTAAAAATCAATTCTGATGGCAGGTGGACACTATATTTTCAGCATTTATAAAGCGTTGGGCAGTACACGGTATTTTGTATTGCGTACAGAGCGGCCGGCTTTTAATAATGCATCCCAAAGTGAAGAAGATGAAAGCTGGGAAATAGAATCGGCGCAGCGTTCTCAGCTTTTAAAATCAGTCGGAAACCGGGAAAATTGCACAGATTTCGAACGCATCGGAGAACTGCATGGTTTTCCGGTTGGTGATGTTTTTTACTCAGATTCCGGTCAGTTGCAAGTTCCTGTGTACTATATGCAGACCGATTTCGGGAAACCGTGGATTGTTTTCGGAACAGCCGGTTCCGAAGAAGAATTTTTAACCGAAATAGGGGGGGACGATGAACTGCAGGCCCTGAATCCCATAGGAAAACCAATAAAAATTGAGGCTTGCTTTGTTACCTCAAATGATTTTTAACTTTAAAAGATAGAAAAATATGACAAAACCTATCCATATTCTTGATGAAATAGCGATCCAGTGGAAGGAAGATGAAGAGCTTTTTTTTCTGGATTCAGACTATTCCGGGCATTATGTGAAAATTGAAACACCTATTGGGAAAAAGCATATGGATCAGGTTGAAAAACATGATATTCTTGGGAGTGTTAATTTGAAATCATTATTTGATACCTACTACCGAACCGAGGATCATGATGAATTTGTTCCATGGATGACTATGTTCAGCGAAATGATGACCGAAACCAGGTTTGCTCCTGTTGAACTGGACTTGGGAATAGCAAAGCTTTATTCCGAAGCCAGACTTACCGATGTAATCAGTGGAGTAGCAAACGGGTGGGTAGTCAGTAAAAAATTATTTGAAATTCTTAAGAATTTTAATATTGGTCAATATCAGGAATACAAGATTGTCGTACAAAGTAAGAAAACCGTTTCCAACGATTATGTTTACCTCTTTTTTTTCAATTATGCCGATGAGTTTGTAAATTATCCTCATACAACTTTCTACACAGAGAAAGGTCTGCTCAATTTTGGTTCCAGAAAAGTAATGGCGGCAAAATTCAATTCATTTGAAGAGGTTAAAAAAGCATCAGAAGAACTGAACAAGGGTATTGACTGGCTTGATTTTACCAATAAAACGCATATAAAAGCTAAAGAAATAATGTTGAATAATAACGATCAGGATATTTTTAAGTTTAAAGGCTTTTGTTTTAATACTGATATGTTGATGTCTGCCAGGCTTGCAAAAACACTTATGGATGAAAAAATTACAGGATTAGAATACATTAAAACCAGTAAGGTTAAATTATTTAATCAGGAATAATGATTATATCTGCACTTCCAACATAATGAAAAATTAACATGAAGATCATTTATTTTAAAGACATACAATATGTAATCAGTCAGGCATCAGATGCCAGCTTTGAAAGAGATTTATATCGTGCCTATAACATCCGGTTTAATGAAATAAAAGAAGAGATAATGGGAATAAAAGATCATGATCTTTTTTTTCAGAGGTTCAGGGAAAGTCTGAAAATTACATTGAATAATCTTGAGAAAGTCAGTTTATTTCAGTTCTTTTTTTTAGAAGATTTAGCTCCGAGTGATAAGAATGAAGGTCTTCAGGAAATATTTTTTATGATATGGAACATTTTTTTCCGAATGAAAGCTGGCAGGATGAAAGCTATCAAGGTATTTCTTTTGAGACAGACTATGAAGAGTATTTTTAATTTTAGAATATTCAACTTTTAGCAGAACAGAATGGTAAATTGTATGATGATCGTCCGCTACGCAAAGTCTCCAGACTTTGAGCTAATGTAATTAAAAAAACTATAAAATTTACTCCGAAGTCAGGAGCCGGGAATGGGCTGCTCAATCTGCCCGATCCGCGAGAGAAAATTCTTTAAACAGATTCTAAGTCTGCTGATATGAATAAGTTGATAAAAAAATAAAGAAAATCGTATGATCAATAAGATTATTGAGGTAGACAGCCTTATGCAGGATATTGCTGCAAAATATAGAGTTGAAACCGGAAATAATAAAAAGACAGAACACCTTTGGGAAGAAGAAACAATGGGTATAATGAAAGAGGCTGTGTTCATAAGAGATGATGCCTATTTTTATTTTTTAAGCGAATATGGAGGGTGTAATATTTATGGTGAGGGCTTTGATATAAGTATTTTTAGTTTTGACGACTGGCTGAATCCGAGTCTTCTTACTTCCCCGTTACTTAATGATGCTGATGTATATGTATTGGCAGATCTGAGATATGACAATAATGATGAGGTTATTTTTTATGGGTACCACGCTGAACAGGAGAATGAAAATTTAATATGGTTTTCCAGTGAATTAGAATCTGGGTATCAGCCTGTTTATAAAGATTTCATCGAATTTTTAAAATATATTTTAACCCTTGAAAATGAAGCACAATAGCATAAACGGTCTTATTTATCAGGAAGATTTTTTGAGTATTGAAGAAGAGGAATTAATCCTTTCGGAAATAGATCATGCCGTATGGGATACCCATCTGAAACGAAGGGTTCAGCATTATGGGTACCTGTATGATTATAAGAAAAAAAATATTAACCAGGATTTAAAAACAGGTGAATTACCCCATTGGCTTCTTTTACTGGAAAGAAAGATTCAGACGGATCTTAGCCTTGAAAACTCTTTTGATCAGGTTATTATCAATGAATATGAACCGGGGCAGGGCATATCCGGCCATATCGACTGTGTACCCTGTTTTAAAGATGTTATCATTTCCGTAAGCCTGTTGTCTTCCTGTGTCATGCAGTTTTCAAAAAACGAGGAACGACAGGAAATACTCTTACAGCCCCGAAGTATTCTGTTACTAAGCGGAGAGGCAAGATACAGCTGGAAACATGGTATAAAAGCCGTAAAAAATGATAAATGGCTAGACACGATAATTCCGCGGAAACGACGGGTATCTGTAACTTTCAGAAAAATAATACAGAGCTCTTGATTCAATCAGCAGGTTAAAATAATACGATGGAAAAATTATTAAAAAAATTAGTCTATTATGCGCTCCACAGTGCTACCGAAAGCGAAAAAGTAGGCAGCTGGCCACAACTGGAAGCGTCCAGAGGGTATTACAAAGTAAAGAACAATTTTGTAACCCTCGATAATCGTGAATTTCCGGATGAAACACCCAATCTGGATACATTTACCCTAAAACGCATTGCCAGACAAACTGATGTTCTGAGTGCGGATATGCTGCATTCAAGCATTGGGATTTATGTGAGTGATACCTTCAAAAACCTTGTGAAAAAGTATGATATTCTTAATTTCCGGTTTTATGACTGCCAGTTAGCCGTACCAGATCCCAGTTATAAAACTAAAAAAACAGAACAGCTTCCATTTAATTTTCTCCATTTAATAGACCGGAAAGACAATATTGATTTTACACAGTCGGTATTCTGGGATCTAAAGGAAGAAAAGCTCATTACAGTAGACCATGTAGAACAGCTGCCTATGTTTAACTTTAGGAGAAAGCTAGTGTTGAAAAAAGCACCCGATCTGTTCCGGGAGCCTTTCAGCATTGGAGTTTTGGTTTCCGAAAGGCTTAAAACCGCAATGGAAGAAGCCGGAATTACAGGCATTTGGTTTGAAGAGTTTAACAATCCTGCAAACCCCGAACTTTTTATTGAAGAATAGTGGATTGGAAATAAAAATGAATAATACTTATGATAATAGAAAAACTAAAGGCCTGTCCGCTGCGCAAAGTCTCCTGACTTTGAGCTGGTATAATAAATCTCTGTAAGTCATGCTCCGAAGTTACAACCTTCGGATAACTGGGGATTTTTAATAAATATATTACAGAATTATGTTTAAAATAAAGTTTAATAAAACAACGGAATTAGGGAAAATAGATGTAGAAGACACCTCTGTTGGTGAAGCAATTTGGTCCATATATCCTAATGATGATGAAACTGTAATGATAACTTTTGGGAATTATCTCATTTATTTAGATAAAAGAGGAGATATAGCTGGTATGTACAATGACATTATACATATGCTTAAATGCTTGAATGAAAATAATAGTGAATTTTTAACGAGTTTTTTAAGCAGTGGTTTTACCGTATATTGGAATTTCAAAAAAGAAAAAAATTCAATTACGATTACTCCTACATGGTTTTCTGCTGGACTGAAACATATAGAAACAAATTTATTTGTACAAAATGTTAGAGAGGTTAATTTTCCGATAAATGTTAATACTGATGTCTTTATATCTGAGTGGCATAAATTTCTAAAAAATATAAAAGATGATCTATTAAAAGTCGGATATACCGAAGATTTGGAAAATTTTGAATATTTGAAAAACTTGAAACCCTAAAAACCATACAAAAGGATTCAAAAAAACTTCCGGTTTTGAGCCAGTGCAATAAAAAAGCTTGTGAGATATGCTCCGAAGTCAGGAGACTTCGGAGAGCTGGTAAAAAATAATTTGTAGGGTAGCACAGAAACTTTTTGGTTTAATAAAAAAGTTTAAACAGCTTTATTTAAATAAGGTTGACAATCGTTTTAATTTCCTCTGAATTTATAACCTTCAAGGATTTGCAAATTGGTATTTACGGCAGCTGAAGGACCGGTCTTTTGTGCAGTTATCTTACCTGCACTGTAAGTGATCGTCATCGTACCGAATGTATCTCCGAACACGAGCGTGTTAGTTCCCTCTCCGGTCATCGTAATATTGTTGGCAACAAAAGTATTTCCTGAGTGAGTCCAGTTTGGGTTTACTTTAAATCCTCTTCGCTCAGAAAAAGTAACCTCAGCATAGATCACTGCCGAATTACTGTTTCCAAATGAAAAATTGGTCAGAAAATCGAATTTTACAATGGTTCCAAATCCAATACCGGTTACAACATCTACCGGAGCTCCGTTTACCGCCAGAAGATAGCCACCGTCAAAATAATAGCTGCCACTATTATCTACTCCGGTAAATTGTCTTACCATCACGCCGCTTTTATCTATCATCACAGGAGACAGCTCTCTTTTTGCAGCTAAGACAGTGGATTCGGATGATTCCATATTCCTTGCACGGATGGGGGCAGTTCCGGAGGCACCTATAACATCTAATTTGGCGGTAGGTATGGCATTATTGATTCCAATTCTGTTATTGACAGCATCCACATTCAATGTGGTTCCGTCTATGGTAAAGTGACTGGTTCCGGTGGTTGCTGTACTGGTAAAAGCCAGTGTTTTTTCTGCCTGGGAGACGGTTCTGTCAGAGAGCAGCGTGCCATTATCTTTATACAGGTTGATGTCCGTGATTATTTGCCATACAGCGCCATCAAAATAGTAATAATTATTAGCCGCTGTAATGTTAATTCGTTGGCCTGTAGCTGTTCCTCCGGAAATATCTGTAATGAATATCAACGCTCCTTTTTGCTGCACACCATAGGTTGCGGTATTGTTAGTCAATTCCAAACGGGTCATGCGCGGGGCCTGAAAGCCTATCAATTGGTTGTAATCTACAATAGTTCCGGAAACATCTCTTTTGGCATTAATATCAAATGTTGTCTGGGGAGTAGAAGTATTGATTCCCACTTGAGAATATGCAAAACTTAAATTTAGCAAAGCACAAATCGATATAATATTTTTTTTCATGTTTTTATATTTTGAGACAAAGTAACATCCAGTTGAATGTAAAAAACAAGAAAATACTGTAATAGAAAACGGTATTTTTCGCGAATAATATTTTTTATTATGCGTTATTTAGTTGAGAAAATACATCTGATTATCAATGTGTTGTGAATAAAATTGAAGACGATTTCAGAAATTATTACATGATTTTTTTGGTTATTTTTTTTATTGTTCTATTTTAACGTAACCAATTTTCAGATATTATGAAATTCATCCTGTCTTTGTTTTTTCTTTTTTATGTTTTCTATGTTACCTGTTCGCAGATTAAGCCGGAACAGTTTGCTTTGCAAAAAAAAATTGAGACCACAATTACAGCTATAAATACTGAAAATTCTGATAAAGCACTTGTTGATTTAAAAAAGCTAAAAGAAAAAAGCATAAAGTCTGACTATGATAAAGGAGCTTTGGAATGCATCTATAAGATCATTGATCTCTATGAAGTATCAAAATTAGACTACAAATCGGCTATAAAAGAAGCTGAAATTGGAGAAAAGATCGCAAGAAAAACCAACAATTATAAAGCATTAGCTGATATGTGCCACTACAAGGCTATTCAGTATAAAATGCTCGGGTTTTATGAATATGCTCAGCAATTGTATCTGCAGGCGCTTACTCTTAGTGATAAAATTGAAAACCTGAATGAAAGAAGCTTAACAAAATCTCAGATATATGGAAATATTTCTTCCAATTATGAAAACGCCTTAGGTCCGGATCTTCAGAAAGCGACAGAATTCATGATAAAGAGCATAAAAGAATCAGAAAAAATTAAGCCTGCCAATAAAAACGAATTCCTGAGAAAAAGACATTTGGACGCCCAAAATTTTCGTGGTTTAGGATATATGTATGATATGAGAAACCAGGTAGATTCTGCAGAATATTTCTATCTGAAAGCTTATGAAATGTACGAGGGTATTGATTTTTCAGCTTATGAAAGAAAGGAGATTTTAGCGGATTTAGGACAGCTTTATTTGTCGACAGGAAAGCCGGAAAAAGCGATTACGTATGCAAAACGCAGTCTGCTGTCCCAAAATCCAGATACAAACCTGGCTCTGCAAACGACGGCTTATGAAATACTTTATCAATCCTATATGAATCTCGGAAAAATAGATTCGTCAAAGTATTATTCAAACCTTTTCACCAAGCTTAACGATAGTCTGTTGATCCTCAATGAAAAAAAAGCCAACCAAACCTTCCAGAATCTATCTGAAAAGACCAAAGAAAAATACAATACGGATCTGCTACGGGTAATATGGGCATCATTAGTAGTTTTGGCTGCTATTAGTCTTGTTTATTGGTATTTCTATAGGCAAAAACAATCAAAAGCATTGCTACTCATTGAAAAACTAAAAAAACAAAAAGCAACAGCCTCATCAAAAATAATGAATGATGAAGGGGCAGAAACTGCAATGGCGGATGAAACAACAGAAGTATTATTAAAAAAGCTGAAAAAATTCGAAGAATCTAAAAATTTTCTCAATTCCAATATCAGCGTGGCTTCCTTATCGACCGATTTGAACACCAATACTAAATACCTTTCGCAAATCATTAATATATACAAGAAAAAGAACTTCAATAACTATATTAATGCACTGCGAATTGACTACATCATGCAGGAATTGTACGATAATCCTAAAATCAGAAAATATAAAATAGCCGTATTGGCTGAGATGTCAGGTTTTGCATCCCGAGAGGTTTTCACTTCTATTTTCAAAAAAGAAACCGATATGCCTCCTTCATATTTCATTAAAAATCTGGAGAAAGAAACAAGGGAAGCAAAGAGTGCTGATGGAATCTAATTCCTTTGAGGTAAGGCTGCCCCATGTTATTTCCCTATAATTAAGGAAAGTATTTACTATTTAATAGTTTTGAAAACAACAAAAAAATTCTATATCTGTTTCTTCAAATACGATTCCTGTGAGTTTTTCTTCTTCTATTTTTTGCCTGAGTTTTTCAGAAACATATTTTAATCCGGAAAAAGGAAACTGAAGCATATCGGAAGGATAATTCAATGCCAGCGTTACAGGGATTAACTCAAAAGCAAAGCCTTGTTCTTTCCTCAACAGCCTTCCTTTCTCTTTATAGTCTTCGAATGATAAAACAGAAACCTTCTCTCCTCCGCTTCTCATAGCAGGAGCTGAATGATCAGCAACGAATGTGGAGCGATTAAAATCGACAATGTCAGATGTTCTGGTAAAATCTAAAAAATAATAATCTAATGGACTTTCATGAAAAAAAACGATTGCTCCATAAGATCTAATATTACTTGTGATTAATGATTTCAATATTTCATTGAATTTATTACTTACAAAAAATCCCTGTGATGCAAAAAATAAGCTGCTCATTAAGTCTGTAATTTTTGCATTATGATCTGCTTTAAACTTATGCATATCTATTCCTTCCGGAATATACGTCAAGCCTTTATACTGATATTGATCTGTTCTTTCAACACTGTTATTTTCAGGATCAATAAAACCATTGATCTGGCTATCTGAATGCCTGGGTAATTGTCCGGTTATTTGGGAATCAATAGAGTAACTGATTTTGTAAAACTTTATTTTCTTCATCCTGTTGATCTGAAAAATTTTAAATATTAATTTTTGGTGCTGGATTATTCCTTCTGTTAGTGCCAATGTTCCGCTTAGCCTGGGAATTATCATCGAGTACCAACCAAAGCTTCTCTTGAACATGAGGACTTATTGATCAATATAAAATTCTATATCTGTTTCTTCAAATACGATTCCGGTGAGCTTTTCTTCTTCTATTTTCTGCTTTAATTTTTCGGATATTAAAGTCATTCCAAAAGGAAATTTCACAAGATCTGATCTATAATTTAAGACGATCTTTGTTGGTATGAGTGAATAGCCAAACCCTTTTTCATTCCATACCTGAGAAGACTTTAGAACATAATCATTGTTTGAAGTTACCGCTACAATATCTCCTCCCGATCTAAGTGCCGGAGAAAGTCTGTCTGCGATAAAAGTTGACTTCGGAAAGTTGACAATATCAATGGTTTCAATTACACTGAGAATAAAATAAGGGTACCTTTCGTTCCTGAAAGTGACTATTGAGTCCAGAAAAATAATATGATGAAAAGTAAAATCCTCAATTATTTTTTTGAATTTTCCACTTATCATATAATAACTTGAAAAGAAATTACTGCTCAGAATATCTGTCACTTTTGCCTTTTCATCAGCTTTGAATTTTGTGAAATCCATAGAAGAATCTATATGGTTTAATCCTATATAGGAATAATTTTTAGTTCTTTCCGGACTGTTATTCTCAGGGTCAATAAAATTAATAATCTGGGCCTCTCTGGTCCCGGTTATTTTCTTATCAACCGAGTAATTCATTTTATAATAATTTACTTTTTCCATACTGATCATTCAAAAAAATTAACTGATTAATTTCCAGAGGATTTTCAGACTTTAAGTCAGCTTCAGGAATTTTTCTCTGCTGGTGCAAACGTCTCGCTTGTATCTAAAAAACTACGAACAAATGAGGCAGAGGCCCGTATCAGTCTGATTTATGACTGTTCAAAAACAACTTCAGTATCTAACTGCCTGAACAGAAAACCAGTTAAATGACTTTCTTCAATCGCATTTTTAACCTTTTCATTGCAGATTAAGCCAATACCAAAAGCAGGGGTAATATCGAAATATTCTTTCAGCTTTAATGTTTTAAGAACAATATCCCATCCTTCTTTCTCTGCATCCAGCTTTCTACCCTTCATTTTATAATCCTCAAAATCCTCAATCGGAATTATTTCACCGTATAGCTTTTCAATAGTTTGATACTCAATAAATACAGATGCTTTCCAATCTATTTTACTTTTGCCACCTATTTCATACCACAGGAAATTATAGCTGTGCTTTTTATCCTGTTCGTAAATGGAAACCGGATAAATAGTACCGTTAATCCTAAAAGAGTCAAAAACAGATTTTGCCCTTTCGCTGATGAAAATTCCGGAGGTAATGTTTACAAAGTTATTGGTGACAATATCTGTGAGTTTGGTACCTTTCTGAAAAAGAAAATTATTCAGATCCGGGATATCGTCTTCAGATTTCCATTGACGTATTATTCCCCACTGTGAAGCCCTTGCTTCATGAAAATTAATTTTTAAACCTTTTACCTGAGGGTATTTACCTGTAACCGGCAAATCTGCATTGATGACAATCTCGAAATATTTCATAAGTTATTTGTTTTTCAGGGTATTTAAAATGTTATAATTGATAATAATGATACCACGCGAAGGATTCGTGTGGCGGCAGGGATATTAATATCTTAGCTGAAAGCCTTTGATAATATTTCTATATTCTCTTTTATTTTTACTTTCTGTATACTCTTAATATCCTCATCTCCACCAAGAACTAAAGCTGGGACAAATGTTAAACACTCGTCTATTTCTACGGGTCCATATTTTTCTAATGCTGGAATTTCTATCAATCCATATGCCTCCGTCTCTGTATGGTATTTATTTCCTGCCAATGTTGTAAAAAATAAAGTGAACTCATAATCAACATATTTATATTCTTCTGTATGAATATTATAGAAAGCAAGACAAACTTCATCATCTACTTCGCCAATTAAATAAAAGTTTCCCATAGCAGTCTTTGCAAATGGCATAATAGACTGATCTCTTAATTTTGGAAATTTCTTTAACTGGATTTCATAATCCATGGGATTTATAAAAGAGAAAAAGCCTCCTTTAAAAATAGATACTCCATAATGTTCCAGGTATTCTAAAAGAATATGGTTGTCCTCGAAATTACTCAATTGTTCAGAAAAAACAGTTTTTAATTTTAAGATATCTATTTTACCAATTATTTCAGGCTCCCCTAATACGTTAATAAAACTTTGATGTATCATTTTCTACTACTTTATAGTGTTACGCTAATTGAATGTCTTTTTTAAGTCTGCTGCACAGAGTCTTCTGACTTTAAGCCAATACACTCAACAAATTTTGTAATGTATGCTCCCAAGTCAGGAGATTTCGGAGAGCGGCGAGCTTTCTTATTTAATCTAACCGATATTTTTTATCTTCCTTTGGGGGTAATGGGTATTTTAAATAGTCTAAGGAATATTTCTCTTTTTGAGCTAACTCATTTTGTATTTCTCCAAGCCGTAGTGCATATTTAAAAATTAACTCCTTATCAGTATCCTTAAAATCAATTTCCACAAAAGGTACACCTTCTTTAAGTTCTGCATAGGCACAGATTGGTGTGTTGTGTTGAGTATTAAACCAATGGGTGAACTGTATTACGGCAATGTCTGCATAAAAAGCGTTGCTTATTTTCATTGTTTCCTGTTTTTTAATTCCCGATCCCGGTATTGTTCAGGGTTGATAAAGATAGATTTAAAAAGTAAATTCTTCAACAGGAATAAACTCAAAACCTTTCAGACCCAGATTCATCATTTTATTTTTTAAATTTTCACTTACAAAAACCCTGTCCTTTAATCCCCTGACTCTGAAAATGTTTTCAGTGATATTATTTTTAAAAAATAATCTTTTAATCCGTCTTACTTTTTTATCACTTAGCATAAACAGTTCAGATTTTTCATCATCTATACAGTCAATTTCCTGATTCACTTTGGTTAAGTAAATAGGTAATGGTTCATCAGTGTCCTTCCTATATATCACTGTAGAAATAAAGCTAAGGTCTTCACCACATTCACTTTTAAAAAATGACATGGCTTTATAAGAAATTCCAAATCCTCCGAGGGAAATATAATCTGTTATATTTTCACCTGTATAATAAGTTCTGGATATTTTGGGAGTTTTTCCTTGTGACAGCAATTCTAATGAACCTTGCTGTTCAATATTAACATAAATGTCATTTTCATTAATTTCATGTCTCAGTAAATAATAATTCATATTTTTCAGTAAAAAATAGTCATGATATTCTCAACGCATTTCCTTCCGGTCAGGCTTTTCTTTGCTTAATGAATTTCTTATTGCGCAAAGTCTCCCGCCTTTGATCCAATATAATCAATAAATTTTGTAATGTATACTCCGAAGTCAGGAGACATCGGAGAGCCGGGAACATTGAGATTTCTACATTTTTGAAATTAAACATCAAGTTTGTAGATAAATTCTTCAATTTCCGCCTGCCGGGCATTGGCAAAACCTTTGTCAGTACCAATTTTTACAAAGCCACATTTTTCAAGAACCTTCTGTGAGCCTATATTGTCAAAGGCTACACGTCCAAAAATAGGTCTTGTTTTTTCAATCTTAAGGAAATCTTTTAATGCCGTTGTGGCTACACCTTTTCCCCAGAAAGCTTTATCAATCCAGTAGGTGATTTCTGCATCGCCCTCCATGACAAACTTTGCTATGCTTCCAGCGATAACAGTATCGGCAAAAATAGTTTGGTTGTTAACGGTTGGATCTTTCAGTAATTGGGTATATTTGGTTAGATAGGTTTCTTTATTGGCAGAGTCCTTTGAAGTAAATGCTGCCAGATGACAGGCTCCATCATCAATCTGGAACTGATAAAGAATATCTAAATCAGCAACTGTTGTTGGCCTGAGTTTTATTTCATGTTGGCTGTCGCTCATCTTAATGGTTGATTAGTTGATCTTCAAATATAATTAAATATTATGATCAGGGCCTATGTTTCAGGTGTCGTGTTTTATTAAAAGGGTAAGAGCGTGTTTATAATATTAGGAATCACACGAAAGGATTCGTGCGGTAGCGGAGATAAAATATTTGATTCCCGAAATCAGCTGATTTGATCTAGAATATTTTTAGGTATATAATCCGTTGGATTTCCATATTTTCCTGTCCAGGTTTTGTCCGGCAGGTATGTTTCTATGTCAATATCGTGGAATGTACTGATGTATTCTTTTGTATCAAAATCTATAAAAAATGTAATTCCATAATATTCTTTTCTGAAATTTTCAATGATACTTTTTACTTCTGATATTGAAATCTGATCTTCTGAAATGGACATGAAAAAGGAGTGTATTTTGTCATCAGTTACATTTAATGCCCCATTTCTGAAATTCTGACGGGAAATATCCTGTAATATAGACGGGCTGTATTTTGCATAATTCAAGATCCACCATGCAATTGGCATGATATAGAACTGATATTTCTCCTGATGTTTGATGCATCCCAGTATATAATTTTCATCTAATCTTTGTTTTATGCTTTTCATAGAATTTAATTGATGATTGTTCAAATTTTATAATTTCTTTTATTGGTCTGTCCTTGCTAATACTTATATTTTGTAAAACTTAATAAAAATTTTTGAGCATCTTCCATCAGCTGGTCATCATTTCCTGTGATTCGTACAGCAGCGGAGTAGTGGGTTTATCCCAAAAATATCTTTGTAATCAATTAAGCCCTCCAGAAACTCAGTAAAAGAAGGTGCGAGAAATTCTAATTCTACAGGAGAATAATAAGCATATATGGAACCATAATTCTGTTCCTGCAAAGACATACAGATATTACCTCCTCTAATTCTGCCTATATTAAAATAACCATCATCAAGAATACCACCGGTAAATTCGTTGTGTTCTGAAAAGTTTGATTTTCCATATTTTAAAGAGTAAATTTCAAATACATTGATATCATCGTCATATTCTCCAAAGAAAATATCGTTAGATTCAAAATAAGTACCATTGCTTTTCAGCAAAAAATCTTTATAATCTTTTGGAAATATTTTCCCTGTTTGATTGGTGAGTTCACTGATTTCGTTTTCAGTAATAAGTTTATTTTTAATTTTTATATCTATCATTTTAAATGTACTGCTCTTTTATTTTGCTACAAAGTCTCATTCAATTATTTATAATATTTTTTCCTTTCCTCAAAAGAAGTGTTCCATTGAGGATGTTGTATCAGATACTCATGATCACTTATATCTTCATACTCCAGAGAATAGATAAAGCCTTTCTCATGCAGATACGCTGCAAATTCTTTCAGCTCTTTTTCTCCTTCTTCAAAAGAGCCTCTATAGGCCATACTTATTAAATAATCTTCTTCTACATCTTCTATCAGCATATCCGAGAGATAGATATAAATTTCCCAGTATTTATTTTCAATCGTTACATTACCATACCCATCATCATGGAAATTGATCTTCTCTATATTTTTAAAATGAGGAACGATTAATTCTTCTATTTTTTTAAATGAAGTTCCCGGTATAGTACCATTTAAAGTGAGGTTGAATTCAAAATTATTATTTTCCATATTTCCTAAAATATTTAAAATCTCTTTGGTCATCTTGCATTAATAAAACGATCCAATAACTGTTCTTTATTCATCCTTATTCCATGGTTTATAATACCAGACCCCTTCTAAAAACAGCATATATCTGCCTGGCTGATATTCTCCGTAGGAAAACAGGTATATCAATTTATTTCTTATGAGATAATGAACATCCAGTCCTTCTTCAGATGTATATATTTCATGATGGCTGTTAATAAGGTTAAATTTACTTTCTTCAATGACCTTATCAAAACTTTCAGCATCTATTTCTTTTTTTAGTGCTCTTAACGGACTGTTGTAAAAATCTGTTACGGTGGCTTTTTGATCATCGGCGTTAAAAACCTTCTGTAAACATTCTCCTTCATCTCCGTCAAATAATTTTTGTTTGGTTTGGCGAAAGTCAGCTATATTTTTATCATCTTCAGGAGGAAAAGGATACGATTCCAATGGTAAGAACTGTTCTCTTTTCCCCGCCAAATGATTCTGGATACTTCCCAATTCGTAAGTGTACTCAAAAATTAACTGAAATGGAGTTTCTTTAAAGTCTATTGTTACGAAAAGAGAGCCATCCAGTACTTCACTGGTATATTTAATATGGGTATTATTTTCTTTGTTGAACTTATAAGTAAATTGTATGACTGCTGCCCAGGCATACATTATTTTCTTTGCTTTCATTTTTTATATTTTATCTGCTTCCATTTATTTATATACAGGAATATCTTGTGTTACTTAAAATGCTGCATTTGCTCCTGAGAGTAGAAATTATCTGCAAAATCAAATAATTTATCGGTTAAGATTTCCAGTTTGTCATGCTTTTCAAGGCTATGGTGAATGCTTTTGTATAAAGAAAGTAATTCATGAAATGTAGGAATATCTTCTTTTTCCATGAGGCTTATTTTTTCCTGATTGATAAATTGAAAAACCTCCCAAAAGCTTTTCTTTAAAAGAGGAGTAACCTGGTATTTTTCAACAGGTGCTATCTTATCCGCCAAAAATTGTTCAGGGTGCTTTATAAGCCATGCACAATACAAATTGTTCTCATTGAACAGTAAAGATATATTTTCAGTTATTTGTAACTCCGTACATTGATTCTGACTGTTTAAAAAAATATCACCATATCCTAACAGGATGTTGCCGGAGGGTACACAGTACCTGTATTCAAATGGTTCCAGATCAAATGACAAGGGATATATGAGTTTAGGAATACCTACTATCTTTTTTGCATTTGTTACCAGATCCAGTTTATGATGAGGTTCTTTTTCCAGTTCGCTGTAACCGAAGTAAACAGAGGTGAGCAAATGGTCATCAGCATTAAACCTGAATGTATCGTTGTTTTCTGTAAATAACCAGCCTTTATCGCTTCCATTGGTTGTCAGTATTTCATGCTCTATTTCCTTAATGCTGTTAGAGGCTGTCAGAAGAATTTCCACATCATAGATCAGCACTCTGGGAATGGCGGATAATTGCTGCCCGGCAATAATCTCTATATCAACATGGTCTGTGAGTTTATACATCAGTTTATTTTCTTTTAGAAAGGAACATTTTAAAGCCTTATGGCTTTGGAGAATTGTTTTTTGTATTAATGATATAGGACTATCTCCATGAATTCATGGTATAATTTGAAAAATTGACTTTCATATCCTGTATTCTTTCTTCAAGGGCTTTAATGCCTGTATGTAAGTATTTTTCCCGTTCAGAATCGTTCAGCGTATATATAATATCAAATCCCGGGCTTGGATTGGGAATTGGAACTGATAATTGAATAGTATGGTTTTCCTCAAAAATATAATATTCCCATTCTTTTTCTTCTAATAGTTTTCTTTTATTCATGGATAAGTTTAAAAAATCAGATCAATTAAGTTTCCTGGTTATGGAGTTTAGTTATTTTCAAATATAATTAAATATCGTTATTAAAAAACAACTCTTTTAAATTTGGGAAGGTTTCGAATTCCGGAAATTAGACTATTTGATTGTCATAGATTGGAATGGGTTGTGTTTAAATGATTCAAATTATATGTAGAATTTTAGAATGCGTTTCTACCTGTTTCCGAACAAAATTGAATGCTGTTTTATAAATGCCACGGATGCACGAATAAAAAGGATTCGTGTATCCGTGGCGATAAAAAATTAATTCTCCCTCAGATTACGCAGATTTTCTACAAACATCCGCGTAACCTGAGGGATTCGTGGGAATAATGTATCCGCATATTTTATCGCTGATAAACTCTTGGAACATTCAGTTTGTAAATCCTTACGTTTTCCCGTATACATCACCCTGCTTCCGCTACTGAAAATTCCGTTTTTCCAGTAATCCGTCTTTATAGATTTCAGTGTAGATCAACTTTCCTTTTTTCCTTGTAATGATGATGGGTTCTCCGGTTTCTTCATTATATTTCTGCAGTAATTTATAACATTTCCACTCTCCAACGGGTAAGCCATTTTTATACTCTGCTTCCAGGTAAGTATAGGGATCTGTAAATTCCGGATATTGCTGTAAATCTATAAATCTGTTGGGTTTGAATTCTACCCATTTCCCTTCTCTGCTGTGGTTTTTCACCATGCCCTGTTCTTCATCATTTTTATAAAGACCATCCTGATCATAGTATCTGACCAATTTCCCGGAGGACAGAATCTGGTATTTTTGTAAAGGTTTTAAGGTAAAAGGACTTTCAGAAAATTCGTAATCCTGAAGGGAAATGATATGGTTTTTATCGATATTAAACAGGGTATGGTTAGCAAATCCCATTTCTCCTTCATGATGAAGGTATATTCTCTTCATATCGAGGGGCTTATTGTCCTTTGTTGAAATCAGATATATTTTTTCGATGAACGGTTCCGCGTAACGAACGGTATTATAAACCGCCATAAAGTACAGTGAATATTGTCCATAACAAATGAAATCAGAAGCGATTTTAATGCGGTCATATTTCTCATTGACCTCCTTGCTGAATGGCAGAAAAACATCATATTGTTCTGGAAGTATGATAAGATCTTTTTTGATGAGTGTTTCAAATTTTAAGGCATTGAGTTCCTTTAATTGATTTACATCCTGTAGGACAGGCAAAACAGCGTCAATGGTCATTCGTTTTGAAATATCTGAATATCCAAAGGGCAGCGTTATACAATCCGCTGTATTGGTGTTGAACGGAATTGATCTTTTACCTGGCGATTGTGGTTCTGTGTTGACTACTTTGTTTTCCGTTTGAGCCGTAGTGCAGCTGAAAAAAAGGAAAAACAAAATCGTAAAAGCGATATTAATTTTAGGCATATATATCTGATATTGGAGTGAAACCGTGAACATGCAAATGGTTATTATGTCGTGGAGTAGCGGTATGCGTGGTATGAGGCAGCCGTGTGGTGGCATTGTCTTCAGCACTGGTATTTGAGGTGTTGGAAAAATTTTCTGACCGGCCTGATTCAAACCCAAATTCATAGAGAAGATTCCGAAGCGTTACCTGGCTGTCATAATCAAAATTTTCTGCGGTAAGGACCGTATTTACGCCATCCTCCTGAGTCGTTAATAAATTCAGGTCTCCCGCTTCTCCATTCACATGTTCTGCACTGGGATAGCAGGATGCATCAGAATAGGAAAATCCCTGAGATACAATATAATGATTGTTTCCTGCCTGCCTGAACTGTGCTAATGCTCCCAGGAAACCGGAAAATAAATCCGGCTGAATGCTTCTTCTCCTGGTATGCTGGAATCCATACCGGATGATAACTCCATTCCGGTTATAATTGAATGCTTCAAAAATCTGCGGTCCTACACCTGCATTTCCTATAATATCCATATTGATCAGCTCTATTTCCCCCGGTTGATTGGCATACCATTTATCAGTGGCTCCATCACCAAGGGTTCCGTTGGAGTACACCAATAGCTGATGGGCATCTATACTTTCCCCGGCAGCTCTGTTCGCTGCGAAATCTATGGTCTCCAAAAGGTTTCCTCTCTGGGCCAGCGGTGGAACGGTATTCACTCTTCTTTTTCTGGTTACACTTGTTTTGGTTCTGGAACAGATTCTGTGTTCATTATCGTTTTGATCGTAATAAAAATAAACAATATCGGTAGAATGATTACTCACCACCTTCTGAATCCTCCTTCTTCTTTCCGGATTCGTAGTGATTAATGCTAAAGTATTGTACGTATTATCACCATGATGAATGTTGTATATCGTTTTATTCACCACTCTGAATCTTGCACTGTCATCATTCAGGAAAATACCGGCTCCGTTTACTTCTTCCTGCCCATCCTTATAGGCACAGGGATTATTGTCTGTTCTTTCCACTGCTACTTCCAGATTAATGCTGCCATCTGCGAGTCTTTCGGTCCATTCATCAAGAGTAGCTCTTGAATCAGGTCTGAGCTGCAGCTTAATAATAGCTTTATTGGTATGGTCTGTTAAATTAGCATAATGATCATGGTTGCCTGCTCTGTTGTTCAGGGCATCAAAATTTCCTATCTGTACGGTAAGCAGTCGTTGTGCTTCATATCGGTTGGGGGATATGAAACGCATTAGTTGTAATGGATCTGTATTTCCGGTTAGTGTATTGGCTGAAGGTTTTATCACTACATCTACACTCAGGTTGGCCATATTACTGGTTTCTATGACCAGATACACTGTTTTTCCTAATATAGCGTCGTATGGAATTGCCTGGTTAAGATGATCCTGCTGTACGTGGGCGGAATCAATTTTTGTGAAACTTACTCTTGTTCCCTCATTTGTGGTTACTTTTTGGGCAAAATAAACATCGGTGATACGCTGTAATGAATCATCGGGAGTATCCGGAGCCGATGGGCTATTCAGGGTTTGTGTCTGTCCGGAATCTGTTATGGTAATACGTGTCGCCATTTTAAAATTTTTCTTTTTTTAATACGGGAGTTATCCAAATAATAAAAATACACAGTCAGCATGGGGTAACCCTTTGCTGGGTTTTTCATCTGACCGGTCCTGCATTTCTTCAATCCATCCTGTTTTTTTATAATTCTTCATAGCTTATTTCTTTGATATGATAGATGATCTTTTTCTGGTAGTTTTCCCCCAGGGAAAATTCTATGGTAAGTTTATGCTCCAAAACTTCTTTGGTGGTAAAATCCAGTAACATCTGTCCTTTGTATTTGTCCAGTTTTGGAATATCTGTTTCACTATTATAAGCGATTTCCTTTCTTTTCATTTCTCCATAAAACATTTCCCAGTTTTTATCTGAAGGAATATTGCCGGTATACTGTAACAGTAATAATTCATCATCATAACGCATGGCTTCCAATTCTACCGTTTCGTCTATATCTATTATGGTATTGGCCATAAAATTACGGTAGCGTACACTATGCTTTGCCTGATTTTCCTTTTCATACGTTCCATAAAATTTATGGAGGATCATTCCGAAATGATTGTTTTTTAAAAAGTCTCTACTTACTAAATTTTCCTTTTGGTAAAAATCTTTTAAAAACCGATAAGTATCTTCTGCCTTTTTGCCAACATAGGACCGGGAGAGCTTTTCTACCGTTTTTTCCACTTTATCCTGAAGAACAGACAATGCCTGTATATTTTTTAAACGGCCATATTCGTCTGTTATGACCATCACTTCATCATTAATGTCTGCAATTCTGGCTAAGAAATCTTTTTCAGACAGTGACAGTTCTTTATCCCGGTGAACCCTGTCAAAAATTTCTAGATGGTATTCAAATTTTTCTTCTTCTAAACGCTTCAGCGTAACGTGAAAATTTTTATTGAGTTCGCTTCTGTGCGTTTTTCCATGAGTGGTGGTATATTCATTACAGGAATAGCTATAAAATTTCTTTCCTTCAGTAAGGTTTAATTGAATATCTATGGGAAATACTGGCTCCATAATTCTCTACTCCTTATTTTACTCAAAAACTACTTTTCCTCCGGAGGAAACCCACTGGTTTTTTTTGTTCCATGATCCGTCACAGTCCTGCTGCATTTGTTTAACTATTTTTGCTTTTTTTAAATCAATAATCGCACACGTGTAGTTTTCGTGGAGAGTACTGTCTTTATCGCTTTCGTGCACATAATCTTTGATGATGGCATCCACTACCACGTAATTGGCATTTGGGGAAAGGGCGGTAAAGAGCTCGCTTCCGGTTCCTTTGTATTTATTTCCCTTATCTATTTTTATTCGCTTCTTTTTATTAATAATATAGAGATTGTACCATAGCTTCATATCCTTGTTGTATGAAGCATAATACAGGGATACATTATTGTTTAAAGTAAGCAGGGTATCTTTCTTTACCGTTTTATTCTGCCCATCATGATTCCGGGGGGAGGCCATATTTCCACACGTAATTAAAATCACTGAAATCATCAGCAGGGTTGTCATTTTTTTCATGATAAGTTTGAATTATTTTTCATTTTTTCATACCGTTTATCCATATCGGTACCTCTTCTTTTGTTACCGTAATCATCAAGGATTTCCTGCTCATGGGTACTGTGCATATTTCCCCATTCGCCAGGATTTCTCGATATTTTTTCTAATTTTTCACCTTCTTTCCTGGTTTTGTTTTCTTTGTCTGTCTGGGCATCTTTTTTAGCAAAAAACCGGTTTAACGCAGCTCCGAAATCATCTTTTACATACCCCGGCCTGTTGATGTGATGATCCAGCGCAGTGGCTTTCCCTAATTTTGATTTTAAATAGTCTGACAGCTTATAGGAATGTCCTGTAGGTACTATAGGCATGACTACTTCTTTTAATCTCTTGATAAAATCCAGCACCTGCTTTTCTTGAAATGTTTTATCAATAACGGCATTCACGATTGGCTGCAGAGGTTTGGATTCTACTGCTTTTCCAAATAAAGATTCTTTACAGTTTTCCCTGATTTTAGTGGATAAGGTATTTCCTGTAATTTTTTCCGCTTTGGAGTCTGCCGGATCTTTATAATACAAAATCCCGGAGTCAACCGTCCATCCGCATGATACGAACAACTCTTCATATTTTTCAGGGTACTGGGCTTTAAATTCTTCAACCTGAGTGGTAAATTCGCCTTTTCCGGTATGATCCACTGTTTTCTGCATAGCCCCTGCGGTTAATATCATCTTTTCACCGGAAAGATCCCAGTCATACGACTGAACGGAATCCAGCTTGCCTTCATTTTCAGACATTCCCACTAAAATCGCTTTTTCTTCAGCGGTAATTTTGTTGTCTGAAATTAAAGTATCCCAGTCGGCATAGTTCTCAAGTTTCTTCGTGCCCCAGTAGGCGGGCCCATATTCACCACTGTACCGGGTACAGGTAATGGTGTATTTCTTTCCGCAGTCACAGTATCTGATCTCAAATCTTTCACTTTCCTTATTTAAAAACTCATGGGTATCATCAGGAAACTTGACTTCATCTTGTGTTTCTTTTACTTCGGCTTTGAAATATAAGAAAGCATTTAAATCATCTCTTTTGTTAAGTTTTTCGATCAGTTTATTTACATCTTCATCACTTTTTGGACGAAGCGATATTTCTTTGGAATAAACCAGTGTTCCGTTGATGTTGAATTCAATTTTACTTTTCTCTTCTTCTCCATCTAAAAATTTCACCGGATTTTGGAAGACGTTTTCAGCGTTTTCCAGTTTGTTTTCATGGATCTCGATAGAGAGTTTTCCGCTTGCTCCTTCACAATTGGCTACCACCCAGACTTTCTTTTTAATGGTGCTGCTGTTTATTCTCTCAAAATCAAAATCCGGAGTGCCGTCGGCTTTTTTCGCCTGTATTTCTTCTTCCCAGGTGATTTTCACCTCTTCTTGTGCGGCTAATCTTACAGAGTCTTCTTTATCGGCCTGGATGTTCCTTCTTCCTTTTTTTTGATACTTCTTTTTAACATCAGATACTAAGCCTCCTTTTTTTACAGGGTAAGTTTCTTCTTTGGTTTCCCATGTCATTTTAGGAACCTGTTTCGCAAAATATATTTTCACCACATTCACCTCATGATCCACCTGGTGCGGTACATCATAAACCTTTTGATTGGGGTTTACAGCATAATCATCTTTTTGTTGTTCGTCACTCATAACCTTTTATTTTGAGCTGATTAGTAAAAATCATCTGATTTATTATACTTTGTTTCCAAGTCTTTCTTCACTTTCAATTTTAATTCTGAAGGCAGATCTTTTAATCTAATGTTCAGATTATCATTAATTCTGCATTTTCCATCCTCACCACAATAGTATTGGATATGATACAGATACTTTTTGCGTTTATACAGTATGATGCAGGAGACTTTTGTATCATTATCCCAATTTCCGCAATACGTAAAAGGGATGAAAACAGCCTGATGTTTATTTACGGTATAACCGGATATGTTCTCTGCTTTTAAATTAATTAAGCCCGATTGTGCATCCGGATAATGATAAGCTATACTATCGCTGTAATTTTTATTTTTAACAACAGCACTGATCATTGTTACTGCGCCGTCAAACCTCTCTTTTTCCGCATTACAGGGATTAATTACTTTCACGGTCAGTTTACTGAGTCCTGTTCCGTCTTTAAAACTTTTATTGACAATTAATGAGTCCTGATAATACATTTTCAGACTGTCATGAACAGCATTCTGCCCACCAATCGAAATCAAGAAAAATAATATAAAACCAGTAACCAATTTTTTCATTTTTTGTAATAAACTGTTAATTCGTGATCTCCAGATTTTGTAAGTCAGCTGGTTAATTTTACAAATTTTTAAAAGATGTTTTTAGCCTGTAACTTATTAATTCATTCAAATTAATTCCTTTGATTGGAAGTGCAAAATTGTTTTTAATTGCATAAAACTCTTCTGGATAGTATATTCTTCTGACTTCAGGACCTAAATTTTTTAAATTAAATTTTTTATTTTTTAAATTTGTTTTAAAACCTTTTATATTTTCTTTCACATAGTTCAAATCTTCTGTATTTCTGAATTTTGGATAGCTGTAATAATTTCCATTTTTATCTTTGAATACATCATCATATTGGTATTTCTGATGAAAATAATGGTTATCTTTTTTATCCTCTGAGAGGTAAAGAATTACAGAATCTCTTTCTGAAAATGCAGGTTTTCCAATAAAATACAGTATTGATGCAGCGACAAAAAATGCCGTGCCACATAAAACAGTATAGGATAATCTATTCAATTTCGTTAGGGGAAGCATAAAATTCATAATATGCATTTAAAATATTTTACATCTATTTTTCACTTATTGTCCAAATAGCTTTTTTATCTTCTAGTTTTTTTTATATTTTTTTGCTTTATCTTAATGTTCTGTTTTTAGGAATGTCAACAATGTAATGTTCTCCATTGTATAATTTAGTTAATTTCAGCATCTGTTTGTAAATTATTTAATATTAAAAAATATTGATTTACCAGCAAAACTTATCTGACACTGCATATTCTGTACACTGATCAACAGTCTTCAGTTTGCCCTTAACAATTTTATTTTTATAAAGTTTTCTTTCTTTAGTATCACTTACTCCTGTTATCAGATATTTTCCTGTTTTGTCCCATCCATAGAAGGCGGCTTTATCGAAAAAGTCCGGAACAAATATAAATTTGCTTTCTTTTTCAGACCATCTGTAAAATTGATACATATCATTGTCTCTCATAGAGCTTGCAAGATCCAGAATAAGAAGATCTTCATATCCGTCTTCATCAATATCCATAACTGTTATAAAATTCAGATTACCATTCCTGAAATCAACTTTATCATAACCGATATAATCATTTTCTATAAATCCGCTATTCTTATAATAATTATAAGTATAATAATATGAATTGTAATTGATAACTTGCGAATGTTGAAACTCAACAGTTCCTTCTATACATTCATATGCAGACTTAGGTAAAAAGCTTGTACCTTCCTCTATTTCGGGAATGGTATAATGCTTTCCTCTTAACAGATCTTCAGACCTAGAGAGTAGCAATCGAATGTCTATCTTTTTTTTATTTGCTTCCAATGGAATGGTTACTACATACTTTAATGGAACTCCCAATGTATCTATATTTTTTGGTGTACTTTGTTTCTTGGAAGGTGTGGGAGATAGTATTTTACCCTCAATCTCCGTAGAATCAATTTTTGCTATATGGATATCTTCATTGTTTGAGATATTTTTAGGCTGATTTCTTACACAGGAAATCAACAGAATTAGTATTAAAATATATTTTTTCATTCAGTTATATTGCTAATCTTTTCAACATAATAAATTTTTATCCCTTTGTATTCTTCATGATTTTTAAAAGTTGCATTCCCATTACTATCAATATCCTTTACATAATGTCCACCATTATATAGTTTTATGAATTCAGCATCCAACAAGGATTTAACAGCAGAATTGTCTGCTTTTTGTGGCATATATTTATTTAAAGATGAAAGTTCTGGAATGGTTGTTGGGCACCACTTATAGGTAAGGTTTCCTTCTTTTTGTTCAGTTGGTTTTACCAAATAATTGCTGCTTTTTAATAATTTTTCCAAATGTTTTTTAGCTGCCTCTAACTTATCCGATATCTTTTTATCCATCTTTATGGATAAATTTTCCTTCCAGTTCCAAATATAGTTGGGGTTCTTATTGAGTTTTGTAATGTAATCTTGGTCTTTCTTTTCTCTTTTTTCATAAGTAAAATCTATTTGGCATATTCCCCATCCGTCTGGTTCTCCATAATTTGGAATACCTTTGCTTTCAAATACTCTTCCGGAGGGACCATATACAGCTTCTTTTCTCTTTTCTCCTTTTCCTACAAACTCAGGATCCCAGAATTGTCTTACAACAGGATAAAATTCGCTACCTGACTCGTGAAGAATCATCCTGTATACTGGCCAATATTTTAAATATCCCTTATCGCTCATATATTTTTTTACAACTTCTTTTGTAGGATTTTTTCCTCTTATATAAAATTGGAAATAACTTAAAATAGAAGTTTTTGCTTCATTCCATATTTCTACAGTTGCAGTACCTCCTCTAAATAGCCCACGAAAGTCAACATCATATTTAGTTTTTCCTTTTTCGGCAATCATAAATGCATTCCCCCCGTCAGATTTTGCTGGAAAGTAATCAACATCATTTCTATCGTAATCTGTTTTGATTGCCTTAAACTTAAATTCCGTCTTTAATCTAAACCGCAAACTTTTATGGACACAATCTTTTCCTATATAAACCTCAATTCTTATTTTAGGCATTGCAGGTTCAGGTGAAATAAAAACAAAAGATTCAGGATCTATTTTCACATCATTATAAAAGACAGAAACGGTGTAAACATTATCCTCCGGTGTTAAAATCCTATCCACTTTCGGAATCGGTGAAGCAACAGCCACATTAAAATCAGGAGTACAATTGATGTAAGATTCCTTTACCAGAACGGTCTGTTCCTGTATGCTGGAGGTTCCCAGGCTCTGCCATGGACTTAATTTGATCACGCTCATGCAGGGTGGGGGAGACATGTTTTGGGCAGGCCATTTCGGGTGTCCGCAGGTTCCTTTAAACTGAAGGTTCACCATGTTGTTTCCATCGCCTTTTGTGGCAAATAATTTATCCTGAAGATTTATTTCGTTGGAGGTAACTTTCAGTTCTCCGGGCGCCTGAGCATAAGGACAGCTCAGTTTGGCTCCATGCATTACCATCTCTCTCTTTTCTGATGGAGAATCTTCGCTGGATTTTTTCTGCCGTTCCGCTCTTTTTTCAGAAAGCTTCCGGTCATGCGCTGAAGTCTTTTGCTCTTCCATGTATTCATATTTTGGATTTGGATTCAATTGCTATAGCCGTTAACAATTGAAAATTTACTTTCATCAGCTGAAACAGGCTTAGCCTTTACTTACTTTAACGTCTTTTCCTCCCTGGAATACGGCCAGTGTGGTTCCTCTCAGTTTTAAATCGCCTTTAGAGGTCTGTATGTCAGTTTCTCCGGCAATGCTTTTGAATTTATTACCCGTGCTTTCTGTCTGATCTTTTCTTACGGTAACACTTTTGTTTTCCGAGGTCTGGGTATATCTTTTGGTGATGGATTCGGTGTGATCGTTGCCAATATTGATGGTGCTGTCCTGTCCGATCTTGGTGGTCATATTCCTGCCCACTGAAATATGCATGTCTTCTCCGGCTATAAAGGTCATATTCTTTGGTGCAGTTACCTGAATATTGCCCTGGCCATCCATAAAATAGGTGTTTCCGCTTGGGTCTTTAATGGTTACACTTTTGTCTGCATCATTCATTAATACCCTGATCCCACTTCTGGTCTGTATAGATTTCAGATGATTGTCCACACCTCCGCCCAGGCCTACCTGCCCATGGAACATTCCGCCCATGGCAAACGGAAAATCGGGATTGTGGTATTCAAACCCTACCATTACCTGATCGCCAATCTCCGGAACGGCTACAAAACCTCTGTTTTGGGTGATGGCATCTGTTCCGCCTGCATCGGGGCTCATCATTCGGATAAAGTGGGTGGTATCATTCAGCTGCCAGTCAAACCGTACCTGTATTCTTCCCTGGTTCAGTGGATCTACGTTTGATATTACTGTGGCCACCTGTGGTTCTGCATTGGGCATTTCAAAATTGGGTTTGGGCATAAAGCCGGTTCCTTCAGCGATGGCTTCAAAGGTTCCTGTATAATAGCCTCTTGCATCCACCTCGTGACTCACCTCTGTGATCATTAAGGTGGTAAAATGTGAGGTTTCATTGCTGTCCGTTTTTCTCATGGCCAAATCTGCAACACAACCAATATATAAGAACGGAACTGTTGTCTGCCCAGTAACGGTAAAAACCTCTACGGCTTTACTTCCTCTAGCGCTTTTCTGGGAATCATCCACATCAAGGAACATATTAGCATTAACGGGAGTAGGGGTCAGAGAGCGGGTGGTGAAAATGGTGTCATTTAGTTCATAGGCTTTGGAAGATAACTCTCCCAAATGCTGTATACGGTCATCGGAACCCACCATTTTGGTATGGCTGCTGCTGTTATAGCCAAAGTATTCCGGTTTGGTGTGAACCGCTTTCAGCTCAACAACCACATCATTTACATTGCTTCCATACGTCAGCTGGATAGGTTTTTCAGAAGAGGGGAGCTTTCCGAAATGAAGGATTTCGCCGTCATAATAAAACTGCTCTCCGTAGGCTTCTGCAATCCTTGTAAGGTAATTGTAATGGGTTTCGTTGTATTGGGAACTGTAGCTGATATAGCTTTTATTCTGGGTATCTACCCTGAAATCAAATTTATTAGTCCCTAGGGTCTCTTTGATAATCCGGCTGGCAATAATGTTGGTATTCACCTCCTGGCTTCCTCCGAAACTCTGGGTATGCGGGGCGGCATCCATCAGAATTGTGGGGCTCATCCCTTTCAGGATAATATTTCCCAGGCTCATTTTTTCCTGACTGAATGCTACTTTGGTAATGAGGCCCACAAATGTTCTTTCGGGGCTTTCATGTTCTGCATCTTTATATTTGAAAACAATGGTGATTCTTTTTCCTAAAAACTTCTGGGCCTGTGCAAGGTTGTGGTTCTGCACTTCACCCAAAGAGTCATGAGCCAATACCAGTTCAAAATTATGGTGCTTTCTTGCACTCTGCTGTAAACGAAAGTGTTTAAAGTGATTGATAGCTTTGCCCTCAACCACAATGTCCAGTTTTACCACCCGGTTGATACCCGAAATGTGGTTTTCTGAAACTTTATCAGAATTTGAGGTGTTTTTCATAATATTTTGTGCGTTTTTTTGGTATTATGTCACCTAAGTTAGATAAAAAATAGGTTGTTTAATATTAAATTACATTAAATCTGTGAAATTGTAGTAGAACTACGATTGAGGGGAAATGTGGGGGGAATATGCCTTTGTGATGGCTTGCTTTGAGTAGTGGCTCCGAAGCCCTTGTTACCACACGATTGCATGGTGTGGTTTTATCTCAATCATCCCATTCCGATAAAGTTTTTTATCTTTATAAAAACATAATTGATGAGTGTAATTACAATTTCCACAATCCTGAAGGATTATATTTCATAAGCTTTGTTATTGTACGAAAGGGTTCGTGCGATAGTGGGGCGACACTGTCATTAAAAATGATTACCATTACTATTCTCAATCTCTTTAATTCTTTCCAGAACTTTTAAACTTTTATCTTCATCACTGTTGTGCCATCTGCTAAATAATTTTGTGAATTCATGGTCAGTAGATTCAATGAAATCCTGCATATTAAAAGGGAAATAACTATACTCTTGCTTTTTAATGTCAAACCACGATACTTCTCCACTATTATTTTTCAGTCCTATAAATAACATTGGGGTACCTGTGCCTTTTAATTTAAAATGGTGATTTGAGAAGTAATTTTCAATTGTATCATAATACTCAATTTCTTCATTTAAATCTTTAAAATTATGCTTCTCGTATAAAATATCTCTGCAATTTGCAATACATTTTTCATCTTCAAAATAGAATGGGAATATTTCTGTGAGTAATGCAGATTTATTTTTTAGAAACCATTCATAAACTTCAAGAATATCCCATTGATGACCTAATATTTCAATTGTTTTTGACTGATCGTTGATTGTAAGAATGATTTCACCCCAAATCTCATATTCTGAATTGGGTTCTTCTTGATATGGATTTTGTTTTGGTGTTAAATTAAACAACAATCTATTCATAATCTATTATTTTAAAAATTAACCAAAGGCAAATCACCGCTTCATCGAATCAACGGAGTTGATTCTACTCAAAGAAATTAAGACTTTGCGTGGCAGAAAAATATCCATACAAATAGAAATCCGTGAAAAATATTAAAAAATTCGTGTATCCGAGGCGATACTTTTCAACCACAAACCATAGGTTCGAAGAAGTCAAAAGGCACAAAGATTTTTACATTTAAGAGTTATTCTAAGATTAAATACTTTGGGAATAGAAGTTCACTTAAGATTTTTATCAGCCATCTAAAAAAAAATCTGCGTCATCTGCAAAATCTGCGAGAAAAAATAATTAATAATTCTTTTAAAACATGTTCCAAAGTCGGAAGACTTCAAAAAGTGATATTTCTGTGATTACCGGAAAAACTTTAAAAATTAGCGGACAAGCAGATATACTCCAACACCAATTGCGGTATAAGCAACAACCGTAATAATATCAGCTATGGGTTGCGAGAATCGTTTTTCTGCAATTTTCTCTGCATTAATCTGGTTCTTATGGAATTTCAGTGTTTTTTTAGGACTATTAATAGGATGGGCTACCAGGCTGTCGCTTTCCCATCGGTCAACGATTATTTTATAGGATCTGCCATCAACATCAATTTTAAAATTCTTATTAGGGACAAGCCTCTCCTGAATATTCATCGGCATAGATGTTTGTGCTTGTTTTGGGTTTATACTTAGAGGGTCAGCTGGTGCACTTTTCATTTCTGCAGCAGTATTATTGGCAAGAGCTGCATTCTTTTTAGCTTCCAGCTTATTATCGGCTGCCGGATCTGCTTGTTTTTTTACCTGATAAGTATAGCAGCTGCTAAGAGAAAATAATATAATGATGAAATAAAGATTCTTTTGCATTAGTCAAATTTAAGAATTAAACGGAATATTTGGGATTTTCTTTTGAAAGATGCGGTTTTTTTGTTTTGCTCGATATTTGCTGCGCAAAGTTTTCTGGCTTTGAGCGGATAAAATAAAAGTAATCTTAAACATCCTACGAAGTCTCCTGACTTCGTAGAGCTAAGCCAGACGTTATTTTGGACTATATTGACTGCTATCCATACTATTTCGATAATTTTCTGTTTTTTATCCAGCTGACAGCATATTCAACGGGTTCTTTAGAGCTTGAAAATGCAGTATTGTGCCCTAAAGCCGGATATAATTTATATTCATAGCGCTTGTTATGGGATTTTAATGCATTCAGTTGTTCAATGGATAGATTCACTGGGACTTGTATATCCTTACCTCCAAAAATCCATAGTCCGGGAACTGATAATTGAGCAAGAGTATTGCAGGGATCGGTGTCTGTAAACTCGTATCTGTCGGGATCGGTCATGATGTGTTTCCGGGCGTCTTCTTCCGTATGAGTGTCCCAGAAACCAGAATTCCCATTGGTGTAAAACTGAAAACGGAGCTGTTGCTTAACCGTAATCAATGCTCCACTGAATATCGTCATAAATTTGATCTTATTATTTTTTTTGGCAGCTAAAGGTATGATCCAACCAGCCTGGCTGCCGCCAATCAAACCTATATTGATACGATTGTTTCGTAAGTCCTTGGATAAAGTATTTACAGCGGCACTTGCATCTAAAGAAAGCAGGTTAAGATTTAAAGCGTCTACATTATTGGTTCCCACTTCCGGCCCGGCATAGGTCCCACCGGATTCTCCAACACCCCGTTTGTCATACGTCAAAACAGCAATGCCTGTTTCAGCCAAAAGAGTTGCAAATTCTACCATTCTTTTTTCCTGCCCGGACCCATGCACAATGACAACTGCAGCTGAAACATGATCAGGCTTAAAAATTGTTCCGGAAAGCGATACGCCTTCGCTGCTGAATTTTATATTCTTGGTGGTGAAATTGGGTTGGATTGCCCATAACAGATTGCCTGTAAAAAGGCATACTGCCAAAATGAAATTCATGGAAAAAAGCTTAGTACTTATGGACTTTTTAAGAAAACTTACTTTAGATAGGGTAACTGATGAGACGTGGCCGGGTATTGTTGTAATATTCAAAGAGGTGAAATTTTTCACTTGGTTTTAGTTTATAGTTTAGTTATAAAAATAATCAAATTTCCATTAAACCAGTATCTTTTATTTCTTCTCCGGAATAACAAAAGAGCTGATCCCGTTTTTCTGATAAAACTCCTCAAGAAATTCCGGATATAGTTTTAACTGCTCTACACTCAGAACATGGGTTGTTTCTTTATTTTCTATGATCGATAGCGCCCAATAAGGCGGGTTACCTATAAATCGGTTAATATCTTTATAGTTTCCATCAGCGAATAAAGCATTTAAATTATTAATAAGTCTTGCATTCATCACATTATACTCAAAAGGCTTTTTAAAAAAATCAGTAACCAGATTATCTACAAATTCATAAAATTTTTTCCTTAAAAATAGGCTTTTCCCACCTTCATTATCGTTGAAAACATAGGTTTCTTCATTAATTCCTTCTATAATAAATGTGATAATATTGTTTTCTGCGCGGTACTTTTTACTCCATTCCCTATACTCATCATTGGTTTTGTTTTTAATCAGATGATTATTGGTCCATCTGTCTTCAATGATGCAGATAGCCCAGTAAAAAGGCATTTCGGTTGTGATGTGGTATACGTCATGATAATCTTCAAGAGTATTGAGTACATTCAGAAAACGTTGATGAAATTCATTATCGGGTAATGGTTCTTCAAAAAAATCTGTTATTAAAGAAGATACCTTTTCATAATATTTTTTTCTGAGAAATTGACAATCATTGTCATATTCGTCTTTGTATAGATATATCTCTTCCATTTTTCTTATTTTATTGTATTATGTTGATAGAGCCGGGTGCAAAATAACAAAAATCCGGCCTGTTGTATACCTGAGATTAACATATTTCTTTAAAAAGACAGAAAAAAATAAGATAAAGACAGAGAAAAATAAATATGACTAGGTAAAAGTGCCTAAAATACTTACTTTTGCGACTGAAATTTATTCTTTCACTTTCTTTATGTATAAAACTAAACTAATAGCCGTAACTGCATTTCTGTCTTTTATGTCTTCTGGTTCTTTTGCACAGGACAGAACGATTGATTCTCTGAAAAAAGTATTGCAGAATCCCAAAATACATGATACTACCAAGCTGGTAAGCATCGGCACGGTAATGGACGAGATACCTGCCAATGATAAAAGGGCACAGGAACTGAATGAAATGATGGGGAAGTTGGCTTCAAAAAACTTAAAAAACACAAACCCACAGGATCTGCATGTAAAATATACCAAATATCTGGCTGCCTATTATTCCAACCTAGGCGGACAGTATACCGTGAAAAGAGATGCTGTGAAAACAGTGTTCTACCTGGATAAAAGTATGGCACTCTTTAAATCCGTAGGGGCATATTACGAAATGAATTATGTGTTGGTGGGCAAAGGAATTTTCTATTCCCAGATTAATGATAAGGAAAAAGCCATACAATGTCTGTTCACCGCATTAAAGTATTTTGAGAAAGATCCTGAAGAGAATGAGGACGGCATTTCCTATGTCAACAATACACTGGCAACCCTGTACGGAGATCAGGAAATATATGACAAAGCTATTGCCTATTCCAAAAAAACCATTGATTATATTAATTCCAAGAAAAAACTGGCGGGAGAAGATGAATACCGTCTGAGTGAAGCAATGATAAACTGCGGCACATATTATCTGTCTTCGAAAAGATATGAAGAAGCACTCAACTATTTTAATAAGGCACTTGCTTATTTTAAGAAAGTGAGCAATGTCCCTTATTCCAGCATATGTCTGAGTAAAATTGCACAGGTAAAAATGGAGCAGGGGAAATACCCGGAAGCCGAAACTTTTCTGAAACAAGCCTTGGAAAATAATGATGACGAATTATCAAAAGCCAATGCCTATATTAATTTAGGGGATCTCTATTACCGGCAAAAAGATTTTATCAAGTCAGAGTCCTTTTTATCGGAGGGTTTTCTCTTAGGAAAAAAAATCAAAAATTTACAGCTTCAGGAGAACGCCTCAGACTTATTGCTGAAAGTTCTCAAAAAGAACAATAACTTCAAAAAAGCACTGGAAATCTATGAATTTCAGGCGAAGTTAAACGATTCCAGCAAAACCGAAGCGTCTAAAAATGCACTGGCACAGCAACAGCTTAAATACAGCTACGAGAAAAAAGAACTAAATTTAAAACTGGAGGCCGAAAAAAAGGAAGCAACCAAGAATAACTGGTTAATCGCGCTTTCGGGAACCTTGTTGCTGATGGTGCTTGGAGGTTATTTTTATTACCGGAACAACAGACAGAAGCAGAAAATTACAGTTCTTGAAAGAGACAGGATCAAGCAGAAGCTTTTGCTTTCCCAGATGAACCCTCATTTTATTTTCAATTCAATAGATAACATTCAAAGTCTTATTATCAACCAGAAAGAGACGGTTGCCGTATCCTATCTGGATAGCTTTTCCAAACTGACAAGGCAGATCCTGGAAAATTCTAATGAGAATTATATTTCGCTGAAAGAAGAGGTGGATATGATTGAAAATTACCTATCCATACAGCAACTTCTGTACAAAGACAAGTTTGATTTCAGGATCAATGTTGAAAAAATATCTGATACGGAATCCTTTTTTATACCTCCAATGCTTGCTCAGCCGTTTATCGAAAATTCAATTAAACACGGGATGAGAAATAAGGATGAAAAAGGGATGATTGAAATTGTTTTTTCGTTAAACCATGAAAAATTATTCTTTGAAATAACGGATAATGGTTTGGGCTTCAATGATGAAAAGAAGCAGCCTGGCCATAAATCAATGGCGATGAGAATTACCAGAGAGCGACTGCTGAATTATACCCAAAACAAAAATTTTGAAATTATATCAGAAAACAGGGTAGATTCGGAAGGAAAGCTGAAAGGAGCCAAAGTTATGTTTAAAATACCTTATATTTGTGAAAACTAGCGCAACCATGTTAAGAGCCATCGTAATTGATGACAATGAAGAAATCAGACAGAAGAACGGTACTTTGATTAAGGACAACTGCCCGAATATCAGTATCATCGGACAGGCCGATTCAGTGGAGTCAGGAATAAAAATAATCAGACAGCTGTCACCCGATATTGTTTTTCTGGATATAGAAATGCCCGATGGTACCGGTTTTGATCTGCTTCAAAAACTAAGCCCCATTACCTTTAAAGTGATATTCATTACAGGATACGAAGACTTTGCCATAAAAGCCTTCCGCTTTTCTGCTATTGATTATTTATTAAAACCCCTCAATACCGGCGAATTGATTGAAGCTGTAAAAAAAGCAGAAGAATCTTTGAGCAAAGATATTTTTGATATGAAGCTCAGTAATTTGTTTGCCAATCTCGAGCGCCCGAAGAATCTCCAGAATCTGATCCTTAAAACCGCTGAGAAGATCTATTCTGTGAATATTCAGGATATTGTCAACTGTGAGTCGGATAAAAACTATACGACCTTTTATTTCATCAATGCTCCAAAGCTGGTGGTTTCTACCAATCTGAAGGAATATGAAAACATGCTTACCCCATTTAATTTCTTCAGAACACACCAATCGCATTTAATTAATATGGCCTACTTTGATCATTTTATTAAAGCCGATGGCGGGAATACCATTATCATGAAAAACAAAACGGCTATACCACTTTCGGTACGGAAAAAAGAAGAGTTTTTAATGCTTCTGGACAACCTTTGCCAAACTTTTGAACTGTAACCAGAGATTTTAAATTTTAGAAAACAGATTTCCTGTAAAAACCATCAGATATTTTTTAATATCCGGCGAATATTCATTGGCTGAAATTCACGATGAACAATGCTGTATATTCGAGCTGTAAAACCATAAAAAGCCGTAGTCTACACAACAAAATAAATAAAAAACTAATAACCATCCGGAAACGAATCCGGATGTAACAACTGAGAGCATGAATAAAAAATTACGAGTATTAGGTACATCCATTTTAGTATTCACAAATTCGGAAGCTCAACGAATTTCCTCGGATTCCTTACGAATGTTCATTCACTGAAACCTGAAAAAACTTTTACTTTATTTTTGAAAAGTGCTTGAGTAAAGCATAAAATATTATTAACCATTATTCAATTTAAACAACAATTTTATGAGAGTATTAACTTTAATTTTTATGGTTTTAGCCTTTATAATAGGCGGAGCTTTATCTGTATTTCAATTTAAGGGTATAGAAAATAGAATGGGAACTGATGGAGATTCTCAAAAGCTAGACCAGGTCTACGCTATGGTAGATAATGCACAAAAAGAAATTGATGAATTAAAGAAACAAGGAGTAGACATTACCAAGATAGATGATCCTCAGATTCAGGAAAATCTGGATATTATATCAAAAACACCTCCAAGATGGCAGGTGGAATATACAGGGAAATTAGGGATTTTGTTAGCGGTTCTGGCTTTTGTAATGGTAATTACAGCATTTATGAAAAAAGAACTGGTAACAAAACTAAGTATAGCAGTAGCCATTCTGGCACTTGCGGTATGGTTCAGTGCTCCTGATATCGCAGCAGGTAAATACTCAGGAATGAATCCTAAAACAGTTGCTTTAATCGCATTGGTTGCTTTAGCAGTTTCATCAGCATGTGCTTTCATGAGCTATAAGCTGCATTTAAAAAAGAGAACAGTAGCTGCCTAAAAGCAAAGCAATCCTTGTGAGCTTGTTTTAAAATTTTAATAATTAGATAATTTAAAATCCAAAGCTCAGTGAGTTTAAAATAATTAAAAAAAATAAAATTAAAACTAATAAAACATGGATACTTTATCAATAATAGGCATGATATTAATGTTTCTTGGATTTGCCAATGCAGCCTGGGTTGCGGTGCTTTATATATTGTCATTAAGCGCAGTGGCAGGAACTAAACTTTCAAAAAAAGTGGGAACGGCCAATGAAAATACAGACGGGCACCTGGAAACAGGAAAAGCAATATCAAATAATTTATTAAAAAAACTGATCTGGAGGCTGGCAGTCGGCTGTCTGGGCTGGCTTATGTTCTATATCGCAACAGGCCATTTTTAAACTGATGATCTGTATAACGGCAGTGCCCGGGATACGGAACAGGTTTGAAGCCGGGGGATAGAAGCTATAAAAACCATGAAAAATAACCATTATAACTAAAAATTAACTTCCAGCTTCCTTCTCCCAGCCTCCAGTCTTTTAATGAATCCGTGTTCAGGTTAAGCAGCGGTTTTAAAATGTAAAGTTCAATAAGTTGAAGATGGTTTCAGACAAAATTAAACGGTAAAAAATGAATATTTTATCAACGACAGACATAATATTAATGTTATTTGGATTAGCTAATGCTGTCTGGATTGTTATTCTTTATATTTTATCACTGAACACCATCGAAAAAACTGAAATTTCAAAGAAGGGGGAAACAGCAAATGATAAAAAATAAATAGTTCGAAAAAAAGCCAATATCAAATGGCTGGAATTTTTGGTCTTGTTCCCTATAGGTGATCCCGTTTTTTTTAACGGGATTTCACTTTAATATAGGTTTAATTTTCAATAGTCTATTAAAGTAATGGTGATAAATATTTCATAAATAATTTGATTTATTTTTGATTAATTCATAATAAGTGCTTATGGGTATTTATGTATGTGATTTGTGCTTTAATTCTGTTATTTATGATTGAATAATGGTGAAAAATAGTATTTTTGTTCAAGTCAAAAAGAAAATAATTCTTTGATTCTGGTGCCAAAATGAAAATTTATAGAAAGGGGTGGCCTGATTTAATAAAGGTTGCTTTTTGATTATAATACCAAACCAGAAGACAGTACAGTTCTGTTGATAATAAAAACGGTCGTTCCGACAAATTTGTTTAAAATCTCAACGAATGTATTTAAAACTCCGGCAAATGTTCATTGATCAAAATTAATATTTCACTTTCATCTATTATTGCATTGTCAATCATTCAAAAAGGAAAAATTTTAATAATCATATCAACTAATACTATTAATTCAAAATCATTAAACTTATGAGAAAACACTCGTTTTTTTTAATCCCGCTTCTTTCCCTTACGCTTCTTGCTACATCTTGCGGAAAAGAGGCTACCAATGTAGAAATAGGCAAAGAATTTAAAGTAGAACAAAATCCTGTAACGATCATAAAACTGGAGGAAGGAAAAGTGTTGCGTGCGGTTAAAGACGAAATGGTGAAAGTGGCGCCAAAAGGTAAGAAATATATCTATTTAGAGGTGAAAAACCCGAATAAGGAAATGATTTTTCTTAAAGCCTTCAGCAAAGATAAAGAACTGAAGTATGAAGACGATCTTATGTATTATACGCATGATGTAGATTCAGGATTCGAGGATGCTTATTATCTTGTAGATGAAAATACCACCATCGACAAAATTGTAATTACCACTCCTTCCGAGACAGAATATACTGTTCTGAACCCGGCTGCAACAAAAAGCAAAAATTCTATTCCTGAAGATGTACAGCGTATCCTTGATTCTTATTCTGAAAATAAAGCCATTGGGTTGCTGGAAGGTTTTGCCCCTTATGTTGAAACCGGAAAAAATGTTCATGAGATTGCAACACAGGAAGGTTTTCTTACTGCCAGTAACATGATGAGTAATAAAGCGGAACTTTCTTACTTTACGGAAGACGGATCAAAATATATTTTCAATATTACCAATGTTCTCGGCACTAAGGCCAAAGTAACTACTCTTTGGAAAAATGGTAAAATAACCAATATAGAAGTTGTAGAATAATTATTCTGTAAAAATCATAAAAAGAGATAACTGTTAAAAGGGGTTTCGTGTAAGAAGGGCATTTTGTTCCGGCTACACGGAACCTCAGCAGTTTAAAAAAATAATACAGAAAGTAAGGTAAGCACCCTTGAAATCCTGCACAAAACTGGTTTTAATTCAAAATCTTCTTTTAAGAATCCTTTAAATGTAGTTAAGTAATCTTTTCATATAATGTCATAATTATCCAGCCCTATCACAAAATAATGTTCGATTGTTTTTTGAGCTTTTCTGCACATTGATAAAAGATCATTCCTGGATGTGTTCTCAAAAGTAAAATCATCATGGGTTTTAACGACATACTCAGTTACTATTTCAATGTTCATTAAATCGAATTCTGTTACATCAGTTTTCAACCTATGCTCTTCTTTGAAGAAAGGGATTTTACAAAAAATGGAATCTTTAAAACGAAAAAGGTGTATTGTTTTCACTGCAGAATATTTAATATGATGATAGATTTAGTTTGGATGGGACTGAACAAGTTTATTTTTCATTTTTCTGTTGATCCATCTTTTAAACATAGTACGTTCTGTGGGTAATTGATACATTCCGCCAGAAAGTATATATAATAGGCTGTCCCAGAAATTATTTTTTTTGCTGAATTCATGGCTGTAATCTGTTAATGCTTTCAAATACTCATATTCGTATTCCTTTGCTTTTTTTAAGGTGTAATTTTTCGGAATATCTTTAATAATATCCATGCTGATGGTATTAAAGATTTTAAGAGAATGTTTTTCAATAAAGTCTGATTCAAGTCTGCATATTGCTGTAAGTGGGATGAGCAAAGAAAAAATTTCATCATAAAAGTTACAGATGGTTGTTTTCCATGATAACCTTTCTTCTTCCGGTAAAATCTCAGCAGCAAGCCGGATCAGTTTTTTATGGCCCTCTTCCAGTTCAGCAGTATAAATTTTGTTTTGATTCCAGAATATAGACGAATTGATTTTATTTTTTTTAATCATATTTTCCAGAGTATATTCAAACTGTATTTTAATATACTTTATGTTGTCAGTCAGATCATCTAAAACAGACTGCCACAGATTATGTTTGCTTAAGCTGCAATGGGTACTAAAGATCAATCTGGATCTGTTATTAAGATGCTGCAGTTCCTTTAACATCCGAAGAATTTCTGTTACATCTCTTTCCAGGGTGATACTGGTATTTCTTATATAGAACAATGCGACAAACTGAGAGTAATAGGTCCTTCTTAAAATGTTTTTCTTATTTCTGATCCCCAATCTGTTATTGGGAAGTTTATTCAGCTTTTTCATTAGAGTTTTATTGTAAATCATATTTTTTGATAGTCCCTTTTTCAAACGACTTTTTCTGTATTATAAGTGAAATAAGATATTGTCTTAAATCTCTGATTGTGATATTTTTCTCTGCAAAAGAAAAAAATAGCGGAGTTTCGTCTAAAAGATCATACAATTCAGGAAATTCTTTTTGAATTTCAATCGTTTTTTTTAATATCTTTTTTGTTAGAAATGATATGGTATCTACTTTATTCATAGCCGCTTTTTATTATTGTTAATATCATTTTAAAGCGTTTATTTCCTTTTATCGAATGGGATTTATGGGCAGGAATTATAATGCATTCACCTTCTTCTAAAAAATAAGATGCTCCGTCTATAATGATTTCTGCTTTACCCTCGATAATCTGCACAGCAGCATCAAAAGGAGATATTTTTTCTGATAGTCCTTCCTTGTCATCAAACGAAAGTGCACAGATATTGCCGGTTATTTTTTCCAGTAGTGTTCTGCTGACAACAGAATTTGAAATATAGCCTACAATCTGGCGGGTAATATATACTTTTGATTTTTCAAGTTCTTTATGATTCATCACAGTTCGGTTAAAGGTGAAAGAGTGGGGATATTATAAATAAAAGGGACAGAACTGTTTAATTTTCCATCCCTTTTTCAGTTAAAACTTTTTGATAAATATACCTTTCTCATAGGTTTTAACTTTCCTGAAACAATTTATGAAAGATTAATTTCTTTGATAATATTAAGAACCTCTTCACGGTTTTTTCTGAGTCTGTTTCCAATTCTTTCAAGCATTTCTTTTTCCTTGCCTTCTTCAAGCTTCAGGTCATAATCCGTTAATGTTGAAAATTTTTCTCTCAGTTGTTTTGACTGTACATTCCAGTCCTTTGGAATTTTGAAAGATTTGTCACTTTTATTAGGGTTGGTGTCCATAATGTGGATTTTAATGTAGCTTAATTGCTACAATACAAAGTTGGGTGTTTTATAATCTATTGTATTACAGATTGCTTTTTTTATGTTGCACATATCACACTTTTGCAGATTTTCCGGATTATTTTTAGCTCTGAAACAAAAGCTCCGGTGTAAAATGTTTTCTATATAATTCTAAATAAGTGATTGATAATTTGTACCTTGCTGCATAACTGCATTGAGCTGCCAATTGAAAACTTTAAGTTCTGACCTATTTCTTCTTTTTACCATCTGATTTTTCTGATATAATGTCTTTAAGCTGCTTCAAACGGGTAATCGAAGCTGTTTTCAAAAAAGGAAATATAAACCCTTTTGATTTTCTCTAAAGGACAATTCAATTGTAAAAAATTAGTACTGTTTTTATGAATACAAAAAAATATTTAGGGATGTGGACATTTTTAGTTCCCTTTCTGGCGTGGCTCTCTTATTTTGGAAACTCTGTTTTTTCTTCAGGGTATTACTCTGCGATTCTCGCTTTATTTCTAATGGGAAGTGTTCTTGCGGCAGTTTACCATTCCGAAGTGATAGCCCATCGTTTGGGAGAGCCCTTCGGAACCTTACTTCTGGCATTTGCCATTACCGTAATAGAGGTTGGGTTGATTATTTCCATCATGATGGGAGCCAAAGGTTTAGAAACCATCACTCTTGCCAGAGATACGGTTTTTGCGGCAGTGATGATTATCCTTACCGGAATCATAGGGAGCTGTATTGTGATAGGCTCTCTAAGGTATAGGGAACAAAGCTTTACACTGCAGGGGGTGAGTACGGCCCTAATAACGCTTACATCTGTTATTATTTTTGTGCTTATCCTGCCCAATTATACAATAAGCCATCTCGGAGGTGAATATACCTCCTTTCAGCTGCTTTTTATAGCTTTGATTTCTTTGGGACTTTATCTCGGGTTTACCATGATTCAGACGTTCAGGCACCGGAGTTTTTTCATTTCTCCGCAAAATAAGATGTCTGCAAACAAATCTGTAAAGGATAGCCAAGAAAAGATTTCGCAAAGACAATTGTATATCAGCTGTATATTATTGACCTTATCCCTGGGAATAGTGGTTTTGCTGGCAAAGCTTCTTTCAAAGGATGTTGAGCATATTGTAGTTTCTGTTGGTGCTCCAAGATCTCTGGTAGGTATTATTATTGCCGGTATTGTTCTCCTTCCGGAAGGATTGGCTGCATTCAGGGCTGCAAAAAGTGATCAGATACAGACATCTTTAAATCTTGCTTTTGGTTCTGCTTTAGCAAGTATTGGCCTGAGCATTCCTGCCATTGCCATTATATCGGTAATGACCGGGATAAGAATGTCATTAGGGATTGATATCAAATCCACGATACTTCTGGGATTATCACTTTTTATTATTACCGTTTCACTGGCAACAGGCAGAACCAATATCATGCAGGGAATTGTACTGATCGCTATATTTTTAATCTATCTTTTCATTACGATAGTACCTTAAATACGTACTTCTTCAAATTTCAGATTAATCAGAAATATCCGATGGCAGCAGTCGTTAAGAATTGCTATTGGGGAAAACAGAGTCTGGCCATGAGATAACTTACTGTAGATTCTGCTCCCTGATTGAGATTAACATTTTTTTCTTCAAGACCATCATAGCAGCCTCCTGTAGCAGGGTTATAGATGATCTGATGTAAATGATTCTTCCCCAGAAACCAGTTAAAGGCATCTTTCATCATCTGTAAATATTTTTCATCCTTAAAAACTTTGTAGAACGTAGATAATGCCAGAATTGTATAAGCAACATCAATGGGCTGCTCTCCGCCAATTGTTTCAGGATTTTTAATAATTTCTTTTTGCAGCCATCCTTTGTTGGATATCACTTTAATATTTCCTTCCGCAAATATTTTAGAAAGCAGAAACCGGAAAGATTCATCCGCAATTTGTTTATAAATTTCGTCTTTGGTGGTAATCCACGCACATAATAAAGCTTCCGGCAGTAAACTGTTGCCATAGGTAAGGTAACTTTCAAACCAATGCCAATCACTATGTTTTTCATGCTGATACATTTTTACCAGCCGGTCGGCCAGTTTTTTTAATAATGGAATATTGTTTTCAGAGTTCTGATAATGTAATCCTTTTATAATAAAGGCCATTGCCCTGGTGGAATGAATTTTTTCTACAGAGGAAAGACTTTTTTCAATGATAGAATCCGCTTCATCATAATAGAACTGTGGTAAAATCTCTTTTATAGAAAGCAAATAGCCTAATGCCCAGATGGCCCTTCCGTTAGAGTCTTCAAGGTTGGTTTCATAATTCTGTTGGGCAAATTTCTTTTGCCTGTCCACATAATTAAGGAAACTTCCGTCTGGTTGCTGGCAAAACTTGATGACATTCAGATAAGTTGAAATTAAGGTAAGATCTGATTCATCTCTGTTCAGTTCATAATGTCTGCAGGCCACAATCAGGGCACGGGCATTATCATCCAGAGTATAGCCAGAGTCTATATCAGGCTTGTTGATTTTGGAAAACTGAATCATTCCAAAATCTGTTGTCATGTTTTTGATGTGACTTAGATTGATGGTAGGTAAGGTATAATGTAATGTCATTTTATCCTGGCTGTATTGTTGAAATAGTAAGGCATGTGAAACAGAAGAGTTTTCCCAGGCTGTCGGAGCCATTTTTTCTAAATTTTTTGACCGTAATTTTTCCTGTGCATTTTCATTTTGCAGTAATTTGTTCACAGCACTAGAGAGCTGCTCAGGAGTTTCAAAATCAATAATAATTCCCATGTCTTCTTTCAATACTTCCAGGGCATGCGGAATAGGGGTAGAAATAATAGGACATCCACAGCTGATGGCATAGGAAAAGGTACCGCTTACTGCCTGATGTCTGTCTTTTGAGGTGAAAAGATAGATATTTGTAAGCTGCAGATAATCCAGTAACTCATCTAAGGGCAAATACTGGTTGATGAAGAGAGTATGTTTTTCCAGATGGAGCTTTTTAATGGTTTCCTGCAGAAAGTCCCGATATTTTTCACCTTCGTTCTTTACAATACCGGGATGTGTTTTTCCAATGATCAGAAACATCACATCCGGATTTTGAGAGATAATTTCAGGCAGGGCTTTTAACGTTGTTTCAATATTTTTTCCGGATCCCAGTAAACCGAATGTTGAAAGTACTTTTTTATCCTTCAATCCGTATTTTGTTTTCAGTGAAATTTTATCGATAAACGGCAATAAATGGGTTCCATGCGGTATCATGATGATTTTCTCAAAAGGAATATCGTAGTCATTTGACAGGATATCCGCTGAAATACCGGTCATCACAATAACAGATTTGCATAATCGGCTGATTTCCATTACCTTTTCTTTTAATTCCTGATTGGGTTTGGGCAGAACGGTGTGAAAAGTAATGATGATGTCTTTCTTTACATTCTGGAGAAAAAGAGATAATCCATTTTTGGATTCATTAAAAAAACCGAACTCGTGTTGAAGCATGACAAGCTGGATATTGTCATTTTTATTGATTTTATCCGCCAGTTCCAAATAAGAAATCGTATCGGATGTATTTAAGCGGTATTCTATCTTTTCCGGATACTGATAATTCTCATCTTCAGTTTCCATGGGGCAAATAATTATTTTAAATGATTCACTGAACTTTAGCTGAAGAGATTTTATCAGGTCCTGGGAATACGTTGCAATACCGCACACCTTAGGAGGAAAAGTACTGATAAAGACAATTTCAGGCCTATAATAAGTTGTGTTTTTTGTACTTTGGACAGGTCGTCTTTTTGCTTTTTCCTCCACGTCTGAATTTATATTTTTATTCATGTTGATTTTTATTTTAAAGTCTGCCATTTCCTATGAAATGATCAATTATAATGTGTAGTGCAGTAATTCTTGCAATAGTTCCCGGATGCTTAAGGAGGCAACAGCAATTCTTTCGTCTGCGGCTCCGTAATAAATATAAAGTATATCCTCTTCTACAATAGCACCGGTGGGAAAGCAGACGTTGTTAACTTCTCCCTTCAGTTCCCATTTTTCCTCAGGTTTAAAAAGAGGATAGGGGAGTCTTGAGATCTCTTTTTCAGGATGGTCAAGGTCTAATAAAGCTGCACAGGCGCTGTAAACATATCCTTCAATCGTGTCATGTACACCATGATAAATCATCAGCCACCCGTGCTCAGTTTCTATCGGGGGGCATCCTCCTCCTATATAGCTTAATTCGTGGTCATATTTGGGAGAGAGCACAATATGGTCTTTAAAATGCAGAAAATAATCTTCCCAGAAATCAGGATTCAGATCTTCAATATTTTCTATACCAACAATTTGAATATCAGGCCTTATACGGTGAAGAAAATATAATTTTCCTTTTATCCTCCTAGGAAAGAAAACTACATTTTTATCCCATAGAAATACATCCTTGTTTTTTTTATGACCGGCAGGCAGGCTATTGAATCTTTTGTATTTTTCTGCTATCGGCCCCTGGGATTCTGCTAAAAGCTTAAATTTTTTATAGGAGATCCTGGGAACTATAATCCCAGCTTTTTTCCATGATTTCAGGTCTTTTGAGATAGCCAGGGTTCCCGCTGTGTTAAGGCCATCATAACTGGTATAGGTAAGATAAAATAAATGATCAATTTTTACGATCCTTGGATCTTCAACACCATGCTTTTCTTCTTCAGAATCCGGAATAATAACCGGGCTGCTGAACCGGGTTTCTATGGTCTGATAGTCCGATAATATACAATAGCCGATACTGGAGAAATTGTTCTTTGCTACAGCTCTGTAAAATAAATGTATCTTCCCATTATCCCGAATGACAGCCGGATTTAAAACACCTTCGCTCTCAAAGGCTAATTCGGTTTTTCTAAGTATAATTCCTTCTTTTTTTATGGGTACCATTCAGTTGCTGGTATTTCGGGCTTCATTTTCCCTGTCTCTTCGTTTGTTTATTTTATCCTCCCGTTTCTCTTTTGCGGATTTTGAGGGTGGTGTTTTATCTTGCTTCTTTTTCCCGTCTTTTTCTTTTGACATTGTAAAATATTTTTGTTTAGTGTAAATCTCGATCATTAAAAAAAGAAAGCTTTGCAATAGTCTTTCAATTTGTTATATAAATCATAGTTATTTCCAATTTAATAAAGTAACTTTGAGTAAATTGCTGTTAATGAAATGATTGACAGGTATAAATAGTAAGGATGATGAAGTTGTATATAAAATATATGGTAAGTTTGCGCTGCAAAATGGTTGTTCATCAGGAACTGGAGAGGCTGGGTATTAAAAATGCCGTTGTAGATCTGGGTACTGTAGAATTATTGGATGATATCAGTACTGAACAAAGACAAATCCTGAAAGAAAATTTACTGAAAACCGGACTTGAAATATTAGATGATAAAAAAAGCATCCTGATAGAAAAAATAAAAAATGTAGTCATAGAAATGATTCATTATTCGGATGTTCTTCCCAAGGAAAATTTCTCAGATTATGTAAGTGAAAAATTAGGCTATGATTACACCTATCTGGCCAACACTTTTTCTGAGGTGAAAGGTATGACCCTACAACATTTTATCATTATCAATAAAGTGGAAAAGGTAAAAGAGTTACTATTATATGATGAACTTAATCTTACAGAGATTTCTTATAAGCTGAATTACAGCAGTGTTGCTCATCTCTCTAATCAGTTTAAAAAGATCACCGGACTTTCACCTTCTTTCTATAAACAATTGAAACAGAGAAGATTTGGGAATCTGGAGGATCTGTAAAACATGGGATATATGTAAGATTATTATAAATATATGTAGCTTACTGTATATTGAAACAGTCATCTTTGTATTATAATACTCAGGAAATCCTCAAAATCCATCAGAGGTAATATAACTATTCTGATTTTAGTTGAGCAGCAGCAAAATAATAGCTGACATTTAACCTGAGAACACAACACCCGAAGGGACAGACCATAGGAAGGTAAGATACATTATAATAAAGAGACTAATCAACCTAAGAATTCTCAATTTTGATAATGAGTTCATTAAAACCCGATAAAATAGTAGAGCTGTTTTTAGAAGGTTTTAATTAATAAGGGATAGAAGCCAATGGCCTCTGTCCTTTTATACCTATGATAAAAAGTAATCTACAGTATTTTTCCTACAGGCCATATACAGAATCTCTAAGAAAAGAATTTGTAAACAATAATGAGATAAACTTTGAGAACAAAATGTTAGTCTTAATTAATATAAAGTACCAGTCATGAAAATTATACATCTTTTTCAGTTCAAGAATTCCTTTTTCCGCAAAATTCCTTTTTTTAAGGAAGAATGCAGATTAGATAGCCTTAATGATTTAATGGTTTATGATCTGATGAACACTGAAAAAGTGAGCGAGTTCATTATTGAGGTTCATGATGATTTTATTTTTGAAGATACCCCAAGGGAAGATCTTTTATGGATGTGCAAAAATGCCAGGGACACAATTGAACATTATTTTGCAACAACATTAAATGATTATGACGTTATCTGAAAATTGATTTCAGTAGCGTAAAAAGGATTTTATAAAGTTTTTTATATCAATATTAATAATAGATGTCATGAAATTTCAGCAAAATTTACTGGATTATATCAGTACTTCACTCATTACAATGAACGAAACGGTCTCTATTGCGGAAAGTGTAACTTCAGGATTGATACAGCTGGCTTTTTCCCAGATGTCTAATGCATCTTTATTTTACAAAGGAGGGGTAACTACCTTTACATTACCGGAAAAAGGCGGTTTTTTGGATATTAATCAGAACGAAGTCCGGGAAAATGGTTTTGAAACACAAAATATGGCAGATATAATGGCTGTAAAGGTCGCTACATTATTCGGAACAGATTGGGGTATTGCCTCTACGGGATATGCGGCCTCCGTAAGAAATTCGGGATTTAAAATTTTCTCGTTCTGCTCATTCAGTTATCAAGGAGAGACCGTGCTTTCCAAACGGATAGAGCTTCATGACAAAATCCAGGTTTTAGATGCACAATTATATTATACGGAATTTATTTTAGGATGTTATAAAAGTGCACTGAACCAAATACTGATTTAATTGGTAAACAGCAAAAAAAGAATCCTGTAAACAGGATTCTAAAAATATATTAAAGTATCAGAAGTATTGAAAATGCTTTTAAAAAAGTAGAAAATAAAACACCATACAACTGGATTTCTGAGCATCTGATTTTACAAATCAAGAGAGATTTAATCTATAAGAACCTGCAGATTGATGAAATTGCTTATCAGCTTGGTTTCAAGGAGTCTAACCATCTGATTAAATTTTTCAAAAAACATACAGGAATAACTCCGCTTCAGTTTCGAAAATCATATTTTTAAGGAGTTTAAATATAAAAGGATGGAAGATGGAAGATGGAAGAAGGAGGCTGGAAGTTACTTTTGGTTATAGATACTGAAAACCTCTGTAAAATCAAATTAGCTAAAAAAGAGGGCAATCTATTATTGATGACCTTCAGAACCTCCATCTCCCAGCTTCCAAGCTCTACAAATCAAAAATTCTTATCCCGAACTGAGATTATTTTATTAACGAGTCTTGGCCTTTGTTGGGATTTGTCATTTTAAACAAGGAATATTCATACACTGCATCAATATTCCTTGTTGATCCTTTTGTGAAATTAAAAAATTATGTAAGCGTTTTTCAGTCTTAACCTTCTCCTTCATATGCCGCCAGGAATTTTGCAAGCTCTTCCGAATCGGCGAACTTTTCGAACTCATCAAGCCTCTTTTCCAGATCATCCGCTTCTATCCATCCCGGGCCGAATTGGCATTTCAGTACAAAATAGCTGTCTGTGTACACAAATTTTCCTGCACCGTCAGTCAGCTTTGTCAGCTTTTGCATTTCATCCCATACCTCGTCCTGATCGGCATCATAATCTACAGAGCCAAAGTAACGGTATAGCAGGATCTCATCATCATTCCATCCATACTGAAACGAAGCATCATCCTTTTTCCATGCCCACCAGCCCGACTGGCTTTCTATTTTCAGCTCAGCAATGTCTTCGTTATATTTTTTCCGGAATACCTCAGCCAGTACTTCACGGGCAATCTGTTTTTCAGCTTCTATGTCTTCATAGTAGGGATTAGGAAGCTGTGCAGTTACTTTTCGCATGTGCTTCTTATCTTCTACATCAATGATTTCGAATTTGAATATATAATCGAACTTTTCGTACTCACTATGGCTGAAGCTGCCGAGTTCCTTCACCTGATCCAACAGGTTGCCGGAGACCTCAATTCTCAGCTCGTGTGACTGTGCTTCCGGATTTACCTCTACAGAGAGATTTTCGTTTTGTTGCTCATGCATGAAGTTTGCGGTAACGTTTATTTTCTTAATAGGCTTGTCTGATGAAACTGTCAAATCAAAATAAGCTGTTTCATCAAGGAAATCCCACATATCTCCCTCTGTATATTGAGGTGAGACACTGATGGTAAAATCATCCTTTTGTGGTGCTTTATCCTTTACTATTTCAGGTATATCAAACTGTGGTTCTTCCCATTCTGGCCATTCTTCCCGTTTTATTCCGAATAACGGATTTTTGACACGGACAGCATGTTTGGCTTCCAACAGTCTTGAGGGTGTTTCAGTGGTTGTAATTTTAGTATTGATATTAAATGTAAAATACTCCTGTTCTTTACCGGGATTTTCCGTCCATACATCTTTTATGATATCATAAAATGCAGACCCTATATCTGCATCCATAGTATTGGAAGGTGTTCCAGAGCTCATGCAGGTCTGTTCCGCAAGAGAGTTATCCAGTGTTACACGACAGGTGATTTCACTTATCAGGCATTCTGTAGCTGCTTCCATATAAAGCTTTTCCTCATCGAAAAATTCTTCTTTATAAAAACGTATTGTAAAGGGTTTTTCAGTAGTTGTTTCCATTGTATTAGTTTATTTTTTATCCGGCGATAAAGATTTAATCCCCATAAATTGTATGATTCTTGGTTGCAATTTGAAATATTTTGAAAAATGCCGTGGTTGTAAATAAGTAATACCTCCGAAGAAGGTAGACAGCATTAATGATTTTTTCATACGGTCAGTAAAGATTATTAATTTCCCCTAAATATAAAATTTAAACCTGAATACAGAAAATTAAATGAAGATTCGTAGGGAGCTGTAATGGGATTTGCTGATTACGGATAGAAATCTGTTAAACTTGTAACCCCAGAACTATTCTATAGTGAAATTGTATTATAAGGCTTGTAGGAAGTTTATCTATTTATGTGTGTTATTGATTGATTTTTTACTAAAAATTATTATTTTTTAATAATAATTTCAATGTTAATTTCAAAATGTCGAAAACATTGTTTTATTCGTTGTTTGTCCTTCTTTTTAATGTGATGTAATAGGTTAAAATTCAATCATAATTAAATTGTATTGAATATTTTACATAAAATATATTTTGTTTGTATTAAAAAATGTTATATATTGGAGAAAAGTTACCGCTTTGTTTTTTTTAGTGCCTTTCATGTTCACTTAGAATGATAAAACATCATGATGTTGAACAGGTTCATTTACTGTATTGTGAATTAAGTCTCAATCCTGAGTAAAGAACTTCCGAAAACGGGGCTTGTTGCCCCTGTAATTCCGTTTTCTTAACCATTATTTCCAGTCCTTTCAAAAGGCCTGCTATTCAACTTATTGCTATTTTTTCCAGAATACATATCGGTATTGAGGCTATTAATCCTATACCATTATCAACATAGAACAACCAACTAAACCCAATATTTTATGAAACAAAAACTACTTTTATTATTACTCAGCTTTTTTACACTGGGTATGTATGCACAAACAGAAGAAAATATGGAAGGATTCGCCCAGAGAATGGCGGAACCGTTTATGAAACTGGAACGGGAGAGGATACCCCATGGTATTTTGCTCGATTACGCCTGGGGCCTTACTGATATAGAACAATATAACAGTGAAAAAGCACAGGAAATGGACATTCACATCTATGGCAGCGTATATAAAGAACTTTTCTCTGGTGTTATTCATGAAAATGGCCTCAGAAACCTCCCTACAATGCCGGAAATGGCTGCAAGATGGGTGAGCTATAGAAAGGAATACAACAATGAGGAGAGTACAGCTCCTACACTTGTTCTTTCGGGGCTTTATGCAAAATTCTCTAAGTTTGCGATGAATGCTTATGACGAAAACAAAATAACGGTAGAAAACCAGCAGTTTAAAGATGTGTACAACAATGGTGTATGGCAGAATCCTTATCAGGAAGATGAAATATTTGTTCTTACTGCACCCATCAACCGGATGAATTCTTTAAAGTTTAATGTTGTCCTGCCCAGAGAGCTTTTGCTGGGAAATGGATCAGAAGAAATACAATCTATTTCAGCTGATTTTGGAGGTGGTAATCCGCAGCAGATCCTAAGGTTAGACGAACCCATAACTCTGAACTATTCTACAGAAGGTAAATACAGTTGGGCTTTTTCGGTAACATTAGCCTCCGGAAAGATCAAACGAATCAAGTTTCCTATAGAGATTGGCGGCCTGTTCGGAGACCTGAACAATGTTAAAATCAATAATGGAAAACACAGTGCAACCCTCCGTATAGACTATATCAACGATAATGACAAGCGCATTACACGTCCGCTTATTGTAGCTGAGGGATTTGATTTAAGCAGCGCCCTGACTCCTGAAAAAGTGGGTGGTGACCTGTCTCTTTCCAATTTTAAAGCAAGCTTAAGCGCTTCTCCGCAGCTGCAGAATATCTTATCAAACGGCCAGAAGTACGATATTATTTATGTTGACTGGCGCAATGGGATAGGCGATATCAGACAGAATGCCGAAACGCTGAAAAAGATTATAAAATATGTAAACAGTCAGAAAGCAGCCAATGGCAGCACTGCTCCCAACGTACTGCTGGGGCAAAGTATGGGCGGATTGGTTAGCAAATATGCCTTGGTAAAACTGGAACAGGAGAATTATAACCATGAGGTAGGCCTGTTCATTGCCCACGATTCACCGCTTGATGGAGCCAATATTCCTGTAGGTGCCCAGTATATGCTGCGTCACGCTAACGAGCTTTATTCCTCCAATCCGTTTTTACATGCATTGGGAGATCATGTGGTTCCTTTTGTCCTTGATATTATAGGACTGTTCAATCAGAATTTCATTACTGATTTTGGAGGCAGCGATGTGTTAACGATTGTAGATTGTCCTGCTGCCCTGCAAATGACGAAAAATTATATCGCTCCTAACTGGCAGTTCAATACTTCTTATCATCAGAACTGGCAAAATGAATTTGATGCTCTCGGATATCCTGCACAAAGCCGGAATGTAGCCATCAGCAATGGAAGTATGTGTGGAATGAACCAGGGCTATAACGCCGGAGATAATCTTTTCCGTTATCAGAAGGAAACCGCTTCATTAAACGAGCTTAACAGTACTTTAATTAATCTTTCCATGACGTTCTGGGGAGCAACCACCAATAATCTGGGGCTTGTATTATTTTCAACCATTCCTCTTCCGTCCCAGCTGCGTGCTGATTTTCAGATCAAGACGATCCCTGAAACCACCAATAGCGACAGGGAAGTTTACCGCGGAATCCTTAAATATGATAAAAAATTCAGAGTGAAGTGGCTGGGGATCAACTGGACAATCACCTATGATGTAACCAATAAAAGAGGTTATATCGGCAATACGGTACTTCCTACTGAAAATCTTGCAGGAGGGTATTATAAGACGGATGTAGATCTTGTTTCCGGATATATTGTAAATCCAACCTTTAGTTTTATACCGGTTCCAAGTGCTTTGGGGATCAAGAGAACGAATGGGAACTTAACGCTGCAGGATTATAAAAGATCATATGCCAGCAGTAATTTGCAAGGCAGCGGGCTTAGTTCTCCTTTCCATGAATTTGTTGCAGAATCCAATAATAATTTTAAACATATCAGCTTTAGTGAGAAAACCGGAAATTTCCTGGGAAATGAGTTATCACAACTGCTGAATAACACGACCAATTATACCAATACAGACTGTTTGGCATTTTGTGGAGACATTATTATAACAGGTGCCAACAGAGTGTGTTCGGGAGCTACCCAAACCTATAGTGTTCCGGGCATCAATGTTTCCGGGGTGACTTTTACATGGGTCGTAGGAAATGGCCTTCAGTTGGTTTCCGGGCAGGGAACATCCAGCATCACGGTAAAAGTAAATCCGAATTCAACATATCACGGAACAAGTATGATAACAGTTATCATTGATTCAGGAGGTACCTGTGGTAAAAAAAGCTCTATAAGACTGGTAATGGTAGGAGGGCCTGCCCAGCCTGCGGATATCTACGGACCATCAACAATTACTGTTTTCCCAATGCCAAACGGTAACCCGCCTATATCTCCGGTATTAACGTATGAAGTAGATCCTGTACAGGATGCTACGCACTATGAATGGCAATTACCGGGTAATTTCCAGACGGTTCAGAGTTTCTCCACTACTCCGGCAAACTGGGAACTGTTAGCCAGTACTGCTAATCAGAATTTAATTAAGGTAAAAAGCAATAATGCTACCAATGGAACGGTGAAGGTAAGGGCTTGTAATGCATGTGGCTGCTCAGCTTTCAAAGAGATGCCTGTCACCATAAAATATAACAATGGAGGAGGTTTTGGGATCACTCCAAATCCAGCCGACCATCAGATTCAGCTATATCTTCTTGACAACAATAACCGTCCTGAATTCAGAAATAACCAGACGGATGTTACGATTTACGACATGAATTCGCAGATCAGAAAGCGTTTCCAGATCACAAGCAGTGGTGGGACGACCAGTGTTTCCGAGCTGGCGACCGGTATTTATAAAGTACAGGTTGATATGCAGAATGGCAATTACCAGATCATTAACCTGAGTATTTCCAGAAACTAAATTCAGGCTATCACAAAAAAAACAGGAACCGGATGTCAATCATCCGGTTTTTATATTTCTATACAATAATGTCACATGGCGTAAATGAGAATTTATTTATTTTGGATGTATATATTTGAAAATCAATTGGTGTTTTTACCTAAAAGTAATGTTAGGGTTAAATCGTACATTAGAGTATATTATCATCTAAAAATTCATTAATATTGTTTAAAATATTCAGAATGTACATTGTGTATATTTCTGAGTTAACAGGAGTTTTAGGACCTGACACTTATGCCAAATCAAAAAAAATGAAATCCATAATCATATCTGTATTTATTACTTTTTTTTCAATAACACTGGTTTTTTCACAGACTTCTGAAAGAAAATTTGTATCCATTAACAATAAGCAAATAGCATATAAAACTTTTGGACTTGATGAAAGAAAACCTAATGAACCCATAGTAATCTTTGAAAGTGGCCTCGGTTCAGGAGGTGGGGGATATGGAAGTTTGTTTCCTTTCGTTCAAAAAAGTTTTGCGGGGATAGTTTATGACAGGAATGGAATTGGGGAGTCAGAAATAGATGCTTCCATAAAAACAGATGAAGATGTTATCAAAAGACTTCACGATTTGTTAGCCGCTTTAAAAATAAGTCCGCCTTATCTATTAGTAGGACACTCAATAGGCGGACCGTTTATACGTTTGTATGCCTCAATGTATCCGAATGAAGTTTGTGGTCTTTTTTTCATAGATCCTACAGATTTTATGCTTACAAAAGACGAAGACAACAAAGTGAAAATTAATACATCAAGTTCTACAGGTTATAGGGAGTTATTTGTGATCAACCTTAAAAACATCATAAATGATCCCTTAACATCAGATGGTTTTCGAAATGAGGCAAAGAGAGAACTGAATGAAAGTTCACCGGAATTCTTTAGAAAATACAAATCCTTACCACCCCTTAAGGACATTCCCGTAACCGTAATGATTTCTTACAATAAGCACATTGAAAATTATGAAACAGAGATGAACGAAAATCTGAAATTAGGGATCAATTTAATCCCGTGGTGGAAGGAGCTGGATGAATTAAGAATAAACCATTATGCAGAGATGATAAAAAATAACAGCAATAGCCAGCTGATGTTGTTGCCGCGTTACAGCCATGGAATACACCAGCAAGATCCCAAAATTGTATCAGAAGCTCTAATCAATATTTACAAAAACTGTCTAAATTCCTTAAAAAACAGGTAGAAAGAATTTAAAAACAGGTAAACCATGAAAAAAAATATCATTCTATTGCTTTCTCTCATTGTGTATTTATCGGTAAAAGCGCAAACAAACGCTTCCGTAGATTCTATAGCACAACGGAATCTGTTCCAGAATTTAAAACCCGAGTTTGATAAATACGAAAAACAACACGGAAATTATATTCAAACGAATAATGTAAAAATGCATTATTTAGAGTGGGGAAATAAAAAAAATCCAACACTTGTCTGGATTCACGGAACGTATAGCAATGGCTATGAACTATACGAAGTGATAGACCAATTGGTAAAAATGAATCTTCACGTCATTGCAATTGATTACTACGGACACGGATTTACACCCATCTCTCAAAAAGACCTGTCTGTTTATCACGTTGCAGATGATATCAAATTTCTATTAGATAAAATGAAAGTCAAAAAAGCAATTATCGGAGGCTGGTCAAGAGGAGGAACCATAAGTTCGGCATTTTATGATGCTTATCCGGAAATGGTTCAGGCTCTTATTTTGGAAGATGGCGGTTCTGTGGCCTGGGATTTTCAGGCAAAGCAGGCTAACATTGGGAAAGATATTGAAGAAACAAAACAATATTATGCCAATAAAAAAACAATGGTTTTTGATAACGACTTTGATGCTTATTGGTTTATGTATAACAATTGGGGTATAAAAGGAAAAGGAAATGAGAAACTGAAAAAAGAAATTTTTACTTCTTACGCCCGGATCAAGAAAAACGCAAACGGGAAATATGAAATAAACCCAGGAGCAGAAGAACTTACCGGCGAAAATTCTGCAGAAGAAAACATTGCTATTATTTACACTCCTTTTACTTCTAAAACGGCTTTTGGTGCTTCAACGCATCAGCTAAATCCTAAAATTATTTATCGAAATCTGAATAAACCTGTGCTCATTTTGGACCCTATCAGCAAAAATGACTGGTTCGATTTTAAAGAAGAAAACGATCAACTTACAGCTGAGCACCCGCCTTTTATTGTCCATAAAGTTTATGAAAACACCTGGCATGGCGTAAAAGACGAACGCCCGAACGAAGTAGTTAATGACATTAAAACATTCTTAATAAATAATAAGCTGATCAAATGAAATAGGCATTCATAGCCGTTTGATGTTCGTTCGGTTCAAAAAAATCCTTTATATAATTTATAGTATATTTTGTTTAGAAAGTATAATTTTCATTAAATTGATAAACCCAAGTATAAACTGTCAGGAATCTAGCTTTTACTCTTCCTCATCAGCAGGAATTAAATAATAAAGCTTGGCAAGGGCTTTTCATTCTGCCTTTTTAAAAAACAAATATTGTCAATGGAACTATATGAGAAGATCAGCAGGTATAAAAATAAAGTAAGGATTCTTTATACCTGCTGTTTTGATCATCATTACTCACCCGTTGAACATCCTGCAATAAAAAACTAAAAACAATGGCTACACAAACTTTTAATCTGCAATGGAACGATATTCCTGCAGGCAAACCCATCCTTTCAAAATCTGAAATCATTGACTATTGCAGGCATTTTGGGCAGGCAACGCAGGAACTTCAAGATTTTCTTACACGTTTTGATTTCGACGAATGGATCTGCATGGAACTTTTCGTGGATTATGTTTATGGTAAAACCGATAAAAAAGGACAGGTTGGAAGTGACGCCGTGCAGTATCTGAGTTTAATTGCAACTACCTTTTTTAGTGATGAGGGTGAGTTGGCGCTTCAGAAATATCTGGGTTTTGGTAAGAACGGTTTTGATTACCCGAGAGAGGGAGATGTCTCTTTTGTTACATTTGAAGACTGTCCGCTCTGGATGGTTCAGATTACCGGAAAGAAAAAGCAATATTCCAGCGGTATCTTTTTCATGCCTGCTGTTTTCTGGAAAGATGCCAATATGACTGGAGAATCGTATGCTTATGAAAAGTATACGGTTAAATACTCAAAATGGTACAGGGACCCATTTGGTAAAAGCAGGCTGCAAAATGAATATTGGCTTAATAGAATCGGTGGCTATTCACCTAATTTCATAGACCGCGAATCGTGTGCTGTTATAGATTTTGAAAAACATCATGTATATTTTGACAAATGGGAGAGCCGCCTGCTCTTTTTGGATAACAAAAATCAGGCTATTGTTTATTACAGGTTGTCGGAGCCACAGAAAAGGATTGAATTAAAAGAAATTACCCCAGTCACTTATGATAGCTTTATCATAGCAACACAAGGTGCTTATGCTATTTATCTGGAAAATCAGTTATTAATTACCAATAAAAGTTTTGAAAAAATCAACGAAGCACCAACCAAAATAGTTAATTATTTTGAAGACGATTATTGGAAAGTTATTCTCGACAACAAAGGGGTTTTAATGACTAAGAAGCAATCAAATGAAGAAAAACGTTTCAGATATAGCGAACTTAAGATAAGTGCTTACTCTAATAATCCAAAGTGGTTGTCAATTGGTGTAAATAGCAACCAATCTGTCATTTTTTTCGGTTTGAATTTATCCATTGTTGATAGTTCGTTCAATGTAACCAATATTGATTTGGGCAAAGTTTTCAAAAAGGAAATCCCTTTGTATCTTAACAGTATCATGCAAAATAAAGCCATGACTATTCTTTCTCCGGATAGACAGCTGCTTTTTTCAGGGAACGGTGTCTTTGAACTTGGGAAAGATGAAGTTCCGAAAATAATTCAAAACAAACTTACTGCAATTACAGGCGAAGGTGTATTTTATAACGCCGTAAAGGATGATGCGCTTCAAGGAATCTGGTTCATAGCAGGTAACGACCGTTTGGTTTTTACCGACGGGCATTTCGAAATAGGCTATGTTTTCAATTTTAGTGAGCAGATCTCTGATCCGCGATTCAATATGTACCGTCACTGTAATATGTTTTTGGATCATGAACAAAATTTGTGGTATTCTCTTTTAAACGGGAAATTGCACAAAATTAACCGCAAAGAATTGGAAACCAGATTGAAAACAGCTATTCCTTATTCAAACAGTACTTTGTAAAGGCTCTACTACGCAACGTCGGAAGACTTTGCGCTAGTAAAATGAAATCATTCTTTTAAAGTTGCTCCAAAGTCAGGAGACTTCGGAGAACGAGTGTCTATTTTTTAGTTTTCATGATAAACTTGTTTAAACTTTTTAGCAGGACATTAAAAATATAAAATAAGTCTGTTAAACTCATTTTAAGCTTAACCACAAACCGAAGGTTCAGCGTAGTCAAAAGAATAAAAATCAAAGATTTTTAAAGGCTTATGTGAACTTCTATGCGCAAAGTATTTAAACTTAAAAATTACTAAAGTGTTTAAAATAAATCTTTTGTGGCTTTTGTGGTTTAATAAAAAGTTTAAACAGCTTTAATATTACGATTCGTTACTTTAGGGAAAATATCCATTATATAGCGGGCATAAAAAAGAGACAACCCGTAAATAGCTGTCTCCTTAAGTTACTTAATGCCCGTTTATCTAAACATTTTTGTCGATGATTTATTTTTTAGTGGCCAAAAGCTGATTGATTTTCAAAATCATTTCCTTCGCATTGTTATTGGCTGGGTCTAGCTCTAATGATTTCTGATAATCATCTTTTGATAACTGATATTCTTTTTTATTGAAATAAGCTTCCCCACGGCTGTCATAAACGTTGGCTGATTGAGGAAACACAGAAACATTAAGACTGAAAATTTTAATAGCTGAATCTACATTTCCACCTCTTAATAATTCATATCCTAATTTATTCAGTTCACCTGGGTTTTCAAAACTGTATTCTTTTTCAGAATTTTTTTTGAGCAAGAAATAGGTCTTTATACCTTTATTGACATCGTTAAGCGATTCCTTTCTTATGGCTTGATAAATAGACCTTTTAGGAATTTCGTACGCTTTTCCCAGCATTAAGTTGTGAATAATATGTCCCAGATCCCAAACTCTATTGAGATTATTGGACAATAGAATGATCGTAATGTTATTTTTAAAATCGTTTAAAAAAATGGATTCAAATTTATACGAGACGCCATTGTGTCTTTGTAGGTCTTCTTTTTCAAAGTATCTGCCAAGTGATCCGCCTTCGTCTTTTGCGTATGGATTATTCAATAAAGTCTGAAAGGATTTTTTGGATATTAAACGATTAGAATTCATGGCATGAAGCCATTTGTACAGATCATTGCTGTCTACCCAAAGCCAGCCGCTTATAAATTCCAGTTCCGGGCATCGGACGTTGTCCATATCATAACAAGAGGTTCGGTTTTTATAACCCAATTCCGGATCGAATACTGAATTGGTCATTTTCAACGGTTTAATTATATTTTTAGTGACAAATTCCTGATAGGATATTCCGGTTACCTTTTCAATGATTCTTCTTTGCAAAAACACATTGCTATTATCATAGCTGTAACTGGTTCCGGGTTCAAACAACAAGGTATCATTGTTTCTCAGAATCTTCCAGGCCTCTTCATCATTTTTCGGAATTATGAGTTTGTTTTCGATTTTAGGAATACCGCTGGCATAATTAATAAGGTGTCTTATGGTAACTTTTTCTGACCATTTAGGCAGTCCTAAATTAAATTTAGATATATGGTCATCAAGATTAAGGAGGCCACGTTCCACTAGAATCATGATGGAGACCGCATTAAATTCCTTTGCAATAGAGCCCGGGTTAAATATTGACTGATCAGTTAAAGGGGTTTGTTTCGTTTCGTCTGTAAAGCCAAATGATTTTTGATAGATGATTTTATTATTTTTAGCGATAAGGACGTTTCCATTAAATAAACCTCTTTCGTAAGATTTTGTCATTACAGAATCAATTTGATTCCTGACGATTTGGCTGTTTTTCTCAATTTTTTGAGCATATGCATGTATTGAAAAAAGAAAAAGAAAGGTTACAATTATATTTTTCATGAGTAATTTTTTGAATTTGATTTTATGCTATTCTTTTGATAAACCTGAGTACAACAATTTTCCTGATGGGTGAACCAAAGCTGCAGAAAACTTTTTGATAGTAATTCATTTTATTTTTAATTAACGTCAATTCGGGATAAGAATTTTTGATTTATAGAGTTTTGAAGCTGGGAGATGGAAGAGGGAGGTTCTGAAGGTCATCAATAATAGATTGCCCTCTTTTTTAGCTAATTTGATTTTACAGAGGTTTTCAGTAGCTATAACTAAAAGTAACTTCCAGCCTCCTTCTTCCATCTTCCAACCTTTTATAAAACCCCTTAACCCGAACTCAGGTTAATTATTTTGCTGCAAAAATGCGCCAGAGCATGTTAATACGCGACCGATTAAAAAAAATCGAACTCATTTTCCGGGAAAAATCGGATTTTACAAAGCTTGTTTTCTAAAATCTGTTGGTGTTTTTCCCGTATATTTTTTGAAGGAAGTATTAAACGAAGATTTGGAATTAAAGCCAACCTGATATAAGATTTCCAAAACAGTCAGTTCTTTTTGAGAAGGATCTTTCAGGATCTGCATTGCTTTTTCAATTCTATATTCATTCACGAAATCGAAAAAGTGTTTATCCATATACAGGTTAATCAGAGTAGATAAATCTTTTACGGGAATTTTTACCTGCTCAGATAAATCCTGAATAGTTAATGACGAATCCAGATAAGGTTCTTTTTCCAGCATAAAATCTTTTAAGAGTTTGATTTCCTTATCTTTTTCTTCAACTGTTAAGGGGCTGATTTTCTGTTTCGGAATACCTTCTTTAATAGGTTTCAGATCGGAATTCACTCCTCTGAAAAATTCAGGCTTGTTGAGCGCAACAAATAGATACCAGCAGGTACAAAATAAAAATGCAAACCCATCGAGGGTTACAATCCAGGATCTGATTTCCCCCAACCCAAAGATAAAAGTAACCAGCCATCTTATAAGGACTATAAAATGTAAGGCATAATAGAGAATTGTTATTTTATAAAGTGCATTTAGGATAGAGATATCCGGATTTGTATAATTCTCGAGATAGATGGTTTTAGATTTTCTAATCACCAAAAATGAAGCAATAAAATAAACCTGAAATAGAACTTCGAAAAGAATATGAAAAAACTGCATGATAGGTGATTCGCTCAAAGCATTGATGAAACTCACTTTCGAAGCTCTGTCTTCAAAATAAATCCCATACGCCATATACAAATTGAAGGCAATAAACGGAATGGTGTGCCATAAATGTTTCGGTTTTAATCGAAAGTTGGAAAAACAAACGGACAATACATAGAGATAAAACGATGCCGGAACCAAATAGTTAATACTCCAGCGAAACGCCTCAAGATTGATGAAATTAACAGGGAAATCACGCATCAAAAATTTCAATGCATCTACAGCATTTGTAAAAAGGAAGAAAGCGAGAAGGCGGTTTCCTAATTTATATTTTGTTTTAACAGTAAGTAAAAACAAGGCAAGAAACAGCACCAAAAATATCCCGATAAGCGCCGCTATTTCCAAAAAGCTGTATTTGTCCATGGTTTTTAAAGTAGGTGCAATTTAATATTTAAATAGGAAAGCTTAAAGAAGTATAGATGATTTTATCCGAATAAAGCTGTTTAAAGATTTGAATGGTATACAAAAAATCAAATTTAGAAATTTAAACAGTCTCTAAGAAACAGATAATTTTCAATTGATTTCATTAAGGCCAGGGATTTCCCATTCGTATTTTATTTGTAAGTTAGTGTCGCAGAAAATAGTACAGTATAAAAACATACCGGACAATGTTGAAGATGAAAGATTTGTACTGTTTTATTTCTCCTTATTTAAAAGAATTGTATACCCCCAAAAACTAAATTTATTAACATGAAAAAAACGCTGATTATTCTATCAATAGGCGCTTTGCTTGCTGCTTGTAATAAAAAATCTGAGCAAAAAACAGGTACTGCACAGGATACGGTCGCCATAGAAACTCCCACAGCTATAGAAAAGTCTTCGGGAGGAACAAATAGCTTTGACATCAACTCCATACCGGTTTCCTCCGCAGAAGTGGGTGATTTTCCCTTTTTCAGTTTCCCCAAAGGCCTGGAATTCCAAAACAAACCCGTACAAAGAAGTTATGATATGCTGTTTTTTCCTCTTAAAGGCGTAATGACACCAATAGAAGGAAAAGTTTGGAAAACCTATGTCGTAAACGAGAAAAGCAATAAAGAAGACTGGTCGTTACCCTATTTTTTGAAAAGCTATGATGATGCCATTACAAAGGTGGGCGGTGTAAAAATATTTGATGGTAAAGTTCCTCAGCAGGAGCTTGACAGAATAAAAGAAGATGCCAAATATTTTGGAGAAGAAGGTTCTATAGATTATTGGAATGAACCCGTAAAAGTGTATGTCATAAGAAGGACAAATGGCGATGATATTTATATTCAGCTCTATGGAAATACAGCGACCGGAGCCATACAAATTCTACAGAAAGCCCCGTTTGAGCAAACAATTTCCATATTAAAATCTGATGACATAAAAAAAGCATTGGATGCCACAGGCAAGGCCGTATTGCACATTAATTTTGATACAGACAAAGCGACCTTAAAACCCGATGGCAAAACAGCCGTAGATGAAATAACAAAAGTCCTGAAAACCGACAGCAATCTGAAACTCGCCGTTAACGGCTATACGGATAACAGCGGAAATGATGCTCATAATATCCAACTCTCAAAAGACCGTGCTACAGCCGTATTGAATGCTATCACCACTTCCGGTATTGATAAAGCAAGACTTTCAGCAGAAGGCTTCGGCAGCAAAAACCCGATTGCAGATAATAGTTCTGAAGAAGGGAAGGCGCAAAACCGTAGAGTAGAGCTGGTGAAAAAATAAGGTAGATCCTGCAATGATTGAATTGTAGGTTGTTTTGCTTAAAAATCCCAACGAAGGTAGACTGCACCCAAAAGTTTAGACAAAATTAAACAATATTATTATATGAAAGAGTTCGGTACTGTACCGGACTCTTTCCTTTTAGATTAAGTCTTATCCTGTCGTTATTGTAGTAATTGATATACTTCTTTATTTCTTTTTTGAGCTCATCAATGGTTTTAAATTTCTTAGTATAGAACATTTCAGATTTTAAAGTTCCAAAGAAGTTTTCTATTACCGCATTATTCAGGCAGTTTCCTTTGCGGGACATACTTTGGATAATGCCTTTTTCTTTTAACAGATGCTGATAGGCTTTCATCTGATATTGCCAGCCTTGATCAGAGTGGATAATGAGGTTTTCAGTATTCTTGATTTTTCTGAGCCCTTTTTTGAGCATATTTACAACCTGTGCAAAGGCAGGCCTTTCCGAGAGATCGTAACTGATAATCTCGCCATTGTAAAGATCAATTATCGGCGAAAGATACAATTTACTGCCCGAGACGTTAAATTCTGTCACATCAGTGGCCCATTTTCTGTTTGGCTGATCTGCCTTAAAGTTCCTCTCCAGAATATTTGGTGCTATCCTGCCTTGCTCTCCCCGGTAAGATCTGTATTTTTTAACCCTAACGATACTTTTCAATCCTAGGGTCTTCATCAGTCTTAAGACCGTTTTATGATTAATTACAATTCCTTGCTGTTTCATAATCAAAGTAATACGACGGTATCCAAACCGGCCTTTATGCCTATGATAAATCTGTTTTATCAAAGTTTTTACTTCTCCATATTTATCTTTTTTATCAAGAGCTTTCTGATGGTAATAGAAACTGCTTCTGGCCATACCTGTACAATCCAGCAGGAGTGACAGGTCATATTTTCGCCTTAATCCTTCGATGGCCTCTGCTTGTTCTTTTTGAGAGTTAAGGCGTCTAACTTTTTTAGAAAATCAATTTCAGCTCGAAGCCTTTCGTTTTCCAATAAAAGTTCTTCTTCTCTGGTCAATGGCTTATCGGACTTTCTTTTCTTACGCTTGTGATCACTCATAATGCAGGGTCTTCCTTTGGGTTTGTTCTTTAACCCTAAAATACCACTTTTTTCGTAATCCCTTTGCCAATTCAACACGCTAGACTGAGCTGCGATATCGAATCGGATACATGCTTCCCTTTGGGAGATATGTTCTGTTTCGATGGCTTTTAGAACTTTAACCTTAAAATTCAGGGAATAGCTCTTGTTTTTTCTCGGTTGTAGCCCCGAGATTCCGTACTTGTTATAAAAACCAATCCATTTGCGCAGATTGCTTTCATTAAATCCTTTCTCTGTTGCTATAGATTCAATCGAACGATAAGAGTTTTTGTGAAGATTAATACATTCTAATTTGAAAGCAACGCTAAATTTTTCTTTTCTATACATAAAAAAATGCCCCTAAAAAGTGTCTAACTTTTTGGGGGCAGTCCAAGGTTGGGATTTTTTTGTTTTTAATTTATGATGTGTTGAGCTGGTAAATAAGATTATTTCCTTTAAACTTGCTTCAAAGTTAGGAGACTTCGGATAGCGTGGGAGTAATTATTTATTTTATAAACTTATTAATTTCAAACTTAAATAGTTCTGATTGATTTGCTAAAAAATTTTTAAATGCATCATTAGATATTAAATTTCCATTTTGATCGAAAGAAATATTTTCTATCTGATTGTTTTCTTTTAGCATTTTCGTTACACTAGGTCCTAGGCCAATTCTCGTTAGATTAATTACTTCTTCATTAACCGTTCCATAGACAGCTAAAAAGTAGGCTTCTTTTGTTATTAATTCGAAGTCATAAAGAAAAGTTATCAATTTTTTTAATTTAAAACTAACGAAATCTTCTTCCAGCTTAATTTTAACCAAAGAAATATTTGCTAACTGTTGTCTACTTTTTCCATGTAAATTTATATATACTTCTTGCAGGTAATTTTTATATTTTGGAGATGGGTTAATTGCTTCTCCAAAAGAACTACCAATAAATAAGTAACTATCAATTATATCCTTAGCCTTAACCTCAAAATAATTTAATGTGTTAATTATTTTGTCTTTTAAACTTAATAATTGTATTATATCAATATAGTTCTTATAGTAGTTTCTAGCTTTTTCATTTTTCAATCGTTCAATTTCATAGTCCTTAATTTGATTCTCAATATTCAGGATAAAAACTTCATAAATAGTTGATACAACATTACTTTTATTTGATATTTTTTCAAAATTTTTAATAATTGATGGAATTACAAATTCTATATTCCAGTAAAAATCATCAATGTTATTTTCTATAAAACTATGCTTAATTCTATTCTCCAAAGAGTCCTCTTTTTCATTAATTAAAAACTCTGTTAAATTAATTAGTTTTTGGTCTTTTTCTTTTTGTTGTTCAAGTTTGTCTTTTGGTAATTTAAGATCATCAATATTATAATTCTCTAATAAAGGATTTTTATTTTCGTCTTTAAAAGTATGTTCTCTAAGTAAAGAAAGCTTATTTACCATATTGCTTGTTTTGTCGGTAAATTCTTCTGAATCAATAAAATGTATTTTAGATACAAGTTTAGATAATGAGTTTTGGAAAACATAATTTAATCTATTAACTCTTCCTATTAAATTGTTAAGATCTTTAACATTTAATCTATATGTCGATGTAATAAATAATGTGTCAATTGGAAAATTTATACCTTCTAAAATTACCGAGTTAGCTATGATAAATTTTAAATATGGAGTGTCTTTATATTGATGTTCGAGGTACTCTTTTAGGATAGTTGGCTGTTTACCATGTAAATATATAATTCCTTTTTTTACTAATTCAACCAAATCGATGTCTTCCGATATTTCAGTTGCAATAGTCTTTGATATATTGGCTAAAACATTATTCTCTATATCTTCAAGTGAGAAAGAAATTTTTTTTGCAATTAATTCTACATTTTTAGGCCGATAGTTATACAGGAAATTCTTTCCCTGAGCATTTGTAATTATGTAATTGATAAAAAGAATATTTTTATCTAGTTGATATAATTCATTAGAAAATCTATCAAACAACGAAAGTTTTCCTTTTTTATCTAAATAAAAAACATCAAAAGCTTTTAGGTTATGTTTTATACTACTTTCAAATATTTGTCCTTCAGATGTGAATTTGGTTTTTAAGTTTTTTGAATCATTTATTAAAGGAGACAGATATAATACTCTTTGATTTGTATTGTTTTTATAATTTAGCATAATAAGTCTTGATAATAAGTGATTTCTGCTATTATTTTTTAAAAGATTATGAGCTTCGTCAATAAATAATATATCAAATTTAACATTAAACTTATTGATGAGTCTTGTAGCTCTTTCTTGTGTTAATACTCCTATAAATCGATTTTCTCCGTTGAACATCTCATCATGCAAAATAAGTTTATAATTTAAACCTAAATTTCTAATATCAATATAAGTTTGAGTTATAAGTGATTTAGTAGGAACTATAATTGCAATCTTAGAAAAGTCATTTTGTTTAATAACTTCACGAATTATTGAGCTTTTTCCAAATGAGGTTGGTGCAATGTATGCTGAATCCTCCATAGAAATTCTCTCTAAAATTTCTTTAGACCTATTATGTTGTTCAACAGTTTCAATATAATTTGAATTTTTGTATAAGGTTCTTATTTCTTGATTTATTATAAACTCATGTAAATGTTGTTCGTTTAATAAGCTATTAGCTAAAATAAATTCAGAAATTGGATAAAAACCTATCTGTAATGAAATATCATAGAGAGGTCTATAATCGTTGTGAACCAAGCTATATTTCAAAATTATATAGTATGCTATATTGAAATAACCTTTTAATCTTTTGTCATTATTATAGTATCTAAAGAATATTAGAGCCACACTAAGTATATATTGAGCTTCCTCAAATGTTAATTCATTGTTGAAAATTAGTTTTTTAAAACAGTTTGTAAACTCTGCATTGCTTTTTAATGTACTTAACTGTCTTTTTTCAGCACTTGTAATTTTACTCATCTAGATAATCTATAAAGTTTTGAATAGTATTTTTGTTTAAGCAAAGTACATCTAAATGTTTGCAACTATAATTCTTGGTTAGATTGTCCATCTTAATAATAAGGTCTTTTTTATCAATCACATTGTATCTAGCTCCAAGAAAAATTGTTGAGCTTGGAATTATATTGTATTTATCAATTTTTTCAAACTTTTTATCAACATATTCTTTTGAAAGTTTTTTTAAAGTTTTCGAAATAGTATCGTTAAAATTTACAGATCTCAGGGTTGCATGATTATAAGCATTTTTCCATGGATTATTAGTTGTATTTAAACCTTCAATTTTCTTTTTTAAATCATTGTAGGCTTCACTGATATTAGAATTATGAGTGGCATCATGAGTTGTTTCTAAGGAAGATTTACTTTCATAAATATAAAATTCATTATTGATGCCATATAAACCATCAAAACCTTTTTTCATTCCTTTTTCTTCCAAATTACTAAAAAGAAAATGTTGGTTGAAGTTCTTCGCACGTAAATATAAATGACAAAAAAATTCAGAAACAATACCATTCTTTTGCAAGTCAGTTTTGTTCTCTAATAAATTTTTAATTTCTGTTTTTGTAATTCTAATATCATTGCTACTTTCAATAACTTCATTATCTCCATTCCAAATTTTATGAATATTTTCTTCAATATAATTTTTTAATTTTGGTGGATAAGAATCAATACTTATAAAGTGAAATGTAATCTGTTCTGATAATTTAATTTTATGGTTTTCCAAACATTTATATTTTATTAGTTATGAATTTTATATGATTACTAAATATACAAAACTATTATTCTTAATTGTTTACGGATTTCCGTAAACATCAAAAATAAGAATTACATTAAAAATTTGAATCAGTATTTTCACTGAATTTCTTAAAGATTTAAAAAGCTTGGCCACAAAAAAATCCCAACTTTCGTCAGGATTTTCTCTTATTTTGGTTTTTAAATTCTTTTTGTAGTTGATCGATTTCGCTTTCAATCTTCTTTAATTCTTTTTCATTGAGTTTAGTAAATAAATTTAATAGATCAATCTCAAGAAAATTACAGAATGTAACAAGACTTTCAATGGTAGGATTAGTTTCTGCTCTTTCAATTCTACCAACATGGTTGCTTGAGATATTGAGTTCATTTCCAAGTTGTAATTGTGAAAGCCCTCTTTTGAGCCTATGCAACTGAATAAGCTTTCCAATTTGAAATTTTAATTCCTCTATTTCCCATTTATACATTCAGTAAAGTTTGAGCTTTCTAAAATTTTTCATCAACACATATATGTGTTTTAATGTTTTTTTCTTACATTTGCCCAATAAGCTACAATAAAGTAGCTTTGCGATACTTCAAAAAAATAATAGAAGCTATTGCTTAGAATCTTGTAATAGAAAACTGGTAATTTTTAAACACACAAGACGATAAGCAGGAAGCTCACGACCTAGGCGTGGGCTCTCTTATCTGTGTGTTGGGTATACCAGTACCTCTATTGCGGATATTGTAGAGTCCCATGCCGTTTTTATTTCATGCTGTTCTGCTTTTCTACAATCATCTTTTTCTAAGTGGTTTCACTACATAAAGTATCATGATAGGGTACAATGGAGTGTACAATCCATTGCGGCTTCAGGGCTTTCACGGGAAAACAGATTTTATTTCTATTCATCATTTACCATACAACTCAGCGTACATCGGTAGGCTGGTGGTTTCATGCATTCTAAAAATACAAACACATGAAAAAAAATAAACCATTAAGAAGAATGAAGATTTTAAGTAAAAAACTAGTTTAAATTTTTTAAACTTAACCACAAACCGAAGGTTCGACGTAGTCAAAAGAAACAAAAGCTATTTGCACAGATTTTAGATATAATAAAAGTTCTCAAAAGAATAAAAATCAAAGATTTTTAAAGGCTTAAGTGAACTTCTATGCGCAAAGTAATTAAACTTAAAAATCACTAAAGTGTTTAAAATAAGTCTTTTGTGACTTTTGTGGTTTAAAAAATAGCTTCAGATATGATCTTAGCTATTCTTAATCGCTTAAAAACCTTAATGGTTCAAATAAAAGCACGGATCAAAATAAAAAATATGCGTTGTGTAGATCTAACTATTTAAACAGACTAGTAAATATCTGCGTTATCTGCAAAATCTGCGAGAAATTATAAAAAGCATTGCAGATTATAACATTAAAAAAATACAAACAATGAAAAAGATAAAAACAAATTTCAATCCCCGGTTTCGGGCAGGCAAAAAGCGCTCCGGGTTGCAGCTGATGGAAACTTTTTTTCAGTTCAATGAGCTGGATGTTTCCAAAGAAATTCTCAGCAACATGATGAATTATGCGGTAAAGAGAAATAGCTGGATCCATGAAGATCCGGCGGTGATCTTCCAGTTTCACCAGTCGATGAGGTCATTGATCCGGGCAGGCTATCTCATCATGCTGAAGGATAGGAAATGGACGGTCGATACCCGGCAGGAAAAGATTTCTCCGTTGGTTCTTGGCCTGCTTTCGGAGAAGGAATACCGGAATCCTCTGCTGGTTTTCAAAAAAGCATTCAGGGAATACACCCTCAAAGAATTTGATTATTTTATGTCCGGAATCGTTTATTTCTCAATGGGCGTCTATGAAAATCTACCGGAAAGGAATATCGTGATGCCCTACATCCACACGGTGAAAATGCTGGATGCCGCACACCTTATTCTTCAAAGAAGGAGAGAAAAGAAAATAGCTGATTGATCAAAGTGAGCAAAGTGCTGCAACTTGATTGGTAGCTAGGCATACTGCTAAAACGTCCGCTTCATCTAATCAGCAAAGTTAATTCTGTTTTCTTGTATTATTGGTTCCCACAGATCACAGAATACACAGATCTTGTAGATGTTTTCTCTTGCGGATTGTGCAGATGACGCGGATTTTTTTAAACCTAACAGATCTTTTGAGACCTGTTAGGTTTTCTCTCCTCATTCATAATAAAAGCTTTACGTTCATCTTTTTTAATCAAAAAATAATTTCAAATATGCTCTATTGAGCAGTGAGAAAAGAATTAACATTTTTATAAAATACAATCGGGTACATCCGGGTGTATCATGCCATAATTTTTTCTATATTTAGAAGAAGTATAGTAAAGACAATGCCAATAAACCCACTACCTCCGGATGGAGGCATGTTATATAAAGAAACAGATATGGCTCAGCTTTTCCCTGAGCCATTCAATGCCGTAACGGCTCTTTTATTTTTAGCCATAGCCATTTTTTGGACCCTTAAAATGAAGGGTAATTTTAAGGAATATCCTTTTTTAACCTACTGCTTAATCTTATTATATATTGGTGCCCTAGGGGGAACTGTTTATCATGCATTCAGACAATGGCCGGTATTTATCATGATGGATTGGATGCCCATTATGCTGCTCTGTTTGTCTGCCGGATTTTATTTTGTAGCTCAGAGCACCAGATGGTACTATGCCGTTGTAATGGTTCTTGTATATCTGATATTGATGTTTGCGTTGAGAAATTGGATTTTGGTAGATAATACTTCTCTTTTTATCAACATAAATTATGCAATCATGGCTTCATTTGTCCTTTTCTCGGTATTAAGGTATTTAATCTATACCCAATGGAAAGCCGGAAAATGGGTAGGCTTTGCTGTATTGTCGTTTGTTCTTGCACTCACTTTCCGCATTGCTGATAAATGGGAATGGTTTAGCTTCGGAACACACTTTTTATGGCATACTTTCGGGGCGGCAGCCACATTTTGCATGTTTAATTATATCTATCTTACGCAGAATACCATTAGAAAAACACAAGATTCTGTTTAAATTTAACCACAAAAATCACAAAAGTTTTATTTTTTAAACACCTTAGTACACTTTAGAAAGTGTAGGGAAATACCGCACACTTTATGTGCACATAAGATGAAAATCTTTGATTTTCAAAAAAACTTTAGTGTACTTCTTATACACAAAGTATATAACTTGAAATAGCTTAAGTGTTTAAAAAGCTTTTGTGACTTTTGTGGTTTAATAAAAAATTAAGCAGTTTCTTTGTGAAATTCATAGTCCGATTCTTTTAAGGCTGAAAGAAAGATGATTTACTTATATTTGCCCTGCAAAGCAAATTCAAATGTTCAAAAAAGTAAGTACTGTATTTATTCTTGGCTTTTATACGGTTTTTTGTTCGGCCCAGCAGGTTCGGCCTTCCAAATCATCTGAAATTTACCGCGAACTCAAAACCCTTAAGCAGCTGCCTAAAGTTTTATACCTTGCGGCTCATCCCGATGATGAAAATACAGGATTGCTTTCCTGGTTAATTAACGAGCAGAATGTAGAAACCGGCTATTTATCTTTAACCAGAGGTGATGGCGGGCAGAATTTATTGGGAACAGAACAGGGTGCTGCATTGGGTTTAATCAGAACGCATGAGCTTTTAGAGGCCAGAAAATTAGACGGTGCCCAGCAGTTTTTTACCCGGGCGATTGATTTCGGTTTCTCTAAAAATACGACCGATACCTTTAAACAATGGGATGCAGACAGCATTACAGCGGATGTAGTCTGGGTAATCCGTCAATTCCGTCCGGATGTGATCATTTGTCGGTTTCCTCCTAATGCGGCGGCAGGCCACGGACAGCATGCGGCTTCAGCCGTGGTTGCGGAAAAAGCTTTTAAGCTGGCAGGCGATAAAAAGGCTTTCCCGGATCAACTGAAATATGTTAATGTATGGCAGCCCAAACGAGTCTTGTGGAATACTTTCCGCTTTGGCGGGGTCAATACGACCGCTGAAAATCAACTGAAAGTTACCGTTGGGCAATATGATGCGCAATTGGGAATGGGCTATGGTGAATTGGCAGGATTAAGCAGAAGTTTACATAAAAGCCAGGGTGCGGGAACACAGTCTGTAGCCGGCATCAGAACTGAATATTTTGCCCATGTTACTGGTGAGCCTGCAAAAACAACACTTTTTGACGGAGTAACCAAAACCTGGACTTCACAAGGAAACGCTGATATTGACCAGTCATTAGATAAAATTATTTCCGCTTTCAATTTCAATAAGCCGGAACTTAGCTTGCCTGCTTTGCTTGCTTTACGAAAAAAGGTAACGGAGCTAAAAGATACAGACCTGAAAAAGGATAAAATTAAATCTCTTGACCATATCATTTTAAGCTGTGCCGGGTTTATGGGCGAGGTCGTTACCAATCAGGCTGAAGCGGTTGCCGGGGATCATTATAATTTCAGGTTAAATTTAATTTCAAGAGCTGAAAACCCTGTCGTTTTAGACAATGTACAATGGTTAGGTCAATCAGAAAGCTTCAACAGAAAGCTATCAAAAGATTCTCTGATTACCATTCAGCATGACCTTCAGATTCCTGCAGATGCAGCTCTCACAGAACCTTACTGGTTGGCAAAACCTCCCGTAAATACAGCAACTTTCTCTGTACCGAATGATACTCTAGTAGGTTTGCCTGAGGCAGAATCAACACTGAATGTTTTGCTTGGTTTAAAAATCGGTTCGGAAAAGTTTCAGGTTAAGCTTCCTTTATCTTTCAAGAAATTAGATCCGGTGCGTGGTGATGTGGTTGAAGCCCTGCGTATTGTTCCTGCATTGGAACTGAAATTTACACAACCGCTTTATGTGGTTAAAGAAAATGAAGATCTACATTTGAGTTTAAATCTTAAGGTTAATTCCGGCAAAAAGTTTAGCAATGGAAAAGTAAACCTGATGTATAACGGAGAACGGTTAGGCGGCGCTGATGTAAGTTCACTCAATGGAAAAGATACGACCATCGATTACGTTATTCCAAAAACTAAGCTTGCCGCAATACATTCATCCCGCTTACAATTGGATGCAAACTTTGTTGCAGATGGAGTAACGTATAATAAAAAACAGGTATTAATTCAGTATCCGCATTTACCCTCCTTACAATATTTTGCGCCTGCAACGGTAACCGTAATGAAAGGCGACATTCAGGCGAAGGTTAAAAAAGTGGGTTACATAGAAGGTGCGGGCGATTTCATTCCTGAGTTCCTGCGTATTGCAGGTGTTCAGGTAGATGTTTTGAAAGACGAAGATTTTTATGGTAACATAGATGAATCTGCTGGAAACGGCAGCCAAAACAAACTTTCACAATATGATGCTATTGTGCTTGGTGTTCGTGCCAACAACACAGAGAAAAAACTGGGACGCTGGATGCCTTTTTTATGGTCTTATGCAAAAGCCGGAGGTAATCTGGTGATGCAGTATAATACGAACCAGGATACAACCGTTGATCAATTGGGCATGTACAATTTCAGTATTGCCAATAAGCGGGTTACCGAAGAAAATGCTGTGGTTACGTTTTTAAATCCCAATCATAAATTACTGAACTTTCCGAATAAAATTACGGCGGATGATTTTAAAGGCTGGGTACAGGAGCGTGGCGCCTATTTCCCTGCTCAATGGGATGCAGCATATGAACCGCTTTTTGAAATGCACGATACAGATGAAGAGCCACTGCAGGGATCAACTTTATATGCCAAATACGGAAAAGGTAATTTTATTTATACACCGCTGGCATTTTTCAGACAGCTGCCTGCGGGAAATGTGGGTGCGGCACGTCTATTTTTTAACTTTTTATCTGCACAGAAAAACTTATGAACAAGCAACTTAAAAATTGGAATATCTGGTACGTACTATTAGCCGTTGCATTAGTATTGCAGATCGTATTTTATTATTGGTTTACTAAATTCTGGGCATGAGTAATATAGATTGGACAGTTCTCATTTTTACATTGGTTGCAGTGGTGGTTTACGGCGTATTCATCGGTCGTGGCCAAAAAAGCAACGAATCCTACCTGAAAGCGGATAATAAAATGCCCTGGTACATTGTACTTATTGGTATTATGGCCACGCAGGCCAGTGCCATTACATTTCTTTCAGCACCGGGCCAGGCGTATACAGACGGGATGCGTTTCGTGCAGTATTACTTTGGTCTGCCTCTGGCGATGATTGTGATCTGCATTACTTTCATCCCGATTTTTCAGCGCTTAAACGTTTATACTGCTTATGAATATTTAGAAAACCGTTTTGATAAAAAAACAAGGGTGCTCACTTCACTGCTTTTTCTTTTTTCCAGAGGCTTATCAACGGGAATCAGCATTTATGCTCCGAGTATCATCTTATCAAGCGTTTTAAACTGGAATATTTATTTAACCAATGTTTTAACAGGTGGTATTCTGTTGATTTATACCTATGTTGGCGGTGCAAAAGCGATCGCCCACACCCAAAAATTACAGTTTCTGATTATTCTGGGAACCATGGCTTTTGCAGGGTATCTGCTTATTCAGAATATGCCGAATGGAATTGGTTTTAATGATGCGCTGTATCTGGCGGGGAAGTCCGGAAAGCTCAATGTCATCACCACAGAATTCGACTGGAAAGACAAATACAATATCTGGAGCGGGCTGATCGGCGGTTTTTTTCTGGCACTTTCTTACTTTGGGACGGATCAGAGTCAGGTTGGGAGATACATTACTGCGAAAGACAATACCAATGCAAAAATGGGCTTGCTGTTGAATGGATTGGTTAAAATTCCGATGCAGTTTGCTATTCTCCTGATCGGTGCCTTGCTTTTCGCATTCTTTTCTCTGAAACCGGCTCCGATTTATTTTAACGAACGCTCTTATCAATATTTAAAGGAAACAAAACCTGAACAGGCTGCGGTTTTTGAAAAAGAGCATCAGGATTTACAGATAAAATTTAATGCAGAATCCAAAGAAATTCTAAAGCTGAAAGAAGAAAATTCTCCTCAACTCAAAAAAACAATTCAGGATTTTAAAAATACACAAACCGAGGTAAAAGCACTTCACGGCAGGGTAGAGGAAGCGATCAATAAATCAAACTATAATGCCGAGAAAACAGATACCAATTACATTTTCCTGTATTTCGTAAAAAATACCTTACCTGTAGGAATGATCGGTTTACTGTTTGCCGTCATTTTTCTGGCCAGTTGGGGTTCCATTTCTGCAGCACTCAATTCCCTGGCCGCCTGCTCATTAAAAGATGTTCATTTGATATTTAAAAAAGAAATTCCTGATGATGCCACCGAATTGAGGTATAGCCGCCTGCATACTTTAGCCTGGGGGATTTTCTCAATCGGCGTAGCCATGTTTGCTACTCAAATGGGCTCCCTTATTGAAGCGGTGAATGTATTAGGCTCTCTTTTCTACGGTCCGATATTGGGGATTTTTCTGGTGGCATTTTACTATAAAAAAATCACCGGCTCAAATGTATTTATTGCTGCAATATTATCAGAAATTGCGGTTATTGCCGTTTATAAGTTTGATATCGTTTCTTTCCTTTGGCTTAATGTAATTGGGGCAGCGGCGGTAATTATATTTTCTGCAATTGGTTTATTGTTTTATAAGCCGAAAGCAGTAAATTCGTAAACGAACAAAGTAAACATACAAACAAAAATATTATGAAATCCATCATTAAATCAGCTGCCGTACTTGTTGCGACAATGACAATCTCCATGAATGCCTTTGCACAGGACACTAAAAAACCTGCCAGCCCGCCGGCTACTGCAACGGGAAAAATTAAAGAGGCAACCATTACCATTGCCTATAGCAGTCCTTCTGTTAAAGGGCGTACCATCTGGGGTGGTTTGGAAGCTTATGATAAAGTCTGGCGTGCGGGTGCCAATGAAGCAACTACTTTCGAAACGGATAAAGATATTACCGTTCAGGGTAAAAAACTACCTGCAGGTAAATACAGCTTTTTCTTAATTCCTAAACAAAGCGGAACCTGGACAGCAATTTTTAACAAAGAACCTAAACAATGGGGAGCTTATAAATACGAACAAGCTAAAGATGCTTTACGTGTTGATGTAAAAACAAAAGCTTTACCAACAACACAGGAAACTTTAGTTTATAAAGTAAACAGTAATGGATTCACCATGGATTGGGATAAAATCTCAGTTCCTGTAGAGATCAAATAAGTTTAAATAGAAGAAACTAAAATCCCGTATTAACGGGATTTTTTTTACTGTATTAAAGATTACATTGTAAATTCCAGCCTCCTTCTTCCATCTTCCAATCTTTTATATTTAAACTCCTTAACCCGAATTCAGGTTAATTAATATTAAATATTTGACTTTAGTTTACTTCGATTGTATTGTACCCTCGCACAAATATTTTACGGATAATATGATTTAATTTGTATTAAGGTAATAGGATCTTTGTGGAAAACAAAAGTCTTGTTTTGCTTAGGCGTATTTGATTTTAAAATCGGTAGCCAACACTTACTCCAAGTTTTAGAACCTGATCGTGATCCGTTTTATTTGCATTGAAAACAAGTCTTCCGTAGGCTGTATTGGCTTCAAAAACAAATCCTTTCTTTGTAACTAGTTTCCATCCAAAACCAGCACCTAATGCAAGATCATAAACATCTTTACCTTCGGTGAATGTTACGTTGTCTGCTGCATACATTTTTTTTCCATCAATTGAAGTAAGCATTCCAAATCCTTCGACAAAAAAACCGGAAGCATATTTTTTTCCAAAATAATACCTGTAGTAGGGAGAGATATAGTAATTCATATCGTCATTTGTTGAATGCTCATATACCTTGAATGCAGAAATCCCTAATGATGAATTTTTGTTGAGAAACCGTTCATAACCTACTTCCACAGCACCGGATAAAGGCGAAAGTAAATTTAATTTAATTTCATTGTTTTTCTGATATGGATTTGTATCAGTTTCGCTTTGAGCATTGACAGAATAAAAAGCAAGCAAAACAATGAGCTGTAAAAGTTTTTTTTTCATAAAAAAGTTATTTGAATTATTTTGCTGCAAAACTCAAATAATAAAAATTAGAACGGGTTTCAAAAGCTTAAAAATGTACAAAATGGTACTTATTTGCTTGTGTTTTTATATTCATTGGGTGTCTGACCGGTAACTTTTTTAAAGGCTTTAAAAAAAGTTGTTTTTGAAGTAAAGCCGGCTTCCAATCCCATTGTCAGCAGATTATAGTTTTCATATTCCGGATCTGATATCATTTCCTTCACGGCTTCCACCCGGTATTGATTGATATAATGGGCAAAGTTGTCTCCTGTTATTGTGTTTACAATTTGTGAAACATATCCGGCGCTTATCCCTAGTTTTTCAGCTACTTTTTCTCTGTTTAATGTACTGTCGGTATACATGTGCTGCTCTTTGCAAAGCAGTTCAAGTTTTTGAAAATAAAGATTGTCAGCCGTTATAGATTCTCTGGATTCTTCTGCAGGGCTATTTTCTTGCGGTATACTGTTTTCTGCAATTTGCAGATTGGGATGTATAATAACCAAATCGTTGTTTAGAAAATTGTAGATGGCATCTTTGTTTTTGGCAAGTTTGTATTTGTAAATGCCTATATAAGCTGTCCAGTGCATGATAAATGTTGCCGATAAAGCCAGCCCGCTCATAGTAGAGGAAATGTCTATTCCAAAAAAGAAGCCGGTCATATACGTGATGAGCCAGGTAGATAACAATAAATAGAGAGAAGTTAATAAAACAATTACCCATTTTTTCTCTTGTGGATCTTTTAAGTACTTTATCATAAAATAAGAGTAAAAAGGTGGAAACAGGATGATGATAAAGGCAAATAAAAGCTGAATTAGTCTAAGTATATTGATTATGAAAATGCCGGAATCTTCGATTTTATAAATTCCTAAAATATCATTAAGATGATATATAATAGTAAAAGTAGAGGAATAAACAAACGGAATGTAATACAAATAAGTTCTTTGTCTGTTCTTTATGGTATCATCAATCCGGTTGATTATAAAAAGGAAAATGAAGACGGGAGGTAAAAATATCCATTCAATATAGTCCAGAAAACGTAGCAAAGGATAGGACCTGAATGCACCTTCAATTTCAAAAACATAATTCAGCAAAACCATGGAAAGTGCAAATAGTAAGTAAGCTAAATACTTATTTGAATTACTATTGAACAGAGAAGATTTTAAAATGACTACGCCTAAGACTATTCCCTGAAAAACAGCAATATTTAAAAGTGTTGTATAAATCAATTTTTTAATATAAAATTTGTTTTTAAATATAGTTCTTTGCTGCGAATTGATAATAACGAATTTTTATGAATGCTGATAACTTTTTAAGGGATTGAGAATGAGTTCAACTGAAATGATTTATTAATTTGTATAAGAAATTTAATGTAGAAAACAGTTCCGGTGAATTAAAAAAAAGACGCCACCTGTATTAAAGTGACGCCATTGGGCTGTTGGTGACCAAGACAGGACTATTTTCAAACACTTTTATAGATGATTTTGGTTCTATTGAGCCCAATTAAACTGCGGCTACGGAAGCCTCAGCTCTGATTAATTTTGTCAGCTAAAATATTAAACTGTTATTTTCAATGATTGAATATATCCGTCAGATAATTGAAAATGATATTTCAAAACAACAGGACTGCCTGGAAAATTTCCTGAAGCTTCTGCAGATAAGATGTTTTCATTTTCATTATAGTGTAATGGTTTCATAGTGGCCTGGTATTCTTTGTTGGCTTTGTCAATCCAGTTTTCAATTTCAGTTTTTCCGTTATGGGTTTGGCCTTCATCATATACCTCTGCATTTTCGGTAAAACAATTTGCATACGCTGAACTGTTAAATTCATTTTGCGCTTTTACTAATTCTGAGATAATGTCTGGTAAATTCATTGTATTGTATTTTAAGATTATTAAATGGTTGGCACAGTGCCTCCATCGATGACAAATTCAGTTCCGGTTAAATAATTAGCTCTTGGTGAAACAAGAAAACCTACTAATTCAGCGACTTCCTGCGGTTCGGCAGGTCTGCCATAAGGTATTCCGCCAAGCGCATCCATAACACTTTTTTGAGCCTCCTCAACAGAAGTATTTGAATCTTTGGCGATCCTTTCCAAAAATGCATCTGTTGCCGTTGTTTTTATCCATCCCGGCGAAACAGTCAGCATACGAACACCTTTGGGTGTAACTTCATTAGATAAACTTTTGCTGTAATTGATTAATCCTGCTTTTGCCGCTGCATACGGCAAAGTAGAGTCGTACAAAGGCAATTTGCCCTGAATTGAAGCGATGTGAATAATAACCCCTGTTTTTCGCTCTATCATTTGGGGTAAAAAACCTCTGTCCAGTCGAACAGGAGCAAGCAGATTAGCCCGTAGGGTTGACTCCCAGTCTTCATCAGATAACACGGTAAAGCCGCCTGCGGGTGTTGATGAAGAGCCAAGATTGTTGATAAGAATGTCCAGCCTGCCGTAATGAGACAGCACTTCGCTGATTACTTTTTGAGCTCCTTCTGCCTCACTTAAATCAGCTGAAATAAAATGAAGGTGGCTTTTTTCTTCTTCAGGTGCGTTTCTTGCGGTGATAATAACCGTTGCGCCAGCTTCTAACAGCCTTTCTGCAATTGCTTTTCCGGTTCCTTTCGTACCTCCGGTTACCAGGGCAATTTTACCTTGAAGTTCATTGTTGTAATTAAATTGATTTTGCATTGTCTGATTCTTTGATACAAATTTCTGAACTATCACTCTTTCAGGCAATAACGGAAAACCTAATCGCATAGGGATAATTTTTTCCCCTATTGTACAATTGGGTACATTGGGCTAAATTTGTTTATGCGTGAGAGAAAAATACCTTTGAATTTAAACTGCGGTCTCGACCTTATTGGGGAAGTCCTTTACGGAAAATGGAAGATCCGTCTGCTATGGTTTATCAATGAAGGACATCTGCGTCCCAGTGAATTGCAGCGTAAAATTCCGGATGCTTCAAGACGGGTTTTAAATATCCAATTGAAAGAGCTTGAAGAGCACGAGCTCGTGACTAAGAAAATTTACCCGGTTGTTCCGCCAAAAGTTGAATATTCCCTCACAGATTTTGGGAAGACCTTAATTCCGATAATTTCTGCATTAGGGTACTGGGGTGATGAGAATGAAGATAGGCTGAGAAGGGTAATCTTGAAGTAACGCTGTTTGAATGTTGGTGACGTCTTCCACCTCTATACAAACTCTTTTGTAGAATATTTAATTCGTTTGAGCCAAATTAAACAAGAACTGGCTATCCCAAATCTAGCATTAAGTTTTCTGGAGTTGCAAAGCTTTTTACAATATAATTTTTATTCATGTAACAAGCAAAATAGATATAATTAGATCATAGTTGGCTTTAACTGTCTTTAACTGTTGAATGAAGATTTTAATCAATGAAGAATAAGATATTAGTAAATGATTGGATTGTGGGCTAAAATTTTAAATCAAAAAAGTTTTTCGTAATTCTGTGCTATTCTTCCGCTGATATGAGCTACAAGTTTGGTTCTGATGTGAGATAACTTTGTCCTATCAAAATTAAAAACAAAACAATTAAAATTTTTAAAAATGGGAAAGACAATTTTTATCACAGGAGCATCAAGAGGATTCGGAAAATTATGGGCAGAAGCACTTTTGGAAAGAGGAGACAAAGTAGCGGCAACAGCAAGAAACATTTCTGCACTGCGGGATTTGAAAGATAAATACGGAGACAATATTCTTCCTTTGAAATTGGATGTTAACAACCGTTCAGAAGTTTTTGAAGTAACAGAACAAGTAGAAAAACATTTCGGAAGAATTGATGTCTTGATTAATAATGCAGGTTTTGGTTTATTCGGTACAACGGAAGAAACAACGGAACAGCAGGCGAGAGAACAGATGGAAACCAACTTTTTCGGTTCACTTTGGGTGGTACAGGCGGTTTTACCCGTGATGAGAAAACAAAAAAACGGACATATTATTCAGATTTCCAGTTTTTTGGGATTAACAACTTTACCGCTTTTAGGATTATACAACGCTTCAAAATTCGCTGTGGAAGGTTTAATTGAAACTATCGGTTCGGAAACAGCACATTTAGGAATCAAAACTACTTTAATTGAACCCAACGGATTTGCAACGGATTGGGCAGGAGCTTCAGCAGTCCAGACTTCCTCGGATATTGCAGATTACAATCCGGTGCGTGCTGCGTTTGCAGAAAGCGGAGATAATCCTGATACCTGGGGAAAACCGGAAGCTACGGTAGAGCCAGTTTTGAATCTTATTGATAATCAAAATCCTCCGCAAAGATTATTGTTTGGTAAAATTGCTTATCACGTTGTCAACGAGGTTTACACAAAAAGATTAAATGATATCCAAAACTGGAGAGAAGTGAGTATTGCTGCTCATGGGCATTAATTAAATTTCAGAAGTGGCGAATATGGTTCCTGCTTTGGCAGACCATTTGGGAATTGATACTGTTTTAATCGGAACAAATCCTCCGGGAGAAAATGAAATTCCAATAGAACAGGTGTTTTTTGACCACGCTTTAAAACCGATTAATGATTTGGAAGATGAATATTATCTGTTCTTTGATCCGGCTTCCGAAAAAAGCAGACGGCCAGCCAAAGAATCTCACGAAAGAATAGGGCAGAGATTAGAGCGTTCATCGTTCATTAACTCCTTCTACAATAGAGGTTTTCCAGAAATATATTGCAGGTTCAGGAACAATGAAAGAAGATAAGCTGAACTTCAGAGAAAGTTACAAAACACTGAAATCTCCCGTTCTGGCGATTTCCGGAGATCACAATATCAGCTTTAGAAAACTGGTTTCCGTTGTTGAAAAATGCACCTACAATGCAGCATATTATTTTGAATGATGTGGGGCACGGCCCTCAACATCAGCACCCGGAGCTTACGGCAGGATACATTAACCTATTTTTAGGATAAAATTAGATCCTGTTTCCGGTAAATTATTTTAACTTAGATAAAATTAAACCGATGCAACATTACAAAACCCTTACCGAATTACACTTGGGTAATCATTGGGACGCTCCGGAACATCCGCTTTTCAGTATGATTGGCTGTCAGTCGGCGTGTACCCTGGGAAATCGGGAATTTACGACAGACTGTTATGTCATTGCTTTTAAGAAAATAAAATCAGGGATTTTTATGTACGGCCGCACACCGTACGACCACAACAACGGCTGTCTGTTTTTTGCGAAACCAAGGCAGATTATCGAGATGAAAAATCTTGAGTTTGAAGAAAAAGGCTATATGCTGATGATTCACGAAGATTACCTGAACGGTCACGAGCTTTTCAAGGAAATTGAAAAATATAGTTTCTTTGATTATGAAGTGACAGAAGCTTTGCACCTTTCTCCAAAAGAAGAGCAGATTATTCTGGAACTTCACTCAAAAATTCAGGGAGAATATTTTAATAATCCTGATGAATACAGCCGTGAGATTATCTTAAGCCATATTTCCTCGATTTTAAAATATGCACAGCGATATTACAAAAGACAGTTTATCGACAGAGCACAGGTGACCGGAAAGACGGCCTCAAAGTTCAATGATGCGTTGAGAAAATACATCAGCGAAGGTTTGCTGGAGAAAAACGGACTTCCTAATGTAGCATTTTTGGCCGATCAGCTTTTTGTTTCCCCAAGATATCTGAGTGATTTATTAAAGCAGGAAACAGGAAAAACCGCAATGGAACTGATTCATATTTTTATGATTTCCGAAGCGAAAAATCTATTGAGACTGGGAGAAAAGGGAGTCGCTGAAATCGCTTATGAATTAGGCTTTGAAAATGCCTCTTATTTCACGAGATTGTTTAAAAAGCAAACGGGAATGAAACCATTGGAATTCAGGAAATCGCAGATGAATTGAATTTAAATCAATTATAATTATATAGAAGACTGTTTCGCTTTGATACAGTCTTTTTTATTTCTGTAAATATGTGCTATTCTTCCCCCGAAATGTATTATTTATTCAGCTGTAATGCTTCTACCTTTGGCTTATCAAAATCATTGAAAATCAAACTGAAATGAAAACTAAATTCAACCTTCTTACAGTATTTGTTTTCTTCGGACTATCGAATGCACAATTAGAAACAGTTGCAACATCTGATATAGTCTGGAATGGTGTTACAACAAGTTCGGATGGAAAATTTTTCGTTAATTTTCCGAGAATCGAAGGCGATAAAGGAATTCAAAAATAAATAACATTAAAAAATACCAATATTATGAAAGTAATTGTATTAAAAGAAGCCGGAAACGTAGAAAACTTAGAATACGTAGAATTGGCAAAACCAACGATTAACAAAGGCGAAGTTTTAGTAAAAGTAAAAGCCATCAGCATCAATCCGGTAGATGTAAAAAGCCGTGCTGGAAAAGGTGTTTACGGAAGAATAAAAACAGAAAATCCATTGATTTTGGGTTGGGATATTTCTGGAATTGTAGAAGAAACCCAAAGCTCAGATTTTAAAGTGGGCGATGAGGTTTTCGGAATGGTTAATTTCCCCGGGCACGGCAAAGCGTACGCGGAATATGTTGCAGCTCCGGACAGTCAATTAGCTTTAAAACCAAAAAACATCTCTTTCGAAGATGCGGCAGCTTCCACTTTGGTTGCGCTTACGGCCTATCAGGCTTTGGTTCACAATGCGAATATTCAGGAAGGTCAAAATGTTTTGGTTCACGCGGCTGCAGGTGGAGTGGGACATATTGCGGTACAGATTGCCAAACATTTAGGAGCGAAAGTGACAGGGACATCTTCTTCAAAAAACAAAGATTTTGTTTTGAGTTTAGGCGCGGATTCACATATTGATTATCACGGTTTCGACTGGAAATCAGCGGGCAGAACTTTTGATTTTGTATTGGATACCATTGGCGGGGACAATATCGGCCATTCCCTTGAAGTGACGAAAGAAGGCGGTTCAATCATCAGTATTCCAACAGGTTTGAATGAAGAAGTAACTTCCAAAGCAGAATCTAAAGGGGTAAAGGGGTATTTCATTCTCGTACAATCCAGTGGTGAAGATATGAAACAGATTGCTTCTTTATTGGAAAGTGGTGCTGTAAAGCCTCACGTATCAAAAACTTTTCCTTTCGAGCAAATGAGAGAGGCACATCTGGAACAGGAAACAGGCAGAACGGTTGGTAAAATTGTAGTTACTCTATAAAATCTAACATTTAAAATTAATAAAATGAACATAAAAAATATAACAGTATTGGCAATGGCATTGGTTTCATTGACAGCCTGCAACAAATCTCCCAATCAGGCAAATCCAAAGTCTGAGAATGAAATTTCAACAGAAAAAAATGCACAGTTAGAAGAGGTTTTCTCGGACAGCACTTATCAATTAACGGGTGTTGCCGTTGCAAAAGATAACCGGGTTTTTGTGAATTATCCCTATTGGCTGGACACGCATTCTTATTCAGTTGTTGAGGTAAAAGACGGAAAACCGGTTCCTTATCCCAATGCAGAATGGAACAGCTTTAAAAAAGGTGAAGACGGACAAAACAAATTTGTGACCGTGCAGTCTGTAGTTACCGATGATAAAGGGTTTCTTTGGGTGGTAGATGCTGCAGGAATCGGGCTTGGAAAAGTGTATCAGCATAGCAGTAAAGTGGTGAAAATTAATTTAGCTACCAATAAAATTGAAAAAATCTATAGGTTTCCTGAAAGTGCAGGGGGTGAAAATGTTTACATCAATGATGTTCGTGTGGATAACCAGAATGGCTTTGCATATTTAACCAATTCAAATACGGGTGGAATTGTGGTTTTAAATATTAATACAGGAGAATCCAGATTGGTTTTAGCCAATTCTTCTTCAGTTAAATCTGACCCGAATTATCATTTTTCTCCTTTAGGAAAGGAACTTAAAAAAGGCGATGGTTCTCTTTTAAAGGTAAATTCAGATGGTATTGCGCTGACCCCTGATAATCAATATTTATACTATAAACCGCTTACGGATAATCGTATGTACAGAATTAAAACCGATTTGTTGAGAGATTTTAAAACAAATGAAGCTGTTTTAAACAAAAATGTAGAAGATTTAGGAAAATTTATTACGACAGACGGGATGATTTTCGATAAAAAAGGAAACTTGTATTTGGGAGATTTGGAGAAAAATTCAATTGTAAAAATGACTCCGGATTTGAAAATGCAGACAATTGTAAAGGATGATGAAAAGCTGATTTGGCCAGACAGTTACAGCATTTCTGATGATGGGTATTTATATATTTCCAACTCTCAGATTCAGCTGATGCCCTGGTTTCACGATGGGAAAGAACAGTTTAAAAAGCCTTTTAAAGTGTTTAGAATTAAAATTTAAAACCCAATCAATTAAAATTTTATAAAATGAAGAATTTACTATTAAACATAAGTCTGTTTTTTGCAGCAACCGTTTCTGCACAAAATGTACAGACATTTACATTAAAAGAATTACCAACAAAACCTGTGAATGAGCTTCTCACAAGAGGAATGATTTCCGGCGAACAGGGAACTATAGGATATTTTACGTATAAAAAAGGAGCAGTGGTTCCCATTCATCAACACATCAACGAACAATATTCTCTGATTACCAAAGGAAGTGTAAAAGTGAATATTCTGGACAAAGAATATATTGTGAAAGCAGGGCAGGGAATCATTATTCCACCTAATGTTCCGCACAGTTTTACTGCATTGGAGGATGATACCATTGACATCGATTTTTTCAGTCCGGCAAGAAAAGACTGGATTGAGGGAAAGGATAATTATTTTGAGAAAAAATAGATTTTTATCTGAAATTTTACACACAATCATTTCCATTTATTATTATGAAAAAAACAATCTTTAATCTATCTCTTCTGGCTTTGCTGTCTCCTTTTTCAGGTATTGCGCAACAGCCTGTTAAAAGTCAAAAAAAATATCAGGATGAACGAATCTGGCATTATTCTATGATTGATGCAATGCGCAGAGGAATTTACGAAGGAACTCACACTGTTAAAGAATTAAAAACACACGGAGATTTCGGACTGGGAACATTTAATCATCTCGACGGAGAACTTATTGCTCTGGATGGAATTGTTTACAGGATTCAATCCTCCGGAAAGGTGGAGGTAGCATCAGAAAATCTGAAATCGCCCTTTACTTCACTCACTTATTTTAATCCTGATGTCGAGAAAAAATTATCTTTCACGGGAAGTTTCAAGGAATTACAAGGTAAAGTTCAGGAAATGTTAACCACTCAGAATCTACCTTATGCTATTAAAATTGAAGGAACCTGGGCAGATATTACTGTGGGAGGGGCAGATCCTGTTTCTCCCGACGATACCACTGAGCTTGCAACTTTAATGAAGGTGAGGCCTCAATACAAGGCAAAAAATATTAAAGGAACAATGGTCGGTTATTTTACTCCATCTTTATTAAGTAATGTTGATCTTTCTCCGTTTCATTTTCATTTTATTTCAGATGATAGAAAATTTGCGGGCCATCTGATGTCTGGAAATCTTGTGAAAGCTGAACTTAAGATTTATCTGAATGAAAAAAGCGGTTATGATATCGAATTACTGCGTGAAAACAGTAGGTTCCGTCAGTTGAAGTTTGAAGGTAAAGAAGTTTCTTCTGTTTATTAAATTAGTACAAAAAAACTCATTATGGCCAAAACATATCAGGTTTTAGAAACTGCAGAGCAGGAAGGTGGCACTTACAGCTCAAAAATTGTAGAAAAGCAAATTGAAGATATTCCTGATGGGAAAGTATTGATAAGAGTAGAGTACAGTTCTCTTAATTATAAGATGCATTATCCGCCAAAGGCAATAAAGGTGTGACTAGGAAATACCCCGACATACCGGGAGTCGATGCTGCCGGAACGGTTGAAGTGTGGAAAAGCGGAGATGAGGTTTTGGTAACAGGTTTTGATTTGGGGATGAATACCAACGGCGGATTCGGACGGTATATTGTCGTTCCTGAAAGATGGGTTATTAAATAAGTCTTGAGAAACTACTCGAATATATTGATAGGATATATAGAGGGAAAATGCAGGCAAGAGCTTGTAAACGACGAATTACAGGATGTTCATGAATTTCCTGAGGAAGGATGATACCGGTTTCCACTTCTGTAAGCTGTAAAAATGGATAGAGACAAATTGAATTTTCTCTCAATGCAATGCATTCCTCTACTGTAGGGAAAGTTTTCTTCTTTTTATATGTGAGCTCCGTTTCCAAACCCATAAAATATCTGTCAATCATTTGTGTGAAACGAGAGATTGATTCTTCTGGGATAAATTGTAGTAATTCTTCTCTTAGAGAAGCTAACATTTTTCCTAAAGGTATTCCTGAATTTTCACCACTTATTTCACCTTTTAATACTGCTATTGACTGTAGACGGACATGATCAATATTTTCGGGGTCCACTCTCTTCATAAAGATCATCATTGTAAAGGGTCCACAGCATAAGCCTGCAAATCGGTTTGAATCTATCAGGTGAGGCAGTAGGAAACCATTGGGCAGCAATATGTGCTGTTTTAGTTTTCTTGTACTTTTTACGAAGATCATGGTTTTGCTCATACAGCCAAAGGTATTCTCCATCAATCCATTGATTTTCGGTAATATCCTGTAATAATTCTGCATTAGGATTTTTTAATGTTGGGAAGGGGGTACTTAAATTGATTGTTAAGTAATTCAAATGTGTTCATGATTTTTATTGTTTTTAATTTTACATAGGAGAATAGTTATTTCCAACTCGTGTTCTCAAGCGGAAATAGGCAGATATTTAAAAGATTGTACAATGAAATCAAGTTTACATATATCAGCAAGAAGCCTCTATTTAAAATGCAACTTAATTCAAAATTTTATCCTTTTATGATGTAGATATGTAAGAGATTGGAGGGTTTCAATCTCAAATCAATCGCGGTTGACGGTAAAAACAATGGATTGATTAAAAGTTCGGCTCTATGTTAGGGTTGATAGTGGTGCTCTGCTTACTTTCAAGAATGTTTGATTTTGAGAGTATTAGAGCAGAGGGTAGTTTTTTAGTGTAAATTTTTCATAAATTAATTTTTCATGGTTAATATTTTTATGATATTGATTTGTTGTGCTAAATTAGTTTTTTTTCACTACCTATCTTTTTATAAATTTTATACTTTATAAGGTAATACTTTATTCTGGGTATTAATATGGAAGATAATATGGATGGTGGAGTGCTTAGTTGTAGTGTGAAATTCGGATTTTCTTGTTCCTTTTTCTACCATTTTATCTTTTTTACATCAAAAATATGGTCGTTAGAAGATATCTGTCTCAATATTAATATCCATTATCCTCAATTGTCCTGAATTTTTGAATTCGAACTTTCCTTTTGCGATAAAACATTTGTTGTAAAATACAGGTTAAAGGTTGTATCCTTTGACTAATGTAATTATGGAAGAGAGGTAACCATCACTAACTATAAATGTCCGTCGTCAGTATTAGTCGTGATATCTGGGTTAATTTCTACTTTCCAATGATTGCAAATATAGTTTTGAGGTTGAGTATTATCTAATACAGTATTTCATGTACTATGATGATTGCTTATTTTTTCTGCAAACAGTTCTTCAATTGTCGTTTTCATGATTAATTATTTTTAACACTATTAAAAATATAAAAAATGGAAAATGATTGTTCTTTTTTGTGTTTACACAAAGAGAAATCAATCTTAATGAGGAATAAGTTAGGAAATATCCCGAAATTGAATTAGGACAAATGACTATTTGATCAATAACTTATAAATGCTAATAGTTCTACAGTGTATAAAAATACGATTGAAGAAAACAGAAGAATTTTATAAAAAATTGCTCCAAACAAACTGTTATAAAAACTAGGACTAAATAGAGACTCTTATTTGGACTTTTTTAAAATATGTATGTAGAGTCTGGATGCTAAATTTGCCGATTAATTCATTTTTAAAAATGTATTAATCGGCAAATATGTATAAAAAGGCCATATAATTTCGATCAATAGAATTAATATGGCAAAGTTAAAAACACAATAAGAGACAATGTTAATTAAACCTCAAATATGAAAAAAAAGACATTTTGCATGGCACTTTTTATGGGAATTGGAATGTTTTATGGACAAGTTGGAATAAACACTCCCAATCCTCAAGCAACTCTCGATGTTAAAAAGACAAACAAAGTCAATACCCCGGAAGGACTGTTGATTCCCAGCTTTACGGTCACGGATTTGGCGGCAAAAGATGGTGATTATGGAGATAATCAGAATGGTGTAATGATATTCGTTACTGATGGTGTCGGAATTTCAGGAAAGACAGCAAAAGTGCATGGCCCGGGTTATTACTATTATGATGCTCCTAATAGCTTATGGATTTCCACTGGAGGAAGTGAACCCTGGATATCCAAGGCTACGGGATCTGGAGCTACCTTGAGCACAGAGAATATCTATCAGACGGGACAAATTGGCATCGGTAGTTCCACCATTGATCCCAGTGCCCAGCTGGATATCACTGCTTCGAATAGAGGGCTGCTGGTTCCTCGGTTGTCAAAGAGTGAACGCTCAGCCATTGTCTCTCCTGCCAATGGTTTGTTGATATACAATACAACAACCAACTGTTTTAATTATTACGTTACCAGCACTTCGAGATGGCAGAGTTTATGTGGGACGTATGAACCTGCTTCATTCAATATTATCAGCTGTACACCTCCCACAGGCCCTTCAGGAATATTCACTGCAGGAACAGCTCTAAACAGTAACAATACATATACTTTGGTTATTAATGTAACGGAGATTGGGACTTATCAAATTGTTGGAAACACATCCAATGGATATTCCTTTAACAAATCAGGAGTCTTTTCCCAAACCGGTTCTCAAACCGTAGTTCTTGATGGGCAGGGAACACCGGTTAATGGCCCCCAGAATAATACGCTCTCATTAAGTTTCAATGGAATAGCAGTTAATCCAGGGTGTGTACTCCCAACGGTAAATGTGGGCGGATCATCTACGACCTTTAATCTTAATTGTAGTGCAGCGACAGTAAATGGTACTTATTCTAGCTCTATCGCATTAGATGGAACAAATTATATTGATGTACCTGTTACTTCGGTAACTACACCGGGAACAGCTGTTGTGGAAACGGCCATGATCAATGGAATTAAATTTTCGTCTGGTTCCATCAGCGTTACTTCATCCACAACAAGCATTAGATTATTTGGCCAAGGTACGCCTACTGCTCCTGGTACCAACATTTATTCCTTTACTTCACCTGGAGGAGCTTCCTCATGTTCGGTAGCAGTTACAGCAAAAACTTCAATAGGAACATTTGTAAACCCTGCAAACCGATGTACCGATATTTTAACCACTGCTTCGTCTTCTACGGATGGGTATTATTGGATAAAAGATGCATCGGGAAACAAGTACAAAACCTATTGTGATATGAGCAATGGAGGTTGGACACTCATAAGATCACTTTCGGAAAGACAGATCCTGATAGTTGAGAAAAGCTATAATCAGCCCATCGGAAATCAGCCGTCGAGAAATTTAATAACAACAGAAACCGGAGTTTTTAATGAATATGCTTTTTCACTTCCTTCTGCGGTTGTCAATAACATTGGTAGTCATAGTACAAATAAGCAATATAGATTCAGCATTAAAGAAAAGGGGCATAATACAGCCATAGGAGCATCTGCCAGTCAGGTTGAAGGTAGTACCGTAGCCCCAATAAGTGATGTATGGGTTCCTAATAATTATCTAAATGTTGAAATTACAGATGGAAACCCTGCAACAGGAAACTATAGTACAAGGGGAAATACATCCACTGGGAAACTTTTTGGCTTTAATTTTGGAAAGCCAACAACTGGTGACACATTTTATCAAATCAATAATCAGAACTTTGCTTATCTTATACCTGGCTTATACAGTCTTTCAGGAGATTTTACTGGAATATGGGGAGGTGTGGGCTATGCAGGTTCAAATACGCCAGGCAATAATTTAACTTATACTTCCAGCAATGGAAGTCAGGCAACCTTTAATAAGTATGATCTTAATGATACGTTTGGGATCTGGATGAGTATTGAAGCACAACTTAATCACCACATTGGTACATGTTCAAACAGTACGGATGATTATGGAGGAGCCAGTTCATGTTCTGCCGGATGGGCAAACTGGAGACCTCACAGATTCAATCAAAGACCCGATAGTAATTATGAAGGAAGAATCCTTCAATATTGGGCCAAGTAAATTAAATTTACTGTCTGACGACAATCTGTAAGAGGTTAATACTATATTGTTTGTCATTAAGCGAACCGTCCAGAAAGGACGGTTTTTTTTATTTTTCTTCTTTACACCTATGAATCTATATCATTTTTGATGGTGAAGTTTTCTATATTTTTAATTTATAGAGCGATTTAAAGTCGACTTGAGCCTTTTAGCAATATGTACTTGAGCTAAATACATATAAAACTATGATTTGTTTACCTGTAATTTTGTAAAGAGAACTCTATCATTATATCGAATTAAGAATATTGCTCTAATAGCGCGATATTTCTTCAAATAGCTTTGGTAATAATAATTGGGTATTCCGGTCAGGTGAAACAAATAACAAAAAATGAACCTATGAAGACAATGAGCGAATTTATATTTGACAGGCTGGAGTATTCATGTTTATATGAAGCTCAGCGAGGAAAAGAAGATTTCTATGGTGAACATATTTTAGGTTTTCAACTGGCAGGGGAAACCCATATACTTCTTGAACAAAGTACTCATTTGATCAAAGAGAATATGGCGGTATTATTAAGAAAAAACCAATTATTCCGAACTACTAATTATCCGTCAAAATCAGGTGTTTATAAATTTATTACAATTACATTGGATAATGCAACTTTAAAACAGTATGCAATAGAAAATGAAATAGAAATCAAAGAACATTATCATGAAGTCGATGAGTTTATTTTTGAGCCCAGTGAATTTTTACACAGTTACTTTCTCTTGTTAGCTCCTTATATCAATAAAACAAAACAAGCAACTGCAATATTGGTGGATGGGAAAATCAAAGAGGTTATAGAATTACTTATAGATAGTAATCCGGTTTTTGGATACGTTTTATTTGATTTTTCAGAGTCACAAAAAAATGATCTTGAAGGTTTTATGAATAAAAACTTTATGTTCAATGTACCCTTAGAAACCTTTGCAAAATTAACTGGTACGAGTATTTCAACATTTAAACGGAATTTTTCAAAGATCTTTAATTGTACACCTAAACAATGGCTCAAAAATAAAAGATTAGAGGAGGCCTACCATCTGATTAAATATAAAAAGCAGAAACCAATAGATTTCTATCTTGACATTGGGTTTGAGAATCTGTCACATTTTTATTCTTCTTTTAAATTAAAGTATAAAGCCACTACAACAGAAATAGAATAAATAATACTATGAAAAACAAGACTTTATTTGTCGCTATTTTTTTGTTTGTAATAAATGTAAATTCCTTATACGCTCAGGATATAGATGGCAAAAGTTCTTTTTTTGTAGCCGGAGTAAGTGCAAATACTTTTAAAAACAATAAACTGACAATATACGCAGGATATAGTCCAAGTGACAATTTAAAGGCGTTGGTTGTTCTGCCCAGTTTTGTGATTAATAAATACCTGACCTTTATTCCAGGTTATACCTATGCTGGTATAAAACCTGATGGTATTTCCACATTATATGAGCATCAGATCCTGGCAAGTGCTGTCTTTTCGTTTCCGGTTGCTAAAAATTGGACAATTACAGACCGTAATATGTATTTTTACCGCTTTAGGAAAGACTTGGCTGACCTGTCGTTCTATAGAAATCGACTAGGAATAAACCATAGGACCCAATTATTAAAAAAAGAGCTAAACATCTATCTTTATGATGAAGTTTTTTTAAACCTTGATAATGGAACAATTAATAGAAATCGTATTATTCTTGGTGGAGAAATAAAGCTTTTAGAATGGCTTAATCCTCAGATTATATATATGTACCAGACTGACAGAATATTAGGAAACAAGCATCTTGGATGGCTCATTTTTACTATATCTCTAGAAAATTTAGGTTTGTTTAAAAGGTAATAATAAAACTTACTATGAATTTAACAGAAGTAATGAAAACCATAATTATTAATTCTATTGATCTTTAAAGCTATAATTTTTATGCATAACAATTTATTAATCATATTAGGTTTGCTTTTTGTGGTAATGCTGTTGGTTTTACTTGCCAATAAGGTGAAAATAGCCTACCCAATTTTTTTGGTAGTTGCCGGACTGGGCATCAGTTTCATACCGGGGGTTCCTTTACTTCATTTGGATCCGGATCTCATTTTTTTGATTTTTCTTCCACCATTGCTATATGAAGCAGCTTGGTATACTTCGTGGAATGATTTTTGGAAATGGAAATATCCAATTGCCTTACTTGCTTTTGGGCTTGTTTTTTTTACTTCTTCAATAATAGCATTCTCATCTTACGCCCTTATTCCTGGTTTTACAGTCGCTCTCGGTTTTTTGATAGGGGGAATTGTTTCACCGCCCGATGCAGTGGCTGCCGCCACAGTTCTCAAAGGAATGAATGTTCCCAAAAGATTGATGACAATTTTAGAAGGGGAAAGTTTGATTAATGATGCATCCTCACTGATCGTATTCAAATTTGCCTTAATTGCTGTTTTGTCAGGCACTTTTTCAATGGAGGAAGCAACCGGTGATTTTTTTCTTGTAGCAGGAATGGGAATTGTCATCGGTCTGATTGGTGCTAATATGATGTATGTTATCCATAGATTCCTTCCGACAACCCCTGCAATTGATGGAGTTTTGACGGTGATGACCCCCTATATTCTTTTCCTAATTGCTGAACAGTTCCATTACTCGGGAGTGATGGCTGTTGTAACTGGTGGACTTTTTATGTCTTACCGATCTCATGAAGTATTTCAGACAGGAAGTACAAGATTGAATATGCTCGGAGTGTGGACTACCATGATCTTTGTAATGAATGCGCTGGTCTTTATATTGATTGGTCTGGAGCTTCCGGAAATAGTTTCTGGCTTGGAAGGATATTCAATTATGGACGCTGTAAAATATGGAGTGGCAATAAGTGTAATTACAATAGGGGTTCGTTTTCTTTGGGTATTTTCATCCACTTATCTTCTCCGTTTAATGAGCGCTAAAGCAAGAATGAATCCATCAGGAGGATGGAAGGGATCTATGGTGCTCAGCTGGTCAGGAATGCGGGGAGTTGTTTCATTGGCTACAGCATTATCCATTCCCATAATGATTAACGACGATGTTCGGTTTCCACATCGTAACCTGATAATCTTTATCACTTTTATTGTCATTTTTGTTACCCTTGTTTTTCAGGGACTAAGCCTTCCGTTTTTAATCAGATTGATAAAAGTACGCGAAATCGACGAAATAGTTCCTGAGGATAAACAAAGGGTTGGTATTCAGTTTAGATTGAATACTGTTGCTTTGAACTATGTAAATAATAAAAGAACTGATAATGTTCAGGAAATTGAAGTTTTACAATATTATAAAGCAGAGCTGGAGAGTGAGAATGATTCCTTGAACAAGAATACACTTTCACTGGAAAATAAAAAGAAGGAAATTTATGATAGTAACTTATTATTAATTTATGCTTTGCAGCGAAAGGAATTATTCAAACTTCGGAAGGAGAAGTTTTTTAGTGATGATGAAATTCGTAATGCCGAATTGCAGCTTGATTTAAAGGAGCTAAAGATAACAGGTATGGGATAAGACCTTTGAACTTTTCAAAATCTTTATTATATCAATTTCACTCAAAGAATATCGCCTTTAAATAAAGTAGCTCTGTTCATTAGGGTAAAAGCAATCTGTTCAAAAATACAATATTTTGCTTTTGGCGAGATTTATACTTGATCAGTGTTGTAGATTAAATAACAATCTCATTTTGCAAATGTATTAAATAAAGAATTTTTACGCTGATCTGGCTATGTGTATTCTAAATCATTGGACTTTTTAGAAATATAAAATTGAGCTAAATAAAACTATAAACCTCATTTTGATTGTTTTAATTTTACATTATGATTATTACAGGATGAGTTAAATGGTTCTTTGTCAATTTTAGCTGCTTATGTTGTAGTGTAGAAAAGGAAAAACGTACGATGTTGAAATAGGGGAGAGACGTTTTAGAAAAAATTTTAAAAAATACAGCCCATTAAGAGAGGATAATTCAAAATAATAAAATATAAATAAAATGAATATCAGTTATGAACAATCAAATTTGGTATTAAATACTGCAATTGAAAAAGCAAGAAGTTTAAATTTACCTGTAAGTATTGCAGTTGTAGACACGGGAGGGCATTTGGTCGCTTTTGCCAGATTAGATAGTGTTTATGGAGTTGTTGATTTTGCAATAAAAAAAGCAAAAACAGCTGTAATGTTCGGTGTGGACAGTGATGTTATGGGGACAATTATTGCGGGAGCAGAACTTCACTCATATGGCATGATTAATTCGAATGACGGCCTGTTGACAATTGCAGGTGGTGTTGTGATAAAAAATAAGGATGGTATTGTTATCGGTGCCATTGGTAGCTCTGGTGGGACAACAGATCAGGATAAAGAAATTGCAAGTTCTGGAGCTTCCGCAATCTTGTAACTAAAAAAAATATTATGGAATCTTCACGCGAAATGATTTTTGACAAGCTGGTGTATTCGTGCATTTATGAAACACAACGTGGGACAGAAGAATTTTATCCTGACCATTTTTTGGGATTTCAGCTAGCTGGTGAAACACAGGTATTCCACGAGCAGGACTCAATAATAATAAAGGAAAATACAGTTGTACTGGTTAGAAAAAACCAGTTGATTCGCACCATTAAATATCCTTCAAAATCAGGCAACTATAAGTTTATTGCAATTACATTGGACAAAGCAACTTTACAACAGTATGCTTTGGAAAATAAGATTACAGTTAAGGAACGTTACAACGGAAAGCAGAAGATGTTCTTTGAGCCTAATGAGTTTCTGAAGAGTTATTTTATTTCACTGGCTCCATATATCAATAAAACAAAGCAAGCCACACCGAAATTGGCTGACTTAAAGATTAGGGAAGCCATCGAACTGCTTTTAGACAGTAACCCAGATTTTAAATATATTCTTTTTGACTTTTCAAAACCTCATGCTATTGACTTGGAGGAATTCATGACCAATAACTACATGTTCAATGTTCCTCTGGAAACTTTTGCTAAACTAACAGGTAGAAGTATTTCCGTTTTTAAACGTGACTTTGCAAAGGTTTTCAATTGTCCGCCAAAACAATGGATTAAAGACAAGCGTCTGGAGGAAGCTTATCATCTGATTAAATATAAGAAACAGAAACCCACCAATTTTTATCTTGACCTTGGTTTTGAGAATCTGTCTCATTTCTACTCTTCGTTCAAAGTAAAATACGGAACTACAACCTCTGAGATTGCTTAAGTAAATATATTGCTTTAATGGAAAAAATCGAGATGATTCAGTACTTTCAAATATGGACAAAAGGAGAAATTGAGCAGGGTAGATGGATGGTCCTGATGGCTATAGTTCTTATTCCTATTATAGTTCTGCTGTTTAAAAGCGGTGGGTGGAGCCTTGGACAAGGGATGGTTATTCCAATCTCTTTTCTTCTTGTAGTCAACTTATGTTATGGAACATATCTTCTTTCGGTACGAAGTAATGATGTTCAGGAATTAGAGATAAAGATAAAAGAGCGTCCGATGCAGGTGCTTAAGACAGAATACAAGAAAGTTCAGAAAGATAATAGTACTTATAAAAAATTGCGATTAATCTGGGTTGCTCTCGGGGCAGCTTGTGCTTTATTATCGTTGTTTTTCATAAAAGATTATTACAAAGGAATAAGTCTTGGTTTTGCAATTTTATTCATTGGACTTTTAACTATCGATACATTTTTGCATAACAGAAATATACATTTATTAAATAATCTGGAGCATTGTTTATAACAGTAAATATTTAGCTTATTAATCGGGTTTCATATTTTTTAAAGTATGTATAATAAAAAAATTGATTGGCCCCGTCATTCAATTCGCAAATGATGAAAATTTTAGATTATGGGGCCAGCAATTTTAAAACAACAGGAAAAGCATACAGTGCGTAATACATTTTTAAAAGCTAGAACTGGCTGTACATTTAATACAAAAAATAATTCAAAAAGAACCATCCAGCGATATGAAAATGGACTTTATGGCGAGATGAGTTGTCGTTTGAATTTTGATCTTTACAAATAAATAAATAAATAAATAAATAAATAAATAATTAATCACGTTTAAAAAATACAAAAATGAGCAAGACTATTTTAATTACAGGAGCTGCAAGTGGATTTGGTAAACTTGTAGCTTTTGATCTGGCAAAAAAAGGACATAAGGTAATTGCAACAGCGCAGATTTATCCACAAGTAAGTGACCTTAAAAGAGAAGCGGCTGAACAAGGTGTTGACCTTATTGTTGATAAGTTGGATGTAACTGATGCACGTGATCTGGACTATATTCATCAGAAATATGATATAGATATTTTGGTAAGCAATGCAGGAATAATGCAAGGTGGACCAATCGCAGAACAACCAATTGATTTGATCCGAGATATGTTTGATGTTAATGTATTCGGAGGACTTCTGGTTGCACAGGGGTTTATAAAAAAATGGGTTGAACAGAAGAAAGCAGCAAAGATTGTCTTCACAACTTCAATGGGTGAATTATGGACAGTTCCTTATGTTGCCGCATATTGTTCGTCTAAGCATGCCATGGGGGCAATAGCAGAAGGTTTAAAAACAGAACTGGCACAATTTAATATTAAAATTGCAACCTGTAACCCAGGAGTTTTTGGTACAGGGTTTAATGACCGTGGGGTTGATTCAATCTTCCGTTGGTATAATCCGGAGACTAATTTTACACCACTATCTGCATTTGATGGTGCTGCAGAATCGTTGGCGCATCAATTAGATCCTCAATCAATGGCTGATTGTATTGTTGATGTAGTTTTAGATGATAATTCAAACTTCAGAAATGTTCATCCAAAAGAAACTGAAGATTTTGTGAAGCAACTTCAGGCGGAAGCTTGGACTGCAAAAAGCTAATATAGGTTTACTTAATTGAACAAAGCCGGTATTACTATTAATGGGGTAATTTTTTTCTTTTTACGAAGAAAATAGTTTTACTTATTCTCCATTAATATTTATAGATACCGGCTTCTTTTTACTCTGCTGTGAGGTAACAATATTTAAATTCTTAACAATTGTTATGGTTACTGAACTTTAAGAGTATCTTCAAACACTTTTCTCGATGCCATTTGGTTAGGTTGAACCAAATTACACAAGAATTACAAAAGTTTAATTTTATCATGTAATTTTATAGAATACTAAATTTCTTGCAATTTTAGTTTCAGACATTTGAAGTGAGCAATATGTTTATGAATTTTCCATTTGTTTGATGTTGTTTTTCCAGGTTAAAAAAAGATTGATCGTTTTGATCAGCTTAAATATTAGGATGAAAGCAAGGAAGGATAATAGTATGGTATAAACTGAATAGTTTTTGAAAAAGATGACTTGAATAGCAAGAACAATAACATTGATTGATACAAAGATCAAAGTAATTTTTTTGTGAGACAGACCCAATTGTAAAAGATGATGATGGATGTGCGTTTTATCTGCTTTGAAGGCAGATTTTCCTCTTAAAATTCTATCAGTATATACTCTTACAGAATCTATGACCGGGATGGTAAATACAAACAGAATGAAGAAGATACCATAAGGGAAATGCGCTGTATTGTGATCAAACTTCGTAATGTAAATACCCAGGCAAATTAATAGATATCCTAAAAATAGTGCCCCGGAGTTTCCTAAAAATATTTTGTTTTTTTGTGAAAAATTGTACTTGAGGAAAGCCAGGATACTGCCAATGATCAAAATGCCAATTCTTGCAAGGCTAATGTTGCCTTCTATAAGTGTTTCAGAAACCGTATATTTTCGTTGTTCATGATCTTTTTTTTATAAAAGCCCAATTAATATTCCTGCAGCGGAAGTAACTGTTGTAAAAGGAATGATTGTGGAAACTCTTTTATAAAAGTCCTTACTTTTCTTAGAGGGTACAATAACATAGTCTCCCGGATGGAGCATAATATTCTGATTGGGAACATCTTTCGTCTATGTTGGTAACCCTTGCGTTTTCTCCTTCCTGTCTTAAAATTTTCACTGATTTTAAATTGGCATACATTTCAAAACCTCCTGTTTTTGAGATAAGCTCAAGTAATGTATTCTGATCCTTATCGACCTGAATCACTCCAGGATTTCGTACTTCACCCATCACGGCAATTTCTTTGTTAAGAACTTTCACATCAACAATAGGGTTCACAAGCCATTTTTTAAGTTTTGTTTTTATGTCTTCCTTCAGCTCGGGCAAAGATTTCCCGATTACAGAAGTTGTTCCTAATTTTGGAATTTCAATATTTCCGTTAATATCCACCAAAAGCCATTTTCCATAAACCTCGTTAGAATTATAGATTCCATAGACGGATCCCACACTCAGATCATCCTGTCCCCAAACTGAAAGCGTTATTTTGTCATCTTTGCGAATTCTGTATTCGTAGTTGGGGTCGAAACTAATAGTTGGGGTCGAAACTGAAATCCTGCATACCTCGGGATGGCTGTTCTTCTTCCTGTACATTATATGTTTTACAGGAAAGGAGTAAAAGCAGGAAAATGGATGATATGATGAATTTTTTTGCCATAGTTTTTTTAAAATAGAATTGAAAAGAATTTGCGGAAACCTTTTAATTTGTTTTGAGACATTTCTTCTCTTATTTTCAAGATCTTGTCTATAGTTTCTGTCATTTTTTCGGAAACATTCCCATCTTTTACCAGATAGTCAAATGCTCCGTATTTAAGTGTGTTTACAGCAGTATCGATGTTTTCCTGTGCAGAGACCATGATCACATAAATGTTGGGATCAAAACGTTTGATTTTCTTTAGAACCTCAAAACCGTTCAGGTCTTCCATATTGTGATCCAGAAAAATGATGTTTGGTTTCTGATGAAGTTCATCCAGGCATTCTTCGCCACTGCTGAAGCAAATAATGTCTTCATAATGATGATTTTTCAAATACTGCTCATACACACTTGCGCAGAATCTGTCATCATCTACAATAAAAAACTTTAAATTTTGCTTATTTGTTTCCATATTTTTAATTTGAAAACAATGAGTCTATTATTGCGCCTGTATTTAATTATTTGAAAATCAATTATTTAAATATTGTATTTTTCCAAAATATGGAATTGAGTCTTGATTTTGGATGGTTTCTCCTTATTTAATCTTCTCCTTCAGCTGGATTATTACGGTAGTAAGAGTTTTTTTTATGTTTTCAAATAGAGTATACAGTTCAGTAAGATCTGTATGCTGTTCTTTTGCTGATACTTCCAGCTGCTTTACTTCTTCTTTAATGGAATAGATACCTATGCCTTCTATACTGGGCTTGATCTTATGGATGAGCCTGGCTATTTCTGCATAGTCTTTCTCCTCAAATGCTTTTTCTACCAAAGGAATTGTTTCCTGGGTCTGCGAAATGAATATGGAAAGCATTTTCTGAATAAAATCCTCATCTCCTCTGCTGAGCATCTGTATATTTTTAAGATCATAAAGTGTTTTGTTCATATTGGATATCGTTGTGTTGGTTCTTTTTTGAATTTTGGTGTATTTGTGAATAATATTGAGCAGGTTCTCTTCAATAAACGGTTTGGTAATATAGTCATCCATTCCTGCACTAATACAATTGTCTATCTCTGTTTTGAAAGCGTTTGCGGTAAGGGCGATGATGGGGGTTTCGATTCCAAGTTCTTCCCGTATTATTTTGGTGGCTTCTATACCATCCATCTCAGGCATCTGGATATCCATCAGGATAATATCAAACTTTTCTTTTCTTAGTAGATCTACTGCCATTCTGCCATTGTCAGCTTTTGTAACACTGCACTTAAAATGGGTCAGTGAATTTTCTGCAACCAGCTGATTCAGCTCATTATCTTCAACTAGCAAGATATGAACTCCCCGAATAGAAATTTTCTGTTTCTTTTGGGAAGATTTTGAAGATGATTCTTCATTTCCTTTGTCAACATTGAAAGTGATGGTAATAGCAGTTCCTTTATTTTTCTCACTGTTTACTTCTATTTTTCCTTTCATTAATGAGACTAGCTCTTTGGTAATTGTCATTCCGAGACCTGTACCGCCATATTTTCTGGAAATAGAGCTGTCTTCCTGATTGAATTTTTTAAAGATACTGTTTACATACTCTTCACTCATTCCGATTCCGGTATCAGTAATGCAGATAGAGACTGTCTGATAACGGGAAAAGTCTTTAAGAACATTACAATCCACCTTTATTTCACCTTTATCTGTAAATTTTAATGAATTGCCCATAATATTATACAGAATCTGTTCTATCTTTAAGGAGTCACCTTTTTGAGTAGGGGTGAGGGACTTTGAAAAAACAGCGTATAGTTGTAACTTTTTTTGTTTTGCTTTAGGTTGGAGAATGGTAATAACGTTTTCGATACTTTCTTGTAATGAAAAGCTTTTGCTTTCCAGAGACATTTCGCCGGATTCGATTTTGGAGATATCAAGAATATTGTTAATAATTGATAACAAATGTTGTGAAGCATTATAGCTGTTTTCTACAAACTGTTTTTGGGTGGCATTAAGGTTTATTCTTTTTAACTCTCGTAGAAAACCTATAATAGCATTAAGAGGTGTTCTTATCTCATGGCTCATATTGGCGAGGAAAACTTCCTTGGCTTTGGATGCCTCCAATGCTTTAGCTTTTTCCTGTTTTAGTTCTTCTTCCAGTTTTTTTTGGTCTGTAACATCAAGGTGGATTCCTATCGAACCAAGTTGATTACCGTTATCATCATAATTGGGCGCTCCGCTTATTGCCCACCATCTAATTTCTCCTCTCTTATTTTTTACAGGAAGCTGGTATACGCTTGAAACTCCTTTTTTTCTTAATAGGATCTGCTCTTTTACAAACTCAAGATTATTGTCTCCGTATACAAATAGCTGTGAGGGGCTTTTGCCAATTAACTCATCAGGATCATAGCCGGATACATCACAAAAACTTTGATTGGCATAGCGGATGGTTTCGTTGTTGTCTACTTCCAGCAAGCCCAAATTCATATTGGCAATGATGTTCCGGTATTTTTCCTCTTGTCTCTTGATGCGATCTTCCGCTCTTTTTCTTTCAGAAATATCTTTAATGAAGTAGCAGTAATATTTGTTATCATCCTGTTCTACGGCAATAACTGATATTTCTACCGTAAGTTCTTCTCCGTTTTTTTTGATAACGTTTCGTTCCACTTGTTTATTCAGCATTGATGTGTAGAGCGTTTTATCTGCTTTCGGAATAATTTTTTCAAGAATTTTTTTACCTTCTACTTCTTCTTTTGTCCAGCCGAAGGTATTGACCGCACTTTTATTCCAAAAAGTAATTTGCCCCTTGTGGTTGGTAATGATGATGGCACTCATGGCTGAATCCATGATCATTCTGTTGCGTTCTTCACTTTGTTTGAGCTGGTTTTGGGTAACAACACGTTCCGTTACATCATTATACTTCCAGAGATGTCCTTTGTAATGATCCTTAATGAAAATGGGAATATAATGTCTTTCTAAAAACTTCCCATTCCTGGTTTCCATGAGTTCATTGGTTACGATTTTCTTTTCTTTAAGTATTTCATTAATTCTCTGGACAAAATAATCTTCATTCTTAAAAAGAGCTTTAGATTCTTCCGCAGAATTTGTACAATCTATTCCGATCATATCATCTGCGGAAATTGGAATATTAAACATTTTGCAAAACAAATCATTGGTAAATATAATTTGTCTGTTCTCATCTTCCATTAATATTCCGGACTGTAAATTCGCCAGTAGCTTTTTCAGGATTTCTACTGTTCTGGAAAGATTTCTCTCAAGAACGAGGCGCTCACGTACATTGACAAGAACCTGAGTAAAAATAGTGAGAAGATTTTTCTCGGTATGTGATACTTTATGGTAATTCCTGACAAAATCAAAACCTACAAAGCCAAGACATTCATTTTGAAGCATGGCTGGTATTACAAGTAGACTTTTGATATCCTGCTCCTGTAAGAGGTTTTTAAGATTACTTTTCGGTAATTCCTGAACATCCGGATAATAAATGCTTTCTCCTTTTTGGTTGGCTTCCACCCATTCACTGATGATATCAAGTGGTATATTCTGCAAGTTGTCTATTTGAGGAGTTATTCCCTCATTGCAGTACTCATAAACATTGGAACAGGTGTTTTCTGCAAAATCATATCTGAAAATATAGCTTCTGTCTGCATTTACAAATTCCGACATCTCTTTAAGAGAACTATTCACGCTTTCGGATACCTCTTCTATAGGAATATTAATATACTCTGAAGATATATTCATCAGCAGTTTCTGAAACTCTAGTTGCTTGTTAAGCTGTTCCTGCAAAAAAAAACTTTTTCTCAACTGTTCAGATACATAAGATGACAGCTCTGTAAGATCCTCAGAATCCAGATATTCAATGGCAGGATCAAGAATTTTGATGGACTCATAAAGATTGGAGATCGACTTTTGCTTTAAAATATTTTCATTTTTAAGGTTGATGTAGATTTCCTGATACTCTTCCTCACTTTGTTTAAAAGCATGATCCATGAGTTCTTTATCCCTTTCAAAAGATTGATAAGACTGATTCACAGCATTGATGAAATTTTTGAACTGCGGATGAGACTTACAGTCTTCTGTAAGATACTTGTTGATCTGTCTTTTTAATAGGTTGTGAAATTCCGGTTCCATTTCATTCAGTTTCGTTAATGGTGGTAATGGTAATAGTCTGGTTGTGTAAGGCACAATCATCAAAGGGCTTCAGAGGGGATATCTCTCCATATGAATAGAAACCTGTAATGATGGTGTCAGGGCCAAAAACATCTCTTACCATTTCCACTTCTTCAGCAGTCCGGTCTCCTAAAACTAATTTTCTTCCTACACAGCTTACAATAATTCCCATTTTAGGCTTATTATGAATTATTTCAAGGCATTCATTGGCTGCATCATTGGCTGCATCAATCAACCGGTCCATGTTGGCCTTCATAAATCTTACTTTACTTCCTTCGGGAAGGTCGCCTGCAAAGACCATCATATTATCTTTCTCATTAATAGAAAGGATGGTACGTACAACAGAAGAGGAGGTATTGTCAGATTTAAGAGAAAGAGGGAAAAGAAGTGCTGAACCCGGGAGTTCTTCTGCATATTTTCCGAGATATTTTTTATAAAGATCAAGGGCATTTTTATGATCGATTTTACATAGGATGTTATGATGAGAACGGGTAACTGTTCTCTCAAGTCCGAAACTTTCCCAACCTCCGTATGAAGCATGAGATAATTCCAAATTTTTTCCATAAAAACCAATTACTACAATCTGATTAGATGCAGGAACCTGGTTTAGGCCAACTGCTGTTTTTTCAAATTTATCCCCATCACCTGCCAATCCTCCTGAAATTAACACATGATCAGGGCGTCCGGAGTTCAGTCCCTGAACCAGCTGACTGCCGTTGACACGACTGCCATCTGATAAAACAAATACCCATTTGAGGTTTTCTTTAGGAAGTTTTTCCATTAGGGTTCTCCCGGCTTCGTAGCTGCTGGGAAAATCATCTATATTAATCTGTGAAGTTTTAATATAAGATGTTGAGAAACTGATAATGGTAACGGTTACCGTATTATCATATACTTCATTACAGAAAATTTCTCCGGACGATGATGATAAGGTAATCTCTGCATGGGGGAATTTCTCTTTGAGCTGTAAGAAAAAATGATTGTCTTCAATAAGATTTCTTGCTCCATATCCTAGAACGAGCTGAGCTTTCTGATAGTCAAGGTTTTCATCATTTCTTTCATATCTGAATTCTCCGTTTATAAAAAGTAATTTGGCAACTTTCATCTAATTGTTATTTAGTTTTTTAGTTTCAGCATGACTAATCAGGTTGTAAATTGTTGATTTGCCTATATTCAGAAACTTTGCTGTTTTAATCACATCATTATTATTTTTTTTCAGAAAATGTAGGATGATATCTGTAGTATATTGTTTTAATGTTTTTTGCTCGCCGAGAAAAGACTCTGAATCTTTTTCAAGGGTATAAAAACTAATATCATCTGCCATTATCTCAGAATGGTCAGACATTACACATGCCAGATCAATGATAGATTTCAATTCTCTTACATTTCCGGGGAAATTATAAGCGAGAAGTTTTTTTTTAGCTTCAGCAGATAACCCTAAAGGTTTGATTTTATTTTCCTTTGAAAATAAGTCTATAAAATGCCTGGCAAGAATTAAAGTATCCTGTTCTCTTTCACGTAAGGGTGGGAGTTCAATAGGGAGGCCTATAATTCTGTAATACAGATCCTCCCGGAAAGTGCCCTTTTTTACTTCCTGGGCGAGATTTTTATGGGTTGCTGTAATCACTCTTACATCCAGCTTTATTTTCTGGTTTCCGCCTACTCTTGTAATTTCCCTTTCCTGTAGAGCGCGGAGCAGTTTACTTTGGATATTGAGATCAAGCTCTGCGATCTCATCCAAAAAAATGGTTCCTCCATTAGCCTGCTCAAACTTTCCGGAAGCTCTTTCCGCAGCTCCTGTAAATGCTCCTTTTTCATGACCGAAAAATTCGCTTTCTACAAGTTCTTTAGGAATAGCAGCCATATTTACCGCTACAAAGGGCTTGTTCTTTCTGAGTGAATTATAATGAATGGCTTTCGCGACCACTTCTTTTCCTGTACCCGTTTCCCCGGTAATTGAAACATTAATACTGGATTTTAGCGCTTTATTTATTTTTGAAAATATACCTTTTATAGATTCGCTTTGTCCAATGATGGTGTTCTCAAAAGTGTATTTTTTTTCAAGTTCATCTTTCAGGTCTTCCACCTCCTGTTTCAGCGAGATATTTTCTTTCAGCCTGATAATAGAGCTCCACAGAAGCTCTTTTGTATGCTCATTTTTTACGATATAATCTTTTGCTCCCTGTTTGAGAAAATTGATTGCTACCTCTATGTTTTCCTGTCCGCTGATAACGATAATGGGAAGATCAGGATACAGATTTTTGATCTGTTTAAAAAGCTCATCACCTTGAATATCCGGAAGTCCAAAATCTATACAGATAATATCAGGATTAAGAAAAAGCGCTGAAAGACAGTTTTTTGCTGTGCTGAAAAGTTGAACTTCGTAGTCAGGATTTAGCTGGAGATGGTATTTTAACATTTCTCCGAAAAAAGGGTCATCGTCAACTATGAAAATTTTGAAAGTCCCCATTTGGTTTTAGTTTTTAATTTATTACTAAAATAATGATTTTTCATTATTAAATGCGTAATAAATAATAATAACTAAATATATATGTGATATTTTAATTAAAATAATTATACTTATATGTTGTGGTGTTGTATATTGGTTTATGTTAATGTATTGATTAATGACTGTCCGCCCATAATTGTTTCATATATATTGTTGTAAACATTTACCGGGCCGTTCAATAATTTCCTTAAGTATTATGATACTGATAACAGTAAAAGATCGTAATAAGAATTAGCTCTAGATTGAAATATCCGTAAACTTTATGATGACAATATGTAGCCAATGATGAAAAAGGCTTTGGTAATGTTGGATAATGTTATTAGATTTATAATTAGTTCTGAATGACAATATTTTATACACCTCTTTAAATTTATTAATCATGAAAAAACAAATCTCTATCGTTGCGCTGTCTCTGGGAGCAATCGCCTTAGGAACCAAACAGGTTATGGCACAAAATTCAGAGCAGGTGAGTACATCAGTAAATATTATTTTATCAGACGTTATTGCAATGGACATTGGCTCTGTTGCTTCAGAAGGCGCTGTAGATTTTAATTATGGGAACACAAATGATTATAATTCAGCAAAAAATGTGACCGTTCCCAATAGTTTAGTCATTATTTCCTCCAAAAATTTTGATGTAAAAGTAAAATCTGAAGGTACACACTTTGTAAGTGGTGCAAACGTAATTCCTGTAGATATATTACAGGTAAAAGCAATACCGGGCGGAAGTTTGGAGGGAACCCTGAATCAGGTCACTTTATCTACAACTGATCAGGTGCTGGTGAGTAATGCAAGTTTAGGTAACAAACATTCTTTAAATATTGCCTACTCTATTTCAGCGGAAAATGCTTCCAAGGTACTTCTGGGAAAACCACAGGGAACGTATACCCAAAAAATAACTTATACTGCCACTGCATTGTAAGTAAACACCAATTTTAAAATAGAAAAGCCCTTAATATGCAAAAGTATTGAGGGCTTTTCTATTTAAACCAAATGAGTAACCCTGTAGTTATTTTACTACATGAACTTCCTTTTTCCACTACAAAGAAACTTTTATCGCCGCTGTAGATTTGTAATGTTCAAAAGAGAACAATTAAATAAGAATAACAATTAAATATTACTATCATGACAAAACAAATCGTAATCACAGCCTTCACTATTGGAGCAATGATGCTAGGAACTAACAATGTTCAAGCACAAAATACAACCGCAACAACAACCGTGAACATTACCCTGAACGATGTAATTTCTATCGACGCAGGAAGTACAGCAATTGGTAATACGGTTGACTTTAACTATGTTACTGCTGCAGACTATAACTCTGATCAAACAATTACTAAAGCCAACTCTTTAAAAGTTACTTCCACAAAGAACTTTAATGTTAAAGTAAAAGCAGGGGGTGCTAATTTTATGAATGGAACCAACTTAATCCCTGTTAATGTTTTGACTATCAAAGCAGCTACGGCTGCCGGAACAATGGGCGGAACAAAAAGCGCTGTAGTTTTATCCGCTACGGATCAAACCTTAGTAGCCAATGCTCCTCTTGGAAGTGCATTAACATTGAATTTGGACTACACCATTCCAGCGGCAAAATCATCATCTTCTGATATTTTAGGTAAGCCTGCCGGAACGTATACACAAACGGTAACTTATACCGCGACTGCTTTATAATAAAAAAACACATCAATATATATGCCCTCAGCACTTTCTAAGTATTGAGGGTTTTTCTATTTAAACCAAATGAGTAATCCTGTAGTTATTTTACTACATGAACTTCCTTTTTCCACTACAAAGAAACTTTTACCGCCGTTGTAGATTTGTAATGTTCAAAAGAGAACAATTAAACAAAATAACAATTAAATATTACTACCATGACAAAACAAATCGTAATCTCAGCCTTCACTATTGGAGCAATCATATTAGGAACTAATAATGTTCAGGCTCAAAATACAACCGCAACCACAACCGCAACCATTACCCTGAACGATGTAATCTCTATCGATGCAGGAAGTACTGCAATTGGTGGTACAGTTGCTTTTAACTATGTTACTGCAATGGACTATAACTCTGATCAGACGATTACTAAAGCCAACTCTTTGAAGGTTACTTCAACGAAGAACTTTAATGTTAAAGTAAAAGCAGGCGGCCCGAATTTCGTCAATGGTTCAAACTCAATCCCTGTAGATGTTTTGACTATCAAAGCTGCAACGGCTGCGGGAACAATGGGAGGGACAAAAAACGATATAGTTTTATCTGCAGGAGAAAAAACCTTGGTTGCAAATGCTCCTCTTGGAAGTGCATTAACACTGAATCTGGACTACACCATTCCCGCGGCGAAATCATCATCATCTGATATTTTAGGTAAACCTGCCGGAACGTATACGCAAACAGTAACTTATACCGCGACTGCTTTATAATAAAATTTTAGTTTGCAAAGGTTCCTTTTGCTACGTTTTCAGTCTTATATTATTAAACTATTTACATCATGCACAAGTTTATCCACCTTTTTATTTTCTTTATCCTCACAGGGGTTTCCTCACTTCTGGCACAAAGTATTTCTATGTCGCCTACACGCTTGTTTTTCACCGGTAACCCAGGAGAAAAAGTAACAAAAACAGTTACGCTTCAAAACAGCTCGGATAAGGATTATGTTTTTAATCTCAACTATAAAGATTGGGTTAGAGAAGAAGACGGAAATAAGGTTTATCTTGAAGCAGGCAGTTCAAAAACTTCCAATGCCTCCTGGGTATCCACCTTAGAAAACACCGTAACAGTTCCTGCGAAAAGTACAAAGGAGATTGCAGTAACCATGCAGATTCCGGCAAACGCATCAAATTCTGCCGTTACAAACAGCATGCTGTTTTTTACCCAGCTTCCCCAGCAGGCAGATAAGGCACGTATTCAGAATGGTATTGGTATTATCACCTTATTTGAGATGGGGCTTCACATCTTTTACACTCCACCGGGAAACCATGTAAAAAGTCTGGATATTACCAATATTTCAGAGATGAGTACTGAGAATACAGCGAACAGAAAGGTTGCAGTAAGCATCCATAATGATGGAAACACTATCAATGATGCCACCGTTGCGTTTGAACTTACCGACAAAGACAGTGGTAAGGAAATAAAATTACCCGCAATTTCGATCTCCATGCTTCCGGATACCAATCAGGTTGTTCAGTTTTCCTTACCAGAGAAAATTTCAGGAAACTTCCTTGGCGTGGTTATTATTAAAATGGCAGAATCCAATGATTTACGTGTAGGAGAAAAAAACTTTAAATTTTAAAATTACGTTTTGAAAACACAGAATAGAATATCGATATCAGTCCTAAGAAGAACAATCTTATTTTTTGTATTTGTTCTTCTGCACTTTTCGTTGGCTTTTGCGCAGGAAAAGAAGGATATCCGAATCTATTTTGAAAATGACAGTGTAGCTGTTGAGAAGGGGGCTACTTTTACTAATTTCCTGGTTATTGAGAATAAAAGTTCTGAAGAGATTATCATTCAGAATATCATCCCTCAGGAAAAATATCCGGGATTGCTTTTTTATCCCCAAAATGACTTTACTTTAGGTGCGGGGCAGTCTAAAAACCTTCCCGTGAAATTGATCGCCAACGTGGATTTTATGAAACTGAGATCCAATCAGATTCAATTTCAGGTTTCTTACGCCACCCCAACGGCCACCAGAACTGAAAGCGCTTCCTTCCTCGTTGCTAAAGGCGAGAATAAAAACATTGCAATTTATACCGCCACATACGAAAATTTCATTAACCCTGCTTTACCTCAATCCTCAATTCTGCTGATTGTAGAAAACCAAGGTTATAGTAAACGAACCGTTAAGATTGATTTGCAATCCATTCCTGATGGTCTGGAAATTTTGCCAAAACAACAAACTGTTTCGCTGGAAGGTTTAGAAAAGCAAACGGTTGAGATCAAAATTGCAGTCAGAAAACAGAATACACTTTATCCGGAATTTAATATTAATGCAATTGTGACAGACCTGCTTGACAATAAAATCGTGGGAAGCAACACGCTCTACTTAGTCGTTTTATCACATAACAGACAAATTGACCGGGGAAACGAAGCGGTGAGTGGAAATAATTTTGCAGAAATGAGTTATAATGAAAACAGTTCACGTCTCAATTATCTTCAATTGAGAGGAAACACAGCATTTCGGGTGACAGAGAATTTAAAATCACGCTTCAATATTGGCGCAGACTACTATCTTGAAGACGGCCGTTATAATCTGTATGATACCTGGCT